>VHDL01000008.1 GCA_016871415.1 Verrucomicrobiota bacterium
AGGGGCAGGGACAGGGGCAGGGGCAGGGACAGGGACAGGGACAGGGGCAGGGGCAGGGGCAGGGACAGGGGCAGGGGCAGGGGCAGGGGCAGGGGTAGGGACAGGGGCAGGGGTAGGGCGGCCGAGAGGCAAGAGGTGCGCCCGTGCCCACGTGTCCCTCTTCCATTCAGCCCTCCATTCAGCCCTCCATTCAGCCCTAAACGCAGCCTTCCATCATCGCTTCATTCCTGCCCCTGCCCCTGTCCCTGCCCCTAATAACTTAGACAATCACCTTCTCCACACTTTGCCGTCGGTGGTGACGAGGATGACGTCGAGTTTCTCGCGCTCCGCAATCTGCCTGGCCTTGTCGAAGCCGGCCGCCATAAGCGCGGTCGACCAACCATCCGCGACGACGCAGCTTGAGGCGTAGACGGCCGCCATCTCCAAGGTGGGCGTGACGGGCTTGCCGGTGCGGGGAGAGAGGATGTGTCCGGCCTCGCGTCCCTCGAGCTTGCGACGGGCGCGATAGAGTCCCGAGACCGCCAGTGCGCGGTCCTTGAGTTTCGGCGTGTCGAGCTGGCGCCCGGGATTCATGGGATCTTCGACGCCGACCCGCCAGCTGCCGGCGGCGAGAAGTTCGCCTCCGACTTCGATGAGAAATTCGTCGTGGCCCTCCGCCTTGAGGATCTGCGCAAGGCGGTCCGCTGCGTGGCCCTGGAGCAGCGAGCCCAGGTCGAGGGCCGTGCGCGGGTGCTTCTTCGCCAGCGTGAGCGCCTTGGTGTCGGTGACGAGATTGGTCCAGCCGACCGCGGGCAGGACCGTCGCGATCTCCGCGTCCGTCGGTGCCGTGGCGCGCTTGCCCGAAGGTCCGTAGCCCCAGAGGTCGAGCAGCGGCGCCACCGTGAGGTCGTAGTCGCCGCCGGTGGCCTCGCCGAGCCGTCGTCCGAGCAGCACCAGTTGCATCAGTTCATCCGTGATGCCGAAAGGCCGGAGGGTGCCCCGTGCGTTGAAGTCATGGGTGCCCGAGGAGTCGCGCCAGTGAGAGAGCGAGAACTCCACGCGCCCGGCCTCCGCCTCCAGCTCGCGCTTGAGGATGTCGACGTCGAAGCCGTCGCCGCGCACCTTGACCGTCCACGTCGTGCCGAAGGCGGCGCCATGGATCTCGGTCACCGTCGGGGACGGGGGTTCGGGCAGCGACGCTTCGGGCCGGGCCCAGACCAGGGCGCCACCCACGGTGAGCAGCGCCAGCGCCACGCCGTCGCGACGGGTGAAGCCCTCGTCCGAGGCGGTCGTGCGGACGAACTTCAGAAGCGCACCGGTGGGGCACCCATATTTGCAATAGGCCTGGGGGATGAAGACCGAGGCCCCCAGCCCGAGGACCGCCAGCCCGAGTGGGATGGAGGCTGAAATCCCCAGAATCCAGGCATCGAAGGGTTCGACCCGGTTGAGGTCGAAGGCGGGCAGGGCCAGGGCGATCAGAAAGGCCGCTCCGAGGCTCCAAGAGGGCACTTTGGACAGCCAGGCGTGGGTCTTGCCTGTCAGGGGCCAGTGGAGGCTCCTGAAGCGCCCTAGGAGCTCCTGGGCGGCCCCGTGGGGGCAGACATGGTAGCAATAAATCTGCTTACGGGTCGCCCAGGGCACCAGGAGGGCGATCGCCCCCAGCACGACCAGTTCGGGGGCGGCTTTCCAGGGCAGGCCGTGCCGCGCCCAGCCGGAGTAGAGTCCGAGTGAGACCAGCTGGCCGAGCCAGAGGCCCGTGCCACCGACCAGCGCCACCTGCCAGACCGTCCGGAGCCAAGGTTTTCCGTTCAGCCGCGTGAACGCCATTGCCAGCGCGCCGAGCAGCAGCAGGCCGGCGGCGGCGCGACGCACCCAGGTCACACGTTCCTCCTTGGCCGCGGCGGCGGCGCGGCGGTCATCGGCGAACCTGCGGCGCAACCCTTCCGCGACCGCGAAGCTCGTCATCGTCGCGCCCGCTACGCCTTCCAGTCCGGCCTGGTTGAAGTCGAGCGTCGCCCACTGTTCGACGTCCCATTTCGCCAGCGAGGCGAGGTAGGCCGGGTCTTCCTTCACCCGACGCACGTAATCGGCGGTGTCGTAGGTCGAGCGGATGAGCACCTGGCGGATCGTGCGGGCGTCCGGCGCGACCGCCGCGAGCGTGTCCGTCGGCCCCGCGTAGCCCGTGGCCTCGTCGCCCGAGGGGGACGTGCGCACGAGGAAGCCAAGCGTGGAGCCCGCGGCGTCCCTGACCCGATGCCAGCCGAGGCGCGGTGAGCCGCTTTCGAGCGCGGCCGCGTCCGTGAAGCCGGCGGCCTTCGCCTCCTCGACCGAGAGCGGCGTGGGGAAGCGCAGCGAGGCGTAGGTGCCGGACAGCCGCTGCTGGACGGATTCCGCGACCGCGTAGGCTGTGAGCGTCGAGCCGGCGATCCCTTCGAGCTTCGGGGCCGGGCGCGTGCGGGGCGTCCAGCCCGTGAACGAGGTCGCGAAGGCCGGGTCGGACTTCAGCTGCGCGACGTGGGCCGCCGTGTCCTCGCTCGAGAGGATGCGGATGCCGAGCACCCGGTCGTCGTTGTCGAGCGCCACGAGCACGTTGGTCGGGCCGGAGTAGCCCACGATGCGGTCGGCCTCCGGCGAAGTCGTGACCAGACGCCCAACCCGGTTGCCGAAGGCGTCGAGTGCGAGCACCGAGCGGTCCGCCGCGGCCTTGAGCCGGGAGGCGTCAGGGAAGAACGCGCGCGCCTGGGCCAGCGAGAGCGCTGGCGGGTCGCCCGCCGCCGGGTCCGAGGCATGAAGCAGGAAGGCCGCCGCGCCGAGCGCAAGCGGCCTCCAGAGGCGGGCGAGCCAGGCCTGGGCGCCCGAGGCCATCGCTCAGTTCACCGGGACCAGCTGCACCAGGTCGGCGTGCACGTTGCCCTTCACGCCGGTGGTGGAGAGCACGACCGCGTGCTCACCGGCGGTGAAGTCGTAGGCGCCGATGACCATGGGCTTCTCCAGTTCGCCGTGCGTCTGGTCGATGCGCTTCTCGACCGGCTTGGCACTGGCGCGTTCGAGGATGACGAGCGCGTTGGGCGAGCGGTTCTCGTGGCCCGTGAAGTGCACACGCAGTTCGTAGCGTCCCGCCTTGGGCACGTTGAGCGTGAAGCGCGCGGTGTTGGCGCCTTTGCCCGCGTAGTGGTAGCCGATGCCGTAGTGGGGCAGCCCTTCGCCCTTGGTCCACTTGCCCGTGAACTTGGCGTCGGAGTCGTCGGCTACCACGCCAGGCATCTTCTTGAGCAGGGCCAGCTCGTGCTCGCCCATCTTCTCGGGCGCGGCGTCGCCATGCAGGTCGCGGTTCATGCGGCCGACCGGCAGCGCCTTGAAGTCGGCGATCGAGCCGTCGAGCCGCAGGGAGGCGGCGAGGGAGTCGCGGCGCATGCGGCCGGGCTGCTCGAGGAGCTGCAGCAGTTCGGCGAGGTGCTTCTCATAGACGCCGCGGGGCGTGGTGCCTTCGCGCACGGCCAGGTAGGCGGCCTTGCCGACGACTTCGCCCATCATGCCGATGGTGCGCATCACGCGCACCGTGCCGAGGGCCTCATGGGTGACGGAGATGTGCCGTCCGGCCATGAACAGATTGGGGATGTTGCGGGAGTAGAACAGGCGGTAGGGCAGCGGGTAGCCGTTGCGGCGGTCGACCGCGGCCTTGCCCTCGGCGCCGCGGGCGCCGAAGGCCGCGCGGGAGATGAAGGGGTTGTCCGGGAACTTGGCGGCGTACTGCTCGCGCGGGTAGTGGAGGTCGATGTCCCAGGTGGTGGGCACCGTGCCGTCGGGGAACTCGCGCTTGGCGACGATGTCGGGGCCGGTCAGCACGATGTCGCCGCGCAGCAGGCGGGATTCGCGGGGCCCGCCCACGTGCGAGGCCCACTTGAGGGCGGCGTTGGCGTGGCGGTCCTTGTCCTGGCCGGTCTTGAGCGCGGAGAAGGCTCCGTACATCGCGCGGAGGTTCCAGTCGCGAATCAGCTCCAGGTCCTTGATCGGGTCCTTGTCGAAGCCCGATTCCCAGAACCACTCGGCCTTGTAGAACGGCTTGTCCTCGAGGAACGACTTCGAGCGCTGCAGGGTCGGGAAGTCGCCCATCTCGAGGGGCAGCGCCCAGGGCGTGGCCGGCCAGGCCTGGGGCGTGGCCTCGTTCTGGTAGAACCACATGTTGGACATGCCCATGCGTCCCTTGGGTTCGATCTCGAGGTCCGCGCCGGCCGCCGCGCCGAGGTGGCCGTGGCCGGTGGTGTCGGCGAAGAACTTGCCGCGGAAGACGCGCTGGCGGCCCGTGCGGGTGTCGATGGCGGTCACCGAGGCGATGCGGCCGTCCTTCATCGTCACGCCGGTGGCGTAGTGGTTGAGGAAGAGCGAGACGGTCTTCTCGGCGCGCACGACGCGCTCCTTGAGGTCGTCGGCGAAGGAGTCGACGCGGCCGGGGCTGTCGGGGGCGCGGTCGGCGATCTCCTCGATCATCTCGCCGAGGTGCGGGAACTTGCCGCGCATGGTGCCTCCCATGGCCCAGACGCCGATCTCGGAGCTGCCGTTGCCGCCGAGCACGGGGCGGTCCTGGATGAGGGCCACGCGAAGCGACTGACGGGCCGCGGAAAGGGTGGCGCCGAGGCCGCCGTAGCCGCCGCCGACGACCACGAGGTCGAATTCACCGGCGTCCTCCGGGCCGTCGGGATTGATGAAGCCGTGGCGATACTTCTCGAGGCCCTGAGCGGCGTCCGGCGGAGTCGAGGCATCGGTGGTCAGCACGATGGCGTCGACGCGTCCGTCGAAGCCGGTCAGGTCATGCAGGGCCAGCCTGTGCTCGCCTGCGGTGAGGGAGATCTTGCCGCCGTCCTGCCAGTGCCAGTCGGCGCCCTTGGTGCCGAACTCGGTCTCGAGGGCGCGTCCGTTGATGACGACCTGGAAGCGACCGGGGGCGCCGGGGGCCTTCCACGGGGCGACCCAGTCCTTGGTGCGCACCCAGACGCGATATTCTCCGGCGACGGGGGCCCGGAAGGCACCCGTGGCGTCGGCCACCGGCCGTCCCAGGCCATGGGCCAGAAGGTAGGGCGACCCGACGATGTGGGTGAAGTGGGTGTCGAGCTTCCACCCGCCGTGCTGGTCGAGGGATTCGGCCTCGATGAAGACCGTCTCGGCACGGAGGGCGGAGACGGTGAAGAGGAGGGATAGGCTGGTCAGGCCGAGCAGACGGGGAATCATGCTCCGATTAGATGGCCGAAGGGCGGGGGAGTTCCAGCCAGATGTGGGTGCTTAGAGGGAGATGGGGGCAGGGACAGGGACAGGGAGATGACAGATGACGGATGACGGATGGCTGAATCGATGACAGATCCGCAGCGGATCATCCGGTCTTGGGTAAGGCCGACGCAGGGCGGCCGAGGGTAGGGGCTGACTTCGAGGGACAGGGGCAGGGACAGGGGCGGGGACAGTGGGAGAGGTAGGGCGGCCATTGCCATGGCCGCCGTTCGCCGAGGCAGGCGAGTCGCGCCGGGCAAGTCGACCGACCTGCCCGGCGCCCGTAGGCCCACGGACGTGATGGCAATCACGTCCCTACCGGCGCGGCATGGCCGCGGGGACAGGGGCAGTTGAGGTGCAAAGGCGAGATGGAGAGGGGGTATCCACTGGGGGCAGGGCAGCCGAGAGGCAAGAGGTGCGCCCGTGCCCACGTGTCACCGTGCCCACGTGTCCCCTGATGCAGCGGCTGACCGAGGGCGGTCAGCCCTACCTGCGCCTCGGCTTACTTCTTCTTCCCCTGCTGCATCCGTTCCCGGAAGCGTTCGGCTTGGGCGTCGAGGATGGTGTCTACGTCCTTGGCCTCGAGGGAACCGTCGGCGGCCATGACCGCCTTCTTCTGGGCTTCGCGCAGGTCGCCGAAGAGGGCCTGAAAATCCTGGGCTGCGTCACGCTTCTCGTTTTCCGAGGCGTATTCGAGACGCTTCCGCAGGTCGCTCATCTTGGTGAAAATCTCCCGCACGCTTTCATCCTGGAAGGCTTTCATGGAGGCCGCGCGGAACTTGGCCATCACTTCCGGAGCCACGCCCTCGACGTCGGGAAGCATCCCCTGTCCGCCCTTGAAGCGGCCGCCGAACTGACCTTTCGGGGCTTCGCCCTTGGGCGCCTCAGGGGCGGGTGCGGCGGGCTGTTCGAGCGGGGCGGCCGCGACGGTCTTGACGGGAGCGGCCGGCTCGCGCGCCTCGATCTTGGCTGACTTCGTCTCGGCGGGCGCGGCAGGGCGCACGGCGATGTAGGTGGCGGCGCTGCCCAGGGCGGCGGCCATGATCAGGGGGAGGATTTCGCGGAATGACATGGTGTTATGCGGGTGAAATTTCGGTCACTTCTTTTCCTCGGGCTTCTTCTCGCCGAAGGGGAACGGTTTCGGGGGAGTCTTGCCCTTCGGCGCATCCTTGCCCTTGGCGGCCTTGGCGGCTTCCGCGCGTTCGCGGTTGATGTTCTCGATTTCGGCGAACACCCGGTCGACCGCGCCCTTCTCGATGGCGGGGTCCGCGGCGATCATGGCCTCCTTGAGCGCTTTGCGCATGTCGTAGGTGGCGTTCTCGAAGTCCGTCCTCATGTCCTTCTTCTCCAGGGCCGAGGCGAATTCAGTCTGCTCCTTGAGTTCAGCCAGCCGTTTGCGGGCCGCGGCGGCGCCGTCGCTCATGTAGGCCTTCGGGAGCTGCTCCCGGATCTTGGCCAGCTGCTCTTCGGATACCCCCTCGACCTTCTCCGGAACGAAGGGCGCCGCCTTGCCGGCGACTTTCTTGCCCGCCTTCTTCTTCGCGGCGGGCGGCTGGACCTGGGGCTTGGCGGGCTTGTCCTCAGCCGAAGCCAGGACGGCCAGGCACAGGGTGAGGACGGACAGGAACAGGGGCTTCATGCTGCACCTATAACACCGCACGAGTTGCGAAGTTCAAACGAATCGAGCCGAAAACGGCCGCATCGGGCCTTTTAACCTGATGGTCCTCCGGTCCGCTCCTCCGGTGCTCGCCGAGTGCCGATCCGGGCAAAAAAGAACCCCGGGGTCTCCGGGGTTCGTTCGTGGCTGAAGGAAGGATTACTCTTTCTTCTTCTTCTTTTCTCCGCCCTTGCCGCCCTTGCCCTTGCCGGCCGCTTCGAGCTTGGCGAAGACTTCGGCGAGGGAGGCGTCGGCCTTGAGGACGGCGGCCTTGGTGGCTTCGCGGAGGGCCTTGCCGGCTTCCTTCTTCTCGTCTTCGGACTTGGCCTCGGCGAGCTTGGCTTTGGCGGCCTTGACGGCGTCGTCGGACTGGGCGGCCTTCATGGCGTCCTGGAACTTCTTCCAGGTGGCTTCGTCCACGCCTTCGGGGCGGGCCGAGCCCTTCTTTTCGCCCTTGCCTTCCTTCTTGGCAGGGGGCTGGCCTTCGGGCTTCTTTTCCTGGGCGGTGGCGACGCCGACCGAGAGGACGAGCGCGAGAATGGTGAGGAGGTGCTTCATGTGTGTATGGGGATGCACCCACATAACCCCCGAAGGACCGGGGAGTTTCAAACACTTATTTGATTTATGACGCTTCGGCGGCTGGCGCCCTTCTCCGTCGGGGGGCAGGGTGGAGGGGTGACCCCGCTCCTGCTTCATATTCCGCACGCGGCCGACCTCGTTCCGGAGGCGGTAAAGGGGGATTTCCTCGTTTCAGAGGAGGTTCTGGCCTTCGAGAGGCTCAGGCTGACGGACTGGTTCACGGATAAGCTCTACGGGCGGGGTGCGGACCCGGAGGACGTGATTGCTGCCCGAATCTCCCGGCTGGTGGTGGACGTGGAGCGTTATGAGGATGACGCTCGCGAGCCCTGCGCCAAGGTCGGCATGGGGGCGACCTATGTAAGCACGACCGATGGCCGGCTCCTGCGTTCACTGTCGCCGGAAAGGAGGGAGGCTCTAATCGAGGCCCATTACCGGCCGCATCACCGTCGGCTCGATGACGCCGCACGGCTGAGGCTGGAGCGTTTCGGCCGCTGCGTCGTTTTGGACGCGCATTCTTTTCCCTCGCGCGCGCTGCCCACGCAGCGGGATTTCGGCGATCCGCCGGAGATCGGCCTGGGCACCGAGCCCGGACACACGCCGACCGCACTGCTCAACGAAGCCGAGGCATTCTTCCGCGCCCACGGCTTCAAGGTCGGCGTCAACGTGCCGTTCAGCGGCGCAATGGTGCCTGCGGCCTTCCTGGGCCGTGATGCGCGCGTGAGCGCGATCATGGTGGAGGTGCGACGCGACCTGTACATGGACGAGTCGACCGGACTCCGTGGCCCCGGCTTCGTCCGCATCCGCGACGTGCTGACGGAATTTCGCGGTACGCTCACCGCGTGACCACGGGCTCAGGCGCTGGCCTCGCCACTTCGGCGCGGAGCAGCGCCATCGCCTCATCCCACATCGCCTTGGCGTCCGGCAGCCTCGCCTCACGGGCCTCCTCGGTGGCGTCCTTCCAGCCGGCCTCCAGCGCCTGCCACTCCTTGATGAGTTCCTTGACCCGAGGCGTCTCAATCCAGCGCTTGGCCGCGGCGTCGAAGGTCGCCGGGTGGGCCGCCTTGAGCTCGTTGATCACCCGCACCCCCTCCTGCACGACCAAGGCCTTACGCAATTCGGCCGGGGCGGAGACCACGTTGTCCCTCGGATTCAGCTTCAGGTCGGCCGCGCTGCGGGGCTTTGAGCCCTTCACCTCCGGCCCGGTCTTGACCGGGCGGCCCGGAGCGGGGCCCGCATGGGCTGCGGACGCGTCCTTCTCCGGGTCTTCCCGCATCAGCGCCCACGTCACGCCTGCCGCGATGAATGCGGCCAGCAGGGCGTTGGGCCAGACGCGGGACGAGGCCACGTCAGCGTCTCACTGGATGATGACCGGCCGCTTGGAAAAGGGAGCCGGGTCGGGCGCGTTCGCGGGCGCGGCCCCGTTCTGATTGGCGGGCAGCGTGACCGACTGGACGCGAACCCCGGGCGGCAGGCCGTCGCCCTGCGGCGCTCCGTTGATGCGCCCCATCTCCTCCTTGAGGCGTGCGAGCCCGATTGTGCGGATCAGCTCCATCTCCCGCATGATGCCCTCTTTTTCGCCGTCGGTCGCCGTCTTCCACTGCCCCTCCAGCTCGTGCCTCCGGCGGAACAACTCCTTGAACTTCTCGTCCTGCAGGGCGGCGCCAAACGCGGCCCGCATCTTGTCGCGGTCGCCGCCGGAGATCTCCTCGACCATCTTGCGGCTGTTGTCGTTGAAGCTCGCGAACCTCTCCTCGAGCGCGGCCTTGGCGGCGGAGGACTTCTCCTTCACCATCTCCTTGTTGCGGTCGAAGTCCGGCCGGACGTTCTCCTCGGAATTGAGCACGAGACCGCTGGTGCTGCGCGCCTTGATCTCCCCGCCCGGGTCGACCGCGGAAGCGCGCTTGGGCGCCTTTGTCTGGGCGGCGGTCGCCTCCGTCACGGCCTCCTTGATCGGGGTCGCGTAGCGGCTGATGCCGATGCCGGTCAGGACGCAGAGTCCGACGGTCAAGATGATGAAGGAGCGGCTGGAGGCCATGGGGCGTTTGTCTTACTAATGATTTTAAACCTCCGGAAAAGGGGGAAGTTCCGTCCGGCGGTCCTTTGCCTCGACTCAGGGCGCCTGCTCCCGCCAATAATGGGTCCATGTCCAGCGACCCGTCACTCACCGGCCTCTCCTTCATTGGCTTCACCCGCGGCCGCGTCGGCGGCCGGACCTGGCGGGCCTTCGACCCCGCCGCTGGTTCCGAGCTGCCCGAGCCATTCCACACGGCACACGCCGATGAGGTCGACCGCGCGGCGGAACTGGCCGCGGCCGCCGCCCCCGCCCTGGCCGCGCTTTCCGGCAAGGCTAAGGCCGCGTTCCTCCGTGCACTCGCCGACCGCGTCGCCGCCGCTACCCCGGCGCTCGCCGCCCGAGCCATGCGCGAGACAGCGCTGCCCGAGGCCCGCTGCCAGGGTGAGATCGGCCGGACGGTCGGACAGCTCCGCCTCTTCGCCGCCCTGGTTGAGAAGGGCGAGTGGGTCGACGCGCGCATCGAGCACGCGGACCCCGAGCGGAAACCCGTGCCCAAGCCGGACCACCGTTCGATGTGCCGCCCGCTCGGCCCGGTCGCGGTCTTCTGCGCCAGCAACTTCCCGTTCGCCTACTCCGTGGCCGGCGGCGACACCGCGTCGGCCTTCGCCGCGGGCTGCCCCGTCGTCGTGGTGGCGCATCAGGCCCACCCCGGCACCGCCGAGATCATGGCCGGACTGGTCGTCTCCGCCGTTCGCGAAGTTGGCCTGCCCGAGGGCACGTTCTCGATGGTGCAGGGCGACGGACGCGACGTGGGCCAACGTCTGGTGAAGCACCCCACGCTCAGCGCAGTCGGGTTCACTGGCTCCCGCGCGGGAGGCCGCGCCCTGATGGACCTCGCCGCCGCCCGGCCTTTGCCCATCCCTGTCTACGCCGAGATGAGCAGCGTGAACCCCGTCGTGCTTCTCGAAGGTGCGCTGGCCTCGCGTGGTGAGGCCGTCGCCTCCGGCATGGTCGGCTCCTGCACCCTGGGCGTGGGCCAGTTCTGCACCCAGCCCGGCGTGCTCCTCCTCGTGCGCTCCGCCGCCGCGGAGGCCTTCATCGCAAAACTCGCCTCGCTCTTCGCCGCCGCGCCGGAGGGCGTTATGCTCACCCCAGGCATCCGGCGCGCCTACGCCGCGGCCGTTGCCGCCCGATCCGCGCGTAAGGGCGTACGCGTGCTGGCGACCGGGCCGTCCAGCGACCGTTCCTGCGGCGCCCAGGCCGCGCTGCTGCAGGTCTCAGCGTCCGACTTCATCGCCGACGGCACGCTGCACGAGGAGGTCTTCGGCCCCTGTTCGCTCGTGGTGGTCTGCGACAACCTCGCCCAGCTGCATCGCGCCCTCGAATCGATGGAGGGCAGCCTTACGGCCACCCTGCACGCTTCGGATGCCGAGCTGCCGCAGCAGCAGGCGCTGCTCGCGCGTCTCAGCGAACTCGCCGGTCGCGTCATCCTCAACGGATTCCCCACCGGCGTCGAAGTCTCGCACGCCATCGTCCACGGCGGACCCTATCCCTCCTTGTCCGACGGACGCACGACCTCGGTCGGCTCCAATGCCATCTACCGTTTCACGCGCCTGGTCTGCTACCAGGGCTTCGCTGACGCGGCGCTGCCGGACGAGCTCAAGGAGTCGAACCCCCTGGGCATCGCGCGTCTGGTCGACGGCGTGAGGCGCGTCTGAACGATCAGCGTGCCTCGGCGCGGGCCTTGACGTGGTTCATCACGCGTAGCTGCACCTGCGAGACGATTTCGCGCGTCCAAAGGTTCCAGTAGGAGGCCGGCGCGAGGTTGAGCAGGTAGCGGCTGGTGCCGGTGAGGCGCGTGCGTCCGTCGGGCAGGGCTTCGAGCCGGAATCCGCCCTCCAGGCCCGCGTAGCTGCCATGCAGGTGAGGGGCGTCGATCTCCCGTCCGAGGAGTGCGGCCTCCTTCATCGGGGCGGGCGTCTCCAGGACCTTGAAGCGCAGTTCTTCGCCCGGCTTCCAGACCGTGATGAGCTCAGGCATGTCGCCCGTGCTCAGACGGCAGACCCGGCGGGCACCGACCCCGCCTTCTCCTTCGACGTAGGTTTCGAGCGGATGCGCCACTCCCAGCACGAAGAGGGTCTCCGTGGGCTCGGGCAGGCCGCGGATGTCCTTGAGCTGGGCCCAGACCGCGGCCGGCGTGGCGTCGATGGTCACGACGGAGCTGACCTCGTCCTCAAGGGGTGAGGGCGGAGCGAAGCGCTCACCGCCGGCCAAGGCCAGCAGCGTCAGCCAGGCCGCCGACTGCATGCGTCCCTCCGCCATGGTCGTGCGTCCTCCGACGATGTGTCCGATGATCGCACCCATGACGCATAGGACGAGGGCCGGGAGGGCCGCCATCATCATGCAGACCACGCCTTCCATCGCCGCGAAGCCGAGCATCGTCATGACGGCTGCCAAGGTGCAGACGGCCGCGCCGACGGAGTGTCCGCAGCTCCGTCCCGCGCGACCGGCGATCAGGCCGACGACGAATCCCGTGGCGAGCGGCGCCAGGATGACGGCGCTGTAGATGAGGTATCCGACGGCGGATTCCCCGCCGGGCCGGTGGTCATTGTGCTCACTGACCAAATACGCCGTGCCCCAGCTGAAGGCCGCGACGCACAGCCAGCAGATCGCGGCCGGCACGGCCAGACGTCCCGCCAGCCTCCAGACGCCATCGCCTTCGTCCTCGTCCGAGGCGGAGCCGAGCCAGAAGGCGACGCCCGCGCCGAGGATGGGCACGCAGGAAAGCGCGCCCCAGAGAGGGGCGAGCGACCAGCCGAGCCGGCCGGCTCGCAGCGTGGCCATGACGAAGGACGCCGCCAAGGAGACGAGGCCGGCGGCCAGGAGCAGCATCTCGTAGGACTCCATGTTATCCGTCCAGCCGCGGGAAAGCATCCTGTTGAGGGCCGGGGTCAGGCGCGCCGTGACCAGCGAGGTGGCTAGGAGCGAGGCCGGCACGCCGATGAAAAGGTAGGCCGTCCGGCTCGGGAAGGTCGCGCGCTCGCTCATGACCCCGTTCTCTCTCCGGACGCAACCGATGGCAACAGGCTAAGCGGCTCTCCGGGAGCTATTGCGTCTGCTTCAGCGGAATAGAAGCAGTTTCCACCACGTACGGGAATAGGGCAGGGCGAGGTGCTCCATGCAGGCGGCCGTGAAGGCGGCCTCGACCTCCTCGGGCGGATGCCCGTCCAGCAGTTTCGCGCTCTCCAGTTCTGCTCGTCCGCGTCGCGCGGCGTCCTTGACGTGCGCATGCTTGAGCAGGTGGGCGAAGGCCAGGACCATGGCGAGGACTCCGAAGCCGGCGCAGGCCCAGAGGATGCGTCCGCGTCCGCCCAGCGCCAGGAGCACGAACAGCACCGGCCAGGCGTTGCCCCAGAGGATCATGAAGGAGTCCCATGCGGAGAGCCCGCCGAGCTTCCGGTCGCGGTGCTGCAGCGCGTGACCCGCGAGACGCGCCGCGCGGGCGACGTCGAACAGCGTCCTTCCGTGATACGTCTCCGGCGACAGTTTGACGGCCGGTTCGTGCGCGGAGTAGAAATCGTTCACCGTCAGGGAGGTCTCATCGACGTCCACCTGGGGCACTTCGCCGCGCAGCAGCACGATGCGCGCGGCCTGCGCCCCGCTCACGCCCCGCACGAGGAGCGCGCCGCCGTGAGCCCGACGCAGGGACAGCAGCCGGCGCCAGGCCATCCAGGGCAGCAGCACCGCGAAGACGCCGCCGAGGCAGAGGACCAGCAGAATCTTGAATGGGAGTCCCGGCACGGCTTCAACGTGCGACGTATGCGGGCCGGCATCAAGGCGGGAGGAGCGTGACGCATAGGGGGGATTAGCGGGCATGGAATCGTCGGCCGGCCAAACGCTCCGTTGACCCCGGGGAGGGTACGGTGCGAGCATCGTCGCATGGACACGGAATCCGTCCGAACCTACCTCCTCGGCCTGCAGGACCGCCTGTGCGGCCTGCTGGAGGAAGTCGATGGCAAGGCCCATTATTTCACCGACGATTGGGCTCGCGCCGAAGGGGGCGGAGGCCGCACGCGCGTCATCTCGGGCGGAGCCGTCATCGAGAAGGGCGGAGTGAACTTCTCCGACGTCCGCGGCAAGTCCCTGCCGCCCTCCGCTACCGCCGCCCGCCCCGAGCTCGCCGGCCGCGCCTTCCGCGCCATGGGGGTGTCGGTGGTGCATCACCCTCTCAACCCCTACTGCCCGACCTCCCACATGAACGTGAGGTTTTTCTCCACCGAGGGGCCCGATCCGGTCTGGTGGTTCGGCGGCGGCTTCGATCTCACCCCTTATTACGGCTTCGACGAGGACGCGGTCTCCTGGCACCGCGCGGCGCAGACCGCGACCGGCCCGCTCTACCCGAAGTTCAAGTCTTGGTGCGATGATTACTTCCTGCTCAAGCATCGCGGGGAGGCCCGCGGGGTGGGCGGCGTCTTCTACGATGACTTCCACGAAGGGGGCTACAACGCGGCCTTCGCGCTCACCCGGAAGGTCGGCGACGCCTACGGTCCCGCCTATGCGGAGATCTTGCGCCGTCGGAAGGACACGCCCTACGGCGAACGCGAGAAGCAGTGGCAGGAGGTGCGCCGTGGGCGTTACGTCGAGTTCAACCTCGTCTTCGACCGCGGCACCATCTTCGGCCTCCAGTCTGGCGGTCGCACGGAATCCATCCTCATGTCCCTGCCGCCCCGGGTGCAGTGGCGCTACTGCCACCAGCCGCAGCCGGGCACGCCGGAGGAACGACTAGTCTCGCATTATCTGAAACCGCAGGATTGGCTGAAGGCCACCTGATGACCTCGCGCGAACGCCTCCTCGCCGCCCTCCGACGCGCCCCGCACGACCGGACGCCCGTCTGGATCATGCGTCAGGCTGGCCGTTACCTGCCGGAATACCGCGCGCTCAAGGCCAAGTCGGACTTCCTGCACATGGTGCGCACGCCCGACCTCGCGGTCGAGGTGACCCTGCAGCCCCTGCGTCGCTTCGCCCAGCTCGACGCCGCAATCCTCTTCAGCGACATCCTGGTCATCCCCGAGGCTCTCGGCGTCGGCTACCGTTTCCGGGACGAGGGCGGCATCGCGATGGAGCGTTCGCTGTCATCGGCCGCCGACCTCGCCACCCTGCGTCCGGAAGGTACCGCGGAACGCCTCGCCTACGTCTACGAGGCGCTCACCTTGCTACGCCGTGAACTCGGTGACCGCAAGGCGCTGCTCGGTTTCGCCGGTTCGCCCTGGACGCTCGCCTGCTATCTCGTCGAAGGCGGCGGGTCCGAAGATTTCCCCAAGACCAAGGCGCTCCTCAAGGCCGATCCGAAGATGATGCACCGCATCCTCGAAATCCTGACCGACGCCGTCGCGCAATATCTCACCCGCCAGTTCGCCGCCGGCGCCGACGCGATCCAGATCTTCGACAGCTGGGCCGCCGCGCTCACCGGCGCCGACTACGAGGAGTTCTCGCTCCGCTACGTCCGCGCGGTGCTCGAACGCCTGCCCGCCGGCGCGCCCGTCATCCTTTACGCCAAGGGCAAGTCGTCCGACGCCGCCGCGCTGGCCGCCACCGGCGTGCCCTGCCTCGGCGTCGATTGGACCCTGCCCATCTCCCGTGTCCGCGCCCTCGCCGGACGCCCGATCTGCCTGCAGGGCAACCTCGATCCCATGCTGATGACCGGCACGCCCGAGGCCGCCGCCGCGGGCGCACGAGCGGTGCTCGCGGACAACGCGGGCGATCCCGGGCACGTCTTCAACCTCGGGCATGGCATCACGCCAGACGCCCGTATCGAGACCGTGCAGGCCGTGCTGGAGGCCGTGGCCGCGGGCTGATTTCCGAGCCCGATTGACACCGGGCTGGGGTTAGACTGGATGCTGTCATGGCCCGCAAAGGCATCCTGCTTCTCAACCTCGGCTCTCCGAAGAGCACCTCGGTCGCCGACGTGCGGACCTACCTCCGCGAATTCCTCGGCGACGACCGCGTCATCGACTACCCCGCCTGGTTCCGGTTCCTGCTGCTCGAGGGCATCATCCTCCGCACCCGCCCCCGCAAGTCGGCGGCCGCCTACGCGACCGTCTGGACGCCCGAGGGCGCCCCGCTCCTCGTCACCACGGAGAAACTCCGGACCAAGCTCGAGACGGCGACCGGCCTGCCCGTTGTGACCGGCATGCGCTACGGCGAGCCCTCGTGCGAGCAGGCCATCCGCAAGGTCCTTGAGCTCGGCATCGACGATCTCTTCGTCATGCCGCAGTATCCTCAGTACGCGATGTCGTCCTACGAGACCGTCGCCGTGAAGTTCCAGGAGGAGCTCGCCCGCGTCGCGCCCGGACTCAAGTACCGCGTCCTGCAGCCCTATTTCGACGACCCCGCTTACATCGACTGCCTCGTCGAATCCGCCCGCCCCTGGATTTCGAAGCCTTTCGACAAGGTGCTGTTCTCCTATCACGGCGTGCCGGAGCGGCACCTGCGCAAAGGCGACGCCTCCAAGGCCCACTGCACCAAGGTCAAGGACTGCTGCTTCCAGCCGTGCCCCTCCCACGCCAACTGCTACAAGCATCAATGCGTACGGACTACGCACCTCTTCGCCGAGAAGGCCGGCCTGAAGCCCGAGCAGTTCGAGATCTCCTTCCAGTCACGCTTCGGTCCGGAGAAGTGGGTGCCGCCTTACACTGACGAGCGCCTCGAGGCCCTGCCCGGAGAGGGCGTCAAGAAGCTCCTCGTGATGTGCCCGGCCTTCACCGTCGACTGCCTCGAGACCATCGAGGAGATCAGCGAAGAGGGGAAGGAGGACTTCCTGCATGCCGGAGGCGAGAGCTTCGAGCAGATCCCCTGCCTCAATGACCAGGACGTCTACGTGAAGTATCTGGCCGCGCGGGCGGGCTCCTGGCAGGCCTCCCACCACTGAGTCCGGCCTTCAGCCGAACAGCGCGGAGACCGGCTTGCCGCTGGGATTCAAGACCGACACCGAAGCCGCCGAGTGGCTGATCAAGGAGACCGGCGTGGCCGGCGTGCCGGGGTCGTCGTTCTTCCGCGAGCCCGAGCATCGCTACGTCCGTTTCCACTTCGCCAAGAAGGAGGAGACCCTGAGGGCGGCAGGGGAGAAGTTGGGGAAGATTGGGAAGAGATAGAGGTAGGGGCAGGGGTAGGGACAGGGGCAGGGACAGGGGCAGGGGCAGGGACAGGGGCAGGGGCAGGGCTAGGGCTAGACCCTGCCATCATTACCTATCCCTGCCCCTGTCCCTCGGTTAGGCGCAACCTAACCGACGATTTTCTTGTAAGGCTCACCTTCGTTCTGCGTCGGACGTTCCGGGCGGCCTTTGTAGCGGTAGGTCAGGCCCATGTTGTCGATGCCGAGCAGCCAGAGGATGGTCGCGTGCAGGTCGTGCACGTGCAGGGGCGTCTCCTGGGCGCGCAGGCCGAGCTCGTCGGTGGAGCCGATCGTCTGGCCGCCCTTCACGCCGCCACCCGCCATCCACATCGAGAAGCCCGTCGGGTTGTGGTCGCGGCCGTCGCCCTTCTCGGACATCGGCGTGCGGCCGAACTCACCGCCCCAGACCACGAGCGTCTCGTCGAGCAACCCGCGTGACTTGAGGTCCTTGAGCAGGCCGGCCACGGGTTTGTCCATGGAGGCGCAGAGCTTCGAGTGGTTGTCCTCGATCTTGGCGTGGGCGTCCCACTTGGAGCCCGCCCCGTGGAAGATCTGCACGAAGCGCACGCCCCGTTCGACCATCCGGCGGGAGAGCAGGCAGAGCCGGCCCATCGTCTCGGTCGTCTTGTCATCGAGCCCGTAGAGCTTGCGCGTCGCCTCCGTCTCGCCGTTGAGGTCGACCACGCCGGGCGCCTCGGCCTGCATGCGGAAGGCCATCTCGTAGCCGGCCAGACGTGCGGAGAGTTCGGACTGGTCGGGGAAGCGGCCCGCGTAGTCCCGGTTGAGCTCGCCGATGAGGTCGAGCTTGGCGCGCTGCATCTCGGGCCCGACGGCATCCGGCGTGAGCAGGTCGGGGATGGGTTCGGTGCCGCCCTGGATGCGCACGCCCTGGTGGACCGCCGGCAGGAAGGCCGAGCCCCAGGTGCGGGGCCCGTTGACCACCGAGGACTGGTTGTCCTGCATGACCACGAAGTCGGGGAGGTTGCGGTTCTCGGAGCCGATGCCGTAGCTCACCCAGGAGCCCAGCGAGGGCTTGCCCGCGATGATCGACCCCGTGTTCATCTGGCAGACGCCCGCGGAGTGGTTGAGCCCGTCGGATTTGCAGGAGCGGATGACCGCGATGTCCTCCGAGCAGCCTCCGATGTGCGGTATCCAGTCGGAGAACCACTGGCCGGTCTTGGCGTGACGCGTCCACTCCCGCTTCGAGGCGAGCAGCGGCGCGCCCACTTCGCCCATCGCCGTGATCACCTTGCCGAAGCTCTCGGGCAGCCTCTGTCCGGCGAGCTTCTGCAGGAGCGGCTTGGGGTCGAGCAGGTCCATCTGCGACGGTCCGCCTTCCATGAACAGGAAGATCACGCTCTTGGCGCGGGGCGCGATGGAGCCGATCCCGTCTCGCTTCGGCGTGCCCGCGGCCGGGACGCGGAGGTCGCGGGCGAGCAGGTCCGTGAAGGCCATCGAGCCGACGCCTAGGCCGGCGTTGAAGAGGAAGTCGCGCCGGGAACGGGGCTTCTCGTAGCGGTGGCAGCGTGGGTCGTTCATTCGACGTAGAGGAATTCGGAGCCGTTGAGCATCGCGTGGCAGAAGGCCGCGAGCGCGCGGTCCGCGGGGGAGAGCGGGGCGCCGGGCTTGGAGTCGGACCTGGCCTCCGTCTTGCCGGGCTTGTTCGCGGCCGGCATGCCCATCGAGAGCAGGTGACCCCGGCCCGAGGAGTCGGACATCACGCCCACCTTGTTCTCAAAGCGCCAGAAGCCCATCGTGCGGGGGCTCGGGTCCTCGCTGGTGAAGAGGAGGTCGCCCGTGCCGAGCGCGCCGGAGCTGATGCGCACGTCGTCCAGCGCGCCATGGAATCCCGAGGTCGAGGAGGACGCGCGTCCGCCGAGGCTGACCGGGTGGGGGTTGTCGGGCAGCGCGACGAGGCCGCTCGCCACCTTGTCGACGAGCAGGGGTTCGTCGTCGTTGGAGAGGTCCTTCACCGCGAACGTCACCTCGCCGGCCGATCCCGGGGTCGCGTAGCGCACCGCGGCGGAGACGAAGTAGGGCTTGTTCATCTCGATGCGCAGTCCGGAGAAATGCACCGCCTCGCCGAACGAGCCGTCCTTGAGCGTGCCGAAGGCCTGGAGCGCGAGCACCATCGGAGCCCGGCGGGAGCGCATGCCCGTGATGCCCAGCTGCCAGTAGGATTCCTTGGAGGAGCCGGAGCCCTTGGCGACGATCACGCGGAGCGCCCCGCTGTCGCTGACCGAGCGCGGCACGATGACCGCCTCGACCGTGAAGCCCTTGGAGAAGTCGAGTCCTTCGGTGCCGGCGGCCACGAGAGGCGTGCGGTGATCCATGTCGAGCCGGGCGGCCTGGCCGTCGCGGTTGGGGATCTTCTCCGGATTGAAGGCGGCGGTCGCGGCGGCCTTCTCAGGCGCGGCCTTGGTGTTGGCCCGGATGAACGCCGCTCCGCGGGCGGTCTCCTTCGGGCTGGGCGCGCGGGCGTGCAGCAGGGCGTAGGCGCGGGCGACATGCTGCTCCGGCGTGCCCGCGGGCAGCTCAGCCCTGAGCCGTCGCGCCATCGTCTCGCCGCGCTTGAGCATGAACGGGCTGTTGAGGAGCAGCAGGGACTGGATGGGCGTGGTCGTGACCGGACGGGAGGACGAGGAGTTGAACCACTCCGGCGCGTCGAACACGTCCATCAGCGGGTCGCGGTTGTTGCGGATCGCGCGGGTGTAGACGCTGCGCACGGGTTCGGAGAAGAGCGCGCCTTCGCCGCCCTGCTTCTTGGCGTCGAGGTCGCCGCAGGCCGCGAACAGCGCGTCGCGGATCTGTTCGGCCTCCAGCCGCTGGGGCTGGAAGCGCCAGACGAGCACGTTGAGCGGATCTTTCGTCCGGCCCGCGGAGGGATCGGGGTGGTCCGAGGACCTGCGGTAGGCGGCGCTGGTCAGCACCAGCCGGTGCATCGCCTTCACGTCCCAGCCGAGGCGCACGAACTCGGAGGCCAGCCAGTCGAGCAGTTCCGGATGCGAGGGCGGTTCGCCGAGCCTTCCGAAGTCGCTGGCGTAAGGCGTGAGACCGCGGCGGAAGTACTGCTGCCAGAGGCGGTTCATCGCCAGGCGTGCGGTGAACGGATTCTCGGGCTGCGTCAGCCAGCGGGCGAAGGCGGCGCGCCGGCCGGACGACTCGACGCCCTCGGGGGCGGGCGGGATGACGGCGGGCGCCGCCGGCACGGTCTTGCTGAGGACGGAGAGGAAGGCGGGCTCGATGGCGGCGTCCTTCTTGGGGATCGTCACGGGCGAGGCCGTGCGTGCGGGCTCGCGGACGGCGAGCACGTAGGGAGGCTCCTCGGGCTTTTCGGCGTCGAACGTGGCGAGCTGCTTGCGGAGGTCGTCCAGCCGGGTGCGGTTCTCGCCCTTGATCACGCGGTCGAGTCGCGCGAATTCGTAGTCGACCTGGCGCCAGGCGAGGGCGGCCAGCTGCGCCTCGACGGGCGCGCGCTCCGCAGCCGGCTTGTTGATCATCGCCTGGATGTCCTCGGGGAACATGCCGACGGACCGGGTCGTCGCCTTGTCGCGGTAGGGCTGCTCGATCTTGGCGATCTCCTCCCGGATGGCGGCGGTCTTCTTCTCCCAGACCGCGAGCTTGCGGGCGTGGGTCTCGGCCTCCTCCTTCGTCCAGGCCGCGCGGTCCTCGACCGGCAGGATGTTGGAGAAGAAGGCGCGCAGGGCGAAGTAGTCGCGCTGCAGGATTGGGTCGAACTTGTGGTCGTGGCAGCGGGCGCACTGCATGCCGGCACCGAGCAGGGCGTCGCCCACGGTGTCCGTGACGTCGTTGAGGATGGTGGTCCACTGGCCCCGCGCGTCGCGCAGGTTGTATTCGTAGATCCAGTGGTGGAGGAAGCCCGTGCCGGTGAGGGCGTCGGGGTCGCCGGGGAAGAGTTCGTCGCCCGCCACCTGTTCCTGCAGGAAGCGGTCGTAGGGCTTGTTGGCGTGGAGGGAGCGGATGACGTAGTCGCGGAAGCGCCAAGCCGTCGGCCGGTAGTCGTCGGCACGGAAGCCGTCGCTGTCGGCGTAGCGCACGAGGTCGAGCCAGACGCGGGCGTTGCGTTCGGCGAAGCCGCGCGAGGCGAGCAGCCGGTCCACCAGGCGCTCGTAGGCGCCGGGGGCCGCGTCCTTGACGAAGGCTTCGACTTCCTCCGGCGTGGGCGGGAGGCCGGTCACGTCGAAGGTCACACGGCGGATGAGGGCGGTGCGTGCGGCTTCGGGGGCGGGCGTGAGACCTTCCTTGGTGAGGCGCTGGTCGATGAAACGGTCGACGGGATTGGAGCCGGTGGAGGGCAGGGCGGGGGCGGGGACTTCGGTGCGGACGACCGGACGGTAGGCCCACCAGGAGCGGTCCTCGTCATTGATCCTGCCCGGCAGGTACTTGCCGCTCACCGGTTTGGCGGCGCGGCTGGCCGGCCACTTGGCGCCGGCGGAGACCCAGGACTTGATCGTGGCGACTTCCTCGGCGGTGAGCCGATCGCCCTTCGGCGGCATCATCTCGTCCTCGTCGGTGGAGAGGATGCGCTGGAGGAACAGGCTCTCCTCCGGCTTGCCGGCGACCAAGGCCGTGCCGGAGTCGCCGCCGACCGTGAGGCCCTGTGCGGCGTCCATGACCAGGCCGCCCTTGTTCTTGCCGGCTGAGTGGCTGTGGCATTCGAAGCAGCGCCGGTCGAGGATGCTCAGCGCCTTTTCGGAAAGATCATCCGCGGCCAGCCCGGGGAGGGCGGCCAACAGGGGCAGAATCAGGGCGGGTCGGAGGGACATCGGACCCCTCCATTTGAGGGGTTATGGAGGTGACCGCAACCCCCTAGGAAATGTTCCCCGTTCAGAGGCCGAGTCGCTGCCTCCAGGCCGGGTAGTCCTTGGCGAGCAGGTCCCGGGCGTATTCACCGTACCAGCTGAAGCCATTGCGGCGCTCGTGGCTGATTTCGGAGAGGTTTTCCCGGGGGATGCCGTCGCGGCTGCAGAAGAAGGGCCTGGCCGTCTTCAGGTCATAGAACCGGGCCCAGAGGTCGGGCGCCTTCGGGTCCTGCACGACGACTTTGTCCTTGCTCAGGAGGCCGGAGCGTTCTTCGACGCGGATGCCCTTGATGCGATGCGCGTCCAGCCAGGCGCATGCCCCCTCGACCGCGGCCTTCGTCTCAGCGTCGGGCTTCTCGACGCTCATCAGGATGCGGATGAGGTCGATCGACTCCATGCCGCTGAAGGAGACCAGTTCGAAGGTGCGCGCGGGACGCGGCGAGAAGTCGACCTCGTCGTGCTGCGCGCACCAGACCGTGCGGCGTCCGTCCACGACGATCTGGCAGCGCAGGATGCAGCTCACGCCCCGCTCAAAGGCCTTCCCGCAGGCCTGCCTGGTCTCGGCGGGCACGAAGGCGTAGGTCTTCTCGGTCGCGATCTCACGCAACAGCCACATCAGCCGGGACATGGTGTTGTCGTTGAAGGTGATTCGGGTGTCGTAGCCCTTGACCGGCGGCGGGCGGTGCGGCCAGCCGCCGTTCTCATACTGCGCGGAGAGGATGCAGCGCAGCGCCCTGTCGAAGGATTCGCGGTGCGCGGGCTTCGACGAGCCGGCTGCGATCACCTTGGCCAGGAACCGCACCTCGTCGGTCGTCGCATGGTCGTCGAAGGTGCCCTTGAGTTTCTTGCGATCGCCCGAATAGGGAGCGGAGACGAGGTCCTTCTCCTCCTGCCAGGCGCCGTTGTCGGCCTGCCAGGTGACGAGGTTGTCGGCGACGCGCAGGGCCTCGTCGCCGGCGAACCACGCGGCGTCCCGTTTCAGGAACCGCTTGGCGGAGGGCGTCCTGTCGGCGGCGGCCGAATGGCCGGCCAGGGTCAGGCAGAGCAGGATGAGCAGGGCACGCATGGACGTCATCATGCGCCGACTGCCCGCCCCCTCAATAGCTGCCATGGGGATAAGGGTTGAAAGTTCAGCGATTCGCATCCCCTTTTCGGGCGTTGGAACCGCTCCGTTTCATCCTGGCCTCGGCCTCCCCGCGTCGGACTCAGCTCCTGTCCGAGGCCGGCGTCCCGCATGCGGTCGTGACCGCCGCGGTGACGGAGCACGAGGATCCCTCGATGGACCCCGCGGTGATGGTGCTGCACAACGCGCGGATCAAGGCGGCGGCCGTCTCGGCGCTGCATCCCAGCGCCCTCGTGCTCGGGGCTGACACCACCGTGGCGTTCGGCGACCGCGCGCTCAACAAGCCGGCCGACCTCGCGGAGTCCGCGGCGATGCTGCGTTCGCTCTCCGGCCGCGAGCACGTCGTGCACACGGGGGTCTGCCTGCTGTGCCCCGCGCTCGGCATCGACGAGTCGCATGACGTGACCGCCTGGGTTCGCTTCAAGCCACTTTCGGAGGCGGACATCGCCCGTTATCAGTCTCTGGTGAACACCTTGGACAAGGCCGGAGCCTACGGTATCCAGGAGGGCAGGGAGATCATCATCGCGGCCCATCAGGAGCCCCTCTCCACCATCATGGGCCTGCCGGTCGAGTTCGTGGTCGGCCGGCTCCGCACCCTCGGCGTACTGGAGAGGCTCCGCGCATGAAGGCCGCGCTCCTACTGCTGCCCGGACTGCTGTGCGCCGCCCCTTCGGGCGACGCCGAGTTGCGCGCGACCGTCCTGGGCCGCCCGACCGTCCTGCGCACCACCTCGCGCACGGCCGGGGCGATTGACTCCTTCCGCTGGGGCGTCGAGGAGTTCATCGACACCCATGATCACGGGCGTCAGCTGCAATCGGCCGTCAACGCGGACTTCGAGGGGCGGTTTTTCGTCGAGACCTACAATCCCACCGAGGCGGGATCCGTCGCCGATGCGCTCGGCCCCCGGTCCAGCAGCGTGCTCGAGGGCATCCAGGTCAAGGACGGCGCCCTCTCGACCCGCACGCGCATGGCCTACTGGCTGCCGCCGGGCGGAAGTTCCCACGGTCGGCCGGCGTTCAACCGCGAGGTCGTCTCCGGACACGTCCTCCGCAAGAACGTCAAGTTCGGCTGCGAGGGCGTGGAGAACGCCCTCGACTATGCCGTGGCGTTCTCCGTGCCCCCGGACCACGAGCATCGCTACCTACAGTTCGAGGTCCTCACCGGCTACATGCCGTCCCGATTCTCCGTGCCCCTGTCCTTCGACGCGGCGCGGGGCGATTTCACGCCACGTGACACTTCCAAGCAGGGTGAGCTTTCCGACCCGGTCGCCTTGTCGACTCCGGACGGCAAGTCGGCCATGGGCGTGCTGCTGCTTTCGATTCCCTCCTCCGCTTATGCCAAGCCCGGGTATGGCAGCTTCTTCTTCGCCCAGGACGAAGTCGCCAAGTGGAACGTGGTCGTCCGGCTACGCTCGGAACGGCCCATTCCCTCGGGTGAGCATCCCTTCCGGTGCGCCGTGGTCTTCGGCAGCCGCGAGGACTGCCTCGCCGCATTCCGGGTCCTTTCGGCCCGGCAGGTCATCCGCTGAAGGGCGGTGACGCTTGAAGTCGATTGCCGGGCGGGTTTACTCCCTTCCGTGCAGGAGCCCTCCTCATTCGACCCGGCCTCCGTCATCACGGCCGCCGTGGCGTCGGTGCTGCTGCACGTGCTTCTGTATCTGGTCCTGCCCGGCGATTTCCGGTCGATCCTGGCCCTGCCTGTCGCCGTCGAGCCCGTGCGACCGATGAAGGTGACCGTCGCCCCCGCCGAAGTGTCGCCCCAGCGCCTGCCTGAGCACATGCGTCCCCGCGTCATCGAGGCGCCGGCGAACGCCAACCGTGCCGTGCCGGAGAAGACCCCTTTCGTGGCCGCCCGCAACCAGACCGCGGCGCAGCCCGTCCCGGAGAGGAGTCCAACTCAGTCGGCGCTGCCTCGCACCGAGGGCACCTCGCAGGAGATGCGTGTCAGCCAAGGCGTCCCGCGGCGCATCGAGGAGTCATCCGTCGCCTCGGCGGAAAACCGGCCCGGGACCTCGGCCGTCGCCTTGGGCCTGGCTCCCGGCAATCGTCCCGGACCCGTCGGCGCAGGCGGACAGGCGCCGCAGGCCAAGCCCGAGCCCGCCGTCGCGCCCAGGCCCGCTGCGGCCGACGTCCCCAAGCCCGTCAACCCTGAGCGCCCCAAGGCCATGGTGCCTTCCGGCACCGCCGGCCTCCTCCTGCGCAACAACGTCGGCGTCAATCGCGCCGGCCTCGTCGCCGTCGACGCCCGCTTCAGCCAGTATGGCGACTACGTGCAGCGCATGATGGAGGCCATCCAGTCGAGCTGGTGGGACATCATCGAGCGCTCCCGATTCGAGACCGTGGCGACCGGAACCTGCATCGTGCGCTTCGTCCTACGCCGCGACGGGACCGTCCATGACGCCCAGATTCTGCGGACCGACGTCCCCCGCATGATGGCCCTCGCCTGCAAGGACGCCGTCATGGCGCCCGCGCCTTACGACGCGTGGCGGGCCGACATGGTCGCCCTCTACGGCGAGGAGGACGTGGTCATGATCTCCTTCCACTACCGCTGATGTCCTCCGCCGACTGGATCCCGTTCGCGGAGGGCGTGAAGGTCGTCGCCGAGCATCCCTGCGGCCTGCTCGCCGTCGAGAAGCCCCACGGCCTGCTCGCGCATCCCAACCCCGAGGACGAGGGCGCCCGCGATAACGTGCTCATCCCCGGCAACTACTCCTTCGAGGAGGAGGCCTTCCACGTGCGGGACGGGCAGGGCGGCGTGCGTCGCGTGCACCTCCTCAACCGGCTCGACTCCCCGACCAGCGGCGTGCTCCTCCTCGCCTTGGATGCGGCCCTCGCCGCCGAAGTGCGCCGCATGTTCGCCCGCTCGGCCGTCTCCAAGCGCTACTACGCCCTCGTGCGCGGCCGCGGCCTCCGTCAGCCGCACGGCACCTGGCAGGACGTCCTCGTGAAGTCCAAAGGGCCTGGTGGGGGCGTCCGTTCCTCCGCCGCGGGCGGCTCCGGGGTGCCGGCGGTGACCCTCTACCATTGGGAGCGCGCGGCTCTGCACGGCCTGCCGATTTCGCTCCTGCGCCTCGAGCCCCGCACCGGTCGCACCCATCAGCTGCGCGTGCAGACCTCCATG
Source organism: Verrucomicrobiota bacterium (assembly GCA_016871415.1). GTDB lineage: Bacteria > Verrucomicrobiota > Verrucomicrobiia > Opitutales > UBA953 > UBA953. The sequence goes on from VHDL01000008.1 coordinate 25,726, forward strand.
CACGGCCATCCCATCCTCGGCGACCGCACCTACGGCGACTTCGACTTCAACAAGACCATGGGGACCGCGCGCGGCTTCCGGCGCCTGTTTCTGCATGCCGCGTCCACCGAGCTTTCCTTCGACTGGGCCGGCAAGCGCGTCCATTTCTCGGCCGCCACGCCGATGCCGGAGGAGTTCAGCCATGCCCTCGGCGGCGCGGAGGATGGTCCCGGCCGCGGGGCGCCGAAGGACGCGGTCGTGCCCGTCTCGCCCCGCCTGCGCGTGCGCCTCTGAGCCCTTCAGCGCGCGCCCCAGACCTCGCGCAGCATCGCGAAGCCCGTCGGGTCGGCGCGTTCGAGCTCCTGGCGTTCGAACGGGAAGAAGTCGTTCTTCCCGAAGAAGGCCTCCGTCGTCTCCGCAAAGTATTCCTTGTGGTTCGTGAGCGCGTAGGCGCGGATCCCCGTGGTCACGCGCCCCTGCCAGTCGCGGCGTGAGACGGTGGCGTACGTACCGGCCTTCACTGCGGCCTCATAGGCCTTGAGCACGGCGGGATGGTCGAAGCCGAGCGTCCGGTCGTGGTAGCCGTGGGCAAGCTCGTGCAGCGTCAGCATCGGCATCCGCTTCACTTCGCGGTCGAGGATTTCGAGATTGGAGAATTCCACGGCCTTGGCCATGGCCGGGTCGCGTCCGTTGGCGGACAGCCACTGCTTGCCGGGGTGGTATTCCGCGCGCATGTGCGTACCCGCGTATTGTGGCGAGAAGTAGATCGGGATGCGGCGCAGTTCGGCCACGGCCGGGGCTGGCACCAGCCGGACCACGTCGTCCAGCTGGGCGCCCACCAGCTGGACCGCGCGTTCCGTAACCGCGGCCTTGCCGCCGGCCGTCAGTTCCTTGCGCACGTGGAGCGTCCAGCCGCGCAGGTCGCTCGTCACGTAGACGGGAGGGGATGGGTCGGCGGCGCTTAGCGCGGCCGTGAGGAGCGCGCCGACGAGGGCGGAGGACCTCATCGGTCTTCGCTCGGATCGAAGAGTCCCTGCCGGATTACGAAGCGGATGACGCCGGCCACGTCGTGCACCCCGAGTTTGCGCATCAGGTTCGTGCGGTGGTTCTCGACCGTCTTGGAGCTGATGTTGAGCCGGGCGGCGACCTCCTTGCTCGAGTGGCTGCGGGCGAGCAGCACGGCCACCTCCCGTTCGCGGTCCGTGAGCAGCACCCCCTTCTCGTCCGTCGAGCGTTCCGGACCCTTGCGGGCGCGTTCCAACGCGGCGTTGTAGGCATCGCTGAACCAAGTGTCCCCGGCGGCGAGCGCGTCGAGCGCCTGACGGAGTTCCGAGAGCGGGGCGGCCTTGCTGACGTAGCCACGAACCCCCTGGTCGAGCAGCCCGTGGGCGAGCTGCTTCTCCGACTTGCTGGAGAAGACCAGCACCGCCATCTTCGGGACCGCGTCGTGCAGCCGGCGCAGCACTTCGATGCCGCTGATGTCAGGCAGCAGGATGTCGAGGATGAGCAGATCGGGCTTCACCTTGATGACCATGTCCACGCATTCCTGTCCCGCGGCCGTGGAGCCGACCACCTTGTACTTGCCGCGGGATTCGAGCATCTCCGTCACCAGTTCGCGGACCGCGGTCTGGTCTTCCACGATGACGACGGTCTTCTGCGGGGCGGAGGGGGAACCCATGGCGACCTATGAAGTCCATTCCCCAGGACTTTTCCACCAAAAACCTCAGCCGGCGTCCGGATCGACCAGCCCTTGCCGGATGATGTAACGCACCAGCCCGGCCACGTCGCGCACCCCGAGCTTGCGCATCAGGTTGGCGCGGTGGTTCTCGGCCGTCTTGATGCTGATGTTGAGCCGCGAGGCGACCTCCTTGCTCGAATGGCTGCGCGTGATGAGCACCGCGATCTCGCGTTCGCGGGGCGTGAGCAGGTCGAGCAGCCCGTCGGGCGACTGGGACGGGCTGGCGAGCGCCTCGCGGACCGTGCGGTCGAATCCGACCGTGAACCAGGTCCGGCCCTGGGCTAGGGCGTCGACCGCCTGTCGGAATTCCGACAGCGGCGAGGCCTTGTTGACGAAGCCGTGGATGCCGATCTGGACCAATGAGCGCACGATGTGGGGCTCCTGTTTGGCGGAGAAGACCAGCACCCGCATCCCGTCGCGTCCGCCGGACAGCCGCCGGAGCACGTCGATCCCGCTCAGCCCGGGCATCAGGATGTCGACCACCAGGACGTCGGGCCGGAGCGTGAGCGCCATGGCCAGGCCTTCTTGACTATCGGAGCTCGAGCCCACCACCTCGCAGCGTTCATTCGCCGCGATTGTCTCGCACATCAGTTCCCGCACCGCCGTCTGGTCCTCGATGACCACGAAGCGGCGCCTGCCGGGAGCTTTCGTCGGAGTCGGGCGGGGCGAATTCGGCAGCGCTGCAGGACGGGTGATGCGAATTCGTCGGGTTGCTGGACTCATTCGTAGGGTATCTCCTGTTTTGTAGAAGCCTCCAATCTTAAGAGAGTAGGGGTCATTACCCATGACTCAGCGCTCCGGATTCGCCCTCATCCTGGCCTTGTCCTGCCTGTCTTTGATTCTCCTGACGACCCTTACGACCCAGGCGCTTCTGACGGTCGAAATGCGGGCCGTGGCAGCCACTGCTTCGGCAGCCAAGCTGCGCTTTGACTTGCAACAGGCCTCTTTGCTGGCCCTGGCCAGTCTCCAGTCGTCGGTTGGAAGGGATGACGTCCACACTTTCAGAAAAGACGCCGTCGACTGGGCGGCCGGCCCCGGGTTTCCTTGTGAGCCTCTTTCTGGATCCGTGGCACATCTCCGCTGGGCTTGGGAGGGCAGCGATTTATCGCTGGTCCATGACGTCGATGCGCAACGGCGGGCGACGTTGGCGTCCGACGCATGGGTTGCGGGGGCCCATGGGCGTGGCAAGGTGCCGCTGAGGATGTCCGCTGAGCCGCTCGGGGTCAGTGAACGCATGGCTCTGGAGCTTGGGTGGTCTCCCGCTCCAACTCGGCTGCGTGGAAAGGGGTCGCGCGGGCTTCTGACGGATCCGGTTCGCGGCGGATTTCGGTTGGACCTGTCTGAAGAACGCAATCTTCAGTCGAGACTGGGTCACGATGTCCACCGCAGCTGGAGCGGTCTCGTCTCAGGGGTCGATCCGCACAAGGGCATGGTGCTTGGAGGACGCGGGGTTTCCTGCCCCTTGTTGTCGGGGGTCGCCTTCAGCGTGGGGGTTTTCAATTCAAGGGCCGACGGCAGGCATAGGATACGATTTCACGGGTCGGGGCTGATGTGGAACGACCTCGGCGTGCCATTGGCGTCCTCAGGCCGCGGCCGGATGTTATTGGTCGAACTCAAGGGGGCGCCGATCGTCACGATTCGCAACCTCGACTCGGGCGCCGAGGTCGAAGCCGATCTGGACGATCTTCCTGAGCTGGACCTCGGCACCCTTGAGCAGGGCAGGCGCGAGCGCAGTCTGTGGTTCATCGCCGGCGTGGATGATGCCACCCTTCCGCCCATGTCCTCTCCGGGACTGCTCGCGGGCGAGTCCTACACATTCGTGTCCCCGTCGCCCGCGGCCCAGCCTCAAGGACTGGCTCGGATCCTGAGTGCCGTCACCTGGCGCATGGATCGGCGCACCCATGGCCCGGGCTGGCGAAGGTCCGGGCCCGACGTCATGACTCCTACAGATCGCATCCACATAAGCTTCCGGTTCGAAGGCGAGTCTTCCGTGGTCGTCAGGAGGTACGTGGGTGACCCGGTCAGGGGTGCCGACCTTGATTCATACGCCGGAGAAGTCTGCCAAACGGTCGAAGGTCTGCGGTTTGAGTCCTTTGTCATCGAAACCAACGGGGAGGATTATTCGCGTCCCGACAGCTCAGGATACAGGATCTCGGAGCGTCGCGCCTGCGCGGCCGCTTTCCCGGACACCAAATCCTCCGACGATGTCCTGCGGTGGCGGAATGCCGCCCGGTCGATGCGATCCTTTCGTTGGGCCGAACGGCATCCTCTTGCCTTCGGCAGGCCGGAAGAAGATCATGTTCGGAGGCCGGGAGACATACTTTGGGATGAAACGCCGAATACCCATGGTCCGGTGCTTCCCTTGAGGTTCGGCCGAGCGGTCGGCCCGGAGATTCCTCTCAGGCCGGTGCTTTCGTCTGGCTCTCTGAGGCACCTGGGCGACCCTGACTGGGCTCAGGCGTTGGACTCCGCCGCATTCCTGCCCCGTGCCGGCATCCCCTCCCATCCGAGGCTGAGGACATGGGATGGTGCGACAGGCACTGTCGCGTCGGATTACTTCATCGACGGAGCGTTCAACGTCAATGCGGCCGCTTCTGAAGAATGGGGAGCGTTGTTCTGGTCAGCGGGGGCCGTTCCTTTCAGTCCCGCCGCGGCCGCGTTTCCGACTCGTCCGTCCACGGTTGACGTGGCTTTGACGGGCTTGTCCGTGCCGCGCCTCCTTGAAGATCGCGAGGTCGATTGTCTGGAACCTTCGGCCCTCGGGGAGACTGTCCTCAGCCAGCCGGTCAGACTCCTTGCGCGGTCACAGATTGAAAGGCTGGCCGAGGGTTTGGCTGCGGAGGTCGCTCGATGCGGACCTTTCCCCTCCTTGGCCGCTTTTCATGAAAGCGGGGCCATGGAGCGGGCGATTGCTTCAGCCTCCTTGAACGTCCGCGTGGAAGACGCTTCGGGCGGCATCGCATTCCGGCTATCCTCAGCCGACATCATGGAGCTCTTCGGTCCTCAGTTGACCGTACGAGGAGACACCTTCCATCTCAGGGTGGCCGTGAGCGGGGAGCACGGACGTGCTTCCGTCAGTTTGATCGTCCAAAGGACTGCACCAACGGAGGGTTTGCCCGCCCATCTGGGCCGGCGGCTTAAGATTTTGACTATTAGCCATCTCTAGCAGGACATTTGCCCTCCGGCTTGACTTTCGGGCAGGGCGGGTGAACTTGAGGAACTTTCATGTACGAATCCAATCCGTTCATCGTCGCAGACGCTCCCGCCGCCGCCCGCGCGGCCTTCTACCGCCGCACCTATGGTCTGGTGGCCGCCTCCTTGGTCGCCTTCGGCGTGGCCCTCTACGGCATGTTCGTCTCGGGCATCGCCCAGTCGGTCATGAACGGGCTGGGCTCGATGCTCGGCTCGCTCGGGGGCTGGAGCATGCTCCTCATCATGCTGGCCTTCTGGGGCGGCTCCACGGTCGCCCAGTCGCTGGCCTTCAACCGCGCCTCCCGAGGCTCCCAGTATCTCGGGCTGGGTCTCTACATCCTCCTTCAGGCGCTGATCTTCATTCCGATCATCGCCTACACGGCCGCGGCCACCAAGGGCAACCCCGGCGAAATCCTGGTGCCGGCCTGCCTCATCACGGGCGTGCTCGCCGCGGGCCTCACCGCCACGGTGTTCATGTCCTCGACGGACTTCTCCTTCCTGCGCACAGTCATCGTCATCGCGAGCTTCTGCGCCCTCGGCGCTATCGTGGTCTCGATAATCGCCGGCTGGACGCTCGGGGCGTGGTTCTCAACCGCGATGATTGTCCTGATGGCCTCGGTCATCCTCTACCAGACCCACGAAATCAAGAACACGATGGAGACCGACCAGCACGTCGCCGCGGCCTTCGTCCTGTTCTCCTCCTTCGTCACGCTGCTGTTCTACGTCATCCGGCTGTTCCTCGACCGCCGCGACGACTGAACCGCGGGGCAACCTTCACGGGCTTCCGGTGTTTCACCGGGAGCCCTTCTTTTTCCCTTGCGTCTCGCCTCCTGTCTGCTTCTCCTCGTCCTGTCTGCGGCATCCCAAGGCCAGGGCAAGTTGCGTGAACTCATCTCCGCCAAGCCCCCCGAGGGCTGCGTGGAGCGCGCCTGGGACGTCGGCGGGGTGAAGCGCACCGCCATCGTGCGGGCGCCGCTGACCAAGGGCGAGGCCAGGCCTCCCGTGGTCTTCGGCTGGCACGGTCACTACGGCACCGCCGCCCGCGTCGCCGGCTCCTGGGACATCACGAAGCTCTGGCCTGAGGCCGTCTTCGTCTTCCCTCAGGGCCTGCCCACCGCCACGATCAACGACCCCAGCGGCAAGGGCAACGGCTGGCAGACCAAGCAGGGCGCGCAGGAAGACCGGGACCTGAAGTTCTTCGACGCGATGTTGGCGGACGTCCTGAAGGACTACGGCGCCGACGCCGGACGGGTCTATTCTCTCGGCCACTCCAACGGCGGCGTGTTCACCTACCTGCTCTGGCAGACGAGGGCGGACAAGTTCACCGCCATCGCTCCGGTGGCCGGCGTCATCACGTCGCGCCTCAAGGACGTGGCGCCGATGCCCGTGCTGCACGTGGCGGGACGCAAGGACGCCATCGTGAAGTTCGCCCGGCAGCAGACCAGCATCGCCGCCGCGCGCAAGGCGAACGGCTGCGTGGAGGAATCCAAGCCCTGGGCTCAGGCCGGCGAACTGAAGGGCGAAATCTGGACTTCGGACAAGGCCCCGGTCGTGGCCGTCATCCACGAGGGTGGGCATGAGTTCCCCAAGGGCGCTTCGGAGCTCATCGTCCGCTTCTTCAAGGAGCGGAGCGTGAAGGCCCGCTGATCAGGGGCGCTCGGCGGCATAGAGCCGCGTGACGCCGGCGAACGTGCGTACGGACGGACCGTCGTCCGCCAGTTCGGTCGTGAGGGCCGATTCGAGCAGGCTGAATCCGGCGGTCTCGAGTTCGCCCCGCATCTCCTCCTGCGTGCAGCTGCGCATGAACACGGGGGAGGTCGGCGAGTCGTGCCAGCGTTCCCCGGGTTCGAGACCCGCTTCCGGGGCGTGCCGCGCCCAGGCGTCCCGATTGTCGCCCCGTTCGCGGTCATTAGCGGAAAACACCAGCCGTCCGCCGGGCCGCAGCACGCGGCGGATCTCCGTGAGCGCCTTTTCTCGGTCGGCGCGTCCTCGCAGGCACATCAGGGCGTTGAAGGCCGCCAGCACGCCGTCGAAGCTCCCGTCGGCGAAGGGCAGGGCGGTCACGTCGGCCTGCCGCACCTGGCCTTCCCAGTCTGGACGTGCCTCCCCCAGCACGCCACGGGCCATCTCGACCATCGCCGGCGAGAAGTCCGTGATGATGAGCTCCGCGTATCCGAGCCTCAGGAGGCCGAGGCCGGCGCGGCCTGCGCCCGCTCCGACCTCCAGCAACCGATGGGCCTTGTCGAAATGCCTTTCGGCCATGGCTTTCTCCGAAGCCCAGAGCCCGACCTGCGCCGCCGCGCGGGCGTAGTGCAGCGCCGTCGCGGTTTCCAGCCAGTGCGCCCTTCGGTCCCGTTCCATCGCATCAGCCAACCCGCTCTTGCCTCCATGGCAACCGCGGGGAATCCTGCCGCATGCGTCTCGCGGTCCTATTCGCTCTCGCATTCACGCTGGTCGCCTGTGACTCGGGTCGTCCCTCGGCTCCCGTGCGCAACGGTCCCGAGGCTGGCATCGAAGTCCGCTTCCCCGTGGCTGTGGGCCGGCCGGTGGTGAACCTCCGTCTCGCCGTGACCGACCTCGAGAAGGCGCGCGGCCTCATGGGCACCGCGCAGCTGCCGGAGACCGAGGGTATGGCCTTCCTCTATGAGCGCGCCCAGCGGGCCTCCTTCTGGATGAGGGACACCCCCTTGGACCTCGACATCGCGTTCGTCTCCGCCGAGGGCGTGATCCTCGAGGTGCGCACCATGCGGGCGCTGGACCTGACTTCTGTCGAATCCAAGTCCAACGACGTGCGTCTCGCCGTGGAGATGCCCGCGGGCTGGTTTGAGCGCCAGCGCGTGACTGCCGGGGCACGCGTCGACCTAGAGGCCGTCCGTCTGGGACTGACGGCCCGCGGTTTCGATCCGAAGCGCTACCTGCCCTGAGCCTTCAGAGCGAGCGCCAGACCAGGAGCAGCCCGGCGGCCGCCGCCAGCAGCGAGAGCCAGAACGTCATCGCCAGACGTTCCGAGGCCGTCGAGCGGAAGATCCTCATGGGGCGGGGGCGAGCTTGGCGGCGGACTCGCGGAGGTAGCCCGTGAGCCGCAGAAGGAAGAACGGCGAGGGGGAGCCCTCGGCGGGCGCGAGCGCCAGCTCCGCCGCGGCGATCTCCGCGTCCAGTGTGCGGAACGACTCCTTCCAGGCCGCGGCCGAGATGGCCCGTCGGGGGTCTTCGCCGTCGCGCAGCCGGCGTATGCTCTCCGGGCCGTTCAGTTCCCGTTCCAGGATTATCGGCAGCGTCAGCTTGCCGCTGGCCACGTCCGTGCCCAGCGTCTTGCCGGCCTTCGACTCGTCCTGCAGCAGGTCCGCGAGGTCGTCGTAGACCTGGTAGGCGATGCCCAGGTGGCGTCCGAAGAGACTGCAGGCCTCGACATGTTCCGCCGGGCGGGCGGCGAGCAGCGCACCCACCCGGCAGGCCGCCTCGAAGAGTTCGGCGGTCTTCAGACGGATGTGGCGCCGGTAGGCCTCGACTGGCAGCGCGTCGTCGCCGCGCGAGAACGTCTGGCAGACCTCGCCGGAGCAGACCTCACGGGAGGCGCGTGCCACGATCTGGCAGAGTTCCGGCGTCGTGTGCTCGGCCGCGAGCACGAGCGCATGGGCGAAGAGCGCGTCGCCGAAGAGCACCGCGGCGTGGGCGCCGTGGGTGCGGTTGGGCGTGTCCGCCCCGTGGCGGCGGTCGGCGCCGTCGAGCACGTCGTCATGGACCAGCGTGGCTAGGTGGACCAGCTCGACGATGCCCGCCCCCCGCACCAGTGCGGGGGAGGGAGGGCCTCCCGCGCCCGAGCCGAAGGCGAGCAGCGGGCGCAGGCGCTTGCCCGGGTGGGCGAGGACCTCCCTGACCATCGGACGCACCTCCGGCTCGAAGGCGGACTCTTGGTCCTTCAGGAACTTCTCCAGCGCGGCGAAGTGCTCCTCGAGGCCGGCATGGAGGGGCGGGGACACCCCTGCAAGTTGTGCTTCCGTCCCATCCGGCGCAAGCGCAGGTTGCCCCGGCCGCTTCAGGGCGTGAACTTGGTCTCGATGCGCATCGTCACCTTACCGGATTCGCAGGCCGTGCAGGGGATGCGCTTGTCGTCGAGCTTGCCCTTCTGGACCTCGCGCGTGAAGCCGAGGCCGCCGCAGGCCTTGCAGGGGAATTTCTCGGCGGTGATGACCGAAAGTTCGGCGCCCGACTTCACGAATTCCATGAACTTCTCCTGGCTCTCGATGGTCTCCGGAATGAGCGTGCACTCGATGAAGGCCTCCCGTCGCAGCGTCAGGCGTCGTCCGGCCAGAGGCGCGAAAGTCGGCGTGAAGCGAACGGAGACCATCCCCACGCCGGTGACCACGCATTGGCCCTTTTCTCCGACGGCCTTGGACTTTTCGGGCATCAGGACCGCGTAGGCCTCGGCGGCGGCGGGAAGCAGGCCGTCGCCCGAGGCGACCCAGTTGGCCTTCACCAGTAGCCTGCCGTCGCCGAGGTCCTGCTGCACGACGTATTCCAGCGTGGTGACGGGGCCGGGGGCCGGGACCAGCTCCCGTCCGGTCGCTTCCTGCACATGCTGCTGGATGAAGGCCGTGAAGAGGCGCTGCAGCTCCTTGGTCGTCTCGTAAGCGAGAGGTCGGTTGAGCTTGGCCATGCTGAAGACCCTGGTCTCCTTGGCTTCGGGCCGCTTCTGAGGACGGAAGGGCGAGATCACCACCGACGTGTCCTCGGGGTCTTCGGGGACCGCGACGGAGGGGGAGGCGCCGATCACTCCTGAACTCGGAGCGGTGGCGTCCTGGGCGGGCGACTTCTTGACGCCGAAGAGCGAAGGCTCCTGGGCGGCGGCGTGGGCCGCGCAGAGGAGGGCGAGGACAAGGGCGCGCATGATGAGCTCAGTCGAGGGAGCTAAGGTCTCCCTCGGCGGGGGGAGGCAGCCGCCTGGGCCGTTCGGGTTCGGTCGCCACGGCGGGGGTGGACGAAGTCCGGGAAGAAGCCGGCCTCACCGGGGCGTCGGGGCCGCCGTCCGGATCGTCGTCCCCGTCGGGACCGTCGTCATCGTCGTCGATGTCATCGTCCTCCGGATCGGCGCTGTCGCCGCGGGCGACGCGCTTGCGGCGCACCACGGCCGTGCCGACGGCCACCGCCACCAGGTAGAAGCTGAAGAGCACGCCCGTCATCACCAGCAGTGAGACCGGTTCGGCGATGGGCGTGATTAGCGCCACGAGGCACATAATCCCGAAGAGCATCCCGCGCCAGTGCTTCAGCAGCGTGCGGGGCCGTACAATCTCGAGCCACATCACCACGATGAGCGCCAGGGGGAACTGGAATGTCAGCCCCGTCAGCAGGCACATCATGATGACGAACCCGTAGTAGTCGGAGGCCTGCCAGATCACGTCCATCTTGAGGCCGACCGCGAAGTGGTGCCAGATCTGGACCGACATCGGGCAGAGCCAGAGGAAGGCGAGTGAGGCGCCCGCGAGGAAGAGGATGAGCGCGGCGAAGCAGAAGGGCACCAGCACGCGCTTCTCGCGGTCGGTCAGGGCCGGGCCGACGAAGCGCGCCGTCTCATAGAGGAAGACCGGCGAGGAGAGCGCGATGCCGACGCCGAAGGCGGCATACATGAGCACCTTCCAGACGCCCATGAACGTGAACTCCTTGAGCTCGGGGATGGCCTTGAGGCCTTCGCTGGACTGGCCGAGCACGAAGCCGACCGGGGACGTCTCCGGATGCTTGGCCCACTCGAGAGGCCGGTTGAGGAGCACGGGCGTCTCCTCGTAGAAAATCAGGGCCGCGACCATACCGACCGCGAAGACCCCCAGGACGCGCAGCATCGAGACCCGCAGGTCGTCGAGGTGCTCAAGGAACGTCATCTCGGCCTTCGGCTTGTTCCTTCTGATGAAGCTGGAGAGCATCGGAGTCAGTCCTTGCGCAGGAGTTCCTTGATGTCCTCTAGGGACAGGGAGGACGAGACAGAATCTGACTCGCTGAGCAGTTTACGCAACATCTCCGACTTGCCCTTCTGCAGGTCCATGACCCGTTCCTCGACGGTGCCAGCGGCGATTAGCTTGATGCTGGTGACCGTGCGGGTCTGGCCGATGCGGTGCGCCCGGTCGGTGGCCTGGACCTCGGCGGCGGGGTTCCACCAGGGGTCGAAGTGCACGACCGTGTCGGCTCCGGTCAGGTTGAGGCCGGTGCCGCCGGCCTTGAGGGACATCAGCATGACCGGGATGGAGGGGGTGCCGTTGAACTTGTCGCAGACCCCCTGGCGGTCGGTCGTCGAGCCATCGAGATAGCAGTAGGGGATGTCGCGCTCCTCTAGGGACTCCCGGATGAGCTGCAACGCCGAGACGAAGGTGGAGAAGACCAGCAGCCGGTGGCGGGCGTCCTTGGCCTCCTCGAGCAGCTCGAGCAGGGCCTGGAGCTTGGCGGAGTCGGTCTCCTCGAGCTTGGGGTCGAGGATGCGCGGATCGGCGCAGGTCTGGCGCAGTCTGGTGAGGAGCTTGAAGGCCTGCATGCGCACATCCTTCTCCTTCGCACCGCCCACTTCCATCTCGAAGATCTCCTTGCTGATCGTCTCCTGGACTTCGTCGTAGAGCTTCTTCTGCGCGTCCTCGAGGTCGCAGTAGATAAGCTGCTCGATCTTGGGCGGTAGTTCCGGGGCGACCGCGGCCTTGGAGCGGCGCAGGATGTAGGGCGCGGCCATCTGCAGCAGCCGGTCGTCATGCCACTTGCGGTCCTCGCCGGTGAGCCGCTCTTGGGCCTTGGGCAAGTAGCCCGGCATGAGGAAGCCGAAGAGCGAGCGCAGGTCCTCGAGGGAGTTCTCGACCGGCGTGCCGGTGAGGATGTAGCGGCCTTTGGCAATCAGCCGCTTGACCGACTTGGCCGCCTGCGAGCGGGGGTTCTTGATGTTCTGGCCCTCGTCGCAGGTGACGGCCCCCCAGGTGATGAGGGAGAACGTGCCGATGTCGCGGGCGAGCGTGCCGTAGGAGGTCACGACCAGGTCGAACTTGCCCAGGTATTCGGGCGAAACGACGCGTGCCTGTCCGTGGTGGGCGAGCGTGCGCAGGCCGGGGGTGAAGCGTCTGGCCTCGCGACGCCAGTTCTCGACGAGCGAGGCCGGGCAAACAACGAGGCAGGGGCCGTCCTCCTTGCGGTGTGCGCGCAGGGCCTCCATAAACGCGAGCCCCTGTACGGTCTTGCCCAGACCCATCTCGTCGGCCAGCAGCCCTCCGAGGTTGCTGGAGTGGATGTGCCAGAGCCAGGCCACCCCCACCTGCTGGTAGAGGCGCAGCATGGCGGTGAGCTCCGGACGGACGGGCGCGGGCTGGAGCTTGGAGAGGTTGCGGATCGCGTCGGAGCGCTTGGACCAGGTCTCCGGCGGCGCGAAGGCGGTCTGCAGTTCCTCGGCGATTGCATCGGCGCTGGCGAGGTCGGCGTACCCGAGCTTGAGCTCGAGGTCCAGGTCCACGTCGCGCTTGGCGTCGCCCGTGATGCGGCGCTGGGCGTTACGGATGGACTCAAGCAGCTCGGGCGTGATCAGCCGCGGGCCGTGGTCGGTGTAGAAGAACATGCGGCCGCTCGACAGGGCCTCCTGAATGACCTTCGGCGTTTTGCCTTCGGGGTCGATGCCCACGGCGAAGTTAAAGCCGCCTTCGGCCTCGGAGGCGTCGCAACGCGCCTTGGCGAGCTGCACCTTGTTGAGGGAGTTACTGAGGTTGTGAGAGAAGAAGGATTCGTTCTGCTCCAGGAGTAGGCGATGGTGGCGGGCCAGGAAGTTGAGCACCTGGATGGTCCCGGCGAGGTACCATTCGCGGCTGGCGGTTTCGAGGGTGAAGCCGCTTCGCTGCAGGACCTCGCGCAGTTCGGCCACGGGTCCGGAGGACTGCTGAGGCAGCCGCACGCGCAGCCACTTCATCGATCCGTCGAGCCAGACCTTGTCCTCGCGTCCACGGTCCGTGGAGCGCACCTCCTGTTCGTCGCCGTCCTCCTCCGGGTCTCCGGCCAGGGCGGCCTGCGGGGCGGAGACGGGGTCGTCGAGGTGGGCGTGCACGCCGTTGAGACGGTCGCCCTCCCAGGCGAGCGGAACCTCGGGCGCGTTGGCCATGCGGAAGATGGCGAGGCCCTTGCCGACGGAGAGCAGCTGGCGGAGGTGCCTGCGGGTCAGGGGCAAAATCCCCTGGAGCTTGCCGTTGCAGAGGTTCTCGAGGATCGCCAGGAAGAAGACCGTCTCAGGTTCGATGTTCCAGGCCTTGCCGCGGTCGAGGTTCTCAGGCGCGACCTGCATGGCTTCCACCCGCAGCTCGAGCCGGCAGATGATTTCATCGCGCGCGGCGGCGGTCGGGATGTTGGGCGGGATGATGAATCGGACCTCGATGGGCGTACCCTTGTGCGAGGAGAGGCTGATCGAACGTAGGCGGGGGCCGGCGCCGGCTTCGGCGGCGGTGCGCCGGTCAGCCGGCTTCTCCGAGGTCGGCGGGGGGGCGGCGGGCTTCTCCTCCTCGAGCTTGACGATGCCTTCCTTGACCGCGAGGGCGAGGTAGGCCGCCACGGAGTGGACGCACAGCTTGCGTTTGACGACGGACACCTCGCATCCGCATTCATTGCGCTGGAAGGTCACGGAGCGGAGGTTCCACCTGGCTTCGCGGCTTCCTCTGTCGTCTTCGACCAGGGCTTCGACCAGCGGGGCCTTCCACATGGCCTTCCGCACCTTGCCCTTGAGCACCAGGGCCTTGGCCTGAAGCACGGTTGCTCCTCCGGCCAGGTCGATCAGGTCGTCTTCGGAAATTTTGGGCAACGGCGTCGGGGCCGCCATGGGTCTAGGTAGGTTCGAACGGCTCGCCTTTGGAGGGGCGGCCGAGGAAATGATGGCTTTTAAGGGATAGGCGGCGCCTCAGAGGGCGACGTCCTGGTCCGGTACTCCGGCATGCATCTCGTAGATGCCCACCGGGGTCGTCGGTCCAGTCATCACTATGGAGTAGTCCGGCCCGATGCCAATACTAATCTGCCCCCCCGGCATGTGCACCGTGACGTCGGCGTCCACCAGCCCCATCTTGCGGGCCACGGCGGCCGAGGCCGAGGAGGAGGAGCCGGAGGCCAGGGTGTATCCGGCCCCACGCTCCCAGATCTCAATGCGCACGTTGTGCTGGTCCAGCACCTTCATGAACTGGACGTTAGTGCGGTTGGGGAAGTTGGGGTGCGTTTCGAGATGCGGTCCGTAGGTGCGCGCCAGGTCGGGGCTGAGTTCGTCGACGGGGATGACGCAGTGGGGGTTGCCCACGGTGGCCGACCAGTAGCGGAAGGTCCGTCCGGCAACGATGATCTCCTCGCCGAGGACTTCGCGGTCGGGGCCGACGTGAGGGATCTCGGGTGCGCGGAAGGAAACGCCGCCCATCTCGACGCGGATGCGCCGTCCGCCTTCGAACACGGCGCAGCCGACGACGCCGCCGAGGGTGTGCAGGCGGAACTCCTGCTCCTCGCGCACGCGGCCGGTCTCGAGGAGGTGACGGCAGAAGATGCGGATGCCGTTGCCAGACTTCTCCGCCTCGGAGCCGTCGGGATTCAGGATGCGCAGCCCGATGAGTCCGTCCGCGCGCGCAATCGGTCCGTAGAGGATGCCGTCGGAGCCGAGGCCGTAATGACGGTGGCACACCATGCGGATCGCGTCCGTCGGGAAGAGGGCGGGGCAGTCCTTCGGCTCAAGCACGAGATAGTCGTTACCGAGAGCGTGATACTTCGCGAAGCGCATGCGGTGGGATTGGCGTTTTTCGCTCCTTTGGCAAGCGTACGCGGGGATGGCTTGGCAAAGGTTGCTCCCACGCTATGCACGCAGCATGCGACTCGCCCCTTTTCTGGCCCTGTTCGCCGCGCTGACCGTCCCGGCCGCCGACCGGCCCAACATCGTGCTGCTCTACGCCGACGACATCGGCTGGGGCGACCTGGGCTGCTACGGGGCCAAGGTCATCCCGACGCCGAACCTCGACCGGCTCGCCTCGCAGGGCGTCCGTTTCACGGCCGGCTACTGCACCTCGGCCACCTGCACGCCTTCACGCTACTCCCTGCTGACGGGCGAGTACGCCTGGCGTCGACAAGGCACGGGCGTCCTCCCGGGCGACGCGCGCATGATCATCCGTCCGGGGCGCCCGACGATGGCGTCCAGCCTGGCCAAGTTGGGCTACGCGACCGCCGTGGTCGGCAAGTGGCATCTCGGCCTCGGCTCCGGCGACGTCGACTGGAACCGCCGGATCTCGCCTTCGCCGAACGAGATCGGCTTCAGCTACTCCTTCATCATGGCCGCGACCGGCGACCGGGTGCCGACGGTCTACGTCGAGGACGGGGGCGTGGTCGGGCACGACCCGAAGGACCCCATTGAGGTCAATTACAAGTCTCCCTACCCGGGCGAACCCAACCTCAAACTGGATTCCGAGCGCGCCAAGCTAAAGATGGACTGGTCGCACGGCCACAACATGGCGCTGGTCAACGGCGTCGGACGCATCGGCTGGATGAAGGGCGGCAAGGCCGCGGTCTGGAACGACGAGACGATGGGCGACACCTTCGCGGACAAGGCCTGCGCGTTCATCGCGCGCAGCAAGGACCGCCCGTTCCTGCTCTACTACGCCTCGCACGAGAACCACGTGCCGCGCTTGCCTCACCCGCGCTACGCCGGCCGCACGCCGCTGGGCCCCCGCGGCGACGCGGTCGTCGCTTTCGACGACCAAGTGGGCCGGATCCTCATGGAGCTCGACCGCCACGGCCTCACGGACAAGACGCTCGTGGTCGTCTCTTCCGACAACGGTCCCATCCTCGATGACGGTTACAAGGATCAGTCCACCGAGCTCAACGCCAAGGCCGGTCATGAGCCCGCAGGTCCGTTCCGGTCCGGTAAGTATTCAATCCTCGAGGGCGGCACGCGCGTGCCGTTCATCGCGCGTTTCCCCGGTCGTGCGCCCGCTGGCAAGGTCTCCGACGCCCTGGTCTCGCAGGTCGACCTGCCGGCGGCCTTCATGAGGCTGGCTGGCGGCGATCCGGCCGAGTTCCTGAAACAGGATTCCGTCGATTCCTCGGCGGCCCTGCTCGGCGGCGCCGGACGCGACCTTCTGATCTCCAGCACGCAGGGCGGTCAGCTTTCCATCCGCGACGCCCGCTGGAAATACATCCCGGGCACAGGCAAGCAGGGCAAGGCGGCCTGGAAGTCCGTCGCGGTCCAGCCCGGCAAGGTCGAGGACTTCAAGCGTGACGCCGCGGAGCAGGGCAAGGACCGCCTCTTCGACCTGCTCGCCGACCCGTCCGAGCGCAACAATGTGGCCGCCGCGAACTCCGAGGTCGTCGCGCGCCTGAAGGCCGCCCTCGAGGCCGAACGCGCCAAGGGCTTCAACCTGCCCCTCGGCCTCTGATTTCAACCGACATGAAAAAAATCCGCGTTCTCTGCGTCGGCGCCGGTCACCTGGGTCGTTCGCACGCCCTCGCCTACCATAAGCTGCCCGGTTTCGAGATCGTCGGCCTAGTGACCCGCTCGGCCGAGTCCCGCGCCAGGCTCAACGCCGAGCTCGGCGGTGGCTACGCCGACGGATCCGTCGGCTGGTACGAAGCCGGCTGGGGCCTCATGATGTCCGAGGAAGCCTTCTTCGTGAAGGGCGTCATCGGCCCGAAGGGCTGCGTCTCCATCGTCGCCGGCAAGGCCGCCGAGGCCGGGAAGTCGGCCGATGTGGACTCCTATTCCGCCGCGCAGGCGCTCAAGGTGCACCACGCGGCGCTCGGACCCGACGGCAAGTTCCTCAAGCCCGATGAGATCGTGCCGACCGAGGCCGATCCCGGTCATGACGGCCTCTGCGAGCGTGAGCAGGTCTACTTTGAGCGCGCCATCTGCGTGGACCTCGACCTCACGACCCACATGGACGACGCGGTGAACTCGATGCGGATTGTGTACGCCGCCGACCGTTCTTTCCGCGAAGGGCGCACCGTCGAGCTCTGAGCGTGGAAGCGAGACGGTACAACCTTGTCTTCATGGGCGTGAGCGGCTGCGGCAAGAGCACCGTGGCCGCGCTGCACGCCAGGGCGACGGGCGCCACGCTCATCGAGGCCGATGACTTCCATCCGCCCGCCAACGTTGAGAAGATGCGTTCGGGCACCCCGCTGACCGACGCTGACCGCGCGGGCTGGCTCTCGGCCATGGCCGGGCGCATCGCCGAAGGCAGGGCGCGCGGCGAGGCGATGGTCATCACGTGCTCCGCGCTCAAGCGGGCCTACCGCGATTGCCTGCGCGCCGCCGACCCCGCCCTCATCTTCATTCATCTCACCGGTTCGCGCCAGCTCCTTGCCGCCCGCATCGGCGCACGCAAGGGGCACTTCATGCCGCCCGGACTCCTCGACAGCCAGCTGGCCGCTCTGGAGCCCCCCGTCGCGCCGGACGAACGTTGCCTGACCGTCGACGTCGGACCGGAGCCCGAGGTAATCCAGGCCGCCGTGGCCAAGGCCCTAGCGGACCTTTGACGGACAAAAAGGCCCGCCGAGTGGCGGGCCTTCGGGAGGAGATTGGCGAGTCGATCAGTTCGAGCGCTTCCAGCTGACCTTGGAGGGCTCGACGACGCTCTCCTTGTCCTTGGTCGGGAATTCCTTCGGGACCTCGAGCGTGACCTTGTTGGTCGCGGCCCACTCGACCGAGCGGGCGAGGACCGTCTGGAAGCCCACGCAGTGCAGGGGGTCGAGGGGGGCGCCGCCCATCAGGTGCCCCATGGAGGTCGTGACGACGCGGCCCTCGCCGAACTTCGCCCACCAGACCATCGGCTCGTGCATGCCGGTGCCCTTGGCGTGGTCTTCGGGGGAGGAGTAGGCGCTGGCGAGGATGTCCACGTGGCCGGCGTCGCCGCGCATGCGGTGGTAGAGCTCGTCGGAGGCGTGCAGCCACTCGACGGGCATGCCCTTCTGGATGGGGTGGTCCATGTTGCGTCCCTTCAGCACGAAGGCGTGCTTGGGGCCGTGGCCGGAGCCGAAGCCGCGGTCCTGGAACTTCTCCTTCTCGCGGGGCACGGCGACGGCCTTGCCCGTGGCGTCATCGACCGCGACGCGGTCCTTGAAGGTCTCGCCGCGCCAGCCGAAGCAGATCATCTCGTTGAACTCCTCCCAGTTGGTGAAGGCGTTGTTGGCCGCGTGCACGTTGACCAGGCCGCCGCCCTGCAGGACGTAGGCGGTGAAGGCCTGCTTCACGGGGTCGGTCCATTCGGTGCCGTTGTAGTTGTTCACCAGGACCTGGTACTTGCCGAACT
Organism: Verrucomicrobiota bacterium; assembly: GCA_016871415.1. Lineage (GTDB taxonomy): Bacteria > Verrucomicrobiota > Verrucomicrobiia > Opitutales > UBA953 > UBA953. The sequence goes on from VHDL01000008.1 coordinate 43,897, forward strand.
CCGGCAGCCACTTCTCCCATTCGCCGGCGTGGGCGCGGTTGAAGGCGGTCTCCTCGTCCTTCCAGGCCTGGAGCGCCTTCTCGAAGTCGGCCTTTTGCTTGGCGTCCATCTTTTTGGGCCGCTGCGGGGCGCGCTTGGTGAAGGCGGGAGGCGCGGTGGAGACGTCGACCTGGAAGCCGCCGACGGCGGCGAGGGTGGCCTTGAGGGCGGCGGTCGTGCCCTGCCAGTCGTGGTTGTTGCGCCCGTCGATGATGAGCACCTTGACCGGCTCGGCGGCTCCGAGGACGGCGGCGGCGAGGGCTAGGGCCGCGGTGATGCAATGGCGGATGGGGTTCATGGGGCCGACATATGAACCTCGGGCCACGCCTTCTGCGAGCGTTTTTAGCCCCGGTCCAGAGAGCGGTAGTGGATGGCCTCGAGCAGGTGGGCGGTGGCGATCCGCTCCGAGGCGGACAGGTCGGCCACCGTGCGGGCGACGCGCAGGATACGGTCGTAGGCCCGGGCGGAGAGGCCGAGCTTCTCCATCGCCTGCTGGAGCAGGTCGCCCTGGGCGCGTTCAAGCGCGCAATGTTCGCGGAGGTCCCGCCCGCCGAGCACGGCGTTGCAGCCTCCAGGGCGGCCCGAGAAACGCAGGCGCTGGATCGCCCGGGCCGCCTCGACCCTCGACCGCATCTCCGCCGAACTTTCGCCGGGCGCGGCGGAGCGCAGTTCCTCAATCGTCAGCGCCGGCGCCTCCACCTGCACGTCGATGCGGTCGAGGAGCGGACCTGAGACGCGTGAGCGGTAGCGACGTATCTGCGCAGGGGCGCACCGGCACTCGCGCATGCGGTCGCCGAGGTGGCCGCAGGGGCAGGGGTTCATTGCCGCGACTAGCATGATGCGCGAGGGCAAGGTGACTTTGGCGGCCGCGCGCGAGACGATTACCTGCCCGTCCTCCAGCGGCTGGCGCAGCACCTCCAGGGCGGAACGTCGGAACTCCGGCAGCTCATCGAGGAAGAGCACGCCGCGGTGCGCGAGGGACACTTCGCCCGGTCCGGGCATGCTGCCGCCGCCGATGAGGCCGATGTCGCTGATGGTGTGGTGCGGTGAGCGGAAAGGCCGCGCCCAAGCGCGTGCGTCGGTGGAAGGGCAGGCACCCGCGGCGGAGTGCACCGAAAGGATTTCGAGCCGCTCCTCGGCGTCGGGCTCGGGCAGCACGGTCGGGATCCGTTTCGCGATGAGCGACTTACCCGAACCCGGCGGACCGATGAGCAGCAGGTTGTGTCCGCCGGCCGCGGCGACCTCGACCGCCCGACGCACCGCGAGCTGGCCCTTGACCTCCGAGAAGTCGGGCAGGTCGACGCACGCGGCGACGGGCATGGCGGTCGTCGGCGGCAGCGGCGCGAATCCCGGGTCGCCGTTGAGGAAGCGCCGCGCCCCGTCCAGGGAGTCGGCCGCGAAGGCCTCGATGCCCGGGACCAAAGCGGCCTCCGTCGCCGACGTGCGCGGGAGCACCACGCCCCTGAGCCCCATCCTTCGGGCCAGGAGCGCGAAGGCCACGCCGCCGCGCACCGGCCGCGTGCCTCCGCTCAGTCCGAGTTCGCCCGCGATGAGATATTCCCCGAGACGCTTCCGATCGAGCTGGCCCGTGGCCGCCGCGAGGCCGAGCGCGATCGGCAAGTCGTAGAAGGCGCCTTCCTTGCGCAGGTCGCCCGGCGCCAGGTTGATGGTCGTGCGCGTCTCCGGCAGGCGCAGGCCCGCGTTCTGCAGCGCGGACGTGACGCGGTCCTCCGATTCCTTCACCGCCGCGTCGGGTAGACCGACCAGCCAGAGCCCGAACTCGCCGATCTCGCCGGAGTTGACCTCGACCTCGACTGGCACGGCCTCGACGCCGACCAGCGCGCCCGAACGGATGACGGAAAGCATCCGAAGGGCGAACGGTCATACGTTTGACGATTCAATCCCTTGTCCTTGGGAGGAATCCCTAGTGCCTTCGCCGACATGAGCGACTTCGCCGGATTAAGACATCCATACGCGCTTGCCCACGCTGGGCGTGATGGAACAGTCTCCCCGCACCCCGTCATGAAGATCAGAACTCACAAGGACGCTCCCGCCTTGGGGGAGGCCGCGGCCGCCGAGGGCGCCGAAGCGATCCGGCAGGCGCTGGCGCGTAAGGACCGCATCAGCATCATCGTCGCCACCGGCGCCAGCCAGTTCGGGACGCTCGAGGCGCTCGTGAAGGCGCCCGGCATCGACTGGTCGCGGGTCACGGTCTTCCACCTCGACGAGTACGTGGGCCTGCCCGAGTCCCATGGGGCCAGCTTCCGCAAGTATCTCCGTGAGCGTTTCGTGAACCTGCTTCCGGCCAGACCTGAGTTCATTCCCGTGGACGGGGACGCCCGTGACCTGCGCGCCGAGCTCGATCGGCTTTCATCCCTGATCTCCAAGACCACCATCGTGGTCTGTTTCGCCGGCATTGGCGAGAATTCCCATTTGGCCTTCAACGACCCGCCGGCGGATTTCGAGACCGCCCGGCCTTACATCGTGGTTGACCTGGACGACGCCTGCCGTCGGCAGCAGTTCGGCGAGGGCTGGTTCCCGACTATGGATGACGTGCCGAAGCAGGCGGTCTCGATGTCGATCCGCGAGATCATGCGGTCGAAGAAGATCATCCTCTCTGTGCCCGACCAGCGCAAGGCCGCCGCCGTCAAGGGCACGGTGGAAGGGCCGGTCACGCCGCATTGTCCCGCGTCCGTGGTGCAGGGACATGCTGACTGCACGCTGCATCTCGATCAGGCCTCCGCCTCATCGCTTTCCCATTCGGCGGCAAAGGGCTGACATGCCCGCTGAAGCGCAGACCATCCGCGGAATCGATCCCGCCACCTCGCGTCCGGTCGCGGTCGAGGTGTCCGGGAGCCTCGTGCGCTCCGTTCGCGAGGAGTCCCACGATGTCAAGTCCTGGGTCGTCCCGGGCCTGGTCGACCTCCAGGTGAACGGATACATGGGACGCGACGTGAACGCGGCCTCGCCCTCCGCGGTGGAGATCTCCCGTCTCTGTCAGGAGATGCTCAAGGTGGGCGTCACCACCTTCCTTCCGACTGTCATCACCCATGCCGAGGGCACCATCCTGGCTTCGCTCAAGGCCGTCAGCCAGGCCGTGCAGTCCGACCCCGTCGCCGCGCAGATGATCGTCGGCATACACGTCGAGGGTCCGCACATCGCGCCCGAGGACGGTCCGCGCGGCGCTCATCCCGCCGCCCATGTCCGCGCCCCTTCCCGGGAGGAGTTCGATCGCTGGCAGGAGGCTGCCGCAGACCTGATTACGTTGGTGACTCTTTCTCCCCACTGGGCTGAGGCGCCCGATTACGTGCGTCATCTCGTCGCTAAGGGAGTCAACGTCTCCATCGGGCACACCTCGGCTGACGAGGCCCGCATCGCGGCCGTCGTGGCCGCGGGCGCCCGTCTGTCCACCCATCTGGGCAACGGTTGCAGCGCCATGCTCGACCGCCGCCGCAACGTGCTCTGGCCGCAACTGGCGGAGGATGCGCTCACCGCCATGTTCATCGCCGACGGGCATCACCTCGTCCCCTCGGCCCTCAAGACGATGCTGCGAGCGAAGGGCCTTTCCCGGTCGCTCGTCGTCTCGGACACCGTGGCGCTCGGCGGCATGCCCGCTGGACGTTACGCCACCTCCGTCGGCGGCAAGGTCATCGTCCGTGAGGACGGATACCTCGCGCTTGACGACGGCACCGGCAACTATCTCGCCGGCGCGGCCTTGCCGCTGATCGCTTCCATTCCCGTGCTCGTCCATCAGGCTTCGCTCGGACTCTCCGAAGCGCTGTCCCTTTCGACCGTCAATCCCGGCAGGTGGGTGAAGGGCAGGGGCACCTTGAAGCCCGGTTCCCGTGCGGACCTCGTCCTCTTCGACTGGGACGGTTCGCGTGCGATTCCTTCGGTCAAAGAAGTGTGGTTGGGCGGCGTCAGGATGGTCTGAGCGGCAATCGCTGGTTGATACGGGCATGGGTGCGGGCTTAACCTGCCGTATGTACCGCTCAGAATCGCTGGAACTGCTTGTCCTGATCGCAGGCTTGGCCGTTCTCGCCGTGCCTGTCCTGCTGACGGTGCTGCTGGTGAAGGTCAGTCGGTTGGACAGGGAAGTGGAGCGCCTGAAGTCAGGTTCTTCGCCGAAGCCTGCTTCGACTCCGTCCGTACAGCCCCCCGTCTCCGTGCCGTCGCCCGTCCCGCAAGCCTCCGCTTCCGTACCTCCGCCGCTGCCCACGTCTTTGCCACAGAGGCCCGTGATGCCGTCAGGCGGCGCGGCTCCCTCGCCCTTAGCCGCCCGACTGCGTGAGATCGGCCTACTGCCGCCCGAGGGCATGTCCGGAGAGAGCGCCCTTGGCGCCTGGTGGGCGGCCCGGGTCGGCGGACTCGTCGGAGTCGCCGCCGTCGTCTTTCTGGGCGTCTGGCTCAACCTCAATTCCGAGCTCCCGGCCTGGCTCCGTCTCGCCGAGGTGGTGCTGATCGGGGCCGCGGTGCTGGTGGGCGGACTCAATGTCGCCCGCAGGAGGCCCGACCTGGGGCGTGTCATCACCGCCGTCGGGGCCTCGGTGCTGCAGTTCGCGGCCTGGGCTTCGCAGGGTCTGGATCGGATGCGCGTCGTCGACTCTCCTCAGCTCGGAGTCTTCGTCCAGCTGCTCACCGCCGCCGCCATCGCCGCCCTGGCCCTGGCCAAGGCCGACCGCCTGCTCGGGCAGCTCGCCACCGGCTTCTCCGCGGCCGTCCTCCTGCTTTCCGTCAAGTCCGCTTCGCCCTCGCCTGAGGTCACCGGCTTCGCCGTGGTCTGTGTCGCCATCCAAGGCGCCGTCCTGATGGTGCGCGGCGGATGGACCTCCGCCGGCATCATCGGCCTCGTCGGATCTCAGCTCGCGCTGTTCCGCGGAGGACTCGACCTGACCGGGGTCGTCATCGGTGCGGCCGGCTCCTTCATCGTGTGCTGGACCGCCGAACGTCTCGTGCGTCCGCGCAGTCTCTTCGGGTCGGAGAACGAGAGACTCGTCTTCTCTCTGGGCTCCTTCCTGCTCCCGGTCCTGGCGACGGCCAATCATGCCCTGGGTTCACCTCATCGCCAGCAGGTGGTCATCGCGTGTGCCGTCGTCGCGCTCGTCCTTTGGTTCATCGAGCGGACGGCCTTCCCGGTGGCCGCCTCCGTGCTGCTTTCGGCCGCCCTGGGCCTGGCCGCCGTCGGTCTCGCCCTGGGTGTCGAGCAACGACTTGACTGGCTGGTGTGGCTGCTGGCCGGAGGGCTGGCCTTCCTGGCTCATCGCCGCACCGGCTCGACCGTCCTGAGGATCGCGACGGAGGCGTTCGTGGCATTGGCTGCGATCAACTTCGACCAGGCCAGTTCCCTTCAGGCCGAGGGGCATCTCATTCTCGCAACGCTGCTCTTCTCCCTGCTGCTGACGGCACGTGACCGTGACGAAGGGGGGAAGTCGCCTTTCTCCGTGGCCGGCGGACTTTCGATGTCGCTCGTCCTGCTGGCCTGCCAGCATCGCCTCCCCGAGTCACTCACCGTCGTGCCCTGGATCATCGCGCTGGGCGTGGGGATGGCACTACCTTCCGTTGCCCTCAGGTTCTCCGTCGTCCCATCTTTCCTCTGGAGTCTCGTCGTCCTCTCCTTCTGGGGGGAGCTCGCGCAGAGCGCATCGCATTCCATGCCGGCAATCTGGTCCGGACTCCTGAGTTCGCTGTGCCTTCTCTCCCTGGTGAACGGCCTGATGCGCGGCCATCACGCCGTCGTACGTTATCTGCTCGCCTTCTTCTTCGGATATCTGGCCTTCCTCTGCGCCTTCCATCTCACCGCAGGTGCTGCCGTCGCGCCGAGCTGGCGGCTGGCGGTCGCATGGTCATGCGCCGGTATCGTCCTGGCCGCCGGCAACGTCATGATTTGCGGGCTTGTACGCAAGGCCACCCCGACTCTCGAAGTCGGAGGCGAGCTCTCATTGCTCTCCTGGGGCGCGGCGCTGGGCGTGGTCGTCCAGCTGCTTGCGCTGATCGGATCCTCCGGCCGGAATTACGCACAGGACGGTGGATTCATCGTTCCCGCCTGCGTCCTGATTGTCGGACTCGGGGCCCATCTCCATGCGCTGGCCGCCTCCACCAAGGATTCCGGACAGTGGGGAGTCGTGCAGCGTTCTTTCCTCGCTTCGACCTGGCTCGTCGGCGCCTTCGTGCTCCTGAGGGGCCTTCCCGGGGTCGGCGGTTCACTCGGCTGGGCCGCGGCCGCCATGCTCACCTTCACCGTCGGCCATTTCATGGCCACCCGCGCTTTCCGGATGGTCGGTCTCGTAGGCCTCGCCCTGGTGACCCTGCGCATCGTGGCCCATGACGTGACCGACCTGCTCGGCCGCATCCTCGCCTGCGCCGCCCTGGCGGCGGCCTTCTTCGCCGTGGCTTGGATCTACGGCCGATTGTCCGACAAGGACGCGCGCTGATTGGCCGCCCTCACCCATGACTGCCATGTGCACCTCGTCGGCAACGGCGGGTCGGGCAGCGGATGCTGGCTGAGGCTCGACGGCCTCTGGCATCGCCTGCTGGCCAGAGCCATGGTCAGCGAGGCGGGCATCGGGGCTTCCGCCTCCGACCCGGGTTTCGACGAGGCCTATGAGCGTTCGATCACGGCCATGCTGGCCGGCAGCGGACTGGATCGCGCGCTGCTGCTGGCGCAGGACGAGGTCTACCATGAGGACGGACGGAAGGCCGACTTCGGCTCCTTCCACGTCCCCAACGACCACCTCTTCGCGGTGTGCCGCAGGCATCCGTCGTTCCTGCCCGCAGTCTCCATCCATCCCGGGCGCCCCAGTGCGATGGAAGAGCTCGAGCGTTGCCTCGCCCTCGGGGCGCGGGCCCTGAAGCTGCTGCCCAACTGTCAGAACGTGGACTGCTCCCTGCCGCAGTACCGGCCTTTCTGGGAGAAGATGGCCGCCTCGGGACTTCCGCTCCTTTCGCACACCGGCGGTGAGCTCACCGTGCCCGTCTTCAATCGTGCCTTCGAGGATCCGCGCGTCCTGCGTCGCCCGCTCGAGCTCGGCATGAAGGTCATCGCGGCGCATGGCGCCAGCTCCAGCATTCCCTGGAGCCGCGGTCATTTCCATGAGCTCCTCGCGCTGATGGATGAGTTTCCGCGGCTCTACGCCGACACCAGCGCCCTGAACAGCCCCGTGCGCAGCGCGATCCTGCGCGACATCCTCGCGTGCCGGCATCGCGACCGCTTCCTGCACGGCAGCGACCATCCCGTACCCGTGGGCGCCGTCTGGCCCTGGCTCCGGGGCGTCATCGGTTCTGACGCACGTCGGGCCGCGGCGGCGGAAGGGAATCCTCTCGCGCGCGACCGCATGCTCAAGCAGGCGTCCGGCTTCGGCCCGGAGCACTTCACCCGGCTGGCCGAGGTGTTGCGGCCCCTTTAGAGCGACTTCAGCAGCGACGGGATGTCGACCGACTCACGGATCATCTTCTCGATGATTGGGATTTTATCAGCGTCCTGGCTCATCGTCTTCACCGTCATGTTGTTAATGCGGGCCGTGACCGCGAACGATTCCGTCTCGGCCGACGCCAGGGGCAGGCCGGCTTCCTTCAGCTTCTTCAGCGTATCCTCGCCCGGCAGCAGCCCATTGGAGAAGATGACCCCGGCCAGATTGCCCGTGCCGGCGCCCGCAACGAGCGCCTCCAGCAGGTCTTCGCGGTCACCGGGCACGATTACCAGCGTGCCCGTGGTCTTGAGGTATTCAGCCGCACGACGTGCGGACATCGCCCCGATGATCACCCGCCGGATGCGGCGGAGACCCGGCGGACGGTGAATCCAGCGGGCGCGCGTCTCCTCCGTGACCTGGTCCAGGTTGGGGTAGGCGAGCGTCTCCTGCAGGGGCACCACGCCCAGCAAAGGCACGCCGAGCTGGCGCAGGCCCCGTCCTGCGAAGTCACGGATGAACTCCAGTTTGTCCGGCATCACCTTGTTGATGATTACTCCGACCACCTGGACTCCTGCTTGGTCGAACAGCGCCTTGTTGAGCGCAATCTCGTCGACCGGCTTGCCGATGCCGCCCGCGGCGACCAGCAGCGCCTTGGAGCCGAGCACCCTGGCGTTGTCCGCGTTGGACGCGCCGAAGACCGAGCCCACGCCGGCGTGGCCGGAGCCTTCGACCACCACCACGTCCTTGCCGTAGGCCGTGCGGTCGAAAGCGCGGCAGATCCGGTCGGTGATCTGGGGGCCGATCTCCTTGGGGTTCTCTAGATACTGCTTCGTGAAGTCAGGTCCGATCGCCACCGGTGACATCGCCGCGATTGGCACGTCGAGGTCGAAGAGCCCGTTGATGAGCAGCGTGTCCTCGTCGACCTGGTCGTCGCCCGACTGCACGACGCGCTGGGCGATCGGCTTGATGTAGCCCACGTGCAGGCCCATGGAGCGCAGTGCGGCCGTGAGGCCGAGGCACGTGGTCGTCTTGCCGTCGTTCATGCGCGTGGCGGCGACGAAGATGCGTCGCGTGTCGCGGTTCATCGGGCGCGTGAGCAGCCCGGGCACGTTTTCGGCGAAACGGCGCTTGGGGGCCATGGTCAGGCCTTTCCGGGTCCGGTGGCGGTCGGATAGAGGTAGGCCTTGTCCACGGCCTGAGCTGCCACGATCACCGCCGTGCCGAAGATGTCATGGGCGCTGGCACCGCGCGAGATTTCCGCGGCGGGCCTTTCGAGGCCGGTGAGAATCTGGCCGTAGGCCGGGAGGTCGGCGATGTGCTGGGCGAGCTTCGAGGCGATGTTGCCCGAGTTGAGATCGGGGAAGACCAGGACGCTGGCCCGGCCCGCGACCGCGCCCTGCACCTCCTTGGACTGGGCCGCGAAGGGGTTGATGGCGGCGTCGGCCTGCAACTCGCCGTCGATGTCGCACGCGATCGAAAGTTCACGGGCCTTGCGGCGCGCGAGCTCCGTGGCCGCCTGCACGCGTTTGACCGACTCGAGCCGGGGGTTGGACGCATGCGTCGTGAACGCAAGCAGCGCCACCTTCGGGTGCGAGTTGGTGAGGTGTCCCGCGAGGCCGGCCGTGGTGACCGCGATGTCGGCCAGCTGCGTGGCGGTCGGCTCGGGGATGACGCCGCAGTCGGCGAGGAAAAGCACGCCCTCGTGACCGAAACGTCCCTCCTCGGACTCAAGGATCTGCATCGAAGACACCGTGTCGACGCCGGTTTGGCGGGGCATCGTCTGCAGCACGGCGCGCAGGCCCGAAGCCGCGTGCGTCGTGGCGCCGGAGATCAACGCGTCCGCGGCGCCAGTGGCGACCATTAGGCAGGCGAAGTAGCTGGGGTTAAGGGCGAGTTCACGCGGATCGCCCTTCAGGTTCGTGTCGCCGTATTTCCGGATGGCTTCGAGCTTCTCGGCGAAGGACTTGAGCTCGTCGCTGCGTTCCGGCTCGAGGATGCGGATGTCGTCGAGACGGATGTTGAGCCGGGCGGCGTTGAGCTTGATGCGCTGGCGATCGCCGAGCAGCACTGGCACGCCGAGCATCTTGGTGGCGAACTGGCGGGCGGCCTGGATCACGCGCGGGTCGGCTCCCTCGGGAAAGATTACGCGCTTGGGGTGGTTCTGGAGCCTGGCGGAAAGTCGGGAGATGAGTGACATGGTCTGACGTGGCGGGTCGGTTCGTAAGCATCATTAGAAGAATGTCTTACGCAAGGGCGAGCGTTAACGCCCCCCGTTCCGACCCTTTGCCCGGCAATCACTTGCCCTGCGCAGAGGGGAGGGCGGGCTGGAATTTCGGAAAACCCTTCAGCTTCGTCCGGGTCCCCGGGCTCACGTGGTAGCCCATCCTCATGAAATATTCCGAGACGTCCGCCTTCGCGTATTCCCCGTAACGTTCGACGAAGGAGCTCTGCTGCTCTTCCTTGAGCTGGGGACCCGGTTGGTCGGCGTAGGAGCGAAGCGTGGAGCGCAACGGACCCCAGCCATGGGCCCGGATCAGCAGGACGAAGGTCGCCAGTTGTTCGAACGGCCCCTTGTTCTCCGGCTCACCGAAGCGCTTGGCGAGCAGGGCGTCGATGTCCTTCATCGAAGGGTGACCCTGGCCCATGGGCTTCCCCACGAGCTTCTCCATCAGATACAGCGAGAAGAAGTTGCACGTGACCTCGACCTGTCCGTCGAAAGTCCAGTCGCGTCGCTGATGGTTGTGTCCCAGCTCATGGAAGAAGCCCCAGTTGCCCTCCTTGGTGAGTTTGGTCAGGTCGACCATGTCCTTGGCCGACGGATCGATCCAGCACATGAAAGGGTAGCCCGAGTGCATGTAGCCGGCGGAGATCTGTCGGTCGGGTACCACACGTTCCGGGGCCAGCCGGCGCAGGCCGATCAGGTCGCCTTCGAGGTCGATGCACTTGTCCCACCATTCGAGCAGTGGCTGCGGGTCGTCGATCTTCGCGAGGTCCTGCGTGCGGACGTGGAGGATGGCGCCTCGGCCAACGAGCGTGCCCCAGGGCGCCGGCGCGGTCCGCGACTTAGCCCACGACTGGGGCGTGTCCCGTCCCAGGATGAAGGTGGGCATCCCGACGGCGTTCGAGAACGTCAGCCTTGAGGAGGAGGTGCCGGGCTTGCCGGCCTCCCCGTCACGGACCTGGATGAAGAGCTGCCCTCCGAACGCGTTGGCGATTGGATTGCGGCCCGCCTTGAGCTCGAAGGCGCGCGTGATGACCGGGAAGCGCTTCCATTTGTCGAGCCGAAGCAGGCTGTCGCGATGGCAGCCGATGATCACGGACACCTTGCGTCCGGAGGGCAGGGCGGGGGCTTCGACGACCACGGTTTCTCCGGGAGCGGCGTAGAGCCCGGTTTCCTGCCAGGCATCGGGTCTCGTCGCCAGGTTCGGTGCGTTGCCGGCCTTGACGTCCCAGCGGTGCAGCAGATTCGGATCGTAGCTCACCGTGCACGACAGGCGCTCCTGGGAGCTGACCGCACCGGGGAAATCCGCCGCTGCGGGATGCGCGGTCACCTTGGCTGGATCGAGGGCCATGTAGTCCCTGATCGACCGGTGTAGCGCGGCCCGCTCGGCTTCGGCGGGTTGCGTGAACTGCTTCTTTTCCTTGGGCCGGATGTCCTCTGGGGCGGCGGAGCAGGAGAGCGAAAGGACTGCCAGCACGATGCGGAGACGCATGCCTTCATTGAGCCGACCCTTTGATGCCGAACAACCCTAAACCCGATGGAATCTCAGGCGTCCGAGGCATTACGCCATCAACCCGTCCAAAACGGGTGCGCAAACGCCCGCATGTCATCAAATAGAATCAGCGCAGCACCACCGTCTTGTTGCCGGCGAGCAGCACGCGGTCCTCGACCGTGGCTCGAAGCCCCCTGGCCAGAACGACCTTCTCGATGTCCTTGCCGAGCTGTACCATGTCCTCGGGCGTGTCGGAGTGGTCCACGCGGATGACGTCCTGCTCGATGATGGGACCTTCGTCCAGGTCGGGCGTGACGAAGTGGCAGGTGGCTCCGATGAGCTTCACACCCCGGCGGTGAGCCTGATGGTAGGGCTTGGCGCCGGCGAAGGACGGCAGGAACGAGTGGTGGATGTTGATGACCTTGCCCGCGAGATTACGGCAGGCCTCCTCGTCGAGCACCTGCATGTAGCGGGCCAGCACCACGAGGTCGGCCTGGCTCTCGCGGCACAGCGACTCGATGCGGCGGTAGGCCCGGCCTTTGTCCGCGGGGTCGACCGGGATGTGATGGAAGGGGATGCCGTGGGCCTCGACCACCTTGCGGTGTGTCTCGTGGTTGGAGATGACGCACGGGACCATGAAGCGGAAGTCCTGGGCCACCTGGCGCGACAGCAGGTCGTAGAGGCAATGCTCCTGCTGGGAGCAGAGGATCACCACCCGCTTCGGCCTGGAGGAGTCGGACAGACGCCATTCCATCCGGAACCGGTCCGCGATTTCCCGGAAGCGGCCGGCGAACCCCTCGGCGGGGAGGTCGAGGGAGTCCGCCCGGATCTCGACCCGCATGAAGAAGCGGGACAGCTCGTGCTCGGTGTGCTGGCTGGCCTCGGTGATCCAACCCCGGTGGCCGGCGATGAAGGACGAGACCGCGGCCACGATGCCGCTGGCGTCGGGGCAGGAGAGGCTGAGGGTTAGGGTGCGGTCCATGCGTAGCCCGGACATTTGTCAGGGTCGGGGGCGTGGGTCAACGGCGGGTTCGGACCGATCCGGGTGCCCTCCTGCGGGATTGACCCCCCTTTGCCCCCTCCTAGGTTGGCCGTTCGACTTCACCGTAGATGGCCAAGACACTGTTCCAAAAAGTCTGGGATGCCCACGCCGTGCGCAAGCTGCCTAACGGGCAGACCCAATTGTTCATCGGTACGCACCTCATCCATGAGGTGACGAGCCCCCAGGCCTTCGGCATGCTGCGGGACCTCGGCCTCAAGTTGAAGTACCCGCACCGCACCTTCGCCACGGTCGACCACATCGTCCCGACCAACGAGCTCAAGGAGCCCTACTCCGACCCGATCGCCCAGGAGATGATCGAGGCCCTCCGGAAGAACACCAAGGATTACGGCATCCGTTTCTTCGACACGAACACCGGCAACCAGGGCATCGTCCATATGGTCGGGCCCGAGCAGGGCATCACCCAGCCCGGCACCACGATCGCCTGCGGCGACTCCCACACCGCCACCCATGGCGCCTTCGGCGCGATCGCCTTCGGCATCGGCACCACGCAGGTCCGCGACGTCCTCGCGACCCAGACCCTCGCTCTCAGCCCCCTCAAGGTCCGCCGCATCGAGGTCAACGGCAGGCTCGCCCCCGGCGTCTACGCCAAGGACGTCATCCTGCACATCATCCGCGTGCTGGGCGTCAACGGCGGCATCGGCTACGCCTACGAATACGCCGGCTCGACCTTCGACGCCTTCACGCTCGAGGAGCGCATGACCGTCTGCAACATGTCCATCGAGGGCGGAGCGCGCTGCGGTTACGTCAATCCCGACCAGAAGACCTTCGACTACATCAAGGGACGTCCCTACGCCCCCAAGGGCGCGGACTGGGACGCCGCGGTGGCCCGCTGGAAGTCCTTCACCTCGGATCCCGGCTGCCAATACGACGACGTCCAGCTCTTCAAGGCCGCGGACATCCGTCCGACCGTCACCTGGGGCATCACGCCGGGACAGGCCGTCTTCATCGACGAGAAGATGCCGGCGCTCGAGACCCTCAACGCCGCTGACCGTCAGACCGCCGAGGACGCCTACGCCCACATGAAGCTGGCGCCGAACACCCCGATCAAGGGCACCAAGGTCGACGTCTGCTTCCTCGGTTCCTGCACCAACGGCCGCATCTCCGACCTGCGCGAGGCCGCCAAGTACCTCAAGGGCCACAAGGTCCGCGCCGGCGTGAAGGCCATCGTCGTGCCCGGTTCCCAGCTCACCGCGATCCAGGCCGTCGACGAGGGCCTGGACAAGGTCTTCACCGAAGCCGGCTTCGAGTGGCGCGGGGCGGGTTGCTCCATGTGCCTCGCGATGAATCCCGACAAGCTCGTCGGCGACCAGCTCTGCGCGAGCTCCTCGAACCGCAACTTCAAGGGCCGCCAGGGCTCGCAGACGGGCCGGACCATCCTGATGAGCCCAATCATGGTCGTCGCGGCCGCCATCACCGGCCAGGTGGCCGACGCCCGCGAGGTCTTCAAGGTCTGATGGACCCCGTCGCGACAGCGGAGCGGCTCATCCGCGGCGCCTCCGGCGTCGAGGAGCTCACCCGTCTCGCCCTCGAGGCGGGCGTGGAATTCGCCCGCGACGTGACCGTCGACGCCCTGCATGACGGCAAGCCCGTCTGTACCCTGACCGTGCCCGTCGTGCTGGAGGGCAGGGCGGTCTTCGAATCTGAGCCCGGTCTTCCGGTCGCCGTCGCGCGCGCCCGCCGCGATTCTCTGGCGGCGGCGCTTCCCATGCCCGTCCATTTCATCCCCGCATCCTCTTCCTGAAACCATGTCCCTCGCCAAAATCACCCAGGTCAAAGCCCTCGCCCTCGCCGTCCCCGGCGACGACATCGACACCGACCGCATCATCCCCGCGCGCTTCCTTCGTTGCGTGACCTTCGACGGTCTCGGCGAGCATGCCTTCCGCGACGAGCGCACCGGCCCCGACGGCAAGGAGCGAGCCCATCCGATGAATTCGGCCCAGGCCGCCCGCATCGCCGCCGCCAAGCAGGGCGTCATGGTCGTCGGCTTCAACTTCGGCTGCGGCAGCTCCCGCGAGCATGCGCCTCAGTCCATCTGGCGTTTCGGCTTCACTGCCCTCGTCGGTGGCAGCTTCGCCGAGATCTTCTTCGGCAACTCCACGACCCTCGGCGTGCCTTGCGTCACCCTTTCGAAGCAAGACCTCGCCGAGTGCGATGCCTTCGTGCGCGCCAACCCGGACGTCGAGGTCACGGTCGACGTCGAGAAGCTGACCGTCTCCGCGGGGGCCAAGACCTGGAAGGCCGGCATCGCCGCCTCCGCCCGCGACGGCCTCGTCAACGGCAAGTGGGACCCCATCGCCGATCTCCTCGAAGGCTCGGACGCCGTGGCCAAGACCGCGGGCGGCCTCGCCTACGTCGCCGGCAAGTGACGCCCGCGTCCTGAAGTCATCCCAATGAGAAGGCCGCCCTGAGGGCGGCCTTCCTGCTTCACGGGCCTGAAGGTCCGTTCACTTGAACGCGACGCCGTTGGCGTCCTTCGTCACCGTGCAGGCTTCGATGATGGCCCAGATCCACATGAAGATCCAGCCGAGGCCGCAGGTGAGGATCGAGACGAGGAGCTGGATGATGCCCTTGGTGTTGTAGCCCGCGTAGAAGTTGTGGATGCCGAGGCCGAGCAGCACCGCGAGCAGGACGTAGGTCACACGGTCCTTGACGTTGGCATTCGCGGCGGCATGGAATGCGGCCGGGGAGGGCGGGGGCACCGGCATGCCGGCCGCAAGGGAGGTCTGCTGGAGGGCCACCCAACTGGGCATGCCTTCGGTCCAGACGAGGGTGTCGATGGAGATCACCCCGCCGGAGATGAGCGACCGGATGGTCGCCTCGTCCACCGGACCTTTGCGTTCAGTTCCCTGCTGGTAGTACCACATGGGGACACCTTTGGGGGACTCCCGCTTGTCTGCAAAAACAAAAGAGGCCCGTCTCCGGGCCTCTTCATCGCCATGCTGGCTGGCTCAGCCCTTCCAGACGCGCAGCAGGGCGTCGGCCATGTCGGAAGGGGTCTCGGCGACCGAGATGCCGCATTCCTTGAAGATCTTGATCTTGGCCGCGGCGGTGTCCTCCGCTCCGCCGATGACGGCGCCGGCGTGTCCCATGCGGCGACCCGCGGGGGCGGTGGCGCCGGCGATGAAGCCCGCGACGGGCTTCTTGCAGTGCTGCTTGATCCAGCGGGCGGCCTCGACCTCGGCGTTGCCGCCGATCTCGCCGATCATGATGATGGCCTCCGTTTCGGGGTCGTCGTTGAAGAGCTTGATGACGTCGAGGTGCGAGGTGCCGTTGACCGGGTCGCCGCCGATGCCGACGCAGGTCGACTGCCCCTTGCCGCGGCAGGTGAGCTGCCAGACGGCCTCGTAGGTGAGCGTGCCGGAGCGGGAGACGACGCCGACATTGCCGCGGCGGTGGATGTAGCCCGGGGCGATGCCGATGCGGCAGCCGCCGTGGGACTTGTCGCCGCGTCCGGGGGTGACCAGACCGGGGCAGTTGGGACCGATGAGGCGGGTGCGACGTCCCTGCATGGCGCGCTTGGCGCGGACCATGTCACGGACCGGGATGCCTTCCGTGATGGCCACGGCCAGGTCGAGGTCGGCGTCGACGCACTCGAGGATGGCATCGGCGGCGAAGGGCGGGGGCACGAAGATCGCGGAGACCGTGGCGCCCGTCTGCCTGGCGGCGTCGGCGACCGTGTTGAAGATCGGGACCTTCTTGCCGCCGTGTTCAAAGACCTGGCCGCCCTTGCCGGGCGTGACGCCGGCGACGACCTGCGAACCGTAGTCGATCGACAGGCGCGCGTGGCGTGCGCCGAAGTCGCCGGTGATCCCCTGCACGAGGACGCGGGTGCCTTCTTTGACGAGAATCGACATGATGAGGCGGGTTTTACTTGGTGACCAGGCCGACGATCTTCCTGGCCGCGTCGGCCATGGAGTCTCCGGAGACGATGGTGAGGCCGCTGGCGGCGAGGGTGGCCTTGCCGGCCTCCACGTTGTTGCCTTCCAGCCGGACCACCAGGGGGAGCTTGAGCCCCGTCTCTTTGACGGCCTCGACGATGCCTGTGGCGATCACGTTGCAGTCCATGATGCCGCCGAAGATGTTGACGAGGATGCCTTTCACGTTGGGGTCGCCCAGGATGATTTTGAAGGCGGCCGCGACCTGCTCCTTGGAGGCGCCTCCGCCCACGTCGAGGAAGTTGGCGGGACTGCCGCCGAAGTGCTGGATGATGTCCATGGTGGACATCGCGAGGCCGGCGCCGTTGACCAGACAGGCGATGTTGCCGTCGAGCGCGATGTAGGAGAGGCCGAACTTCGAGGCCTCAATCTCCTTGGCATCCTCCTCATTGAGGTCGCGGAGCGCGACGACGTCGGGGTGGCGGAAGAGGGCGTTGTCGTCGAAGGACACCTTGGCGTCGAGCGCCAGGAGGCGGCCTTCGGCGGTGACCAGCAGCGGGTTCACCTCGACCATCGAGCAGTCCTTCTCCCAGAAGAACGCGTAGAGCTTGGAGACCAGCGCCACGCACTGCTTGTGGAGCTCGCCGGTGAAGCCCAGGGCGAAGGCGACCTGGCGGGCCTGGTAGGCCTGGAGGCCGGCCGCGGGGTCCACGTGCACCTTGAAGATCCGCTCCGGCGTGTCGTGGGCGACCTTCTCGATCTCCACGCCGCCCTCGGTCGAGGCCACGATGACCGGCCGCGACGTCGCGCGGTCGAGCAGGATGGCCAGGTAGTATTCGTCGTCCCGTCCGTCGGGGCGCTTGCCGAGGTTGGCGGCTTCCGTGAAGTAGATCGTCTGGACCTTGCGGCCCTCGGGGCCCGTCTGGGCCGTGACGAGCGTGTTGCCCAGCATGGCCTTCGCGTGCTCCAGCGCCTTCTCACGGGTCGGGGCGAACTTGACCCCGCCCTTGAAGCCGTCGGTGAAGACCCCCTTGCCGCGTCCGCCCGCGTGGATCTGGGACTTCACCATCAGCCCGCCCTTGGCGTCCAGCTGGCCGACGGCCGATTCGAAGTCGGAGGCCTTCTGCACGGCGATCCCCTTGGGCACGGCCACGCCGAACTTCTCGAACAGGGCCTTCGCCTGGTGTTCGTGGATGTTCATGGTCAGCCCTTGAGCTCGGAAATCTTGGCGTCGAGGTGCTTCCCGATGTCGGCGACGTGACGATCGGTGTGCGTCTGCACCTCCCTCTCGGAGCGCTTCAGGTCGTCATCGGTCACCAGCTTGTCCTTGTGGCCCTTCTTCAGGGCCTCGAGACAGTCGCGCCGGGCATTGCGGACGCGCACCTTGCCTTCTTCGGCCATGCGCGTGGCCACCTTGGTGAGCTCAAGCCGGCGCTCGCCGGAGAGTTCGGGGATGGGGCAGCGCAGGAAGCCGCCCTGCGGGACGGGGTTGATGCCGAGGTTCGCGGCCTGAATCGCCTTGCGGATGTCGTCCATCACCCCCTTGTCGAAGGGCGTGATTACGATTGAGCGGGCGTCGGGTGTGGTGATCGCGGCCATATCCTTGAGGCGCTGGGTCATGCCGTAGGCCTCCACGTGCACCTGGATGTTCTCGACCATGGCGGGCGAGGCCTTGCCGGTGTGCAGCGTGCCGAACTCGTGCAGCGTGTGGTCGACGGCCTTCTTCATGCCATTGGCGCCGTCGTTGATGGTCTTCTTGATGTCCATGGGGCTTGGGTGGTTTGAGTGGGTCGTTCAACCGACCAACGTGCCGACCTGCTGGCCGAGCACGGCCTTCAGGACGGCGCCCCTCTCGGCCATCGAGAGGACGATGATCGGAAGATGGTTGGCTTCGCAGAGTGAGAACGCCTCGGCGTCCATGACGCCGAGCCGCTTGCGCAGGGCCTCCTCGTGGGAGACCCGCTCGAAACGTCGTGCGTCACGGTGCTTCATCGGGTCCTTGTCGTAGACCCCGTCGACCTTGGTGGCCTTGAGGATGGCGTCGGCGCCGATCTCATTGGCGCGCAGCGCGGCGGCGTAGTCGGTGGTGCAGTAGGGGTTGCCCGTGCCGGCGACGAACACGACGATGCGTCCGCGCTCGAGGTGGCGCGTGGCGCGACGCTGGATGAAGGGCTCGGCGATGCGGTCCATCGGGATGGCGGTCATCACGCGGACCTCCAGTCCCGCCTTCTCGAGGCGGTCCATCAGGGCGAGACCGTTGATGACCGTTGCGAGCATGCCCATGTTGTCGCCTGTGGTGCGGTCGGTGCCGTTGGTGCGGGCGCCCGCGAGTCCGCGGAAGATGTTGCCTCCGCCCACGACCACCGCGACCTGGGCGCCGATCTTCTGCAAGGAGCGGAGCTCGTCGGCCAGCCGGTCGAGCACCTGGGAGTCGATCGGCTCCCCGGTCGCGTCATTGCGCAGGGCCTCGCCGCTAATCTTGAGTACGATGCGCGGATACTTCGGCTTTTTTGCGGCGGCGGGCATGGTGGCAAAAGAGACGGCGGCGGCGGGGGAGTCAACCCCGCCTTGGTCTCGCTTGACTAGGCGGCGGCGGAGCGTGTTCATTCGCCCTGCGCAGACCCGTGGTGTAATGGTAGCACAGGAGATTTTGGTTCTCCTTGTCGGGGTTCGAATCCCTGCGGGTCTACGCACCGTGCGCCGTGCCAAACGAAGGACCCCGGCGGGGCCGGGGTCCGTACTGCGGGAAATCGTCCCCGCCTTCAGGCGCGGCCGAGGTATTCCTTGTTCTCGGTGCTGACCTTGATCATCTCGCCTTCCTTGATGAACAGCGGGACGTTGACCATGAGGTCGTTCTCGCAGGTGACGGTTTTCTGGACGTTGCCGGCGGTGTCTCCCTTCACGGCGGGCGGCGCTTCGAGCACCTTGACGGTCACGGAAGGGGGGAGGTCGACGGTCACGGGGCGTTCCTCGACGAAGAGGACCTGGTAGGAGGTGCCGGGGATCAGGAAGTCCTTGGACTCCTCCAGCGAGGTCTCGGATACATAGAACTCCTCGAAGGTGTTGGGGTCCGTGAAGACGTAGTTGCCGTCCGCCTGGTAGGAGAGCTCAAGCTGCTTGATGGAATTGTCGAAGACCTCGAAGCTGACGTTGATGCCGCAGCGGACGGGGATCTTGGACCCGGTCTTGATCGAACGGAGCTCCATCTGGCAGTAGGAGGCGTTGTTCGGGGGCGTGCGGACCAGGCACTCGAGCACGATGCAGAGCTCGCCGTGGTAGCTCATGATGTTCTTCTTCTTGATCCGGTTGACGGGCAGGCTGGGCATGGGAGTAAGGAAGGGTCAGCCAAGCCGTCCGGCTTGGCTCGGTCAAGCAGGACTTGCCCAGTCAGGCCCTTCCCGGGATCCCGGGGCGGCCCGCCCTCACTCGAGCGAGAAAAGGACCCCGCCCACGCGGGTGATACGGATCAGGGCTCCCGACTGGCCGGCGGCGGTGGCCGCGGCGTTGGCCTCGTTGGCGCCTTCGGCGGTCGTGCCGTCGGCCGAGACGGAGACCGGAATGCCCTTATAGAGGCAGGTGAGCTTGGAGTAGAACTTGATCAGCTCCTCCTTGGAGCTCACGACCATTTCGACGGTCTTCGCGTGGGTCGTGTTGGGGTAGGTCTTCACCACGACGCCCGCGGTCGTCTCCGTGGCCATGTTGTTGACCTTGGATTCGATGGCTGAGAGCGGGCCGGGGATGGCCAGCCTCGTGGCCGCGGCCGGATCGAGTCCGCGGTTGACGGAGTTCGCCGCGCTGGCGCGGTTCGCCCGGTCGGCGACGTACGCGGTGCTGGTCGGGCGCGAGGCGTAGAGGCGCAGCTGCTGGTTGGAGCCTCGCATGTCGATGACGACTTCCGCGACGATGAGCGGCCCCGTGGTGTACTCCTGGAAGGACACGGAAAGGATCGAGTCGGCCTGACCGTAGAAGCTAAGGGCGGTGCCCTCCACCTGAATGCCGAAGATTGCCTGGTTGGGAATCAGCTTCGTGTGCATCTTGAAGGCACGGGCCTCGGGCGTGAGTCCCAGAAGCATGGCGCAGGCGGCGAGGAAGGCGGTCTTGTTCATGGCGTTAATTCTTTACGCAGGGCGGGGGGTAGGCAAGATTCCTCCTCGATGCTGAGCTGCGCCAACCTAACCGTGAGGGCGGGCGCCGACGGCCCGGTAATCCTGGACGGAGCGACGGCCAAGTTCCTTCCCAAGGGGCTTAATGCCGTGATCGGCCCCTCGGGGTGCGGGAAAACGACCCTGATGAAGGCCATTCTGGGCATTCTGCCTTCGGAGGGGGAGGCGAGCCTCGCCGGCCGTCCCATCACCTGCACCGAGGATCTGGTGGGCAAGGTCGGCTTCGCTCCGCAGTTCACGGCCGCCCAGGCGCAGCTGACCGTGAACGAATCCCTGGACTACGCCCTGCGCCTGGCCGTGCCTTCGGCCGCCGAGCGCAGGCGGCGTCTGGAGTCGGTGCTCAAGGTCACCGGCCTGGCGCCTCACCGCGACAAGCGCGTCTCCTCCCTTTCGGGCGGACAGTTGCGGCGGCTCTCGCTTGGCATCGAGCTGACCCTCGATCCGCCCTGCATGGTCTGCGACGAAGTCACGTCCGGTCTCGATCCGCAGTCGGAGGACCAGATCCTGGCGTTGCTCCGCCAGCTCTCCGATGACGGCGGCAAGAGTTTCGTCTGCATCATCCACAACCTCGGCAAACTCTCGCAGTTCGACTGGGTCACCGTGGTCTACCAGGGAGACGTGGTCTTCCAAGGGTCTCCTTCCGACCTGCTCGCCTATTTCGGAATCCCCGACGGCCTGCGTCTGTATGAAGTGCTGAACGCCGGCACGCTCGACCATTGGCGCGAGCGCTGGGCGGCGCATCAGTCGGCGAATCCCGACGCCTACGACGCCGCGGTTTCGTCGGCCGGCGGCTCCCGGGAGGCTCCGGAGCTTCCCGAGCCCGAAGTGCCCGGCGGCACGTCCCAGTTCGTCACGCTCCTGGCCCGTCGGCTCCGGCTCTTCTTCAGGGACACCGGCTACCTCGGACTGACTTTGGCCATCACCTTCGGATTTCCGCTGCTGGTCATCATCTTCAACCTGGACGGAGCGTGGGAGGTGCGGAAGATCCCGATGGACCGCAACACGGCCTCAATGGAGGCCATCCAGCAGGCGGTGGCCGTGCAGGTCTCCAATGCGCAGGTGGCCGGGCTCGCCGCCGGTCTGGTGATGTTCCAGGTGATCCTCCTCACCCTGATGGGGGCGAACAACGGCGGCCGCGAGATTTCCGCTGAGCGCGTGCTCTATGAGAAGGAGCGCATGACCGGTCTCAGGCCTTGGGCCTACGCCTTCTCCAAGGTGACCTACGTCTCGTTGGTCGCGCTGATGCAGGGGCTCTGGATGTGCCTCTTCGTGAAGCTCATCTGCCGCTTCCCCGGACCGTGGTTCGAGCAGGGCGCCGTGCTCGCCGCGAGCTGCGTCTCGATGTCCGTGGTCTGCCTCGGCTTCTCGGCCATGCTGGCTTCACCCGAGAAGTCATCGCTGCTCTCGATCTACCTGGTCGGCTTCCAGCTGCCCCTCTCGGGAGTCGTCCTGGCCTTGCCCGAGGCCCTGACCTGGGTCTGCCGGCCCTTCATCAACGCCTACTGGGGCTGGTCCGGTTACATGAAGGCCATGGGGGGGCATCCGCTCTGGGATGCGTACACCGCCAGTCTGCCCAACCAGAACGCCTACGTCGCCGACACCGCCCTGGGTCTCATGGTGCTGCTGGCCCAGGGGCTGGCGGGGGTGTGCCTCGTGGTGGTCGGTTGTCAGCAAAAGCGCTGGAACTGAGGCGGAATCCCGCTAGTATCTTCGGTGCGGGCCCTATCGCATGTCCAAAATCAACCCTCTCTTCTTCGCGTTGGGCATCCCTGTCCTGGTCATCGTCGTCCTGCTCGCCATCGTGCTGCCCAGGCTGGCCGGCGGCGGTCAGTTCGGCGACCTGTCGCCTTTCTCACCCGAGGCCTACCGCAAGGACTGGGCCACCCTCCAGGGCAACGCCTACCGTCTGGACTGCAAGATCGAGCAGCAGCTGGCTTACGTCGAGGGCAAGGGCAGGGTGCTGGCCGTGAAGCCCACCGATGACTCCCGCGGCGGCGGACGCATCCCCATCTTCGTCCCTGCCGGCTCCGGCGACTCCTTCGAGGTCGGCCAGCGTTTCCGCTGCCGCGTCCGCGTGAGCCAGGATCTCCTCGTCGTCGAGGGGCTCGAACGTTTCTGAATCCCATGCGAACCCTGCTCCTCGCCTTCGGTTGGTGCGTCTCCTTCGCCCTGGGCTTCGCCCAGGCCCCTCCTCCCGGGGCGGCGGTCACGGGCCCCGGCGGAGGCGATTACAAGAGCTCCACCGTCGAGGGCGGCGCCGACCGGCTCTTCGACGTCAACAGCGACTCGGTCGACATGGAGAACGGATCCATGCAGTGGAAGGGGAAGACCTTCGCGCTGGGCAACTCCCGCGCCATGCGCGCCCGCTTCGAACGCTACCTCGCCGCGCCGGTCCTAGGCGGCGACGCGGCGCGCTATGACGAGATCCTCAAGCGCATCCAAAAGCTCCTGTCTCCGGGCGTGATCAACGACGGCAACAACATCGCCAACCAGCAGGAGGCCTTCAACCTGCTCTTCCAGGCGGCCGAGTTCGAGGTCGACGCCAATAACTGCCTCACCATTGCGGCCCAGGTGCGCAAGGTCTGGCAGATGAGGTATGACTTCCGCGGGCTCGAGGTGAGCAAGAACCAGCTGGAGGTCATGCGCAGGGTTCAGGAGGGCGTTGTAATCAACCGTGCCGAGAAGCTCGAGATGGCCAACGACGAGCGGTCCGGAGCCACCACAAACGACGGCAAGGCGATCAACCTCGGCAAGACCGTGAGCGGCACTACGGAACTCCAGTTCCGCACCAAGGACGAGGCCCGTACGCAGGCCAAGATCCTGGCGAAGGACGCCGAGATGGTCGCCCTCGGGCTCAAGGCCCAGCTGGAGTTCCAGTCCCAGATGGTCGGGTTCATGCTGGCCCGGCGCTACCGTCACTGCCTCATCTCCTCGGCCTTCTACCGCGTGCTCTTCAAGAGCGGCAACCAGAGCATCAAGGTTGGCGCCAAGGAGGTGAAGGAGTTCTTCCCCGTCTCCGACTTTATCCCCACGCTGGAGTCGCTCGACACCCTGGCCCGTGAGGCCATCAACGACGTCGCCGTGGGCATGCAGACGGTGGAGGAGCACACCAAGGCCGGCGAATACTATGCCGCATTCGAGCGTCTCCAGGAGACCTACTTCCTCGGCGAGTTCGAGCCCCCGGTCACGACCTACCCTCAGCAGCGCAAGCGTGAGATGCTCGAGCTCTGGCGGGACCTGCGCGAGCTTCAGCGTCTCGGGGATGAGCGTGACCTGGCCAACGTCGAAGGCTACGTGAACAAGGTCAAGGGGCGCGCCAGGGACTTCCCCGGTCAGGCCGTCCTCTCCAAGGTCAACAACGCCATCAACGCCTCCAACATGTCGATCCTGGCCGCCAAGCAGGCCGCCCTATCCGGCGACACCGCCAAGGTCGAGGCCGCCCTCGAGCGCGCGATCAAGTTCTGGCCGCAGAACCCCGCGGTCAAGGACTTCGCCGACCAAGTCGTCAGCCGTCAGGACAAGCTCGCCATGATGGTGCCCGAGTTCGACCGCATGGTCGCCGAGGCCCGTTGGCGCGACCTCTACAACAAGAAGCTGGAGTTCGCCCTAGCGCTCGTTCAGGACAAGGAGCGTTCGGACAAGCTGCGTCAGATCGTGAACCGTGTCGGGGAGCTTGACGCCAACATCCAGAAGGCCGCCGTGCTGGCCTCGCAGGGCAATCCCTACCTCGCGTGGGACGTCATCATCGAGATCTCCCGCACCGAAGGCGACGACCTGGTGCTGGCTAAGACGCGCTCGGACATCGCGCCGCTGGTCGCCGACTACGCCCGTCTGATCGGACTGGCTGAGAAACTCGAGAAGGAGGGCGCCCAGGCGGCGGCACTTTCCGCCTGGCTCGCCGCACAGGACCTCAACCCCGCCTCGGTCGCCTGCGCCTCCTCGGTCAAGCGCCTCGCCTCCGACGTGGCTTCCGCCGCGCCGGTCAAGTCGGCCTCGCCGACGCCCGCCCCTCCTCCTTCCGCCGAGGAGGAGGTGCCGGTGCCCCGCAAGGCCAAGGGGGCCTGAGCGTCAGCTGATGGTGAGCGGGCGGTCCTCCAGGGGGTCGAAGACGCTCACCCTCAGGTCGCCGTGCGATTCGCGCACCTCGCGCATCGCCTCCTCGACGAGGATCGTGCGGTTGCACTCCTTGCTCAGGTGGCCGAGGCAGAGCTCCGTCGCCCGCCACTCCTTCAGTCCCGTGAGCAGGTCGCGCGCTGCATGGTTGGAGAGGTGACCGTGGCGCCCGCGGATGCGTTGCTTGAGGTGCGGCGGCCGCTTCGAAAGGTCCAGCATCTCGTCGTCGTAGTTGGATTCCAGCACGAGCACGTCCGCTAGCGCCGCATGGTGACGAACGACATCGGTGACATGTCCGAGGTCCGTGAGCCAGGTGACGCGGCGCGCCGCGGCTCCGTCCTCCGCCGGGCAGTCCACCGCGAAGCCCACGGGGTCCGCGGCATCGTGCGGTATCGGAATGGACGTGATCGTGAGGCCGCGGTAGTCGAAGGAGGCGCCCGTCTCGAAGAGCTGCCAGTCCGGCCGCACCTTGAACGTGGACTGGATGCGGCGCGCCGTCTCCCGATTGGCGAAGACCTTGAGGGCGGGGTGCCTCCGCAGCAGGGCGGCCAGTCCGACGCAGTGGTCGGCATGCTCGTGTGTGATGAGCACGGCGTCGAT
Organism: Verrucomicrobiota bacterium; assembly: GCA_016871415.1. GTDB lineage: Bacteria > Verrucomicrobiota > Verrucomicrobiia > Opitutales > UBA953 > UBA953. The sequence continues at coordinate 68,869 of VHDL01000008.1, forward strand.
GGCGGCGGAGGCGAGCCCGAGCGACTGGAGCGAGTCTTCGAGCCGCGGACCTTGGAAACCGGCGTCAAGCATCACCCTGGCGCCCCCGGCCTCGATCACTGAGCAGTTGCCGGAGCTGCTTGTGCCGAGGATGTGGAAGGCAAACGCCATTCTGAAGGCGGATGGAAGCCGTCCGCCGTCGGCCTTCAAGCCGCATCGGCTTTTCCGCTTGTGAGGTCCGGAGGGCGTGGGATGATGGCTTTGACCATGCCCGCACTGCCCCGAGTCATCAGCATCATCATGGGGGGCGGGCGCGGTTCCCGCCTCTATCCGCTGACCAAGGACCGTTGCAAGCCGGCCGTCCCCCTCGCTGGCAACTACCGCCTGGTCGACATCCCGATCAGCAACTGCCTCAACTCGGGCCTCAACCAGATCTTCGTCCTGACGCAGTTCAACACCGCCTCGCTTCACAAGCACATCCAGCAGACCTACAAGTTCGACGGCTTCGGCCGGGGCTTCGTCGACATCCTCGCGGCCGAACAGACGGGCGACAAGGAGTCTTGGTATCAGGGAACCGCCGACGCGGTGCGTCAGAATCTGCATCACTACGACCTGAAGGACGACGACCTGGTGCTCATCCTCTCCGGCGACCAACTGTACCGTCTCGATTTCGAAGAGCTCGTGAGACAGCACGTCGAATCCGCGTCCGATGTCACCATCGCCGCCAAGGCGCTGCCTTCCGACCAAGTCTCCACGCTCGGCGTGATGCGCGTCAATCCCGAGCTCCGCATCGTGGAGTTCGCGGAAAAGCCCAAGGACCCCGCGGTCATCTCGTCGCTCATCCTGACCGGCCCGGCCCGGGCCCGGCTCTCCGACCAGTCCGACCGCGGCTACTGCCTGGCTTCGATGGGCATCTACATGTTCTCCGGTCGTGTCATGCGCGAAGCTCTCGCCGACCCCGCGCAGACGGACTTCGGCAGGGAGGTCATCCCGGGGCTGCTTTTCACCAAGCGGATGATGGCGTACGTGTTCGACGGCTACTGGGAGGACATTGGCACGGTCGGCTCCTTCTGGGAGTGCAATCTGTCCCTGACCGACCCGGTGCCCCCCTTCGACTTCTTCGACGGTCGTAACCCGGTCTTCACGCACCCGCGGTTCCTTCCGCCCGCCAAGCTCAACGCCGCACGTTCCGTCCGCGTGCTCATGGCGGATGGGGCCATCGTCGATGACTCCGAGCTCAGCCGCTGCGTCATCGGGGTGCGCTCCGTGGTGCGCGCCGGTTCCCGTCTGGAGAACGTGGTCATGATGGGCGCCGACTTTTTCGAACGTCCGAGCGACCTGGCGCGCAATCACGGGCTGGGTCGTCCGGACCTCGGCGTCGGTCCCGGCTGCCTCATCCGCAACGCCATCATCGACAAGAACGCGCGCATCGGCGCCAACTGTCGGCTCGCGCCCACCGGCCTTCCGGAGAAATGGGAGAATGAGTCCCTCTTCGTCTGCGACGGCGTGATCGTCGTCAAGAAGGGCGCCGTCGTGGCTCCCGGCACGGTGGTCGGCGAATGAAGGGGTTCGCCTTCACCTACTGGTTCGCCTGGGCCCTGCTCCTCGTCGCGGCCGCGCTGACGGGCGTGGCCTCGGTCCCGGACGCTTTTTTCGGCGGTCTGGTTGCGGCCATCCCCGCCGCCGCGCTGCGGCCGGTCCATGTCCGCATCGGCGCACGGTTCGCCCCCGTCTTCGGCGCCGCGGTCGGATCCGTCTGGGCTTCGCTGATGTTCCTTAAGGTGCGCTGGTTCGGTACGCCGGACAATCTCGCGGCGGCCTCGTGGATGCTAGGGACGGACATTGCGGTGCATGCCGCCGCTTTCGCCGGCGCTGCTCTTTTCTCCGCATTACAGTCGCGGGGGACGGGCCTGGCCGTCGGAGCTGGCCTGACGCTGTCCGCGGCCATGTCCGCCATTCCCTACGGCGTCATCGCCGCCATCGACCATCAGGTGGCCGGTCCCGTCGAGGTCCTTTTCCTGGCTTCGGCGGATGTCCCGGCCGCTGAGGCGCCGGCTCCGCTGGCCGGCGCCACCGCCGTGGCGCTTTCCCCAGACGAGACTTCCTTGCTGAAGGAGTTGTACCTGGTGACGGAGGGTCCCGGCGGCGCGGTCGTACAGGATGACCTCAACCGACGATATTGGCCTCTCTGGCGAAAACGTCTCACTTATCCCGGCAATCCCGGCGGCCCGGTGCGACGTCTCATCGTCCTTGCGCCCGCGCTTCCGCCCGGCGCCCAGACGTGGCAGATACCCGGCGGTTCTGACCCCGCAGATCGCACCGTCGCACACTTGGGTCCCGATGGTGCGCTGAGGACGCATCCGTTGTCATCCTCACGTCAGTCCGTCCGACTTGACGTGGCCCTGAGCCCCGGCGGCCTCTCCTTCGACGTGGTCAGGATCTCCCCGGTCGGAGACATGTACGTCACCCTCAACACCGGGCCTCTCCCCTGGACCTTCCCTGCGTCGGTCGAGGAAGCCCCCGGGGAGAGACGGCCCCGTCCCAAGTTTGACGCAGGTCGCTAGCGCCTCAGAGGGTCGAGCTGAGGAAGTCCCGGTGCAGCCGGGCGTAATGCCCGTCCATCGCGAGCAGTTCTGCGTGCGTGCCGCATTCCGCCAGCCTCCCGACCGCCAGCACCAGCACCTGGTCGGCCTTGCGGATCGTGCTGAGGCGGTGGGCCACGACGAAGCAGGTCCGGCCGCGCATCAGATGCGCCAGCGCCACCTGGAGCCTTGATTCCGTGATCGTGTCGACCGCGCTGGTGGCCTCGTCCAGCACCAGGATGCGGGGGTCGGCGGCCAGCGCTCGGGCGAACGCCACCAACTGCTGCTGGCCCAGCGAGAGTCCGCGGCCCTTTTCCGACACCTGCGTGTGGATGCCGTCCGGCAGCGACTCGATGAGGTCGAGGCAGTCCAGGTCTCGGAACGCCTGCCGTACGTCCTCGTCGGTGGCCTCGGGGCGGACCGAGCGGACGTTCTCCGCGACCGTTCCGGCGAAGAGGAAGTTCTGTTGGAAGACGAATCCCGTCTGGGTGCGCAGGGAGCGTTGGGTGACCTCCGTCAGGTCAACTCCGTCGACCAGCACCGCGCCCGAGTCGGGCAGCTGGAACTTGGCCAGCAGTCCGATGACCGTGGACTTGCCCGATCCCGTGTGGCCGACCAGCGCGACGACCTGTCCCGGTTCGGCCCGGAACGAAAGCCCGTGCAGCACTGGTCGTCCCGGCTGGTAGGAGAAGGTGACGTCCCTGAACTCCACCTCGCCCCGGAGACGGGGGCAGGGCCGGGCTTCGGGCGCGTCCTCCCACGCCGGGGGCGTGTCGAGCGTGCGGAAGTAGCGCTCGGCTCCCGCCATGGCGAGCGTCGCCTCTGACAGCTGGGTCCCGATGATGGTGATCGGCGCGAAGAACAGGTCGGCCAGGAAGAAGAACGTCACCAGGTCGAAGAGCTGCGTGCCTCCGCCCGTGAGGATGGCGTACCCGCCCACGCCGACGAGCGCGGCCAGGAAGGCGTTGGCGTTGAATTCGAGCAGCGGGAGGTAGAGCGCGCTGAGGCTGGCCGTCGCGACGACGTTGCCAGCGAGCGTGCGCACCAGCCGGGTGAAGATGCCGGCGTTCGTCTCCTCGCGGGCGAACCCCTGCGTGACGCGGATACCCTGCACCGTCTCGGCCAGGGCGGAGGTCACGCGCGAGAAGCTCTCCTGCTGGACCCGCGAGGCGTGCAGGATCCGCCCGCGGAAGAAGGCGTGCACGCCCAGCAGGCAAGGCACGATGGCGAGCAGCACCAGGAACAGGCGGGAGTCCGCCATCAGCATGAGCGCTGCCGCGCAGAGCATCTGGCCCGCCGAGACGACCGTGATGAAGAAGTTGTTCTGGATGCCGTTGCGCATCGCCTCGATGTCGGAGATCATGCGGCTGATCAGGCTACCGTGCCGGCGGGCGTGGAAGAAGGACAGCGGCTGGGTCAGCAGGCGCCGCATCAGCCGGTCCCTCAGGTCCCTCAGCACCATCTCGCCAATCTGATGGGCGAGTCGGATGCGCCAGTAGAGGCCGACGTCCGCGATGATGACCGCCGTGATGAAGACCGCTGACCATGCCAAGGTGCCCGTCAGGTCATCCGCCGCGAGCGGACCCCGGATGATGGCGCCCACCCCCCAGGCGAGGCAGGGAAGGGCGGCGGCGCGGAAGGCGCAGAGCAGGAGCAGGGCGTTGCGCTGCGCGGCGTGCGGCGCGGTGAAGGCGAGCAGCCGGGTGACGGTCGACCAGCGCAGGGGCATCCGGTCTGGCTCCTCCTCGTCGGGCCGGACCCGCCGCACCGCAATCTCGAGGTCGTGCCTCATGCCGCCGCTCCTTCCGACTGGACGAGGATTGAACGCCGGTAATGCCCGTCCTGGGCCATCAGCTGCTCGTGCGTGCCGGCCTGAACCAGCCGGCCGCGTTCAAGCACGAGGATGAGATCGGCGCGCCGGAGGGTGCTCAGGCGGTGGGCCACGATGAAGGTCGTGCGACCGACCATGGCCGACTCCATCGCCTCGAGGATCTCCCGCTCGGTCTCCGGGTCGATGGCGGACGTCGGGTCGTCCAGCAGGAGTACCGTCGGCTCCAGCAGCAGCGCCCGGGCGATGGCGAGACGCTGGCGCTGTCCGCCCGAGAGGTTCACCCCGCCCTCGCCGAGATGGGTCTCATAGCCTTCCGGCAGCGCGCTGATGAAGCCGTGCGCGCCGGCGATGCGGGCGGCACGTTCGATACGGTCCTGTCCGGCGTCGGGGTGGCCGAACGCGATGTTCGCCGCCACCGTGTTCGAGAAGAGGAAGTTGTCCTGGAACACCATGCCCACCTGACGTCGCAGCTCCTCCAGGGGCAGCGTGCGCAGGTCGCGGCCGTCGAGCGTGACCCGGCCGGTCGTCGGGTCGTAGAACCGCGGGATGAGTGAGAGTAGCGCGGTCTTGCCCGAGCCGGTGGCGCCGGCCACGGCGATGCGGCTGCCGGGCTCGGCGGTGAAGCTGACGCCCCGCAGCGCCGTCGCGTTCTCCCGGTATTCGAACTTCACGTCCTCGAAGGCCACGCGGCCGAGGAAACGGCCCGGTGAGGCGGCCCCGGGCGCCGTGGACACGCCAGGGTCGGTGTCGAGGATTTCGAAGATGCGCTTGGCTCCAGCCAGCGAGACCTGCGCGTTGTCCACCACGGCCGCGAGGGTGGTGACCTGCGTGGCGAACTGCTGCAGCAGTCCCGCGAAGGCGACCAGCCCCGCCCCGAGCGGGATATCGCCTCGCATCACGAGCCATCCGCCGAAGCAGAGCAGGATGGCCATGGAGAGGCGGTTGAGACCGTCGATGACCGGCCAGAACAGCGCGACTTCGCCGAACACCTTCCGCTTCTGCAGCCGGATGTCTTCGGTCCAGCGTCCGAATCGTTCCGCCACCCGGTCCTCCATCGAGAAGCCCTTCACCACCTGCACCCCCTGCACGTTCTCGGAGAAGCCCAGCACCATGCGGTCCATCAGCTCGCGGTTCTCCTCGTAGGCCGGCCTGACCTTACGTGAGAAGCGGATGGCGAACCAGGCCTGGACCGGCAGCGTGGCGAGGCAGGCCAGCGTCAGACGCCAGTCCGTGCGCAGCATGTAGGCGGAGCAGGCCGCCAGCGTGAGTCCGATGACGGCTAGCTGGAGCACCACGCCCTCGATGAAGAGCCGGACCGAGTGGGCGTCCGAGGTGACGCGGTTGATGATCGATCCGCTGGCGTTGGAGTCGAAGAACCGGAAGCTGAGCTGCTGGAGCTTCGCGAAGACTTGGGCGCGCAGGTTCACGACGATCCGACCGTGCAGGAAGCGCACGGAGACCAGCCCGAAGGCGAACGAAAGCGCGGCTCGCGTCGCCGCGGCGGCGACGATGCCTCCGGCCAGCCACGCCGTGGCCGCCCCCGGCGTCGTTCCGTGCGGTACGAAGAAGGGGAGGGCGGGGGCCGGAGCCGTCGGGTCGGCGCAGTGCCGCAGGTGGTCCACCGCCACGCCCGCAAGCGCGAAGACCGCCACCGTCAGCAGCACCGCGGCCAGCTGGAGGGCGAGGAGCGCCAGGCAGTCGGCCCGGTAGGACCAGGCGATGACGAGGAGCCTCCGGAGGGTGGCGTCGCCTCCCTGCGGCTGGTCCTTGGGCCCGTTCATGCCTCGTCGCGGCCGCTCAGCGGATCATCGTGCCCTCGCGGGAGGCCTTTTTGCGGAATTCGGCCCGGATGGCCGCGGTGAGCGGGCCGGGCTTGCCGTCTCCGATCTGACGCGCGTCCACTTCGGTGACGGGGATGACTTCGGCGGCGGTGCCGGTGAGGAAGCATTCGTCGGCGTTCCAGACGTCGTAGCGGGTCACGTTGGTCTCGACCACGGGGATCCTGAGCGACGCGGCGATCTCAAGCGCGACCTGGCGGGTGATGCCCGCGAGCGCGCCGGAGTAGGGTGCGGGCGTGATGAGGCGCCCCTTGCTGATGAGGAAGACGTTGTCCCCGGTGCACTCGGCCACATAGCCCTGGTCGTTGAGCATGAGGCACTCGTGATAGCCGTGCTGCTGGGCCTCGATCTTGGCCAGGATGTTGTTCAGGTAGTTGAGCGACTTGATCATCGGCGGCAGCGCGGCCGGGCTGATGCGCCGGGTCGGGGCGGTGATGATCTTCATGCCCGAGGCGTAGAGCACCTCGGGGTAGAGATTGATGGTGTCGGCGATGCAGACCACGGAGGGCTTGGCGCAGTTCTTGGGCGACAGGCCGAGGTCGCCGACGCCGCGGGAGATCACGAGGCGGATGTAGCCGTCGGTCAGGCCGTTGCGTCGGCAAGATTCGCAGACGATGTCGGAGATCTCCTTGCGGCTCCAGGGCAGGGTGAGGCAGATGGCCTTGGCGGACATCTCGAGGCGCTCGAGGTGCTCCTCGAGCCGGAAGACGCATCCTTGGTAGAGGCGGATGCCCTCGAAGATTCCGTCGCCGTAGAGGTAGCCGTGGTCGAACACGGACACCTTGGCCTCGGCCTTCGGGTGGAACTTGCCGTCGATGTAGACTTCCATGGGCGTGAAAGGGAACTGACACTGCCCCGGTTTGACCGCTTTTCCAGCCTGAAACCCCACATCCTCCGGGTTATCGAGCGTAAGTCCGCAAATAGGGGGGCGCTGGAACCAAGTTTGTTGAACGGTGTCGCCAAATTGCCTAACCCCTCCGCATGCGATCGCCCCGTCGTGCGTTCATCCGTCAGGCCGCCCTAGCCGCCGGCTTCACCATCGTGCCCCGTCACGTGCTGGGTCGCGGGTTCATCCCGCCGAGCGAGACGCTTAACCACGTCATCGTGGGCTGCGGCGGTATCTCCAAGATGCACAGCTCCCCGCGCATGACCGGCGCGCACCGGATCGTCGCGGTCTGCGACGTCGATTCCAAGCGCGCCCAGGCCAAGCACGACGAGGTCAGCAAGGCCGGCGGCGGCACGCCGGTCATCGCCAAGGACTTCCGTGACGTCATCGCCCTGCCCGACGCCGACGTGGTCCACGTCTGCACGCCGCCTCACTGGCACGGCGTGATCGCCGCGGCCGCCGCGCGCCGCGGCAAGGCCGTCTGGTGCGAGAAGCCCCTCACGCGAACGATCGGCGAGGGGCTGGCTCTCTGCCGCGTCGTGGAGCAGACCGGCGTGCCCTTCAGGGTGAACACCTGGTTCCGGCTCAACCGCACCAACTATTACGGCGTGGGACCGGCCCGGGAGATCCGTCGCGTCGTCGCGAGCGGGGTGCTCGGCAGCCCGCTCACCGTGTGCCTCGCTCCGGTCGGCGGCATCCAGTGGAAGGTCAACCTCTGGACCGGCCAGCCCGACCTGAAGCCCGAGCCGGTGCCGGAGCATCTCGACTGGAACCTCTACTGCGGACCTTCGCCGCTGATCCCCTATCACCCGCACCGTGCCCACGGCTCCTTCCGGGGCTACTGGAACTTCGACCAGGGCGGACTCGGCGACATGGGGCAGCACTTCCTTGACCCGGTGCAGTACTTCCTGGGCAAGGATCGTGAGCACCCCGTCACCGTCGAGAGCGACGCGCCGCCCCAGGATCCCGTGGCCTGCGGCGTGTGGAAGACCGTCACGCTGACCTACAATGACGGCACGCGCATCATCCTCGAATCGGAGCTCGCCGAGCGCCGTCCGGATAGCCCGTTCCTCGAGGGCCCAAACGGAAAGCTCTTCGCCGGCATGCGCTGCGACCGGCCCGAACTGCTCCGCAAGGCAGCCGAATATCCGCTTCCCGAGTTCCAGGAGGACGATTTCGACCTCTGCGCCCGCGAGAAGCGTCCCTTCGGCTACGGCGTCTCGGAGGCCTTCTTCAGCTCCACCTTGGTCAATCTCTCCGCGCTCTCGGTCCGTCTCGGCCGCAAGCTCACCTTCAAGTCCGACGGCGGCGGCTTCGTGGGCGACGAGCAGGCCAACCGGCTGCACACCCCCGCGTTCCGCGGCACATGGTCAATCTGAGGCCAGCTCCGGCCCGCCGGGAATTCCGCGCGCTCGCGGCGATCGCCCTGGTCGTCGCGGCGCTGAGCGTTATGGGCTGCAAGGACGTCCCCACGTGGTGCCTCGAGGCGCTGCCGGTGTTCCTCGTCGCCCCGCTGGCCTGGACGGTCGCCCAAGTTTCCTGAGATGAACATCCCTCAGCTGCTCCTCCTGCTCACCTTCCTCGCCGCTGGCTGCACCGCCGCTCCTGCGCCGGACGAGCCGCCTTTCAGCCGTCTGGCCGACCCGTCCACGCGGGTGGCGGCGCAGCAGGAGATCTTTGACCGTTCGCGCGCCCATGCCAAGGCCGACGACGCCTCCAAGGCCTGGTTCGCCGCAGTCAAGGCCGCCCGCGACCGTCAGGAGAACCCCGAGGTACTCGCCGCCTTGGACGCGGTCCTGGCCATGGATCCCGCGGTCCGCCCGGCTTCCATCCACGGCAAGATGCCGAGGAACTACCCTGCGCCCGAAGGGACCACGTCGGAGACTAGGCTCGCGGAGACGGAGCGACTGCTGGACCTGAAGAAGGCCGTGAAGAATCTTCCGCTCAAGTCAGCCGACCTAGCGGCCCTGGCCATGTCGGAGGACTTCGCGACCGCGCAGCGGGCCTCGCGGCTGCTGCGCCGCGTGAACAGCAAGGAGGCCGCGCCCATCCTCTGGGACCGGCTTTCCCGGGTCATCCAGCGGTCCCAGGCCCAGGAGATCGAGGACGAGATCCTGCGGCTGCCCGCTTCGACCGCCGCCCTCACCGCTCCTTCCTCGCCCGGGGGCGCGTCGCTCGCCGCCAAGGCCGTCTGGCTGCGCATCATCGCCTGCCGTCCCGGCGTCAAGGCCGACAAGTCCGCCGTGCTGCCCCTGCTCAAAGGTCCGGCCAACGAGGTGAGCGAGGCCGCCTGGGACGCCGTCCCCCGCCTGTTCACCAAGAAGGACCTGCCTCAGCTGGACGAGGCCGCCCAAGGACTTTCCGAGCGACTGGCGCCCCGCGCCAAGTCGGCCCTCGATCAACTGCGCTGAGCCGCTTGCGGCTTGCGGAGGCGGTCGGCCGACGTTGCCTTGATGGTCATGACGTCCGAAGCGCCGAGGCCTCCCTCGCCCAACCTGCTTCTGGCGGGCTTCATGGGCACGGGGAAATCCGCGCTTGGGCGTCAGCTCGCCAAGCGGTGGCGCAGGCCCTTCGTCGACACCGACGAGGTCGTGGAGCGTCTCGCGGGCCTGACAATCCCGGAGATCTTCGAGAAGCACGGCGAGGCCCGCCTCCGTGAGCTTGAGCGCGAGGTCGTGACCGGCCGTCTGCCCGCCTCGGGCGCCGTGATCGCCTGCGGAGGCGGGCTGGTCATCCCCGAGGGCATGGCCGAGCTCGTGAGGTCGAAGGGCGTCGTCGTCTGCCTCTTTGCCTCCGTCGAGACAATCCTGCGTCGCACCGCCGGCAACAGCCGACGGCCCTTGCTCAAGGCCGAGGATCTCGAGACGAGGATCCGTCAGCTGATGCGCGACCGCGAGCAGGCCTACCTGCGGGCCGGCGTCGCCGTGTACACGGACGGACGCTCCCTGCAGCAGCTCTGCGACATCGTCACCCGAGTCTACGACCGCGAGGTGAGGACCCTCATGGGGCGGCGCTAGGAGGGCTGACCCACGCGTCGCCTCCGGGTTTTTCCCGGCCCCATTCCCGGAGCGCGCGCAGGAATTCCTCCCGTCGCACTGCGAAGGCGCCGAGCGAGGCCAGGTGCCGGGTGGGCACCTGGCAGTCGATGAGACGGTATCCCGCCGCGGCGAGCCGGCTCACCAGATGGGCGAAGGCGACCTTTGAGGCGTCGGTCACGCGGTGGAACATGGATTCACCGTGGAAGACCCTCCCGACGGTTACGCCGTACAGGCCGCCGACGAGCCTGCCGTCACGTCTGACCTCGAGGCTGTGGGCCGAGCCCTCCCGGTGCAGCGAGCAGTACGCCGCGACCATGTCCTCCGTGATCCAGGTGCCCTTCTGGCCAGGTCGGGGCTGTTCGGCGCAGGCGCGCATGACGCCCTCGAAGTCCCGGTCGCAGGAGACCTCCCAGGCGGGGTCGCGCAGGGTCTTGCGCAGGCTGTCCGAGATGCGGGCGTCCTCCGGGCGCAGCACGAACCTTGGGTCGGGGCACCACCATTGCACCGGCTCGCCTTCCGAATACCAGGGAAAGACGCCTGCCCGGTAGGCCCCCAACAGAGAGGCGGGCGTGAGTTCTCCTCCGGTGGCGACCGGGGCGCGGGTGGGCCCTCGCGCAGGGTCTCCTTTCGTCCACTCGGCCATCGCCGCATTCAAGGGGCGACGACGGGGCGGGCAAGGTCAGTCCTTGGTGATGTTGTAGACCGAGGGGATGGAGATGCCGAGTTCCGCGGCGATCTCGCGGACCGGGGCTCCCTTCGTCCGCATCGTCTTCGCGCGGTTACGCATGGAGTCGGAAATCTGGGCCCGGGCCCGGTTGGGGCGCGACAGAATCTTGATGAGCCTCCGGGCGAGTTCGTGCTTGGAGAGGGCGGACACCTCGCGCTCGATGAGCGAGCGGCGTTCGGTGTGCTCATCCTCCCAGCTGCGCACGGCGAGGTCGCGGGCCTTGGAGAGGGCCGCGCGCACGTAGGCGTCCTTGGAGCTGAATGCGGAGGGATCGAGGTCGATCTTCATGGAGAAATTTCTGTGGTCTCTGCGGCTCATGGCAGGAGGTCGTTCTGTCTTTCAGACAGCGACAGGCACGAGCAGTTCTCTATTTTATTATTTTTTGAGGGAAGTCAACCCGGAGCCCATCCGGATCCTTTCAGCGGCTCCATTCCAGCATGCGTCGCAACGGAATCTCCGCCCGGGACCTGATTTCCTCGGGCAGCGTGATTTCCGGAGCGCCGTTGAGCAGGCAGTCCCTGACCTTATGAAGGGTGTTCATCTTCATGAACTTGCACTCATTGCAGGAGCAGCGGTCGGTCGGCGCGGCGACGAACGTCTTGCCCGGAACTTCGCGGCGGAGCCGGTGTATCATCCCCGCCTCGGTGGTCACGATGATCGTGTCCGCCCTCTGGTCCTTGCACCACCCCACCATCAGTTCGGTGGAACAGACCATGTCGGCCATGTCACGCACGGCCTCGGTGCATTCCGGGTGCGCCACCACGGGGGCGCCGGGATGCGCCGCCTTGGCCCGCAGCAGCGCGCCGGGGGTGAACTGCACGTGCGCGTAGCAGTTGCCCGGCCAGAGCCGCATCGCGCGTCCCGTGCGGGCGGAGACCCAGCGTCCGAGGTTCTGGTCCGGCACGAAGAGGATGGGCCGGTCCGCGGGCACGCGGCTGACGATCCTGGAGGCGTTGCCGCTCGTGCAGATCACGTCGGAGAGCGCCTTCACCGCCGCACTGCAGTTGATGTAGGCGACCACGTAGAGCGAGGGGTCGGCCGCTCTCGCAGCGGCCAGCTTCTCGGCCGGGCAGGAGTCGGCGAGCGAGCAGCCTGCGTCCATGTCGGGCAGGAGCACCTTGCGCCCTGGATTCACGATCTTGGCCGTCTCGGCCATAAAGTGCACGCCGCAGAAGACGATGGTCGGGCTTTCGGTCTCGGCGGCTCGGTAAGCCAGGCCGAGCGAATCGCCCACGTAATCGGCCACCGCCTGGATGTCCTCGCACTGGTAGTTGTGCGCGAGGATGATGGCACGCTTCTTGCGTTTGAGCTCGAGGACTTCGCGTTGCAGGTCGGTCAGCGGAAGCGAATCCCTCAGGGGAGGGAACACGGCGGCGGCGGGGAAGGGGGTCATGGCTTGGCGGCGCGGCGCTTCTGGCAGCGCTCACAGAGCGCGGTCACCTGGAGCTTCTGGGAGATCGGGCGCATGCCGTGCTTGGCGGCCACGGCTTTCCCGTACCACTCCATGAAGGGCGCGTCGACCTCCACGATGGTGTCGCAGCCCTCGCAGACGAGCTGCGCCTGGAAGGCGCTCCCTCCGGCTTCGGCGAGGTAGTACTTGTGGTCGCGTCCGACGTCGACTTCACGCACGGCGCCGCTGCCCACGAGCAGCGGCAGCGCGCGGTAGATGGTCGCGCGCGAGACCGTTCGGTCCAGCGCGCGCGCCTTGCGCAGGAGGTCCTCGGCGGTGTAGTGCCCGCTGATGGAGCGCGCCGCCTCGAACACCGCCATCCTTTGCCTGGTCGCACGGAGTCCCCTCTGGGCGATGAAGGCCCGGAAGGCGCCGGAGTGCTCTGGAGAGTCCGTGGAAGACGGCTTGGTCATCCTTATTTGAGACACATTTGAGATGACGCAGGGTGGCCGTCAAGCCCGGGACGTGTCATTGACACCGGGTGCCCCCCGTCCTTCATTGAACCCTTTTCCTAGCAGGAAAGGCCTCTGACATGTACCACGACACGGACGATCTGCGCATCCGCAGCCAGCAGCCCCTGCTGTCCCCTGCGATCACGCTCCATGACATCCGCCCCTCGGAAAAGGCTACCGAGGTGGTCTTCTCGGCCCGTCGGGACGCCTCCCGAATCATTTCCGGGCAGGACGACCGCCTCCTGGTCATCGTCGGCCCTTGCTCGGTCCATGACGTCGGGGCCGCGAAGGAGTACGCCGGACTGCTCCACCGCGAGGCTGAACGCCTCAGCAAGGACCTGCTCGTGATCATGCGGGTCTATTTCGAGAAGCCCCGTACGACTGTGGGCTGGAAGGGTCTCATTAACGACCCCCGGGTCGACGGCTCCTTCCGCATCAACGACGGTCTGCGCCTCGCCCGCCAGCTTCTGGCGGACATCGCCGAGTCCGGCCTGCCCTCCGCCACCGAATTCCTCGACCCCATCACGCCGCAGTACGTGGCCGACCTCGTGTCCTACGGCGCCATCGGCGCCCGCACCACCGAGAGCCAGATTCATCGTGAGCTCGCTTCCGGCCTGTCGATGCCGGTGGGATTCAAGAACGGCACCGACGGTTCCGTGCAGGTCGCTGTCGACGCCTGCCTCTCGGCCCGCTCCTCGCACTGGTTCCCTTCGGTGACCAAGGACGGTGTCGTGGCGATCTTCGAGACCTCGGGTAATCCCGACACCCACGTCATCCTGCGGGGCGGCTCGCGCACCGGGCCCAACTTCGGCGCCGAAGCCGTCGCCGAGGCCGCTGAGCGCATCCGCAAGGCTGGGCTCACTTCGCGCCTGATCGTCGACTGCTCCCACGGTAACAGTTCCAAGGACCACCGTCGTCAGCCCATCGTCGCCGAGGACCTCGCCGCGCAGGTCGCGGGCGGCTCCCGCCACCTGGCCGGCGTGATGATCGAGAGCCATCTCGCCGAAGGCCGTCAGGATTGGAAGGGCCCCGAGGGTTCCGCCTACGGCTGCAGCATCACCGACGCCTGTATCTCCTTTGAGCAGACCGTGCCCGTGCTGGACGCCCTGGCCTCCGCGGTGCGCCGTCGACGCTCCGTTTGAACTTCCACCCCCGCATCCCATGAATTCCGTACTCAAGCTGCTCCTCGAGGGCGAGGCCCTCGACACCGCCCAGATCGGCAATATCCTCGGACTCGGCGCTGAGGCCGTCGAGCGTCAGCTCGCGGAACTGCGCTCGCAGGGCGTGCTGCTCGGGATGCGTCCCGTGCTCAATCCCGCCTTCGAGGCGGAGAGCCGCGTCCGCGCCGTCATCGAGATTAAGATCCGGCCCGAAGGCCTGGGCGGCTTCGACGGCATTGCCGAGCGCATCAGCTCCTTCGAGCAGGTCGAGAGCTGCCACCTCATGTCTGGCGGCTACGACCTCCTGGTCGTCGTCACGGCCGACAACCTCTACAAGGTCGCCGGCTTCGTCCACGAGCGGCTCGCCCGCATCGAAGGCGTGCAGGGCACCTCGACGCACTTCTTCCTCCGCGCCTACAAGCACGACGGCTTCATCGTCTCGGCCGACGGTTCCCGCCGCGACCGTCCCTCCGTCAGCCCCTGAGCCCGTTCCTCATGGAAGAATCCGGCCGCTTCGTGGCGCGACATGTCGCGTCCCTGCCCAAATCGGGTATCCGCGACTTCTTCGCCATCGTCTCGAGGATGAAGGACGCCGTGTCGCTGGGCATCGGCGAGCCCGACTTCGTCACGCCCTTCCACATCCGGGAGGCCGCAATGAACGCCCTGGAGAAAGGCCGCACCTCCTACACGGACAACCGTGGCACCCTGCAGCTGCGTGAGGAGATCTCGCGCTACGTTGCCGCCAATTACGGTCCGGAGTACCGTCCCGACGACGAGATCTTGGTGACGATTGGCGTCTCCGAGGCGCTGGACATCCTGCTGCGCGCCACCCTGAATCCCGGCGACAAGGTACTCTACCACGAGCCCTGCTACGTCTCCTACGCGCCCAGCGTCGCCCTCTGCCACGCCGAGGCCATTCCCGTGCGCACCACCGAGGAGGACCAGTTCGCGCTGGACCCCGCCGCCTTGCGCGCCGCCTGGCGCCCGGGCTGCAAACTGCTCATCCTCAATTTCCCGACGAATCCGACCGGAGGCACCGCCGACCGCGCCAAGCTCGAGGAGATCGCGCGCTTCGCCGTCGAGAAGGACCTTCTGGTCGCCTCGGACGAGATCTACTCGGAGCTGACCTTCGAGGGCGGGCACGTCTCCATCGCTTCGCTCCCGGGCATGCGGGAGCGCACGGTCTTCCTGCACGGGTTCTCCAAGTCTTTCGCGATGACCGGATTCCGCATCGGCTACGCCTGCGGTCCCGCCGCCGTCGTCGACGGCATGCTCAAGGTGCACCAGTACGGCATCATGTGCGCGTCCATCGTCAGCCAGGAAGCGGCCGTCGAGGCGCTGCGCAACGGACGCGATTCCGTGCTGCACATGCGTGACAAGTACCGCGAGCGACGTGACTTCATCGTCCGTCGCTTCAACGAGCTCGGCCTCCCGTGCCACTCTCCGCGCGGCGCCTTCTACGCCTTCCCCAAGGTCTCCGGCGCCGGCCTCGACTCGTTGGACTTCGCCCGGCGCCTGCTGGAGGAGCGCAAGGTCGCGATGGTGCCGGGCACGGCTTTCGGTGCGGGGGGCGCCGGCTTCTGCCGCGCCTCCTTCTCCACGAGCTACGAGCGGATTCACGAGGCCTGCGAACGAATCGCCCGTTTCCTCGACGACGTCCGCCGGGCCTGAGCGTCCGGGCTTGCTACGCAGCCGGGCCGCCACGACCCTCCGGGCATGGAACGGAACACCGAGCTCGCCCGTGCCGTCGCCATCGTCGGGCGGCCCAACGTGGGCAAGAGCCGGCTGTTCAACCGGCTCGTCGGCCGGCGCATCTCGATCGTGCACGACATCCCCGGGGTCACCCGCGACCTCATCACGGCCGAAGTGACGGACGGCGCCTACACCCTGATGGACACAGGCGGCATCGGTCTCTTCAAGGCCGAGCTCACGCCCAAGGTCGTCGCCGAGGCGGTCGAGGAGCAGATGGGCTTCGCTTTGGCCGCCGCCCGTCTGGTGCTGCTCGTGGTCGACGCTTCGGAAGGGTGCGCTCCGCTGGATCTGGAGCTCGCCCACCGACTGCGCCAGGCCGGCAAGCGCGTCGCCGTGGTCGCGAATAAGGCCGACACCGAAGAGCGTGACGAACGCATGGCGGAGTTCTTCGAGCTCGGCTTCGGCGAGCCCCTGCTGGTCTCGGCCGAGCACGGACGCGGCATCCCCGCGCTCCGCGCAAGGGTGCTGGCCGAACTGGGGCCTCCCCCTCCGCCCGCCGAGCCCGAGACGGGCCGACCCATCCGGCTCGCGCTCGCCGGCCGGCCCAACGTGGGCAAGAGCTCGCTGGGGAACCGCCTGCTCGGCGAGGGGCGGCTGATTGTCAGCGAGGTCGCCGGCACCACGCGCGACCCCGTCCGGGCGAGGCTCCGGCGTGCCAAGGCCGACGGCTCGGAGACCCGCTTCGTTCTGGTGGACACGGCCGGCCGGAGGGCCGCCACGCGCCAGGACACGCTCGACTTCTTCTCGCAGTCCCGCGCGGAGGAGATCCTTTCCGAAACCGACGTCGTCCTCCTGGTGCTGGACGCGCAGCAGGGCGTGACGCGCATCGACAAGCAGCTGGCGGGCGAGCTGGCGCTGCTCGGCTGCGGCATCGTCGTGGTGGTCAACAAGTGGGACCTGGCCAAGGAGGCCTTCCGCGCGAAGCAGGTCGACGGCTACGTGGACGAGGAGGAGTTCCGCTCGAAGTTCCGCGCCGCGGTGCGCCGTGAGCTCTTCTTCCTGCCGGATCCGCCGCTGCTTTTCGTGTCCGCCCGCACGGGGCTGCGCACCGAGGACGTGCTCGACGCGGCCGAGGGGGTCTTCCTCCGCGCCGGCACCGCCATCTCGACCGGCAAGATCAACCGGCTGGTGCAGGACCTGATGGTCAAGCGCCCGCCCCGCATGGTCTCGGGCCGACGTTTCAAATGCTACTACGTGACGCAGGTCTCCTCGCGGCCCGTCCGTTTCCGGCTCTTCTGCAATTCGGAGGAGCGCCTGGAGGACGCGTACCAGCGCTACCTCGTCAAGGGCGTGCATGAGTCGTCCGACCTCGCGGGCGTGCCGGTCTTCCTCGACGTCGTCGGCAAGCCCAAGCAGCAGGGCCGCAAGTATTTCGCCCCGCCCGGCACGAAGCCCGAAGACGCGCCTTCCGCTGGCTCCAAGGGACGTCCGGACAAGGCCGGCGCCTCGGGTCCGCGCGAGGGTAAGTCACGCAAGGCCGCTTCGCCGGCCCGCGAGAAGTCGTTCTCCCGTTGGGACAAGCCCCGTTCGCTGAAGGGAAGGGCTGCCCGTCAGGCGCGCAAATGAGCCATGCCGAAGGTCGTCCTGCTTGGATCCGATGAGATTGCGCTGCCGGCCTTCCGCGCGGTGAAGTCGCTGCCCAGCGTGACGGTCGCGGCGGTCTATTCGCAGCCCGACCGTCCTTCCGGACGCGGCCAGGAGATCCGGCCCAATCCGGTCGCGGCCTGGGCGCGCGCCGAAGGCCTGCCTCTCCTCCAGCCTGAGCGTCTCGGCCCGGAGGACGCCGCGTCGCTCGCTTCGCTCGGCGCGGATCTCGGCGTCGTCATGGCCTACGGCCAGCTGCTGAAGGATGACTTCCTGTCGGCGACCGCGCGGGGCTTCGTCAACTTCCACGGTTCGCTCCTGCCCTCGCTCAGGGGTGCCACTCCGGTGGAGGCCGCCATCGCCCTGGGGCTGCCTTTGACCGGCGTCACCTTGCAGCAGGTGGTGCGCAGGCTCGACGCGGGACCTGTGCACGCCAGGGCCTCGCTCAGCGTGGGGCCCGAGGAGGGCAGGGCCTCTTTGCGTGAGCGTATCGGCGTGCTCGCGGGCGAAATGGTGCCCTCGTCCCTTCCCGCCGTGCTCGCCGGCGCCTCGTCTCCGGTGGTTCAGGATGAGTCCGCGGTCTCCCACACGCGACGTCTCGCCAAGCCGGACTCGGCGATGGATTTCAACGTGCCTTCGCGCGTGCTCGCCTGCCGCGTGCGTGCGCTAGAGGGCTGGCCGGGCAGCGTCTTCGTGCATCGGGGTGAGACGGTGAAGGTCGGTTCAGCCAGGGCGGCCGAAGGTGCCGGCGAGCCCGGCCTGGTGCTGGAGGCAGGTCGCTCCGGCGTGCTCGTCGCGTGCGGCGAGGGCGCCTTGCTCGTGATCCGGATGCAGCTTCCGGGAGGCCGCATGCTCGCCGCCGCGGATTTCCTGCCCGGTCATCCTTTCGTCCCGGGCGAGCGTATCGATTCGCGCCTCATGCCTCCGCTGGTGTCCGTCGCTCCCTTCCCGCGCGCCGGCCGGGCGTAAGCGCTTGATTGGTGCGGCGCCGTCCGCTGTTATGTCGCATGCGCACGCTCCTCCTTGCGACGCTGTCCGCCGTCTTCCTGGCGGCCCAGCCGAAGCCCGCGGAGGACCGCGGCGGCATTGCGTTCCGTCAGGTGAGCGGTGGCACCTTCTCGGGTTTCAACGAGGATGAGCGCGCGGAGAAGGCGTGGGACGCCTCCGCCCGACGCTCCACGCCGGTCGAAGGCGGCCGCTGGGAGATGGAGCAGCTGCAGTTCCGTTCTTTTCGTGACGCAAAGCCCGCCGTGTCCTTCATCAGTCCTTCGGGCACGCTGGACCCTGCGGACCGCTCCGCGGTCGGGCCCGGCGCGCTCGAGGCCTCCTCCGCCGCCTTCACGTTGGCAGGGAAGGGCTGGAAGTGGCGTTCGACCCCCAAGGGCGACGTGTTCTCGATCTTCTCCGAGGTTCGGGCTCAGCTTGATCTGAACCGTCCGCCGGCCCGCCGTTGGTCCGTAAGCGCCCAGGGCATGGAGGCCGTGCCCGCGCCGGGCGGCACCGCCCTCACGTTCGACGGCGGGGTGACGATGATGCGGGAAGGTGAGCGCATCGAATGTCGTCGCGTGGTCTGCCTCCTTGAGGATGACCCGAAGGGCGGCGCCCGTTGCCGGTTCATCGACGCAGTCGGCGAAGTCCGGCGGACCGCCGGCGCCCAGATCCTCCGGGGTGAAGTCGCACGGTTTGACCTGGCCGAAGACGTCCTTGAGATGACCGGAGGTGTCCGCGTCGAGGACGAGGGCGTCTCGGGTTCCGCTGCGTCGCTGAGGCATGAGGCCGGGCCGGGCAAGACCTCGCTCAGGCGCGGAGACTCCGCGCCGGTCCTGATCTACCTCGTGCGCAAGGGCGAGGAGCCCGCGGAACTCTCCGGTGACGCCGTCGCCTTCGCCCGGCGGCCCGGTCAGGTCCTGACCTTGCTCGACGTCATGGGTCATGCCGCCTACCTGACGCCGACCGCGAGCCTCAGCGCCGAGGCAATCTCCGCAAGCGACACCGCAGACGGCTCCGGCCTTCTGACCGCCTCTGGCTCCGTCTCCGGCGAGGTCGAGGGACGCGCCATCCAGGGCGGGCGTGCGGTCTGGAACCGCGCGCTGCGTCGGCTGGATCTCTCCGGACTGCCGTGCCGCGTGTCGGACCCGCGCGGGTTCGTCGCCACGGGCGACTCCATCCGGGCCGACCTGGTGCGCAGCCGTTTCGAGGTCCGCGGGGCTTCCGCCGCCCGTGCGACTGTCACGGTGCCCTCCGCGCACAAAGACGGCGAGCCCGGCAGGGCCGAGGCCGACCAGATCGTCGTGCTGGACGAGGATGGCGCCCTGCAGATGGAGATGCTCGGCTCGGTGCGATACTCGGGCGACGGGGTCGCCATCGACTCCGACCAGTTCGTCGCCTTCGCCCTGCCAGTCGCGACGGACGGCAAACCCCGGCCCAAGGGCTCCGAGCGCGGCCATGAGCTCTCCAAGGCGATCGCCGTCGGCAATGTCCGCTACGCCCAGGCCGGCCTGAAGGCCATGGGTGAGCGAGTCGACCTCATTCCGGCTGTGCAGGTCGAGGAGGTCGTCAAGGCCGACGCCATCCGCGGTCGCCCGCGGCTGCTGACCCTATCCGGCGGAGCCGGCGAGATGCGGCCCAGGATTCATCTGAGCCTTTCGGACGGGCAGGCTTCCGTCTTCACCGCCGATTCGCATGAGGTCCTCCATTCGCCCCAGCTGACCAAGTTCTTCCTGCGTGGGTCCGTCACGATGGATTCCGGCGACACCAGGGCGAAGTGCGACCTGCTCGAAGGTCTTGCGGCGCCAGGGAAGGAAGGCCGTCTGGAGGCTCGTCAGGTCGTGGGGCGGGGCGCCGTCATCGTCGAGGGCGCCGGCACGCGCGCCCAGGGCCGCACGCTTGAGGTTTCGCCGTCCGTGGGAGAGGCCAGACTGTCCGGTGACGCGTCCATCCTCGCCAAGGACGGGACGCTGGGCCTGCCCGCGCGCGAGCTCTTGTACGACATGCGCAGCCGCGCCTGGAAGATGCCCAGTTCGCAGGATGAGCGCGTGCCCGGGCAGGTCGTCCGTCCGCGTATCTACCTGGGGCGTGACTTCACCTTGCCCGAGGTCAAAAGCCTCGACAATCCCCGCTGACCCCTTCCTCCTCCCGCCATGGCCGACAGCAGTGAGAAGGGCCTCGTCCGCGTCGACGCGCTGGCCAAGCGCTATGGCGATAAGACCGCCGTCTTCGACGTCAGCCTCACCTTAAGGGCGGGGGAGATCGTGGGGCTCCTCGGGCCGAACGGAGCCGGCAAGACCACCACTTTCTACATGGTCGTCGGGCTCGTGCCGCCCACCAGCGGCAGGGTGCGCATGGACGGCGTGGACGTGACCGCCATGCCCATGTGGAGGCGGGCGCGCGGGGGGCTGGGCTACCTTCCGCAGGAGGCCTCGGTCTTCCGCAAGCTCACCGTCTGGGAGAACGTCATGGCCGTCGTCGAGACCCTCGGCCTCGCTCCCAAGGAGCGCCATGACCGCGTCCAGCGTCAGCTGGAGGACCTCGGACTGGAGCGGCTCGCCCGGCAGAAGGCCTTCACCCTTTCGGGCGGCGAGCGCCGCCGTCTGGAGATTGCGCGGGCCCTCGCGACCTCCCCGCGCTTGCTGCTGATGGACGAGCCCTTCAGCGGCGTCGACCCCATCTCCGTGGCCGAAGTGCAGTCCATCGTCCGCCGCCTCAAGCAGCGGGGAATCGGCGTGCTGATCACCGACCACAATGTCCGTGAGACCCTGTCCATCGTGGACCGGGCCTACCTCATCCATCAGGGGCGCGTGCTTGCTTCTGGCTCTCCGGAGGAAATCGTGAATAATCCTGAGAGCCGCCGCCACTACCTTGGCGAAGGCTTCAAAATCTGAAAGCCATGTCCGACCAAGCGCCCACGACCCGTCCGGAAACCGTCTCCGTGCGTGAGTTCTTCGACTCCTTCAAGGACATGCTCCAGATGGAGCTACTCGCCGGGAGCGAAGGACTCGACAACGTCATCTCGGAAAAGTCGCTCAACCGTCCCGCGCTCGCCGTCACCGGCTATTTCAAGGAGTTCGCCTTCCGTCGCCTGCAGCTCTTCGGGGCGGGCGAGATGGCCTATCTTTGCGACCAGAGCGCGGGCGACCGTGAGCGTCTGCTCGAGGGTGTCTTCGCGAAGGGCATTCCCGCCGTGGTCGTCTCCCGCGGGCTAAACGTGGACGGGGTGCTCCTTCGTCTGGCCGACCGGCACCGTATCCCCCTCATCCGCACCCAGCTCAAATCCAAGGACTTCTCGGCCGAGGCCACCGTGCTCCTCGAGGAGAAGTTCGCCCCCCGGACCAACATCCATGCGACGCTGGTCGACATCCGCGGGGTCGGCGTCCTCATGCGCGGGCCTTCCGGCGTGGGCAAGAGCGAGTGCGCCCTGGCCCTGATCGAGCGCGGCCACTCGCTCGTCGCCGACGACTACGTCATCGTCACGCTCATCGGCGACCGTGAGCTACAGGGCTCATCCAAGGACCTCAATCGCGGCTACATGGAGTGCCGTGGCATCGGTATCATCAACATCGCTTCCATCTTCGGCGTGCGCTCCGTGCGACGTGAGAAGCGCGTCGATCTCGTCGTCTCATTCGTGCTCTGGCAGCCCGGCATGGACGAGGAGCGCTCGGGACTTGAGCACGATACCTTCGAGATTCTCGGACGTAAGGTCCCGCACATGACGATTCCCGTCCGTCCCGGCCGTGACATGGCGCGCCTCGTGGAGGTCGCCGCCATGGTGCAGGCCCTGCGCAGCATGGGACATGACTCCGCGCAGGAGTTCAGCGAGCGCCTGATCCAGCACATGGCCCGGCAGAAGCCGGACTGAGTTCAGCGCCCCGGATTCTCCCAGCGGCAGTCGGCCATCACCCGGAGGCAGACCTCGCGCAGGTCGAAGAGGGCCGCTTCGAGGGACTCCGCCTCCTCGGCGGCCGACATGCGGGCCTCGGAAGCGAGTCCGGCTACGAGGCCCATGGCGTGGTTGATCGCGCCGAGGGCGCGTTTCATGTGGACGAGGGCTAGGGCGGGGTCGCCGGTGTCCGTGGCGTTGACCGCCATGATCATCTCATGCTGCGACTCCCAGAAGGCGTGCACGAGGTCGGCGGCCTGAACGGGCGTCATCGCATGGCTGGCCTTTTCGCAGAAGGCGCGGAATGTGGAGGTGAGCTCCATTCCGAGGGCCCGGGAGACCACGTAGACCGGGTGCTGATGGATGCAGTAGGGGAGTTCGGGCGGGTCGGAGTCCTCCGCCGCATCCTCGACCAAGCCTTCTGGCGGAGCCCAGTCGGCGATCTCCCAGCCCATCCGCCGCGCGCTCAGGTCGAGCCGATCGGGCAGTTTGCGGACTTCATGGTAGTAGGAAAGGAAGCGACCCACCTCCAGGTCATTGCGGCGCAGGTAGCCGGACCAGTCGGACTCGTTCCAAGGCGCGTTGCCTGAGCCGTCTTGGTCGCCCTGTGGCTGGTCGCCGTCTCGCATGGTGTTCATGATGCCGTTTCTGCCGCCGTTGCAACCCTCCTGCTCCCCTAAATTACCTTGTAGCCCGGCCCGGGCGGCTGGTAATGGCACGCATGGACCCCGTTCTGAGCCAGTTCACGGAGGCCGTGGCCGCCGGCCGCGGGCTTTCCAAGGACGAGGCCTCGCGGGCCGCCCTCTCGCTGGTGTCGGAGTCCGTCACGGATCCGGAGCGTGAGGCCTTCCTGCTGGCGCTCGCTCGCAAGGGAGAGACGGCCGAGGAGGTGCTCGGCTTCGCGACCGCCTACCGGGGCGTCTGCCGCCGTCCGGACCTCGGAGACCTCCCTGCGCGTGCCATCGACATCGTCGGCACGGGCGGGGACCGCTCCGGCAGTTTCAACATCTCCTCCGCCAGCGCCCTCATCGTCGCGGCGGCCGGCGTTCCCGTGCTCAAGCACGGTAACCGGTCGATCACCTCCAAGTCCGGCAGTGCCGATTTTCTCGCCGGTCTTGGCGTGAGGCTTGATGCCGATGACGCCGGGCTGCGGCGCGCCCTGGACCGGGCGGACTTCTGCTACCTCTTCGCCCCCGCGTTCCATCCCGCGTTCAAGGCGGTCGGGCCGGTCCGGCGTTCACTGGCCGAGCGGGGCGTGAAGACCGTGTTCAACGTCCTCGGTCCGCTGGTGAATCCCGCCTCTCCCGCCCACATGATGGTCGGAGTCTACGATGTGCGCTGGGTCGAGCCAATCGCGGCCGCCCTCGGCGGCCTCGGGGTCAGGCGCGGCATCGTGGTGCACTCCCATGCGGGCGGCGGCATGGACGAGCTCACCACTGCGGGCGAAGCCCGTGTCCGTGGCTGCGGCGAACTCGCCTCAGTCGACGCCGTCTGGTTGCCGGGAGACTTCGGCCTGCGGGCGTGTCCGGTCGAGGACCTGCGCGGCGGCACTCCGGAGCAGAACCTGGCCACGATGTCCGATCTCTTGGTGGGGGCGGTTCCCGATGGCTTGCTCGACACCGTCTGCCTGAGTGCCGGCGCCGCGCTCTGGGTGGCCGGGCGCGCTTCAGATCCCGGGGCCGGCGCGGCGGCCGCGCGTTCGATCGTCCTCGGCGGCGGTTTGCGGGACGAGCTCCTGCGCCTGCGTGAGGCTTACGAGGCCTGATCTGCGGCCTTGAGCAGCGCCATGGCCGTCCTTTCCGTGGCGCCACGGTTGTCCGCGCACCAGCGCAGCGCGCGTGCGCCGACGGATTTCCTCTCCTGAGGGTCGCGGACGAGGCGGGCGATGACCGCCTCGGCCTCCGCCGCGTCCTGCGTCTTGCAGGCGGCCTCTGAAGATTCCAGCTGGCGGCACATCTCGTGGAAGTTCGTCATCCTCGGGCCGTATACGATGGCGAGACCGGCGGCCGCCGCCTCCACCGGGGTCTGTCCGCCCTCATTGGGGGGCAGGCTCTTGCCGCAGAAGGCCAGGTCCGCCGCCGCGGTGAGCGTGCGCAGTTCCCCCGTCGTGTCGGCGACGTGCACGACCGTGCCGGCCGGGGCTGCGGGGCCGGAGGAGCGCAGGTGCCACTTCAGGCCTGTTGCTTCGACCTCCCCGGAGACTTCGTGCCTGCGCTCCGCATGCCGGGGCACCAGCAGCAGCCTGACGTCGAGGCCCGAGCCTCTGAGGGCGGCGATCGAGCGGAGCAGCATCGTCTCCTCGCCGGGCCAGGTCGATGAGCCCAGCAGAACGCATTCGCAGCCTGCGAATCCGAGCGATTCGCGGAGCCGCGAGGCAGCGGTCGCGTCGACCGCGGAGGGCGGAGCCACGTCGAACTTCAAGTTACCGGTATTGACTGGAGACAGGCCCAGCTCGCGGAACCTGCGGGCGTCCTCCTCGCTTCCCGCGAGGATGGCGGAGAATCTCGAGAACAGCCGGCGCGACAGCGGACGTAGCCTCAGGTGACGCGCGAAGGAGCGGTCGGAGAGCCGTCCGTTGATCAGCACCGCGGGCACGCCGTGGCTTCTGGCCTGCGCGAGATGTTCGGGCCAGAGCTCCCCTTCGACGAGCACCACGACGTCTGGGCGAATCCGCCGCCAGGCGAGGGCGCTGCAAGGCCAGAGGTCGGCGGGAAAGATTCCGATCCGGTCGGCTTTTGCCGCATGGAGTTCCTTGGCGATGCGGTATCCGGTGCTGGTCGTGGTCGTGAGGATGATTTCGACGTTTCCGGCCGCCTTGAGCCTCCGCAGCAGGGGGCCGATGGCCTGGATTTCACCCACGGAGACAGCCTGGATCCAGAATCGTCGCCGGCCGGCAGGCACGGGTCCCAGGTCCGGAAAGAAGCCCAGACGATGGCTGAAGTCCGCCCCGTAGCCGCCCCGGCGAATCATGCGCCACAGGTAATAGGGCAGGGTGAGGACCAGGAGGGTGGGGAAAAGTATCCGGTAGACCCAGGTCATCGCCGTTCTGACCCTGCCCACCCGCCCATCGCTGTCAGCCCCAAACCGCCCTTTTAGGCTCCATTTTACCGCTTGCGCCCGGGCTTGGAGATCGTTTGAACCGACCTTCCACCGCTTGGGCAGGCCGCCGACCTGCCCGGGCATAACAACCAAAACAGCAGTCAAACACCACTGATCCAATGTCCCCTCCTCGGCAGGATGCGGGATACGGAGCCCGAAAACCATGAACATCACAGTCAAAGACCTCCTCGACGCCGGCGTCCACTTCGGACACCAGACCCGCCGATGGAACCCCCGGTCCCGCCCGTACATCTTCGACCACCGCAACGGTGTGTCGATTATCGACCTTGAGAAGACCCACGCGTGTCTCGCGGCCGCCGCGGCCTACGTCGAGGAAGTCGCCGCCAAAGGCAAGGAAGTCCTCTTCGTCGCGACCAAGCCCCAGGCCCAGGACGTCGTCCGCCAAGCCGCCCAGTCCACCGGCATGCCCTTCGCCGTGAATCGCTGGCTCGGAGGCACCCTCACCAACTTCGCCACCATCAAGAAGTCCCTCGACAAGTACCGCACCTACCTCCGCATGGAGCAGGACGGTTCGCTGGCCAAGATGCACAAGAAAGAAGGCGCCGCCGTCCGTCGTGAGATGGCCCGCATGCAGCGCAACTTCGAGGGCCTGCTCGAGTATCGCGACCTGCCCTCGGCCGTGATCGTCGTCGACACCAAGCTCGAGGAGATTGCCGTCAACGAGGCTAACCGTCTCGGCATTCCGGTCATCGGGCTTTGCGACAGCAACTCGGACCCCACCGTCCTCCAGTACCCCATCCCCGGCAACGATGACGCCGCCAAGGCCATTCGCCTTGTGGTCGAGGCCCTCACGCAGGCCGTCCAGAGCGGTCTCGCCCGCCGCAAGGTCGAGCGTGACCCCCGCAAGACCGTGACCCCGGTGAGCCGCGACGAGTCGGGAGAGACCATCCTGCCCGAGGTGACCATTTCGGCCGATCTCCTCAAGGCCAACGAGCGCAGCGAGCAGGCCGAGGGCGAAGTCGGCGCCGTTAAGGGTCCCCGCGGCCGCAAGCCCTCCAAGTGAGCTGAGCCATGTCCGCGATTACCGCACAGACGGTCAATGACCTGCGCCAGCGCACCGGAGCGGGCCTGATGGACTGTAAGAAGGCCCTGACCGAGGCCAACGGCGAGATGGAACGCGCCGTCGAGATCCTCCGCATTAAGGGAGTCGCCACGCGCAACAAGAAGGCCGACCGTAAGGCCAGCGAAGGCGTGCTCGCCGTCCACATCTCCGACGATGGACGCCACGCAACCCTGCTCGAGCTCAACTGCGAGACGGATTTCGTGGCCAAGAACGAGGACTTCCTCGCGCTCTCCAAGGACCTGGTGAAGCAGGCCTCCCTCAAGGGCGTCGACGGCCTGCTGGAGCAGCCCTATCACGGCGACCCCTCCCGTAAGGTGAACGACTTCCTCAACGACCAGGTCACCAAGATCGGCGAGAACCTCAAGGTCTCCCGCGTCCTGCGTTTCGAGGCCGCGGGCACCGGACGCGTCTCCGCCTACGTGCACACCGGCGCCAAGATTGCCGTGCTGCTCGAGCTCGGTCTCAAGTCTTCTGCCGCCGCCTCCAGCCCCGAGGTCGCCGACCTCGCCCGCAACCTGGCCATGCAGGTCGTCGCCAACAACGCGCGCTTCGTGCGCCGTGACGAGGTGCCGGCCGAAGTCGTGGCCAAGGAGAAGGAGATCGCCGCCGAGTTCACCAAGTCCGAGGCCGACAAGGCCATCGCCGAGGCCCAGCGCGTCGTCGAGGACTACCGCGGCCAGCTCGCCGAGCAGAAGGCCGCCGGCAACGCCGAGGCCGTGGCCGAGCTCGAGAAGCGCATCGCCGTCTCGGAGAAGCAGGCCGCCGCCGCCGAGGGGCGCAAGAAGAGCCAGCTCTCCAATCTCGAGAAGATCGTCTCGGGACGCGTCGACAAGTTCTTCGCCGAGGCCTGCCTGCTCGAGCAGGTCTACTTCCGTGAGACCGACAAGAAGATCTCCGACCTGCTCGCGGGCGCCAAGACCCGTCTGGGCGAAGAGGTGAACGTCGTCCGCTTCGTCCGCTTCCAGGTGGGCGAGACGGCCGCGGAGTGAACTGATTACCCGTCCGACAGGGGGCTGGTCCGCGAGGGGTTGGAACGCCCTGTTCGACGTGCCTCGGGCATGCCCGTCCTACGGGATGGCGTCGCGCAGGGGAGGGGGGCTTCTCCCTGGGCGCCATCGCATTGGACCGGGCTGATCGGCCCGGGCGCCACCGTGAAGCTCGCCGTCGCCGCCGTGATGCCTCTGCCCGTGCTGCTCAACGGGCTGTCCTGGCGCCTGTGGCTCGGCACTTACTATGGTTTCCTTCCCGAGCAGCCGCCTTCGGGCGGTCGGCGCGCCGACGACTAATTGCGGCGGGCGGACATCCGTCGCACCAGTTCATTCAGGAATCCCGTGTCCGCCCTGGATGCGCTCAGTTCCGCTTCGGCCGAGGCGGTCAGTCCGGCGATGCGCGCGCGCGTCGCTTCGGCTCCGTGCAGTGATACGAACGTCAGCTTGCCGTTCTTGGCGTCGGTGCCCGTCGGCTTGCCGAGGCTGGCCGAATCGGCCGTGACGTCCAGCAGATCGTCCACCAGCTGGAACGTCCGGCCGACCGCGCGGCCCGCCCGGCGGAAGCGGTCCACGTCCACGGCGTCAGCTCCTCCGATCATCGCGCCCATCGCGAACGAGGATCCAATCATCGCCGCAGTCTTGCCTTCTAGGATGAAGTCGAGCCGGTCATCGGTCGCGCCCGCGGTGAGGCCGCCCATGTCCTCCGCCTGGCCGCCCACCAGTAGCGTCGAGCCCGCGGTGCGGCCCAGCTCACGCACCAGCGATGCGGCCAGCCCGGGTTGTTCCGCATGGCCTGTGGCGATCAGCTCGAAGGCCAGCGCGAGGAGCGCGTCTCCAGCCAGCAGGGCCGTGGCCTCGTCGAAGGCCTTGTGGCAGGAGGGGCGCCCACGCCGCAGGTCGGAGTCGTCCATGCACGGTAGGTCGTCGTGGATGAGCGAGTAGGTGTGGACGCACTCCAGGGCGACGGCCGCCGCGTCGGCGTCGGCGCCCGGAGAGAACGCCTCGGCGGAGGCTAGGCAGAGCACGGGACGGAGCCGCTTGCCGCCCGCGTCCAGCGAATGTCGCATCGCTGCGTGGAGCCGGGCTGGCCGCGCGTCGGCCGGAGGGGTCAGGCGCCGCAGCCCTTCCTCGGCCCTGGCTGTGAGCGCCTTGAGCTTCGCATCGAAGGACGCGGAGTCCATCCGTTCAGCCGCCGCCTCCCGTGCGGAAGAAGCAGGCCGTACGCCCGATCGATCCGATCATCTCGCTGTCCGTCAGCCGGGCGAGCTCGGTCGCCTGCGCCGCCATCTCGTCACGATCCGCGCTGAAGCGCACCTTGACCAGGTCGACGTTGCGGAAGGCGTCCTTGAGCAGCTTGGCGATTCCCACGTTCACGCCCGCCTTGCCCACGAAGACCTTGGGTTCAATCGTCTGGGCGAGGCTGCGCAACTTGCCGCGTTCGGCTCCGGTGAGGGAGGGCCGTTCTGCATCGCCATCGGGCATGCCTCCTTTTTCCGCCGCCCGGGGCGGGAGTCAACGGACATGTCCAGCGGGGCTCTTGACCCTTTTGAGCCGTCCCAAGGGGTCTTTTCCGCTTGCAGGAACCGTGGGCGGCCGTCATCTCTTAGGGTCAACTTCGTTAGGGGGAGGGGCGGAGCCCTTCTCACGCTGGCCGGGGGTCGCAAGACCCTTCCAGACGGAGAGTCCGGCCTGAAGGCGGGACTTTCGGGAATCCCTCCCAGGTCGGCCAACCCACAAAACTAACCACACAAAACACCATGTCGGTCGACAAGTCGGACATCATCAAGAAGCACCAGCAGGACGCCAAGGACACCGGTTCTCCCGAAGTCCAGGTGGCCCTGGTCACCGCCCGGATCAACCACTTGACCGAGCACCTGCGTTCCCATCGCAAGGATTTCCATTCGCGCCGCGGCCTCATCATGCTGACGAACCGCCGCCGCAAGCTGCTCAACTACCTCAAGTCGAGCGACCTCGAGCGTTACAACGCGCTCTTGGCCAAGCTCAACTTGCGCAAGTGACCCGCGCCCTCCGGGCGCAGGCACCCTGAGCGCGTCCCAGCCCAAGCTGGGACGCCTTCTTTCCCACCCACCACCACAAACCCGCCGGACATCCCGTCCAGCACAACAAAAAGAAACCAAAAACATGAAGCAAAAGCACTCGGTGACCGTCGACGAACTCGGCATCACCATCAGCACAGGCACCTTCGCCAGACTGGCGAATGGAGCCGTCACCATCAGCAAGGGCGAGACCACGCTCTTCGTCTCCGCCACCGCGGCCGAGGACCTGCGTTCCCCCGACCAGGACTTCTTCCCCCTGACCGTTGACTATCGCGAGAAGTTCGCGGCGGCCGGCCGTTTCCCGGGCAGCTACTTCCGCCGTGAGGGCAAGCCCTCCGACAAGGAGATCCTGACCTCCCGTCTCTGCGACCGCCCCCTGCGTCCGCTCTTCCCCGAGGGCTTCCTCAACGAAGTCCAAGTCATCGGCCTCCTCCTCTCCGCCGACCAGATCAATGACTCGGACATCCTCATGGTGAACGGCGCCTCCGCCGCGCTCCTCTGCTCCGACATCCCCTGGAACGGCCCCATCGGCGGCGTCCGCGTCGGCCGCATCGCCGGACAGTTCGTGGTCAACCCGACCCACGAGCAGCAGTACGAGTCGGACCTCGACCTCATCTACGTCGGCAATGAGCGCGACATGATGATGATCGAAGGCTCCGCCGACCAGCTGCCCGAGGCCGATTTCGTGGAGGCCCTCGCCTTCGCGCACCGCGCCATCCAGCCCATCATCGCCGCCCAGCGCAAGCTCGCCGCCCTCTGCGCCAAGACCAAGCGCCAGTTCCCCCTCGTCGTCTGCGAAGCCCGCGCCCTCGCCATCTGCGAACGCGTGGCCGCCGAAGGCGATCGTCTGCAGAAGGCCATCTTCCTCGCCTCCAAGAAGGAGCGCGGTGACGCCGTCAAGGCCGTCGTGGAGAAGGCCAAGGAGGCCTGCAAGGCCGAGCTCGGCGACGCCTTCGACGCCCGTCAGATCAAGATGGCCTTCGAGAAGCTCCAGGAGAAGGTCTACCGCAACGCAATCATCGAGAGCGGCAAGCGCGCCGATGGCCGCGGAACGAAGGACCTCCGTCCAATCTCCTGCGAGGTCGACGTCCTCCCCCGCGTGCACGGCTCCGCCGTCTTCCAGCGCGGTGAGACCCAGGGCCTCGTCCTCGCGACGCTCGGCACCTCGAAGGACGCCCAGGACCTCGACTCCATCACCGGAGGCCCGAAGTCCAAGTCGTTCCTGCTGCACTACAACTTCCCGCCCTTCTCGGTGGGTGAGACCGGCCGCTTCGGCATGACCAGCCGCCGCGAGACGGGTCACGGCAACCTCGCCGAGCGCTCGCTGCTCTCCATCCTGCCGTCCGAGCAGGACTTCCCGTACTCCATCCGTCTCGTTTCCGAGATCATGGAGTCCAACGGCTCCACCTCGATGGCCTCCGTCTGCGGCGGTACCCTGGCCCTGCTTGACGCCGGCGTGCCCATCAAGGCCCCGGTCGCCGGCATCTCCTGCGGCCTCGTCACCGAGGAGAAGGACGGCCGCGTCGTCCGCCACAAGGTGCTGACCGACATCATCGGCGCCGAGGACCACTACGGCGACATGGACTTCAAGATCTGCGGCACCCGCGAGGGCATCACGGGCTTCCAGCTCGACCTCAAGATCCACGGCCTGCCTTTCGAGATCGCCAAGGAGGCCATCGCCCAGAACAAGGTCACCCGCGACGCGATCCTCGACACGATGGCGAAGACCATGCCGGCAACCCGCGCCGAACTGAAGCCCTGCGCCCCCCGCACCCACCGCATCAAGATCCCGTCCGACAAGATCGGCGCGCTCATCGGCCCGGGCGGCAAGAACATCAAGCGCATCACGGAGTACACCGGCTGCCAAATCGACATCGACCAGGACGACTCCGGCTGGGTCACGATCTTCGCGACCGACGGCGAGTCCCTCGCCCGCGCGGTCAACGAGGTCAACCTCATCTCGGCCCAGATCGAGATCAACAAGACCTATAAGGGCATCGTGCGTTCGGTGAAGGAGTTCGGCTGCTTCGTCGAATGCCTCCCCGGCCAAGAAGGCCTCGTCCACGTGTCCGAGCTCGCCGACCGGCGCGTCGAACGCGTCGAGGACGTCGTGAAACTGGGCGATGAGATCATCGTCAAGTGCGTCGGCATCGACGACAAGGGACGCGTGCGTCTCTCGCGCCGCGCCGCCATCGCCGAGAAGGAGGGCCGCGAGTACACGCCCGCCCCGAAGCCGATGGACCGCCCCCGCGGTGACCGTCCGGACCGCGGCGAGCGCCGTCCCTTCCGCGAACGCGGCGGCGACGCCTGAAGGGCCGCCTGAGTCCTCCCCCAAGCCCCGGCCCCGCCGGGGCTTCCTGTTTGCAGGATTCCTTCAGCGGAGGGCCGACTCCAGCCACTGTTCGGCCTTCCGGCGGGCCTCGGATTCGCGCAGGGGCCAGCGATCCGTGTGCGGATGGGGCACGGCCTCGTTCGGGAACTTTCCGTAGAGGGCCTGCATGTCGACCGTGAGGAACGTGACGCCCTTCTCCGCGACGGGTTCAAGGAGGCGTCGCGTCTCCTCGCCGCCGCCGGTGATGAGCAGGGGGCGGCTTTTGAGTCGTCTGAGCCGTGCGACCGCCTCCTCGCGGTAGCGTGCCAGCGGGGAGCCCCACTCCTGACCCTTCCACTCCTTCGCGCCGTCGAAGTGGTCGTGGGTCCAGAAGGCCCGCCAGAGCCCGGCGATCTCGTCGTCATGGAGGCCCAGGAAGGAGACGCCGATGGCGCCGCGGGAGAATCCGCAGAGCACGACCTTGCGCGAGTCGCCGCCGAACTCCGCGCAGATCCTCGGGACGTTGGTCTTGGCGTAACGGACCGTCGCGTCCACGTCGCCCCACCAGGTGCGCTCGTTGCTTTTGCCGTCCTTGGCCACGTAGGGAAGGACCACCCAGATGGTCCGTCCGCGCATCAGTCCGTAGCCCAGGCCAGCGCCCTCGACCTCGCCGGTCGAGCCGGACGTCAGGAAATAATTCCCCGTGTATTCCACGATTACCGGCCAGCTGCGGCCGCGCGCCTTCCAGTCCGGTGTCCAGTCGTCCGGGAGGGCGATGACGTGCCGTACGCGCGTCCCTGAATATTCAGGTGTCGTCACAATTGCCCGGCGCCCGACCGCGGGCTTTCCTTCAGTGAAGGCCGGCAAGGGGATGTCAGCCGCCTGAGCGCAGGTCGCCAGCAGGAGCATGCCGAGGCGGGCGCTCACGGCCGGGTCTCCTCGACCACCTGCGTGCGCGTCCAGAGGTCGTGCCAGGCCCTCCGGTCCTTGCGGAAAAGCGGCACGTGGAAGTTCACAATGCCCAGCAGCCCGAAGAGCGGATTGGGCAAGGCGAAGAACGCCGACTTCCAAGCCGAACGCATCAGGCAGGAAAGGAAGGGCGGCCGGCCGCCGCCGGGGATTTCGGCCGTGCGGAGCCGGAAGATGCGCTTGCCGAGCGTTGCGCCGGTCAGCGCCTCCTGGATCGTGAGGGCGGCGAGCATGATCAGGAACGTCACCGTCCCGACGTGCCACGTCCAGGTCACGACCGCCTCGATGTCGGCGGCGGCCGGGTGCAGCACGTGGTCGATGATGCGTCGGTTGGCCTCGGCTCCGGGCGAGCTGAGGGCCCTGGCGTAGAGCTCCATGAAGCCGCTGAGCCACTGCTGCTGCCGTGCATAGGCCGTGAGCGTCTCGGCGTCGGCGACCAGACGGGCGACCGCGTGGCCGCAGATGAACAGCGGGATGATGTCGGCGAGGCAGGCCAGGGAGCGCCAGCCGAAGCCGGCCGGCGGCGGCGGGATCGGAGGGGGCTCAGCCACGGGCGCGCTCGCAGGCCGTGAGCGTGTTCATCATGAGCATGGCCACGGTCATCGGGCCGACGCCGCCGGGCACGGGCGTGATCGCCTCGCATTTCGGCGAGACGGCGTCGAAGTCCACATCGCCCACGATTCGGTAGCCGGCCTTCTTGGTCGCGTCCGGCACGCGGTTGATCCCCACGTCGATGACGACCGCGCCGGACTTGACCATGTCGGCGGTGATGAAACGCGGGCGTCCGATCGCGGCCACCACGATGTCGGCCTGGCGGACGACGGCCGCGAGGTCCCTGGTCTTCGAGTGCGCGATCGTCACCGTGCAGTCACACCCCTTGGCGAGCAGCAGGGCGGCGGCGGGCTTGCCCACGATGAGCGAGCGTCCCACCACGACGGCGTGCTTGCCGGCGGTCTCCACGCCGGAGCGGCGGAGCAGTTCGATGACGCCCGCGGGCGTGCAGGCCGCGAAGGCTCCGGGGAGCTCCTGCACCAGGCGCCCGATGCTCTGCGTGCTGAAGCCGTCGACGTCCTTCGCCGGTGAGACGCGGTTGAACACCTCGGTCTCGGGCAGGTGCTTCGGCAGCGGGGCCTGGATGAGTATGCCGTGCACGGAGGCGTCGGCGTTGAGGGCGTCCAGATGGGCGAAGAGCTCGGCCTTGGAGACATCGGACGGGAAGACCGTGAGGCTGGCCTTCATCCCGACTTCGGCGGCCGTCTTCTGCTTCTTGGCTACGTAGGAGACCGAGGCGGGGTCTTCCCCGACGCGCACGAAGGCCACGTGAGGGACGATGGGAGCCAGATTCGCGGCGCGCGCCTTCACTTCGGCGAGGACCTGCTGGGCGATGGCGTTTCCGTCGATGAGTCGCATGTCAGGCTTCCTTTTAGGGGCTTCCCGGCACGCAGGGCGAGCAAAGTCCTGCCTGTCGACTTTGCTCGCCCTCAGGGGCGGATTGCCACACAGATGGGCCGTGGCTTCCGAAGGACCCATGCGCATCCACAAGTTCCTCGCCACCGCGGGGGTCTGCTCACGCCGTGAGGCGGAGAAGCTGGTCGCCGAGGGCAAGGTGACGGTCAACGGTCGTCCGGCCATGGTCGGGCAGCCCGTGGATCCGGCGACGGATCAGGTCCGTTGCCAAGGCCAGCTGGTCAAGTCGGTCGCCCGCAGGGTCGTCCTGCTGATGAACAAGCCCAGGGGCTACCTTTGCACCAATGTCGACTCCCATGGCGGCCAGACGGTCTTCGACCTGGTCCCGCCCGAATTCGGGGCTTTCCGTCTCTTCTGCGTCGGACGCCTCGACAAGGACTCCGAGGGCATGCTGTTGCTCACCAACGACGGTGACCTGGCCAATCGGGTCATGCATCCTTCGGGCGGCGTGGTCAAACGCTATAAGGTCACCCTGAACCGCGATTACGACCCAGCCCTGACGCCGCGCCTGCTCAAGGGCGCCGTCGACGAGGGCGAGCACCTGCGTTTCCGCAAGGTCATCCGGCTTCCGGACCACCCGGCCCACCTTGAGGTCCATCTCGATCAGGGTCGCAAGCGGGAGGTTCGTCGTCTCTTTGAAATTTTCGGCTTCCACGTGAGGACCCTAGCACGTTTCCAGATCGGTGAGCTGGTCATGCGCAGGATGCCTCCGGGGGACTGCAGACCCCTGTCCCTCAAGGAAATAGGGATGATTTTAGACAAGTAGGGGAGGGGCTTGGGGTCTTGCCTTTGTGCGGAGGAGGCATTCAATGTTTTTACCCCCAACGATGTTAAGTCGGCTCGCTCTGCTTCTCCTGCTCACCTCGGCCGTCTCGGCCGGGCCTGAATCCACCATGCGTCTGGTCTTCGAGGACCAGTTCAATGGAGACGCAATAGATAAGGCTAAGTGGAACTACAACTCCGCGGTCGTCACCTTAGGGACCAGTCCTGACGGCACGAACAAGGCCACCGTCGTAAACCTCAACATCGTCTCCCGCGGCAAGCCCACCCTCTGGAGCGGGTCGGGCTTGGACTGCAAGTTCCGTCAGCCCTATGGGTACTACGAGGCCCGCATGCGCATGGTGCAGACGGGCGGTCATGGCTGCGGCATGGGCTTCGACATCGGTGCCCCCGCCGGGAAGAAGTTTCCCTCCCTGTCGACCGGCTTCGGGTCGGGCGGCGGAGACGGCGTAGGCCTGAGTTTCGCCGAGACCACCGAGATGGGGCATCGCCGGTACAATCCTTCCCCGAATCCCGTGAAAATGGAGGGCGGCGTCGCCTACAAGCGCTTCAACACCTTCGGCATCCTTTTCACCGACAAGGTGCTCTCCTGGTACATCAACGGACGGCAGGTCTTCCGCTCCGATCGCTCGAACTCCGGCGGCGTCCCCGGTCAGAACGTTGCGATGCACTTCCGGCACAGCCTGCCGGAGGGCGGCATCCTCAAGTCATTCCCCGACCCGACCCAGGGGCCGGAGCCCTTCCAGATCGACTGGGTCAAGATCTACAAGCCCTGATACTCCCTTCACCATGAACATCTCCCGCATCCTCCCTCTCGCCGCCGCGGCCGCCCTGGTCGCCGGGCCTGAGACAAGCATGAAGCTCGCCTTCGAGGACACCTTCAAGGCCAAGGTCCTCGACGAGGCCAAGTGGTCCTACGACAAGACCAACGTCCGTCTCGTGCAGGCCAAGGTCGGCTCCGAGACCAAGCAGGTCGTCAGCCTCGAAATCGTCTCCGCCGGCAAGCCCACCCTCTGGCGCAGCTCGACCCTGGCTCCCAAGTTCACCGCGCCCCTCATGTATGTGGAGGCCTCCATCCGTATGCAGCAGACCAAGAACCGCTGGGCGGGAATGCGGCTTCGTACGGCGGAGGACAAGAAGAACGGCGCCGGCGAGCTCTTCTTTGAGAGCAGGGGCGAGGACAACGTCCGCGTCTGGGCCACGGTCGTCAACGCGCAGACCGGCGGCGCGCAGCGGCTCATCCCCGACAAGTCTCCGGTCAATCTCGACGGAGGCGCGGCCTACAAGAAGTTCAACCGTTACGGCCTGCTCTGGACCGAGAAGGCGGCCAAGTGGTACCTCAACGGCCGCGAAGTGTTCACGCTCCGTCGCGACTTCTCCAAGGAGCCCCTCAACATCCACTTCTTCCACCATCTGCCCGAGGGCGGCGTGCTGCGGGAGTTTCCCAACCCTCAGCTGGGCCCCGAGCCCATCCAGATCGAATGGGTGCGCGCCTACGTGAACAAGTGACCTTCCGACCATGAGGACCATCCCCGCGTTCCTGCTCTCCCTGCTCGCCGCCCTCTGCGCGGCGCAGAGCCCCACCAACGGCCGCAAGGTCGTCTGGGAGGACCAGTTCAATGCGGCCGAGGTCGATGGCTCAAAGTGGGCGATCAACACCCCGCAGCACGTCTCCATCAAGGGGGGCAAGCTGGTGCTCGGCTTCCACATGACGCCCGACGGTCCCCGAGGAGGAGGCGTCAGCACCGCGGACAAGTTCGAGCAGCAGTTCGGCTATTTCGAGGTCAATCTCCGCTTCAATGGCTACCTCGGCCACCGCGGCGTCATCGGTGTGCGAACCACGAAGCAGGACGAGCTTCCCGGAGTGGCTCTGACCTTCCAGGGCGGCGGACCCCGCGCCTACCCCTGGGCCCGCATCGCCACTGCCGCGGGCACCCGCGACTATCCGGCCGAAAAGCCCTTGGAAAGCTATCTCCCCAGCTCCGGAGGTTCCAAGAGATTCAACACCTACGGCATCCTCTGGACCGAAAAGACCTACGCCTTCTACATCAACAACAAGAAGGTGATGCAGATCGAGAAGCCCGACCCCGTGAAGGCGATGGCCTTGTCCGTCCGTCACGACGCCCTCGAGTCCGACCGCAAGGACTTCAAGGAGAAGAATCTGCCTGACGACGTCGAGGTGGACTGGGTGAAGATTTGGAAGTGAGTCCTCTCCGGGTTATGCGTCATTTGCTGCTCCTCCTCTGCGCCGCTGTCCTCCCGGCCCAAAGTCCCATGGTCGGGCGCAAGGTGCACTGGGAGGATCAGTTCAACGCCGCCGCCATCGACGCTTCCAAGTGGAACGTCGGCTCTCCCGAGCTCGTCAAGATTGAGAAGGGAAGGCTCGTGCTGGGCTTCCAGCAGACGCCCGGGGGCTTCGTCGGCGGCAACATCAATTCCCAAGGTAAGTTCAGCCAGCAGTTCGGCTACTTCGAGGCCAGCATCCGCTTCAACGCCTTCCAAGGGCATCGCGGCGCCTTCGGTATCCGGTCCGAGAAGATGGATGAGACGCCCGTGGGCGTGGCCAAGTTCGAAGGGGCCGGTCAGGACCGGATGTTCCCCTGGGGCCGTTTCGCCAATGAGCAGGGCAGCCGGGACGCCACGCCGCCCAAGTGGGACGGCATCCTCACCGGCGGCAAGGGCCACAAACGTTTCAATGAGTACGGCGTGCTCTGGACCGAGAAGGCCATCACGTGGTACATGGAAGGGAAGAAGATCATGCAGATCGACCGGCCTGACCCCTACAAGCCGATGGTCGTGTATGCCACGCACCACTTCCTCGAGGACGACCGCAAGCACTTCAAGGAGAAGAACCTCCCGGACAACGTCGAGATCGACTGGATCAAGGTCTGGAAGTGACCCTCGGTCGCTCTGAAAAGAGGTTTGCCTGACGCGCAGAGTGGGCATCCTGCGGAGGGACATGGCCGCGCCTTACGACAAGACCAACCCGTTCGCCGCCCGTCTCGTCGAGCGGCGCAGGCTCAGCTCGCCCGCCAGCCAGAAGGAGACGGTGCATTTCTCCGTTTCCCTCGCGGGTAGCGGCCTGAGTTACAAGTGCGGCGACTCGCTGGGCGTGTTTCCGACCAACTCCGCCCCAGCCGTGGACGCCCTCCTGAAGGCAGCCGGCTTTTCCGGCTTGGAGCCGGTGCTCATCCCGAAGGACCCGGCGCCGATCCCCCTCCGCGAGGCGCTCTCGCGCCGGCTGGCCCTCAACGGTCCCACCTACAAGTTCGTCCAGCTGCTCCACGACCGTGCGGGGGAGGCCGACCGCGCCCGGCTGGCCGAGCGTATCGCCGAATCCGATCCCGAGAAGAAGAAGGCGTGGCTCGAGCAGCGCGAGTTCATCGACCTGCTGGAGGAATTCCCGACTGCCCGGCCGACCGCGCAGGAGCTCATCGAATCGCAGCGGCGGCTGATGCCCCGGCTCTACTCCATCGCCTCCTCCCCCGCGATGCATCCCCAGGAGATCCATCTGACCGTCGCGGTCGTCCGCTACGAGACCAATGGCCGCCGACGCGAGGGCGTGTGCTCGACCTATCTGGCCGACCGCGCGCGCATGGGGGAATCGGACCTGCCGGTCTTCGTCGCGGAATCGCACTTCGGCCTCCCCGCCGATGACTCCGTACCGATCATCATGGTGGGTCCCGGTACCGGCGTGGCCCCCTTCCGGAGCTTCGTCCAGGACCGCGCCGCCCGCGGCGTGCGCAGCCCCGCCTGGCTCTTCTTCGGGGACCAGCGCAAGGACCATGATTTCCTCTACGCGGACGAATGGGCCGGACACCTGAAGTCCGGCGCCCTGACGCGCCTCGACACCGCCTTCTCCCGCGACCAGGAGCGCAAGGTCTACGTGCAGGACCGCATGCGTGAGAACGCCGCCGAGCTCTGGAAATGGCTTTCCGACGGGGCCGCCTTCTACGTCTGCGGGGACGCCAAGCGCATGGCGAAGGACGTGGACGCCGCGCTCCATGCCATCGTGGCGGAGCAGGGCGGCATGACCCCGGAGGCCGCCGTCGAATGGGTCAAGCAGCTCAAGAAGGACGGCCGTTATCAGCGGGACGTCTACTGACGGACGCTTCCCCGCTTGCCTACCGACTGCGCCCCCGCACAAATCGCTTCCGATGCATCTCACGCACACCCCCCGCGTAGCCCTCGTCACCGGAGCCGGCCGGGGCATCGGCAAGGCCATCGCCGAACGCCTCGCGTCCCACGGGCACACCGTCCTCTGCGTGTCCAAGTCGGCCACCTGCGAGGCCGTCGCAGCCGACATCCTCGCCAAGGGGCTCAAGGCCAAGGCGTATCAGGTCGACGTCTCCGATCCCGTCGCGGTCGCCAAGGCCTGCGAGGCGATCACG
>VHDL01000009.1 GCA_016871415.1 Verrucomicrobiota bacterium
CACATCCGTGACGGACACGCCGACATCATGCTCTCCGGCGGCTCGGAGGCCGCCATCACGCGCCTCGGCTACGCCGGGTTCTGCAACATGAAGGCGATGTCGACCGACTTCAATGACACCCCCGAGAAGGCCTCGCGTCCTTTTGACAAGCTGCGCGACGGCTTCGTCATGGGCGAGGGCGCCGGCGTCCTGGTCATCGAGACCCTTGAGCACGCCCAGGCGCGCGGGGCGAGGATCTACTGCGAGCTGGCCGGCTACGGCGCCACTTGCGACGCCTATCACATCACCGGCCAGGATCAGGAGGGCAGGGGTCTGGCGCTCTGCCTGGACCGCGCCCTTTCCGAGGCGGGCGTGAAGAAGGAGGAAGTCGGTTACATCAACGCGCACGGCACCTCGACCCCGATCAACGACCGTTGCGAGACCCTCGCCATCAAGCGCACCTTCGGCGACCACGCCCGCGCCCTCTCCATCTCCTCCACCAAGTCGATGACCGGACACCTGCTCGGCGCCGCCGGCGGCGTCGAGGCCGCGGTCTGCTGCCTCGCCATCCACCACGGGGTCATCCCGCCGACCATCAATTACGAGAACCCCGACCCCGACTGCGACCTGGACTATACGCCCAACGCCGCACGTCAGCGCAAGGTCGA
Organism: Verrucomicrobiota bacterium; assembly: GCA_016871415.1. GTDB lineage: Bacteria > Verrucomicrobiota > Verrucomicrobiia > Opitutales > UBA953 > UBA953. The sequence goes on from VHDL01000009.1 coordinate 648, forward strand.
CGTGGCGGTCTCCAACAACCTGGGCTTCGGCGGACACAACGCCTCCCTGGTGTTCCGCCGCCTTTGAGCTGAAACCTGGGGCGTTCCTCGGGGTATAAGCACTGACACCCCGATGAGCCTTCGCGCCGTTCCTGCCTTATTCCTTTGCCTGGCGGCCGCGCTCCCCGCCCAGGAGACTCTGGAGGCCGCCCCTGCCGCCCCTGTGCCGGTGGTGCCCGTGAAGGTCGCTGCGCCCGCTCCCCCGGCCCAGATACGCCTGCGTGCGACCATCAGTCACCCTGACAAGAGCGGCAAGACCGAGGTGCTTTCGACGCCCTCCATAACGGCCGTCTCGGGCACGGAGGCCCGGGTCCAGATCCAAGCCAACGGCGGCAGGCCCGGTCCGGACGGAAAGCCGGCCGAGAACGCCCTGGAGATGTCGGCCACGCCGACTTACAACCCTGCGACGAACGAGATCACGGTATCGATGCGCGTGGTCCTGAACAGCGCGACGAAGCAGCCGGTCGATGAGAAGGAGGCCAAGAAGGAAGCCAAGCTCGCCTCCAAGGGCGGCACCTCTTCCGGACGCAAGGACGGCATCCCCTCGTTCTATTCGGCGCTGCCCAAGGAGAAGCTGTTTTCGCTGAGTGACTCCACCGGGACGCGCCGCTGGGTGCCGCTCGGTCGGGCCATCAACGGTTGGAAGCTCGAGTCCTACGACCCGGCGACCCAGATCCTGGTCATCACGCAGGGCGCAGCCCGGCATGAGCTCTCGCTCAACAAGTCCCTCATCTCCGCCAGCGCCACCGAGGTGAACACGACCGTGACCCTCAATCCCGGTCAGACCGTGCGCGTCGGCGGAATGGGCGGAATGGAAGTGTCGGTGTCCGCCGATCTTTCGCGCTGATCCGAGAGGGCGATCCGCCACTCGGCGGCCTCTCCGCTCACGCCGTGGGCCGTCAGACCGAGTTCGATTTCGTCAGACATCGGCTCCCGCACGGCGTGCCTCGGATCGGCCGGCAGGTCGGGCCGCGCCGCCCTGACGACGGCCCAGGCCGCCCAGGCGCGCCACTTCTTGATTTCAGCCCGCTCGCCTTTCACGCGGTCGGCCAGATGCTGGTAATGGACCCTGGCGTTGCCGGTGAAGGCTTCGCTGGGCTGGGCGACCATCCATCCGACCGTCCGGTAGGGCATCGGGTAGTCGCGCAGCGCCTCATCGCCCGAGGGCACGTCGCAATACAGCGCACGGTCGACGGCCAACATGGCGCGGGCGGGGAGGCCGTCCAGCCAGAGCTGCTGGGCGTATTCCAAGCATAGGCGGTAGAGCTCCGGGCCTTGGTCATCCCTCAGCGCATTCAGGTCACGCCAGGAGAGGGGGCGGCCGCACGAGGGCAGGAAGGGGCAGGGCGTCGACACGCGGCTCAGGGCTTGGCGTAGGGATTGGTCTGCTTCTCCGTGCCGACGCTGGTCCGTCCGCCATGACCCGGCATCAGCGTCACGTCATCGGGCAGGGAGTAGATGCGGGTGCGGATTGAGGCCAGCAGCTGGTTCCAGTCACCGTTGGGCAGGTCGGTGCGGCCGACCGAACCTTTGAAGATGGCGTCGCCGACGAAGGCCAGTTTCCGGTCAGCCTCGTAGAAGAGAATGCTGCCCGGGCAGTGCCCGGGTACGTGACGGACCTCGAAGCGATGGCCGCAGGTCTCGACCCGGTCGCCCTCATCGACCCAGCGGTCCACTTTGACCGAACGGAAATCGTCATCGGTCAGGGTGGGAATCATCGAGCGATAGCGGTTGCGATAGGCCTCGATGTTTTCGAGCAGTTCGCGATCATCCCGATGGGCGATGACCTTGGCGCCCGCGGCCGCGAAGCGATGCGCGTCGCACATGTGATCCCAGTGCCCGTGCGTGATCAGCAGGTGGGTGAGCCTTAACCTGCGCCGTCCGATCTCCTCCAGCAGCAGCCGTCCCGAGTCCTTGGGCGCGTCCACCACGCAGCAGTCGGGCCCTTCCTCGGCCATGACGAGGTAGGCGTTAGTCTCGAAGGGGCCCAGGGCCGCGGAGGCGAGCTTCATGCGGTTCAGGCGCTGAAGGCGCTTCGCATGGCCTCCTCCGCGCGATTGGGAGGGCGCACGGGCTTGAATTCGCGGTTCACGAAGGCGTGCACGGTGAAGCCCTCGACCAGCAGCTCACCCTCACGCTCGACCCGGTAGGTGAGCCGAAGGCGAGCCTTGGGCTTCTCAGCCAAGATCACGGTGATGCGGACGCGGTCGTCGAATCGGGAGGGGCGGTGGTAGGTGAGGCCCGTCTCCAGCACGGGCAGCAGGAATCCCTCTTGTTCGAGTTCCCGGTAGGGGATGCCCAGCTGGTCGAGGAGGGCCACGCGCGCCATTTCAAACCAAGGCAGGTAATTGCCGTGGTAGGTCACGCCCATGGCGTCCGTTTCGGCGAAACGCACTCGGGTCTCCACGCTGGCTTCCGGCATGGCGTCTTTCTGGTCCCGATGGGCCTGGTTTCCAATGCCAAACCCTCGGCTTTTGACGGCTTGCCCCGGCCTCGGTCCGGGGGAAGATGCGGCATGGGTCAGCGTGAGCGGTTCATTCTCTTCCTAGTCGGCGTCCTCCTCGGCGTGGGCCTGCTCTTCGGCATCAATTCCCGCTCGCAGCCGGAACGTGACCGGCGCCGCCAGGTCCGTGACGCGCTCAATCTTCCGGGGATGATGTACGATTATGCGGCGACCTCGCGCGGGTTCTACGGTCATTACGTGAAGCATGAGTCCGTCGAGACCCGTGCCGACGGCTCGAAGGTTCGTTCCATCGTGACCGGTGGCCGTCGTCGATATGACGCCCAGGGCAGGGAGCTTCCTGAGGAATATCTGCTGGTCCGTGAGACCTACGCCGCCGGTGTCGCCCTGGCCGAGGACGGCCCGGTCTCCGACTACGCCTTCCTCTTCGCGGACCGGATCGTCGTCACGCTCCGCCCCGGCCATAAGGCCGAGGAGGTCGTCCTGCCTTCGGGCGAAGTCGCGTCGTCCGTCGAAGGGCGTGCCGACCAAGCCTTGCTGCGCCTCGGTCGTTGGGTCGCCGCCTCGTCCGGACCGGACTGGTCCCGTCTTCCCGGTTTGCTCGCCCAAGTCAGGGCCATGCCCGCCGTGGCCTCGGCTGATTTCCTGATTATCGACTGGCGTGCGGAGTCGGACCTCATCCGCGCCGAATCCACGCGATGAGCCGCCCGTCCGTCAGTGACGGCGTCATCACCACGTTCCTTAGCTTAGGCGTCAACGTCGTGCTGGCCGCGGCCAAGTTCAGCGTCGGCTTCATCGCCTCCTCACAGGCGCTGATCGCCGACGGCGTCCATTCGCTCGTCGACCTCGTGACCGACGTGGCCGCCTACGTCGGGCTCAAGTACTCGGACCTTCCGAAGGATTAGGACCATCCCCTACGGCCATCATCGTATCTCCACCCTCGCCGCGCTCCTGATATCGGCCGTCGTGGTGGCCCTCTGCGTCGGCCTGACTTGGCAATCGGGCCTCGGTCTGGTCGACGGCGGCAAGCTAGTCGTCTCGGGCGTGGCCGCTGCTTGGGTCCCAGGCGTCGCGTTGGTCGTGAAGGAGGGGTTCTACCGCTACGCCCGCCGTCAGCTCGAAAGGCTGGGCTCCAGACTCCTCATGGCCAACGCCGCCGACCATCGGGCTGACGCGGTCGCCTCGCTCATGGCCCTTGTCACGGTGCTGGTCGCCAATCTCAGTGAGGACTTGGCCGGCGCCGACACCTGGTGGGGCTGGTGCTGGCCGGTTGGCTCGGTTCCGAAGGGGCGAGGATCTTCCTTGGCGCCTGCTCCGACCTCATGGACCGCGCTCCGGCTGAATCGGTACTCAAGGACCTCAGCGAGCACATCCTCGCCACTCCGGGCGCTAAAGGATTCCACGCTTTCCGCGCCCGTCGTCTCGGTGACCGCTTCGAGGTCGATTTCCACCTGCAGGTGGCCGAGACCGCCACGGTGGCGGAAGGCCATGCCATCGCTGGACGCATCAAGGCGGACATCCTCCGCTCCCACCCCGAGGTCGTTTCCGTGCTCGTGCACGTCGAGCCTGACATGTCCCAGCACTGTAAGCGCGAAGGGCACCACGGAGGCACTTGCTGAGTCAGCCCGGGGTCGAGTAGGTCCTGCGTCCGAAACGACCTGCGAGCCAGGCCTGCAGGTCGAGGAAGTCCTTGGGAGGTTCGGCGACGATCGTGACAGGCTTCCCCGTCTGCGGGTGCGTGAGCGTCAGGCGGTGGGCGTGCAGCATCACGCGGGGCATGGGCCATCCGGTGAAGGCGGGGACGTCGAATTTACCGTAGGTTCGGTCGCCCAAGATCGGGTGCCCTAGGTGCGCGAGATGGACGCGGATCTGGTGCGTGCGGCCGGTGTGAGGGCAGGCGCGGATCAATGCGGCCTGCTCGCCATATTTCTCCTCCACCCGCCAGTCCGTGACGGCTTCGCGGCCGTCTTCGCGGACCGCCATGCGCACCCGTACCGTACGGTGACGGTCGATGGCGGCGTCGATTACGCCGGACAGCAGCCGGGGCGCCTTGTCGACGAGGGCGAGGTATTCCTTCTGCGCGGTGCGCTCGGTGAACTGCGTCACCAGAGCATGGTAGGCCTTGTCGGTCTTGGCGAGCGCGATCACGCCGGAGGTCTCGCGGTCGAGACGGTGCACGACGCCGGGCCGGGGGGCGCCGCCGGCCGGTGCGAGCTTGCCCTTGGTGTGGTGAAGCAGGCCGTGCACCACCGAGACTTCGTCGGAGCCCTGGACCGGGTGCGTCAGGAGTCCCGCCGGCTTGTTGATGGCGATGAGGTGGGCGTCCTCGAGGAGCACCTCGAGGCGCAGCTTCACGGGGCGGGCCGTGGGCTCGCCGGGCGAGGGCAGGGCGACCTCGACGGCGTCGCCGGGGTTGAGCACCGTGCGGCAGTCCGCCGGCTGGCCGTTGACCTTCACCATGCCGAGGTCGAGGGCCTTCTGCACGCGTGAGCGGCTGACGCCGTCGAGCAGCGTGGCGATGATCTTGTCCGCGCGGGCGGGCTCGAACTCGCCCGGGATGCGGGTCTTGAAGATCTCATCCGGGCGCACCTCCTCGGTCGGTACCTTGGCCGGGCGGGAAGAGTAGGGCACGCGCGGGGCGGGCCTGGACTTTCGTCCGAGCGCCCTGGCCGTGCGGGCCTGCGGCCGGGAGCCAATGCGCTTCAGCTGGGTCTTGGCGCGCTTGCGAGGCGGCGCCATCTTACTTGGACTTGCCCAGCAGGTAGGCGGGATTGAGCTTCTGGAGCTCCTTGGCGACGAAGAGCCCGTCCTTGCGGATCACCTTGCCGTCGAAGCGGATCTCCCCGCCGCCGAATTCGGGACGCTGGATGCAGACCATGTCCCAGTGCACCGAGGAGTGATTGCCGTTGTCCGTCGTCTCGTAGCACTTACCCGGCGTGAAGTGGAAGGACCCCGCGATTTTCTCGTCGAAGAGGATGTCCTGCATCGGGCTGAGGATGTGCGGGTTGAAGGCGATGGCGAACTCCCCGATGAACCGCGCGCCCTCGTCGGTGTCGAGGATCTCGTTGAGGCGCTTGGTGTTGTTCGCGGTGGCCTCGACGATCCTGCCCTTGCGGAAGACCAGGCGGATGTTTTCGAAGGAGACGCCCTGATAGATCGTCGCGCAGTTGTACTGCAGCGTGCCATTGACGGAATCCTTGATCGGCGCGGTGAAGACCTCGCCGTCGGGGATGTTGTATTCGCCGCCGCAGGGCACGGCGTTCATGCCCTTGATGCTGAACCTGAGGTCAGTACCCGGGCCGGTGATGCGGACCTCGTCGGTCTTCATCATGGCCCGTTTCAGCGCCTCCATGCCCGGAATCATGCGGGAGTAGTCGAGCGTGCAGACCCGAAAGTAGAAGTCGGCGAAGCCCTCGGTGCTCATCTTGGCCTGCTGGGCCATGGACGAAGTCGGCCAGCGGAGCACGACCCACTTGGTCTTGTTGACGCGGTGGTCGAGGACCGGGCGCATGATTTCGGAGTTCAGCCTGGCGTGGCCGGCGGGCACGTCACTGCCCTCGAAGATGTTGTCGGAGCCGCGCACGGCGATGAAGGCCTGCATCTTCCTCATGCGGGCGAGCTCGTGAGCGGCGGTCAGCTTGAACTGTGCCTTGGTGCCGTCCTTGACCATCTCGCGGCCGACGCGGGCACGGTGCAGGTTCACCATCGGGGTGGCGCCGCGGGCCCGGGCTGCGCGGATGAGCGCGATTACGAAGTCGTCCGGCACTTCATGCGCATCGATCAGTACGTTCTCACCCCTCTTCAGCCGGGTCGAGAAGCCGCAAAGCACGTCGGCCAGTTTTCCGTATCGAGGGTCCATGCCGGAGGTTTGCCCCGGGGCGGGGCGTTTCCAAGGCGAAAGGAGCGCTTGCGAAGGACGCTCTTCGGTGGAGCATGCAGGCATGAGCGACTCGGCCGGAGATGCGAGACGGCTGGCCGATGAGGCCGCGTTCTACTTCGCCGTCGGCGATGAGAAGGCCGCGCTCGCCTGTCTGGAGTCGGCGGTGGGGGCCGACCCGGCTTGCTTCGAAGCATGGCTGGCCGCCGCGGAGATTCACTTCGCCTCCCGTCGGTTGGACGAGGCCTTGGCCGCCGCCGAGCGTGCGCTGGGCTTGCGTCCCAAGGACGTGCATGTGCACACCTCGCTCTCACGCATCTGGATGGAGCGGGGCGACAAGACCAAGGCCGAGCATCACGGGGCCCAGGCCCGCATCTTCGGCTGGGGTCAGCAGCTCAAGGAGCCGGACGCAGGGCAGGGCGATCTGGTTTGAGCGGTGTGACACACCCCAGCCGGCGGCTTGGGACAGCCTGTCCCGTAATAACGACCTTTTAGGGGCTCCAATCGGGTCGGAGCCCGCCCCAACCCTAAAAAAACCCCGTAATCGGTTGCCAATCCCAGCTGGAACGGTTTTGGCATCCCTTCTGCACCTGTGCGGAAGTCCATCCGGACGTATCTCTACCCAAACCCAACCAACATGGCCAAGAACACCAAACCCTCCGTCAAGCCCCTCGGTGACCGCGTCCTCCTGCAGCGCATCGAGGAGTCCGAAGAAATCAAGGGCGGCATCATCATCCCCGACACCGCCAAGGAGAAGCCCCAGGAAGCTAAGGTCATTGCCCTTGGCACCGGCGGTCTCGACAAGGACGGCAAGAAGCTACCCTTCAACGTCAAGGTCGGTGACAAGGTCCTCGTCGGCAAGTACGCCGGCCAGGAGGTCAAGCTCGACGACGTCACCTTCCTCCTCCTCTCCGAGTCCGAGATCCTCGCCGTAATCGAGTAATCCGGTCCCACTGAAAACCTTCAACCCACACCAACATGTCTAAGAAGCAGATCCTGTTCGATGAGGCCGCCCGCCGCAAGGTGCTCAACGGCGTCTCCATTCTCGCCCGCGCCGTCAAGGTCACCCTCGGTCCCAAGGGCCGGAACGTGATGATCGACAAGAAATTCGGCGCCCCCAAGGTCACCAAGGACGGCGTCACCGTCGCCAAGGAGATCGAACTCGACGATCCCTATGAGAACATGGGCGCCCAGATGGTGCGCGAAGTCGCTTCCCGCACCGCCGACAAGGCCGGTGACGGCACCACGACCGCGACCGTCCTAGGCGAAGCCATCTACCGCGAAGGTCTCCGCTTCGTCGCCGCTGGCGCGAACCCGATCTTCGTCAAGCGCGGCGTCGACAAAGCCGTCGAGGCCATCGTGAAGGAGCTCGCCGACATCTCAAAGAAGATCAAGACCCGCGAGGAGATCAAGCAGGTCGCCACCGTCTCGGCCAACTGGGACGAGTCCGTTGGCAACATCATCGCCGAGGCCATGGACAAGGTCGGCAAGGACGGCACCATCACCGTCGAGGAGGCCAAGACCATTGAGACCACCCTCGAAGTCGTGGAAGGCATGCAGTTCGACAAGGGCTACCTGTCCCCCTACTTCGCGACCAACGCCGAGTCGCTTGAGGCCGTCCTCGAGGACGCCTACATCCTGCTCTACGAGAAAAAAATCAGCTCCATGAAGGACCTTCTCCCGGTCCTCCAGGAGGTCGCCAAGACCGGCAAGCCGCTGCTCATCATCTCCGAAGAGGTGGAGGGCGAGGCCCTCGCCACGCTCGTGGTCAACCGCCTCCGCGGCACCATCAACGTCTGCGCCGTCAAGGCCCCGGGCTTCGGTGACCGCCGCAAGGCCATGATGGAGGACATCGCCGTCCTCACCGGCGGACGCTTCGTCACCGAGGACCTCGGCATCAAGCTCGAGTCCCTCAAGGTGGCCGACCTCGGCCGCGCCAAGCGCATCGTGGTCGACAAGGAGAACACCACCGTCATCCAGGGTGCCGGCAAGTCCTCCGACATCCAGGGCCGCGTGAAGCTGATCCGTCGCCAGATCGAGGAGACCACCTCCGACTACGACAAGGAGAAGCTGCAGGAGCGCCTCGCCAAGCTCGCCGGAGGCGTCGCCGTCATCCACGTCGGAGCCGCCACCGAGAGCGAGCTTAAGGAGAAGAAGGACCGCGTCGATGACGCGCTCAACGCCACCCGCGCCGCCGTCGAGGAAGGTATCGTGGCCGGAGGCGGCGTAGCGCTGCTCCGCACGGTCAAGGCCATCGACGGTCTCATCAAGGCGCTGGAAGGCGACGAGAAAATCGGCGCCCAGATTGTCCGCCGCGCCATCGAGGAGCCGCTTCGCACGCTGTGCTTCAACGCCGGCGTCGAAGGCTCCCTGATCGTCCAGGAGGTCCTCCTCAAGCACAAGGGCAACCACGGCTACAACGTCGCCACTGGTGAGTACCAGGATCTGGTCTCCGCCGGCGTGGTCGACCCGACCAAGGTCACCCGCACCGCGATCACCAACGCCGCCTCGGTGGCCGGCCTGCTCCTCACCACGGAGTGCCTCATCACCGACCTGCCTGAGGATCCCAAGCCTGCGGCCGGCGGCGACCCCCACGACAACTGATTCCGCCCGGCAGCACTGAGCACGGCGCCCGCAAGGGCGCCGTTTTTTTTACCCCGGGTTTCATCTTTGCGACACTGGGGGCCGGGCAGGGCGGCCGGGTCGTATCTTTATGGGGCTTCATCCGTTGCGTGATTGGTGTCCCACGCTTTATCTGTGCTCACCCCATGAGAAGCCTGTCAGCCCTGTTTTTAATCCTCATCGCCTCGGTCCAGGCCGCTCCGCTCAGGGTGCTGTACTTGGACGTCGCCGGCGCCGAGCAGGCCGCCAAGGGCCCCCTACACGACCTGATGGCCGCCCACGGACGTGACGCCATCTGGTTCGATTACCACCGCGAGGCCCCCTCGGCCGATGACCTCCGCCGCTACGACGCCGTCGTCGTGGTCGGCGGAGCGCTAAGTTCCGGCCTCCCCGACCTCTCCGCCCAGGCCAAGGACCCCGCCGCCTTCCGCACGGCCCTCGAGCAGGCTCTGCCCGCCGGCCGCAAGGCCGCCTGGCAGGCCTTCCTCGCGCAGCGCGAGGCCGAGGTGCGCGAGAAGAATCCCAACGTCGCGAATTATGAGAAGCGCCCCGAGCCGCTGACTTTCCAGAAGCCCTACTCGGTCAAGGGCAGCATGGAGCGCACGCAGGTCCCGGCCGACATGCGTCTGGTGCTCTTCGCCGCCGAGCCGGACATCGCTAAGCCCGTCGCCCTCGCCTGGGACGAACGCGGCCGCCTCTGGGTCGCCGAGACCCGCGACTACCCCCACGGGGTGATGGAGGACCAGCGGATGGGCAATGACTCCATCAAGATCTGCGAGGACACCGATGGCGACGGCCGGGCCGACAAGTTCACAGTCTTCGCCGACAAGCTCAATATCCCGACGAGCTTCGTCTTCGCCCGGGGCGGCATCATCGTCTCGCAGTCGCCGACCTTCGTGTTCCTCAAGGACACGGACGGCGACGACCGTGCCGACGTGCGTGAGGTCATCATGACCGGCTTCGGCATCCGTGACACGCACGCCCAGGCCAGCAGCCTCTCCTACGGTTACGACAACTGGCTCCGCGGGGCGGTGGGCTACAGCGGCTTCGACGGCGAGGTCGGCGGCAAGAAGCTCGGCTTCGCCATGGGCAGCTACCGATTCAAGTCCGACGGCTCGTCCGTGGAGTTCCTCCATCAGTTCACCAACAATACCTGGGGCCAGGGCGCTAACGCCGCGGGCGACGCCTTCGGCGGCACGGCCAACAATGCACCGATCTTCTTCGGCGGCATCCCGGCCTCGGCCTGGAGCCGGGGCGGCAGCGGGCTCACTGCCAGGCCCATCAATCTCGTCGGCGAAGCCCACACCATCACCCCCAACTTCCGCCAGGTCGACGTGATGGGCGGCTACACGGCCGCCGCCGGCTCGACCTTCGTCTACTCCAAGGCCCTTCCTTCCCGTCTGCAGGGACGCGTCCTCGTCTGCGAGCCGACCATGAAGCTCGTCGCCGCCATGGACGTCAGGCCGGCCGGTGCAGGCTATGAGGCCCGTGACGGCTTCAACGTCCTCGCCAGCTCCGACGAGTGGCTGTCTCCGGTCTTCGCCGAGGTCGGCCCCGACGGCGCCATCTGGGTCGCCGACTTCCAGAACTTCATCATCCAGCACAATCCCACGCCTTCGCCTGAACGCGGCGGCTACAAAGCCGTCACCGGGGTCGGCGGCGCCCACGAGAACCCGCTGCGCGACCATTCCCGCGGCCGCATCTACCGCATCGTCTGTGACCGTCCCGGCGCCGTCGAGAACCCCGCGCAGGGACTTTCTGACGTCGAGCTGGTCAAGGGACTCTCCGGCTCGACGCAGTATGGACGCCTCCGCGCGCAGCGACTGCTCGTCGAGGGACGCCGCGTCGCTGCCGTCCCTGCGCTGCGCGAACTCCTCGGCGCGACCGACGGAATCGCCGGACTGCACGCGCTCTGGACATTGCACGGTCTCGGCGCGCTGTCCGAGGACGACCACCGTAAGGCCCTCCTTTCCCCCTCGGCCGAGCTGCGCCGCAACGCCGTTCGCGCCTTGGGCTCGGATGACGCTGCCCGCCGCCTCTTCTTCGGTTCCGGACTCGTGGCCGACAAGGATCCCGCGGTGCGACTGGCCGCCCTGGTGAAGCTTTCCGAGTTCCCCACGACCCCTGAGATCCAGACGCTCGTGCGCGGTCTCGCCGCGGACTCTGCGGTGAAGTCCGACGAATGGCTTGCGGGCGCGGTCAAGGCCCTCGGACGCCGCCATCAGGCGCTCGTCTACCGCGAAGGTCCGAACCTCCTGCCCAATCCGGGCTTCGAGGAGCTCGATGACAAGAAGCTGCCCGTGGGCTGGAAGCGGCGCGACTACGGCCGTCGGCCGGGCAACGCGACCGCCCAGTGGGGCATCGTCATCGACCCCAAGATGGTGCATTCAGGCAAGCATGCCGTGCGGGGCATCACCCGTGAGGACGGCGACACGAGCTTCTTCGCCGACGTCGCGATCAAGCCCAATACCGAGTACCGCCTGAGCGCCTGGATCAAGACCCATGCCTTCCGCGGCAAGGCCAGCCTCAACGATCACATCGGGCGCGCCGAGACCAACACGATCTCCCGCAACCAGGACTGGACCGAGGTCGAGGTCGTCTTCAACTCCGGTACCCGTACCAAGGCCAGCATCAACCTGCTCCACGTCGGCAAGGGCGACATCTACTTCGACGACGTGAAGCTCTGCGAGCTGCTGCCTTTGGACGAGGCGCCCCTTGCCGCCGGCGACGCTAAGCGCGGCGAGGGTCTCTTCTGGAGCCACCCCACCGCCGCCTGCGCCACCTGCCACATGGTGGGAGGGAAGGGCAGCGCCATCGGTCCGGCCCTCGACAATCTCGCCGTCCGCGTCACGCCGGCTTACATCCAGGAGTCGCTGCTCGAGCCGAACAAGGTCCTGGCCAAGGGATACGAGGCGCTCGGCGTTTCGCCCATGCCGCCCATGGGGCTCATCCTCAAGCCCCAGGAGCTCGAGGACGTGAAGGTCTACCTCCAGACCTTGCGCTGACAGCATTCGGATTGCCTCCTTCTCGGATGGAGCAAGGCTCCGTCCATGGCCGTCGAGCTTGAGAAGGAGCGTAGTCCGATCTTCGGGATCATCCTGTTCCTGCTGATTCCCGTCGTCGCGGGATTCATCCTCTGGAACGGGATACCCGGTTCCAAGTTCAACGGCGTTCGACCGGGCATCTTCTTTCCCCTGCAGACTCAGCTGCCGGAGGACGCGCGCTTCATGGACAACCGCATCAAGTGCGACTCCAAGGAGGCTCTCACGGCCGTGCAGGCCGCTCTCCGCAAGGTCCAGCCCGACTTCCCGGTCCAGTTCGTCTCGGTGCAGCTCGAGAATTTCCAGTCCGGTTACAAGTTCCGCGTCAGCTACCCCACCTACTACGCCCAGAGGATGGACTTCAGCGCCGGCTGGCCGACCTTCCGCAAGGGCGCCATCGTGGGCGACGCCGACCTCGAGGCCCAGGTGAAGGCCAAGGACGACCAGCTCGAGAAGGTCATCCGCGAGGCCTTGGAGGCCTATTTCAAGTCCAAGGGAGCGCACTAAGGTGAGGAGCCCCGGATCGCTCCGGGACTCCTGCACAAAGTGGGGTGATTGAGGGGACTTGAACCCCCGACCCCTGGTACCACAAACCAGTGCTCTAACCAACTGAGCTACAACCACCGTGCGCCCTCCCCTTGGGAAAAGGGAGGTAAATACAGATTGTCCGGGGCCGGATTGTCAAACTCTGACGCAAGGGCAGGGGACACTTGCATCGTCTCGGCGGATGTGCTGGTCTGTCTGCTTTCCGCGCCCCCATGGGGCCGGGTTTCCATCCAAACCACTCAATGTCCACGTTCTCCGACCTCGGCCTGCCCGAGCCCGTGCTCCGCGCCCTGACCGAAAGCGGATACGTCAACCCCACGCCAATCCAGGCCGCCGCCATCCCCGCCGTACTGGCCAAGCGCGACATCATCGGCTCCGCCCAGACGGGCACCGGCAAGACCGCCGCCTTCGCCCTCCCGACGTTGGCCCGACTTGGACCGGCCGGAGGCAAGCCCCGCTGCCTCGTCCTGGTTCCCACCCGCGAGCTGGCCATCCAGGTCGACGAGAATTTCCGCAAGTACGGCAAGCACCTCGGCACGCGCACTGCGCTCCTCTACGGAGGAGTCGGCTACGGCGCCCAAGTCAAGGCGCTGGAGGAGGGGGTGGATGTCGTCATCGCCACGCCCGGACGCCTCCTCGACCTGCATGAGCAGAAGATCCTGGACCTGCGTTCAATTCAGGTGCTCATCCTCGACGAGGTCGACCGCATGCTGGACATGGGCTTCATCGAGGACGTGTCCCGCATCGTCAACTACTGCCCCAAGGACCGCCAGACGCTGCTTTTCTCCGCCACGGTCAGCGACGCCATCGGCCGCATCGCCGGCTGGGCCCTGCGCGACCCCGTCACGGTCGACGTGCGTACGGGCACGACCGCAGCCGACACGGTCGAGCACGCGATTTACCCGGTCGACGTCTTCCAGAAGTACGACCTGCTGCTGGACCTGCTCAAACGCAGCGGTTACAAGTCGGTCATTGTCTTCACCCGCACCAAACGCGACGCCGACCGCATCGCCGAATGGATCGAAGGCCACGGTACGCCCGTGGCTACGATGCACGCCGACCGTTCGCAGACCGAGCGCGCGGAGGCCCTCGCGGGCTTCAAGTCGGGTAAATACGCCGTGATGGTCGCGACCGACATCGCCTCGCGCGGCCTCGACATCCGCGGCGTGACGCACGTCATCAACTACAACGTGCCGGAGCATGCCGAGGACTACGTCCACCGCATCGGCCGCACGGGCCGCGCTTCCGCCGAGGGCGAGGCCTTCACGCTCTTCTCACCCGACGAGATGCACCACTTGCAGCAGATCGAGCTCCTGCTGGGCAGGCCGATCGAGCGCCGCAAGCTCGAGGGCTTCCGCTATTATTCTGAGCCGCAGCTGACCCCGGGAGGCTCCAAGGCCGCCGCGGGCCCGCGCAAGCGCAACCGCTGAAGGTGCCCGCGTCCGCCGCCGAGCCTCCGATGCTCCGCGCACTGGAGCTGGCCCGGCGGGCCTGGGGCGCCACGCACCCCAACCCGATGGTGGGCGCGGTGATCACCGAGGAGGGAAGGGCGGTCGCCGAGGGCTGGCACGAGGCCGCTGGCGGACCGCATGCCGAAGTGGCCGCCTTGCGCGCCCTGGGGCGTCGCCCGGCCCCCAGCGCCGTGCTGCACGTCACGCTGGAGCCCTGCTGCACACACGGACGTACGCCGCCTTGCGTGGAGGCCATCCTCGCCTCCGGCATCCGAACGGTCGTCGTGGGCGCCCGTGACCCCAACCCGGCGCATGCCGGCAAGGGCCTCGATCTGCTGCGCAAAGCGGGCGTGGCGGTGGTGGAGGGCGTGCTCGAGGAGGCCTGCAGGGACCTTAACTTCATCTTCAACCATTGGATTGTCCGTCGCCGTCCGCTGCTGGCCCTCAAGGTCGCGGCCACGCTGGACGGACTGCTGGTGCCGTCGGCTGGCGCTCCGCGCGAGCTCACGGGTCCGCAGGCCCGTGCCGACGTGCATCGGTGGCGCAGGCTGTTCCCGGCCGTGGCGGTCAGCGCCGACACCCTGCTGGCCGACAACCCCCGTCTGACCGCCCGCGACGACGGCCCGGAGCGCTGCCCAATCCGTTTCGTGCTCGATCGGCGTTTCCGGTCCGCAGGTCGCTCTGGACTCTATCTTTTCAGCGACCATCATCGCGACCGTACGGTCGTCGTGGGGCTCGCCTCAGAAGTCCGTCCTGCCGACGCCGCATGGTATGAGGCCGAGGGCGTCCGCACCTGGGCCCTTCCGGGCGATTCCGACGGCTTCATCGCTGCGTGGTCGGAGCGCTGCGCCTCCGAGGGCGTCACTGGAGTGATGATCGAGGGCGGCCCCGGGCTTTCTTCGGCGCTGCTGGACGACCACGCCGTCGACATGCTCTTCGCCTACGTCGCACCGAAGCTGGGAGGCGACCCGTCCCACGGGCCTTGGTTCGGCTCCCAACCTCCGATTCTGAACGCGGTGAGGGTTGAACAACTGGGGGATGATGTGCTTTTCCGTGGCGTGATAGGTCGTTGATTTGGGGGATTTTCACGTCGGCCGAGCCCACAAAAGGCCTCTTTTCACCGTATGGTGCTGACCCGGTCGGGCGGCTGCCGCTTTTATCTCGACTTTTCAAGGAAAAGTTTCATATTTGCGTGTTCGCCGCCTCTGCATTCTAGCAGGCCGGACCTAACCTTCTAAATCCAAAGCACTTATGGCTGAAAAAATCTTGGACTTCAGGAAGAGGGAGAAGCCCACTTTCGCTGCGCTCATCGAGAAGAAGCGCGACGGTGGTGAGTTCACCGCTGATGAAATCAGGCAGATCGTGGACTCGGTCATGGACGCCGAGATGCCCGAGGCCCAGCAGGCCGCCCTGGCCATGGCCATCTACTTCAAGCAGATGTCCGCCCAGGAAATTGCGCTGCTCGCCGAGGAGCTTCGTCTCTCCGGTGACGTGATCGACATGGACCGTCTCACCCAGCCCAAAATCGCCAAGGTCTCGACGGGCGGCGTGGGCGACAAGACCTCCCTGGTGCTCGGCCCCCTCGGAGCCGCGGCCGGCGTGGTCATGCCGGGCATGAACGGCAAGGACGAGGAGTTCTGCATCTCCAGCGTCGAGAAGCTCTCTTCGATCCCCGGCTTCAAGGGCAAGGCCACGATGGACCAATTCCGTCAGCAGCTCGAGCGCACTGGCTGCGCCGTGACGGAGCAGTGCAGTGAAATCGCCCCCGCCGACGACATCCTCTACACCCTGCGCCAGAAGACGGGCACAATCCCGTCCCTGCCGCTCATCACGGGAAGCATCCTTTCCAAGAAGCTCGCCGAAGGCTGCGAGGGCCTAGTAATCGACGTGAAGTGGGGCAACGGCTCCTTCATCCGCGATCTCGAGCAGGCCAAGCAGCTCGCTCGTATCGTCACCCGCGTCGCCCGCTCGGTCAACCGCAAGTGCGTAGCCCTCGTGACCGACATCAACCAGCCCCTCGGCGACTCCGTCGGCACGGGTCTCGAAGTCCTCGAGGCCGTCCGCTTGCTCAAGGGCGAAGGTCCCGAAGACCTGCAGGATCTCGTCCTCAAACTGGGCATGGAAGTCGTGCGCCTCGCCGGCGTTGCCGGTTCGACCCTCTCCGCCAAGCAGACCGTCGAGAAGCACCTCAAGGACGGCTCCGCCCTCGAGAAATTCAAAGCCATGGTCCGCGCCCAAGGCGGCAAGACCGACTGGATAGACGATCCCTCGAAGTTCCCTAAGGCGAAGTTCATCCGCAAGCTGCCCGCCCCGAAGCGCGGCTACGTACACACCATCGACGCCGGCAAAATCGCCCAGGGCGTGCGCCTCCTCGCCACCCTCAAGGACGGCACGCTCGACCCGTCGGTCGGCGTCACTGAAATCCGCAAGGTCGGCACGCAGGTCAAGCAGGGCGAGCCGCTAATCATGATCCATTACAACGACGAGGCCAAGGTCGACACCGCGCTGCCTTACTTCCGCGACGCCTACCGTCTCGCTCCCAAGCGCCCGAACATGCCCCCGCTCGTCGTCGAGCGTGTGGCCTGAGCGGTTCCACTGGAGAAGAAGGGCCGCGGAACAATCCGCGGCCCTTTTGTTTTCAGCCCGCTATGTTCAGCGGCCGAGGCCTTCAGGAACTACTCCAGCTGGAACCAGGAGTCGCGGTCGGCCTTGAATCTGCCGGCTTCCTTGCCGGCGGCGGGGGGCTAAGGTCGGACGTCCTTGCGGTAGATGTCGGCGACGAGCACGTTGCAACCCAGGCCAACTGGCTTGCGCGCGGCCTCCTTCTCGTGGTCGCTGATGCCGGTCCACCGGTGGATGCTGGGCACACCGGGGCGCCGGCCGGTCGCGGCGTCGTCGTAGGCGTGCCAGCCGGCAAAGGACCACGCCGCCTTGTATCTGAGGGGCCGTTCGACGACGGCCGCGGTCAGTGATACCAGCGTTCCCACCATGGCCGTGACGAGAGTGCGGCGACACTTCATGGCCTCCCGCAGGACCCGTGTCCGTCGGAGCAAGCGCTCAGGCCTCAGGCCAGGCCACGCTTGCTGGCCGCCGCGAAATCCAGGAAGTCCTTGACGATGCGGCTGGACGATTCCGGCAGCGTGTGCGCCTTCTCCATGGCCTGCGAGGTGTTCAGTCCGTCCCGGTAGAAGATCCGGTGCATCATCTTGGCTGTGGCGATCTCGTCCTCGGAGAAGCCGGAACGCTTGAGGCCAACCGCGTTGACCATCTTGGTCTCGCAGGGGTTGCCGTCGGCGATGACGAAGGGAGGTACGTCCTGGACGCATTTGGAGCAAGCGGCGACCATCGCATGGTCGCCGATGCGGCAGAACTGATGGATGCCCGCGTTCCAGCCGATGTTCACGTGGTCGCCCACGTGCACGTGACCGGCCAAGGCGGAGTGGCTGGACATGACCAGATGGCTGCCGATGACGCAGTCGTGGGCGACGTGGGAGTAGGCGAGGAGCACGTTGTCATCGCCCAGCACGGTCCATTCGCCCTCCTGGGTGCCGAGGTGGACGCTCACATACTCACGGAACACGTTGCGGGCGCCGATGCGCAGGCCCGGACGTCCCGGGCGGGCCTTGAGGTCCTGGGTGCGGCCGCCGATGAGGGCGTAGGGGTGGACCTCACAGTCGGGACCGGTCTCCGTGCGACCCTCGACGGTCGCGTGATGCAGGACCTTAGTGCGGTCGCCCAGGGTCACGTCGGCTCCGATGAAGGCGTAGGCTCCCACCTCGACGTCGGCGCCCAGCCGGGCGCCCGGCTCGACGATCGCGGTCGGGTGGATGCGGGCGGCCATCCTTCAGTCCTGGTTGACAGAGTCGGCGATGGTGAAGAGCAGCTCGGCCGAGGAGACCGACTCTCCGTTCACGAAGCACTCGCACTCGGCCGCGGCGATCCGTCCGCGCACCTTGGTCAGCTTGGCCCGGATCTCCAGCACGTCTCCCGGCACCACGGCCTTGCGGAATTTCACCTTGTCCGCGCTCATGAAGAAGACGACCTTTGGCGCGTCATCGGCCTGATCTCGGCGCAGCATGATCAGGCCGGAGGCCTGAGCCATGGCTTCGACCTGCAGGACGCCGGGCATGATGGGCTGGCCCGGGAAGTGGCCCTGGAAGTAGGGCTCGTTGATGGTGACGTTCTTGATGGCCACCAGGGAGTCGTCGGTCAGCTCCACCACGCGGTCGACCATGACGAAGGGGTAGCGGTGGGGCAGGGCGTTCAAGATCTGCCGGATGTCGAGGGCGTTGCCGAGGGGGGAGATGGGGGCTTCGACCTTCGGCTTCTTAGCGGCCGCACGGGGTTTCGCCGCCGTCTTGGAGTCCTGCCACTGCTGGCGGATCGCGGCGGCCAGACGGGCGTTCAGGGCGTGCCCCGGGCGGACGGCGATGATGTGCGCCTTGACGCGCACGCCGGCGAGCACGATGTCGCCGATGATGTCGAGAATCTTGTGCCTGACCAGCTCGTCGCTGAAGCGCAGGGGCTCCTTGCTGACGATTTTGTCACCCTTGAGGAGGATGGCGGAGTCGAGCGAGCCGCCCTGGATGAGACCCTTCTTGAGGAGGTTCTCGATGTCCTCGTAGACGGTGAAGGTGCGCGCGGGCGCAATCTCCGAGGCGTAGGTCTCGGGGTCGATGTCAATCGTGAGGTGCTGGGTGTGGATGCCGCGGTCATCCGTCGAGGTGCAGGTGATGCGCAGGCCGTCGAAGGGCAGGGCGATGATGGACCGGCTGCCCTCGTTGATGGTGATGGGGTGGGTGAGCGTGAAGGTCTCGCGGTCCTGGTCCTGGTTCACCAGGCCGCACTGATGCACGAGGGTAGTGAAGGGCCTCGCCGATCCGTCCACGATTGGCGGTTCGGAGGCGTCGAGCTCGACGACGGCGTTGTCCACGCCCATGCCGATGAGGGCCGAGAGGACGTGCTCGATGGTGTGCAGCTTGACCGACTCCGAAGACACCGTGGTCTTCCTTTCCAATTCGGTGACCATCTCCGAGACCGGGCGTACCTCGGGCTTGCCGATGAGGTCGACGCGGCGGAAGACGATGCCGGTGTCAGGGGCGCCGGGACACAGGGTGAGGGTCACCTCCTGGCCAGTGTGCAGGGCCTTGCCCTTGACCGAGGCGGCTTTGCCGAGGGTGCGCTGTTTCATGCCTTCATTTAGTTATTCACAGGGTAAACTCTCTGTAAAGGCATAGTTTTGAGGGGTTTGGGGCAGAATTCACGGGGAAGGGAGGGAGGGAGGTTGTCGGGGGTGGCCGCGGAAAGGGGTGGCGCCGGGACCGGGGAGGGCGATGCCGATGTACGATGGATGATGGAAGATCAGGGATGAAGGCTGGACCCAAATCCTATCCTGCAACGTCCATCATTCATCGGCTGTTTCCATCTGCCTCTCGCCGTTCCAGCCCTAGCGCTGGCGATAGCTCTGGCTCTCGCGGCGACGTTCATCGCTGCGATCACTTGTTCACAAGCTCGTCCGTTCCTTGACAGTGCAGGAGCGTGAAAAGAAGGTTTCCGCGTGCTGCTGGTCATCGATAATTACGACTCCTTCACCTACAATCTGGTGCAGTATTTCGGCCAGCTGGGAGTCGAACAGAAGGTCTTTCGCAATGACCAGATCACGGTCAAGGAAGCCCTTGCGCTGAACCCTGACCGGGTGATGATCTCCCCTGGCCCCTGCTCACCCTCCGAGGCGGGCGTCTCCTGCGACATAATCCGCGCGTTCGCAGGCAGGAAGCCCGTGCTCGGGGTCTGCCTCGGTCATCAGGCCGTCGGTCAGGTGTACGGCGGTAAGGTCGTGCGCGCGCCTTCGCTCATGCACGGTAAGACGTCGCCGGTCTTCCACCTCGGCACGGACCTTTTCCGCGACATCCCGAGCCCTTTCAACGCAACCCGCTACCATTCGCTTGTGGTCGAGCGTGATTCGTTCCCCTCCTGCCTCGAGATCACGGCATGGACCGAGGACGGGCTCGTCATGGGGCTCCGCCATCGCGAGCTGCCGGTCTGGGGAGTGCAGTTCCATCCCGAGTCCTTCGCGACGGAGCACGGCCTGCGCCTGCTGGGCAACTTCCTGCGTCACTGAGCATGCAGTGCCCGCGTTGCAGACACGAGGACACCAAGGTGCTGGAGACGCGTCTGGGCAAGGGCGGCCAGTCCATCCGCCGCCGCCGTGAGTGCCTGGCTTGTGCCCACCGTTTCAGCACGGTCGAGGAGATCCTCCGTGACGGGCTGGTGGTCGTGAAGCGCGATGGTACGCGCGAGGATTTCGATATCGCCAAGATTGCCTTGGGCATCCGCAAGGCCACCGACAAGCGGCCGGTGGAGGTCGAGCGCATCAATCTGCTCATCTCTGAGGTCGTCGAGGGGCTGCAGGCCAAGTTTGAGGATGAGATCCCCTCCAGCGCCATCGGCGAGGAGATCATGGGTCGCCTCCAGACGGTCGACCAGATCGCCTACGTGCGCTTCGCCAGCGTCTACCGGGAGTTCCGGGACATCGACGAGCTGGCCAAGGCGATCGACCAGCTGCGCAACGGAGGGAAGGGCAAGTGACCGCCGCGCTGCCCAAGACGGTCCGTCTGCGCACGCTCAACGCGCTGATCGCCTCCATGGTGGGCTCGCCGCACCAGCTGCGTCACGACGTCGACGCGGTGCTGCGGGTCTTCGAGAGCGATGACACGACGGATCCCGGCCTCGACGCCCGCGGTCTCGCCGCGGCGGTGAGCCAGATTTTCCGCTTGCTCTCTCCCGACGCTCCCGCGCCGGCGGTGGCGGTGTTGGACCACCGGCAGGTGCCTTTTGACCCGCTCTGGGCGGAGGAAAGGGTGGGCGAGGCGCTCGCTTCCGCCGGTGACGCCCCGAACGTGCTGTTCTGGACGGTCGGGCTGCAGGAGCAGTATCTGGCCGGACCCAGGGGTCGTTCCTCCCGCCAACGCACGGCCTACGAGGAGGCGGTCGGCTGCATCGAGGCCCTTGTCGCCCGCAGGGCCGGCCGACGCCGGGTCACGGTGGTCGTGCTATAATCAATCCATGTCAGCCCCGAAGACGCTCTTCCAGCGGATCGCGGACCGCGAGATTCCGGCCAAGCTCATCCACGAGGATGAGTTCTGCGTGGCCTTCCACGACATCGCTCCGCAGGCGCCGGTGCACGTGCTCATCGTGCCGCGCAAGGCGGTCCCTCGTCTGGCCGAGGCCTCGGCCGAGGATCGTGAACTGCTCGGTCACCTTCTGCTGGTCGCCGGACGTCTCGCCGCTTCGCTGAACCTCGCCAAGGGCTTCCGTCTGACGATCAACAACGGTCCTGACGGCGGCGAATCGGTGCCCCACCTGCACGTCCACCTGCTCGGCGGAAGGGCGCTCGGCTGGCCTCCGGGCTGAAGACCCATGAAGCCCGCCTTCCCCTGCCTGGTCCTCGACGGCTCCGCGCGAGAAGGGGTCCGGGTCGGCGTGTCCGTGGACGGACGGTGGCGCTCCGAGGCGTCCTCCGAGAAGGGTCCGCTCGAAGCCGCGGCGGACTGCGCGCAGTCTGCCCTGGTTTCAGCCGGCATCTCGGTCGACGATGTTCGTTCGTTCGCGGTGTGCGCGGGACCGGGCTCGATTCTCGGCGTGCGGCTCACCGCGATGATGGTCCGGACATGGACGGCCCTCTCCGACCGTCCCTGCTTCGTCTGGAACGCGCTCGAGGCCGTCGGTCTAGCCACGGCCCGTGCCGGCATCAGTCCGCCTTTCGCCGTGGTCTCGGAATCCCGCATGAAGCGCTGGAATGTGATACCTTTCTCCTTGGACGGCGTTCCCGGCGATTGCGTCGAGCTCGAGGCCGCGCAGGTCGGTGCGCTGGGCCTGCCGCTGGTGGGTCTCACCGAAGGCGCGCCGTTCGCGACGCTCAAGGCGGCGGTCGCCTGGCCGCAGCTACCCGCTTTCTTCGCGCAGGGGCTGCTGCTCAAGGCCGAAGCCCGGCCGGACGCGCTCAACCCGGCTTCCGAATTCGCGGTGTGGTCCGGTGAGCGGCATCGCGGATCCAAATGAGAAGGGACGCATCAGGATTCGCCGCCCGCTCCTGGGCCGAGATCGACCTGCCCGCGATCGACCGCAATGTCGGTCGGATCAAGCAGGCGCTGCCGGCCCGCATCCGTTACGTGGCGGTGGTCAAGGCCGACGCCTACGGCCATGGGATGCCGGAGGTGGCCTCGCGGCTCCTTCAGGCGGGCGTCGACTGCTTCGCGGTCGCCAATGTCTCCGAGGCCGCCCGTCTCCGCGAGGTCGGGCACGACGGTGACATCCTGGTGCTCAGTCCCTCCCTGCCTGAGGAGCATGACCGAGCGGTCCACATGGGGCTGGACCTCACGCTCAATTCGCCGGACGAAGCCCGCTCGCTCGCCGCGGCCGCCGCCCGCGCCGGACGGCGCGCTCGGGCCCACATCAAGGTCGACACGGGCATGGGACGCGCCGGGATCTGGCATGAGAAGGCCCTCGCGCTCATCCGCCTGGTCCGTGAATCCCAGGATCTGGAATGGCGCGGCTTCTACACGCACTTCTCCGAGGCGGAATCGGATCATGGTTTCACGGCGGAGCAGCGCCGCATCTTCCTGTCCCTGCTCACCGCGGTGCCGGAATCCGAACGCACGCGGCTGATGATTCACGCCGACAACAGCGCAGGCCTCGAGACGTTCTCCCGGGAGACGCCCTTCAACGCCGTGCGCATCGGGCTGATGCAGTACGGGCTGCCTCCGGCGGAGGGCTCGTTTCTGCAGAGTCTCAGGCCGGAGCCGGTGCTGTCCTTCCATGCGCGCGTGGTGCTGGTCAAGCGGCTCCCCGCGGGCACGGCCGTCAGCTACGGGCGCACCAAGGTGCTGGAGCGTGAATCCCGCGTGGCCGTCGTCGCGGTTGGCTACGGCGACGGGGTGCCCACCGCCGCCAGCAACCGCGGACGTTTCCTCATCCGGGGACGTCGCTGCCCAGTCCTCGGGCGCGTGACGATGGACCAGACGGTGGTGGACGTGACCGACGTCCCGGAGGCCGCGGTCGGCGACGTGGCCACGATGCTCGGAGCCCAAGGGGCCGACCGCATCACGGTGGCCGAATTCTGCGCGTGGTCGGACTGCATTCCCTGGGAGGCCCTCTGCACGCTGACGCAGAGGGTGCAGCGCGTCTACCGGTCCGATCGCACCTGAGATGAGGACGCCGCTTGCATGCCTTCTGGCCTGTCTGGCCGCCTTGGGCGCGCCGGCGGACGAACTGGTCGACCGCGTGGTGAATCACGCGCGCGCGCATCCGGAAGGGGACGCCCCCGCGAGCTTTCGTGCCTCGGATTATCGAGGTGACCTCCGCGACCTGCCGATTGGCGTGTTCGACTCGGGGGTCGGAGGGCTGACGGTGCTCGAGGCCATCAAGGCGCATGACCGTCACGACAATCGCACGGGGGCCGAAGGCCCGGACGGCATCCCGGACTTCCAAGGCGAGAGGTTCATCTATCTCGGCGACCAGGCCAACATGCCCTACGGGAATTACGCCGCCGCAGGTCGCACGGACTTCCTGCGCGAACTCATCCTGCGCGACGCAGTCTTTCTCCTCGGCCGGCGTCACCTCCACGGGGAGAAGCCGCCGGTGAAGGCGGTCGTGATCGCCTGCAACACGGCCACGGCCTACGGGCTCGAGGACCTGCGCGCCGCCTTCAAGGCGTGGGGGCTTCCGGTCATCCTGGTCGGCGTGGTCGAGGCCGGCGCCAAGGGACTTCAAGAGACGGCCAAGGGCGCTCAAGGGGGCGTGGCCGTGATGGCCACGGTGGGCACGTGCGCTTCCGAAGCCTACCCTCGCGCAATCTCCAAGGTGACCGACCGTCCGGTGCGTCAGCTGGGATCCGCCACGCTGGCCGCCGCCATCGAGGGCGACCCGTCGGTGAAGGCTTCCGTGAGGGACATCATCCGGGCCGATGTCGGCGACTTCCTGAAGGCTGCGGCCGCCTCCGCCCCGGACCGGCCCTTCGACACGGTCGTGCTCGGCTGCACGCACTACCCTCTGGTGGCTGAAGAGATCCACGCGGCCTTCGCCCACTGGCGCGATCACCGTGCTTCGGACGGCTCAAGGCCTTATGAGCGCCTCGTCGCGCCGACGCTCAGGCAGGTGGATCCCGCCGCGTGGACGGCCGAAGCGCTCTGGCGCTCCTTGCAGGGCGCCAACCTCATGGCGACGAAGCCGTCTTCAGCCGGCGATCTGTTCTATCTCTCCGTCCCGAATCCGGCCTGGCCGGGCGTCGGCCTCGCCGCCGACGGCTCGCTGAGCTACGAGTACAAGTACGGACGTCAGCCTAGTCAGGTCGGCCGGGAGGATACGCTCAACGTGCCGATGACGCCGGAGAAGCTTCCCGGCGCGACCGCGAAGCTTGTCCGGGAGAAGCTCCCGTTGACCTGGCGCAGCCTGCAGTCGGCCCGCTGAAGCCTTTCGCCTCAGGGCTGCGTTTCGGACTCCCGGCGAACGGCGACGAAGGTCGCGATCGCCAGGCCCGCCAGGGAAAGGCCGGCGGACAGGAGCTGGGTCTCCGCCATGACCGTCTGGTAGACATGCGGGAGCAGCGTAGCGAGCCCGGTGCCGACCGAGGTACGGTCCAGCGGATGACGCGGGGCGAGGAGCATGCCGGCGCTCCAGAGCAGGGCGGGGGCCATGCTCCAAGGGGCGTCAGGAGCGGTGAGCCATGGCCGCCAATCCAGGAAGATCTCGGCCGTCATCACCAGGCAGACGAAGCACACGAGGCCGAGGATAAGCTTCTCCGCCAGGTGCTGCGGGCGGTCCGCGCCGGCCAGCAGGGCGTCATTGCGCGTGGCCAAGTGGCGAACATAGACCGTCGCTCCCAGCGCGATGAGGACTACCAGATAGACGATGGTCTCCATGCGTGGGTGCGGGGTCGCGTGCGCCGACCTTCGGTCAGGACTTGAAGCCGAAATACTGGCTGGCGTTGCCGTAGCAGACGTCGGCGATCAGGCGTTCGTTCCAGTCCTTACGGTCCGGGATGCGGCCCGACTCGACGTCCTGGCCGACGAGGTCGCAAAGGATGCGGCGGAAGTATTCGTGGCGCGGATACGACAGGAATGAGCGCGAGTCGGTGATCATGCCGATGAAACGGCTGAGCAGGCCGAGGTCGGACAGCGCGTTCATCTGGTCGCGCATGCCGCGTTCCTGGTCGAGGAACCACCAGCCCGAGCCATACTGGATCTTGCCCGGGACCGTGCCGTCCTGGAAGGAGCCGGGCATGCAGGCGAAGAGGGCGGTGTCGGCCGGGTTCAGGTTGTAAAGGATCACCTTGCCGAGGGTGTTCTCGCCCGAGAGCGCGCCGAACCAGCGGATGAGGCCAGGGCCCTGACGGAAGTCGCCGATTGTATCGCATCCGGCGTCGGAGCCGAGGCGCTTGAGCAAGCCTAGGTTCGGGTCGCGGACGGCGCCGAGGTGGAGCTGGGTGGCCCAGCCCTTGGCGTGGTTGAGGCGGCCGACGTGCAGCATGATGAAGGCCGTGAACTTCTCGGCCTCCTCGAGCGTGGCGGCCTTGCCGGCCATGGCGTGCTCCCAGATGGCCTTGGCTTCGGCTTCGGTGCAGGCGGCGTCCGGAAGGTGGTCAAGGCCGTGGTCGGTGGCGCGGCAGCCGGCCGCGGCGAAATCGTCGTGCCGGCGATTGAGTCCGTCGATGAGTCCGGCGAAGGTGTCGGCTCCCTTGCCCGTGGCCTCGGCGAGGCGCTTGGCCCAAGCCTGCACGCGCTCGGGCTGACGCACCTTCAGGCAGGCGTCAGGGCGATAGGTCGGGACGACCTTGGTGGCGAAGCCCGACTTCGCGATCTTGTGGTGCAGGTCGAGGGAGTCGGCGGGGTCGTCGGTGGTGCCGACGACGCGGACCTTCATCAGCTTCAGGATGCCGCGGACGGTGAGGTCGCCGTGCTTGAGCTGCCGGTTGGCCTCGTCCCAGACCTTCTGGGCCGTGGCTCCCTCGAGCAAGTCCTGGATGCCGAAGTGCCTGCGCAGTTCGAGATGCGTCCAGTGGAAGAGGGGGTTGCGCAGGGTGTTGGGTACCGTCTCGGCCCACGCCTGGAACTTCTCGCGGGACGTCGACTTGTCGCCCGTGATCATGTCCTCCGGCACGCCGTTGGCCCGCATCGCGCGCCACTTGTAGTGGTCGCCCGCCAGCCAGATCGCGGTCAGGTCCTCGAAGCGACGGTCCTCGGCGATATCCTTGGGGCTGAGGTGGCAGTGGTAGTCGACGATCGGCTGGTCCTTCGCCACGCCGTGGTACAGCTTCTGGGCCGTGCCGGTCGAGAGGATGAAGTGGTCGTCCATGAAGGCCATCGTCGTCGGTCTCGCTCAGATGGACATCGCGGCGAAGCCGCCGTCGACAACGAGCTCCGCGCCGGTGATGAAACTGCCAGCATCGGAGGCCAGCAGCAGCGAGGCGCCGATGAGCTCCTTGGCCTCGCCGAAGCGGTTCATCGGGGTCTTGCCCAGGATCGTGGCCACGCGCTCGGGCGTGAGCACCTTGCGGTTCTGCTCGGCCGGGAAGAAGCCTGGGACGAGCGTGTTGACGCGCACGCCCTTGGCGGCCCATTCGCGGGCGAGGTTCTTGGAAAGGTTATGCACCGCGGCCTTGGAGGCCGAGTAGGTGAAGACGCGGGAGAGCGGCAGGATGCCGGACTCCGACCCGAGGTTGATGATCGAGCCCTTGCCGGCCTTGACCATCGCCTCGCCGAACACCTGGCAGCCGAAGACTACGCCCTTGACGTTCACCGTGAGGATCTTGTCCAGCTGGGCTTCGTCGATCTCCAGGAACGGGGTGGGGGAGTTGACGCCCGCGCCGTTGACGAGGACGTCGACCTTGCCGTGCTTGGCGAGGATGCCGTCGCGGAGCTTGATCAGGTCGGCCTTGTTCGTCGCTTCGCAGGACAGGAACTCGCCGGAGCCGCCCGCGGCCTTGATCTTGGCCAGACGCGCCTCGGCCTTGGCCGGGTCGCGCCCGACGAGGATGACGTGCGCGCCCGCGGAGGCAAAGCCTTCGGCCATGGCGCCGCAGAGCTCGCCCGTGCCGCCGATGACGACGGCCGTGCGGCCCTTGAGTGAGAAGAGGTCGAGGGTGGACATGTGAGTTATAGGGGCAGGGACAGGGACAGGGGCGGACGGGGCGTTCAGCGGACGACGCGGGCACCGCCGCCGGCGAGCTGCTTCTCGACCTCCTTGCGGGTCACCATGGAGGTGTCACCGGGGGTCGTGGACGCGAGGGCGCCGTGGGCGGCGCCGTAGTTGACCGCCTTCTGGGCGTCGTTGTGCTCGAGGAAGCCGAAGATCAGGCCCGAGGCGAAGCTGTCGCCGCCGCCGACGCGGTCGAGGATCTCCAGCTCGGGGAACTTGATGCTGTCGTGGAACTTGCCGTCATGCCAGCAGATCGCGCTCCAGTCGTTCTTCGTGGCGGTGATCACGCGGCGCAGGGTGGTCGCGGCCACCTTGAAGTTCGGGAACTGCTTCACCGCCTCGGCGATCATGTCCTTGAAGGCCTGCGTCTCGATGTTGGAGATGTTGTGGTCCACGCCCTTGACCTCGAAGCCGAGCGAGGCCGTGAAGTCCTCCTCGTTCCCAATCATAACGTCGACGTACTTGGCGATCTCGCGGTTGACCTCCTGCGCCTTCTTCAGACCGCCGATGGTCTTCCAGAGCGAGGGCCGGTAGTTGAGGTCGTAAGAGACGACCGTGCCGTGCTTCTTGGCGGCCTTGACGGCCTCGATGGTCGCCTGGGCGGTGGTCTCGGAGAGGGCGGCGAAGATACCGCCAGTGTGCAGCCAGCGCACGCCGAGCTTACCGAAGAGGTGCTCCCAGTCGAAGTCGCCGGGCTTGATCTGCGAGGCGGCGGTGTTGCCGCGGTCAGGCACGCCGACGGCGCCGCGGATGCCGAAGCCGCGCTCGGTGAAGTTGAGGCCGTTGCGGACCGTGCGGCCGATGCCGTCATCCTCGCGCCACTTGATGAAGTCGGTGTTCACGCCGCCCTGCATCACGAAATCCTCGAGCAGACGTCCGACCTCGTTGTCGACGAAGGCGGTGCAGACGGCGGTGCGCAGGCCGAAGCACTTGCGCAGGCCGCGGGCGACGTTGTATTCGCCGCCGCCCTCCCAGGCCGTGAAGTGGCGGGCGGTGCGGACGCGGCCCTCGCCGGGGTCGAGGCGAAGCATGATCTCGCCCAGCGACAGCTGGTCGAAGGCGCATTCCTTGGCGGACTTGATTTGGAGGGACATGGCGGGGATGGGAAGGGGTCAGGCAACGGGCAGGGACGCGAGGTCGAAGGGCCTGTGACCGCTGTGCGCGGCGATGCGGTTGAACTCCTCGATTTCGGCCTTGGAGAAGAGGAGCCCGCCGGCCTTGCGGCTGCGCTCGGCGGCCGCGGCCTCGAGCTGGCCGGGCAGCATGCACTTCTCGTTGCCGTGCCCGAGGATGTCCGTGACGACGGCCTTCACGTTCTGCGCCTGGCTGCGCCCCTGGGCAAAGACGCCGGAGCTCAGGGCCTCGGGATGGATGACCTGGAAGAAGAAGGCGCAGGCCTGTTTCTCCCCGGGCACGTGCGTGCGGCTGCGGATGGTTGGAAGGGAGCCGCCGATAAACGCGGCGACAATCTCATTGATGAGCGAGAGTCCGTAGCCCTTGTGGGCGCCGAAGGGGATGAGGGACACGGCCTCGTTGGGGTCGAGGGTCGCCTTGCCGTCCTTGTCGACCGCGGCGTCGGGCGGCAGGGGCTTGCCCTCGCGCTTGAGGACCTGCACGCGTCCCATGGCGATGACGGAGGTGGCCCAGTCAATCACGATGGGGAAGCCGAGGGACTCGGTCGTCGGGAAGCCCCACGAGTGGGGATTGGTGCCGAGGGTCGGGAACTTGCCCTGGAAGGGTACGACCTCGGCCAGGGTGGCGGTGCAGTTGGTGTAGGCGATGTAACCGCGCTTGGCCGCTTCCATGACGTAGCCGCCGCCCCAGAGGTAGTGGAAGGCGTTGTCGACGGAGACCGTGCCCACGCCGTACTTGTCGGCGAGCTGGATGCAGCGCTCGATGGCGTCGACGGCCACGGCCTGGCCGAGCTTCTGGTGCGCGTCCCACACTTCGGCCGCCTCAAAGCGGGAGGGCTTGCGGGTGACGATAGCGTTCGGCGTGCAGCCGGGTACCTTGGCGCCGGAACCGAAGAGCTCGTCCAGGTGCAGGGCCTTGAGGGCGTTGTGGGTGCGGATGCCGTGATGGGTGGCCATGCTCGCCATCTGGGCGGCCTGGGCCGATTCCCTGGCCCCGAAGCCGCGCCTCACGTAGGCGGCGGTGACGAGGGCCTCGTGGGTCTCGCGTGAGATGACGTGGAAGGTCTCGCTCATGGGATGGGAAGGCGCGGATCAGACGACTTTCTTCACGGGCACCTCGGGGTTAATCTGCGCGAGGGGCTTCTCGCCGTGCATGGCGCGGATGAGGTTGGTCACGGCGGCGACGGCCTGGCGCTGCACGCTCTCCGCGGTGCGCGAGCCGATGTGCGGGGTGACGACGCAGTTGGGCAGCTTGGTCAGGGGATGGTCGGCCCGCGGGGGCTCCTCGTCGAGCACGTCGGTGCCGTAGCCGCCCACGCGGCCCGACTTCAGGGCCTCGGCGATGTCGGCCGTGTGCACGATCTCGCCGCGCGCGCAGTTGAGGATGAGCACGCCGGGCTTCATTCTGGCGATGGTCTCGGCGCGCACCAGGTCGCGGGTCTCGGGGGTGAGGTTGGTGTGCAGGGAGAGGTAGTCGGCGGCCGCGAAGGCCTCGTCCATCGTGGCGGCGCGCTTCACTTCGTGCTGGGCGGCGAACTTGTCGTCCCAGTAGAGGTCGTAGCCCACGACCTTCATGCCGAAGGCGCGCGCCCGGACGGCGACCTCCTTGCCGATGCGACCCATGCCGATGATGCCGATGGTCTTTTCCAGCAGCTCATGGCCGGTCTTGCGCTTCCAGCCGCCGGAGCGCGTGGAGTCCGTGTGGAAGTGAAAATTCTTCTCCAGGGCGAGCAGGAGCAGGAAGGTGTGCTCGGCGACGGTCGTGTGATTGACGCCGGGGGTGAAGAGGAGAGGGATGCCCTTGGCGGTGAGGGTCTTGACGTCGATCTTGTCGACACCGATGCCATATTTAGACACGACCTTGAGGCGGGGCAGGGCCTTCTCGATGACGGCCGCGGTGATCATGTCGTCGCCGCAGATGTAGCCGTCGAAGCCGCCCATCAGGGCGAGGGTGTCCGCCTCGCTCAGCGGCCCGCGCGCGGTGACCACTTCCCATCCGGTCTCCTTCAGCATCCGATGGTGTTCGCCGGGAGTGTCCTGGAATGAGGTGGTGGTGAGCAGGATGCGCGTCTTGGCCATGGGCGTATGCGTCCGAATCAAATGCTTTCCCCGTCCGCCGCGTCAACAGGACAACGGGGTTGGACTTGTGTTCGGGAGGGTTTTGGCTGGAAATACATTCACCCCCATGAGCGATTCACCTACGAAAATCGGCTATCAGCGTTGGATCGTGTGCGCGTTGCTGTTCTTTGCCGCAACCATCAATTACATCGACCGTCAGGTCATTGGTCTACTCAAGCCGGAGCTGGAGAAGGCTTTCCAGTGGGATGAACGCACCTACGCGGGCATCGTGTTCAGCTTCCAGTTCGCCTACGCCATCGGCATGCTGCTCTCGGGCCGCATCATCGACCGGATCGGCATCAAGAAGGGCTTCATCATCTTCGTCGGGCTCTGGAGCCTGGCCGCCATCGGTCATGGTTTCGCCCACAGGCTCCCCGACTTCAGCCTGCCCTGGATGCAGATCGACGCCAAGACGGGCTTCGCCTTCGTCACCCTGACCGGAACCGCAGCCGGCTTCGCGCTCATGCGCTTCCTGCTCGGCCTCGGCGAGGCGGGTAACTTCCCCGCCTCCATCAAGGCCACCGCTGAATGGTTCCCCAAGAAGGAGCGTGCGTTGGCCACGGGCATCTTCAATTCGGGCACCAACGTCGGCGCCCTCGGCGCGCCGCTCCTCGTGCCCTGGATTGCCGTCACCTTGGGCTGGGAGTGGGCCTTCATCATCACCGGCGCGGTCGGCTTCCTCTGGATGGCTTGGTGGGCGGTCGCCTACTATGCCCCGCGTCAGCATCCGCGCATCACGCCCGCCGAAGTGGCCCACATCGAGTCCGACCCGCCGGACGAGCAGGGCTCGGTCTCCTGGCTCAGTCTGCTGCGCTTCCGCCAGACCTGGGCGGTCGCGGTCGGCAAGTTCCTCACCGACCCGGTCTGGTGGCTCTACCTCTTCTGGATTCCCGGCTTCCTGAACAAGCAGCACGGCGTCGACCTCAAAAACATCGGCCTCCCGCTGGTCACCATCTACCTCATCGCCGACGTGGGCAGCATCGGCGGCGGCTGGATCTCCTCGCGTCTGATCAAGGCGGGATGGACGGTGAACGCCGCCCGTAAGACGGCGATGGGCGTCTGCGCGGTCTCAGTCATCCCAATCGTCTTCGTCAACGACGTGGGCATGTGGCCCTCGGTCTTGCTGGTCTCGCTGGCCGCCGCCGCCCACCAGGGCTGGTCCTGCAACATGTTCACGCTGGCCTCCGACATGTTCCCCCGCAAGGCGGTCGGCTCGGTGGTCGGCATCGGCGGCATGTCCGGAGCGGTCGGCGGCATGGTGCTCGCCTTCGTGGTCGGCGAGGTGCTGCAGCGCACGGGCTCCTACGCAATCCTCTGGTTCATCGCGGGTTCGGCCTACCTCATCGGGCTCGCCATCATCCACCTGCTCGTGCCTCGGATGGAGCCGGTGAGGATGGACGAGATCGCGGCCGCCGAGGCCCGCTAAAGTTCTCCCTGAGGACGTGAAAAGGGCCCCGTGCGGGGCCCTCTCTGTTGGCGCGTGTCCGGTCGCTCAGCCGGCGACGACGATGTTCACGAGCTTCCCGGGCACGACAATCTCCTTCACCACGGGCTTGCCCGCCGTGAACTTCTGCACGTCGGGATGGGCGCGGCAGGCGGCCAGAAGTTCGTCCTTCGACGCCTCCTTGGCCATCTTGCCGGTGCCGCGCACCTTGCCGTTGACCTGGAAGACGATCTCAACGGTGGACTCGACGAGCTTGGCGGGATCGAAGGACGGCCAGCCGGCCGCGGCGACGCCGCCCCGGTGCCCGAGGCGCGACCAGATCTCCTCGCAGAGGTGCGGGGCGAAGGGCGCCGCGATCCTGACGAAGGCCTCAAGGGAATCCCTGGAGACGCTGGCGGACTTCTCCGCGGTGTTCATCAGGATCATCA
This sequence comes from Verrucomicrobiota bacterium, assembly GCA_016871415.1. Taxonomy (GTDB): domain Bacteria; phylum Verrucomicrobiota; class Verrucomicrobiia; order Opitutales; family UBA953; genus UBA953. Next base: position 33,002 of record VHDL01000009.1, read on the forward strand.
TCTGCGAGATGGCGGTGTTGAACTGAAGGGTCTCGACGTCCTCGCCGACCTTGCGGATGGTGCGGTGCAGCTCGCGCACGAAGTCCTCCGACTCGGCGGCGCCCGAAGCGAGACGCGCGGAAGGCCCGCCGGTCTGCTCGTCGACGGCCAGCCGCCAGAGGCGCCTGAGGAAGCGGCTGACGCCGGTGATGCCTTCCGAGCTCCAGGGCTTCGACGCCTCGAGGGGGCCGAGGAACATGAGGTACATGCGCAGGGCGTCGGCGCCGTGCTCCTTGACGATGGTGTCAGGGTTCACGACGTTGCCCCGGCTCTTCGACATCTTCTCACCGTCTTCGCCCAGGATCAGGCCCTGGTGGAAGAGGCGTCGGAAGGGCTCGGGCTCGGGCAGGACGCCGATGTCGTGCAGGAAGCGATGCCAGAAGCGGGCGTACAGGAGGTGCAGGACGGCGTGCTCGGCGCCGCCGATGTAGAAATCGGGGCTGCCCCAGTAGGTCAGGGCTTCCTTAGACGCTACGCTGTCGCGGTTCCGGGGGTCGAGGTAGCGCAGGTGATACCAGCAGGAGCCCGCCCACTGCGGCATGGTGTTGGTCTCACGCGAGGCCGCCGCCCAGCGGTCGCCGGGCCGGGCCGCGGAACGTGAAGCGGTCTCGCCGGTGGCGAGGTCGACCCACACGTCCACCCACTCGGTCGCCTTCGACAGGGGGGAGTCGCCGGTGGGCGAGGGCTGGTAGGACTTAACCTCGGGCAGGGTGAGGGGCAGCTTGGTCGCCGGCAGCGGAACGGCGCACGCTTCCTTGCCCTCGAGCATGCAGGTGACGGGCTCCGTCGGGAGGAATTCGCGCAGCTTGGAGTCGGCCGGGATGCGGGCGTAGTCCTCGCGGGAGACCCAGAGGACGGGGAAGGGCTCGCCCCAGTAGCGCTGACGGGAGAAGAGCCAGTCGCGCAGTTTGTAGTTCACCGCGGCGCGCCCCTGGCCCTTGCCTGACAGCCGGGCGGTAATCTTGCGCTTGGCCTCCTCGACGGGTAGCCCCTCGAGTCCGGGAGAGTTAACGAGCGGGCCGTCGCCGGTCCAGGCCTCCTTGCGGATGTCGAAGCCCTCGGGGGCGCCGACGACCTGCTTGATGGGGAGTCCGAACTGCTGGGCGAACTCCCAGTCGCGTGCGTCGTGCGCGGGCACGGCCATGATGGCGCCGGTGCCGTAGCTCATCAGCACGTAGTCGGCGGTCCACACGGGGATGCTGGCGCCGTTCACGGGGTTGATGGCGTACGCCCCGGTGAAGACCCCCGTCTTCTTCATGTCCGCGAGGTCGGTGCGCTCAAGGTCGGACTTGTTCCGGACGGCGGCGACGTAGGCCTCTACTTCGCGGCGGCGGTCGGCGGCGGTGATCTTCGCGAGCAGGGGATGCTCGGGCGCGATGACCATGTAGGTCGCGCCATGCAAGGTGTCGGGCCGGGTGGTGAAGACCGTCAGGGACGCCTCATGGCCTTCGAGCCGGAAGGTGACCTCGGCGCCTTCGGAGCGGCCGATCCAGTTGCGCTGCAGCCGCTTCGTCGAGTCGGGCCAGTCGAGCGCGTCGAGGCCGCCGATCAGCTTGTCGGCGTAAGCCGTGATGCGCAGCACCCATTGGCGAATCGGGCGGCGCTCGACGGGATGGTCGCCGCGTTCGGAGCGCGGTCCCTCGGGAGTGTTGAGCACCTCCTCGTTGGCCAGGACGGTGCCGAGGGCGGGGCAGAACCACACGGGCTTCTCGGAGACATATGCGAGGCCGTGCTTGAGCAGCTGGAGGAAGATCCACTGGGTCCAGCGGAGATAGTCCTCGTCGGTGGTCGAGAACTCGCGGTCCCAGTCGATCGCGAAGCCGAGCATGCGGAGCTGCCGCCGGAAGTTGTCGATGTTGCGCCGGGTCTGCACGGCGGGATGCTCGCCGGTGGCGATGGCATGCTGCTCCGCAGGCAGGCCGAAGGCGTCCCAGCCCATGGGGTGCAGGACGTTGAATCCTTTCGCCTTCTTATAGCGGGCGAGGATGTCGGAGGCGGTGTAGCCCTCGGGGTGCCCGATGTGCAGGCCGGCCCCGGAGGGGTAGGGGAACATGTCCAGGACGTAATACTTCGGCTTGCCGCAGGAGGCGGGCTCGGCCCTGAAGGCTCCCTCGGCCAGCCAGCGTTCCTGCCAGCGGCGTTCGAAGGCGGTGAAGTCGTAGGTGCCGGGCGTCGCGTCCATGGGCGTCTGGAGATAGGCGGCTGCGGCCCGCGCTGGCAAGGTTTGGATGGCCGCCTGTCCCCGCTTGCCCCCATCGGGGGGCGGGCCCATCCTCGGCCCGATGAACGTGCTCGTGGTGGGCGGCGCCGGCTACATTGGCTCCCATTGCGTCCGCCGCCTGCTGGCCGCGGGGCACCGACCGGTCGTGCTCGACGACCTGTCGCTGGGGCATGCGGAATCGGTGCCCGCCGGTACGCCGCTCATCCGCGCCGACATGGCCGATGCGGAGGCGCTCCGCTCCGCGGTCCGCGAGCATCGGATCGACGCGGCCTTCCACCTGGCCGCGCTGGCTGACGTCGGTGAGTCGGTCCGCGAGCCGGAGCGCTATCGGCTGCACAACGTGGTCAAGGCCGCGGCAATGCTCGACGTGCTCGAGGCGGCCGGGGTGCGACGATTCGTCTTTTCCAGCAGCTGTGCGGTGTACGGCGTCCCGCCCAGGGTTCCGATCACGGAGGACATGCCGCTCATGCCGGTCAATCCCTATGGCCGCACGAAGCTCGAGGCCGAACGCAGGCTGGAGATCGCCGCCGGGGCGGGAAGGGCTTCCTACGTTGCCCTCCGCTATTTCAACGCGGCCGGGGCCGCCAGCGACGGCTCGACGGGTGAGGACCATGAGCCGGAGACGCACCTGATCCCGCTCGCCATCGGCGCCGCGCTCGGCCGTCGGCCTCCGCTCACGGTGTTCGGCACGGATTACCCGACGCCCGACGGCACCTGCCAGCGCGACTACGTGCATGTCGAGGACCTGGCCGACGCGCATGTGGCCGCGCTGACGCGGCTCGACCGGCCGGGGACCGCCCTCGCGCTCAACCTCGGCACGGGCCGTCCGCACTCAGTGCGCGAGGTCATCGCCTCGGTCGAGAGGGCGGGCGGCCGCCCGGTGCCCCATGCGTTCGGGCCGAGACGCGAAGGGGACCCGCCCGCGCTCTACGCCGACGCCTCGCGCGCCCGCGCCGAGCTGGGCTGGTCGCCCCGGTTCACGGACATCGAAGCGATCGTCGGCTCCGCCTGGCGCTGGCACGTCTCCCGCAGCCGCTGATTTCCCATGTCTGAACGCCTCCATCCTCACTGGCGCATGCGCTACGTCACGGCGCCCAAGGCCGCGTCCGAGGGCAGTCCCTTCGCGTCGCTGCTCGCCTCCGGAGACGACCGCGCCTCGCACATCGTGCATCGCGGTCCCGCCTGCTTCGTCATCATGAACGCCTACCCCTACGCGCCTGGCCACCTCATGGTGCTGCCCAATCGCGAGGTCGGCGAGCTTTCCGAGCTCACGGCCGCCGAGCGCGCCGAGATCATGGACCTGCTGGTCCGCTGTCAGGCCGTGTTGACCGCCGTCATGAAGCCGGCTGGCTTCAACGTCGGGCTCAACGTCGGTCGCGTCGCTGGAGCCGGTCTGCCCGGCCACCTGCATTTCCACGTCGTCCCGCGATGGGAGGGCGACCATAACTTCATGCCGGTCGTAGCGGACACCCGCCTGCTCCCCCAGAGTCTGTCAGAGCTTTGGGAGACGCTCTCCGCCGCCTTCAAGGCCTAGCGCTTGTCCTCCGCGTCAGCCTCGCCACCCTCCGACCTATGCCCGAGCTCACGCTCACCTTCGCCGAAGGCCGTCACCGGTCCGCGCTCCACTGCGGCTCCGATTCGCTGCTGGCGGAGGCTGAGGCTGCGCTGGCGGTGAAGATTGTCGCCCGCGACGCCTGGATGGATTGCAAGGGCGCGAAGGCCGCCCTTGCCCGCACCGAGGCCCTCTTCCAGGTCATGGAGGCCGCCCGTGCGCAGGGCATGCTCATCCGCGCCGATGACTTCCGACGCGCCCTACACGCCGCCGCGGAGGACCGCCTGGAGCCCTGGCGCGACCTAGTGACGCAGCCGGTGGTGCTCGCGCTCCGCCGCATGAGCGTGGTACCACGGACGTTCTCGCAGAAGCGCTACCTGCAGTCGGTGCTGCGCTCCGACATCACGTTCGGGGTTGGTCCGGCCGGCACGGGCAAGACCTACCTGGCCATGGCCGCCGCGGTCAACGCGCTCACGCAGGGGCACGTCCGCCGGATTATCCTGACCCGCCCCGCGGTCGAGGCGGGCGAGGCGCTGGGGTTCCTCCCCGGCGACCTGCGCGAAAAGATCCTGCCCTACCTAGTACCGCTCTACGACGCCCTCCATGACATGCTCGGCAAGGACGAGACGGCCCGCTTGATTGAGCGCAACGTGATCGAAGTGGCCCCGCTCGCCTACATGCGCGGCCGCACGCTCTCTGAGGCCTTTGTGGTCCTCGATGAGGCCCAGAACGCCACGACCGAGCAGATGATGATGTTCCTGACGCGCCTGGGCGAAAAGAGCCGCATGGTCGTCACGGGTGATCCGACGCAGGTTGACCTACCGCGCTCATGTCTTTCGGGCTTGCACGAGGCGCTCGCCGCACTCGAACGGGTCCAAGGGGTGGAGATCTGCCGCTTCGACGAATCCGACGTGGTCCGTCACTCGCTGGTGGAGCGCATCGTCCGCGCCTACGCGCGCCACCGGAGGTCGCAGGGCTGATGGCGAGGGAGGTCCAGGTCGGCCAGCGTCGGCGGGGCGTCTCGGTGTCCCCGGCCTCGGTGGAACGTGTCGTGCACGCGCTGGACCGCAGCCGTCTGCGGCGTTGTCCCGCGGGATCGCTTTCGGTGGCGTTCATCGGGGATCGCGAGATTGCCCGGTTGCATGCGGACTTCCTCGATGACCCCTCGGTCACGGATGTCATCACGTTCCCCGGTGAGCCGCACCCGGCGGAGCCCTTCGCGGGCGAGATCTGCATCAACGTCGATCAGGCCCGCCGCGCCGCCCGTGAGCACGGCCAGTCGCTGGCCGAGGAGCTGCGTCTCTACCTGGTGCACGGCTGGCTCCACCTTGCGGGACTCGACGACGGCACGCCCCGGCAGGTGGCCGCCATGCGCGCCGCTGAACGCAAGGCCCTCACCTCGCTTGACCGCAAGGGGCTGTGGCTGCGCGTGAAGGAATAGGTTGGCCCGCCGCGACCGACCCGTTCCATCATCCGCTATGGCCAGGACGGCGCTCATCTACTCAGGCGGGGTTGATTCGACCGTGCTGCTCGCCCATCTCCGGGCGGAGGGCAGGGAGTTGCACTGTCTGTCGGTGGACTACGGGCAGAGGCATCGTCGCGAACTCGAGGCCGCCCGCGCGATCTGCGCCCATTACGGCGTCAGCCACCGCCTCGCCGACCTCCGGGCGCTGGCCCCGCTCTTCGGCTCCAACGCCCTCACGGGGGGTGTCAAGGTGCCCGAGGGGCATTATGAGGAGGAGAGTATGAAGGCGACGGTCGTTCCGAACCGCAACATGCTGCTCATCTCGGTCGCCACGGCCTGGGCGGTCTCACTGCGCGCGGAATCCGTCGCCTACGGCGCACACAGCGGCGACCACGCCATCTATCCGGACTGCCGTCCGGAGTTCGCGGAGGCCCTTGACCGCGCGGTCCGTCTGGCCGACTGGCATGAGGTGCGCCTGGAGCGTCCTTTCGTGAAGATGGACAAGGCGGCCATCGTGCGGAGGGGCGCTGAGCTGGGCGTCCCGTTCGGTCTGACCTGGTCGTGCTACGTGGGCGGTGAACGTCACTGCGGCAAGTGCGGCACCTGCGTGGAACGCAAGGAGGCCTTCCGTCTCGCCGGAGTCGCTGACCCCACGGACTACGCCGCCTGACCTTATACGTCCCTGAAGCGGGGCTGAAAGGTCATGCTCTCGAGGTCAATGGGATTGATGGCCCGTGGTCCGCCGCGATTCTGACGTCGTGTCGCAGGTAATCCGCAGGTCGATCGCATGGGCCGCTCTCGTGGCCTGGCTCGGCGCGTCCGGTCTTTCCTGGGACCTGCTGCAGGTGGTGGCGTGGGTGAAGATGTCCGCCGAAAACGCCCGTTCGATGGACGTCGCGACGGCGGTCTCCAAGACGCTCAAGGACGAGCCCTGTTCGCTCTGCTGCGTCGTCAAGGCCGGTCGGGAGTCCTCTGAGACGGCCGCTCCCGCCGGTCCGACGGGGCAGTCCAAGTCCAAGGAGAAGGTGCAAGGCGCCCTCTGGACCGCCGGTGAGTCGCTCTCGCCTCGTCAAGAATTTGCCGACCTGGTCCCGATCGCGGTCAGGTCGCATGAAGGTCCTCTGCTGGAAGTGCCGGTGCCGCCTCCGAAGTCCGCGGCCTGAACCACCCGCCGGGGTGTTCCCGGCACGCGGCTTCCTTCTACCTGATCAAAAACGGGCCCCGACGGGCTCGGACGCGTCCATGGGCGGCTTCGCCGCACCGCCCTTCGAGACGTCACCAGTCATCCCAAAACCATGAAAACCTTCCCGACCTCACTCCCTGGAATCCGTCGCGCCTTCCTTCTCGGCGCCCTCGGCCTGGGGCTTCTCACTCCCGACGCCTCCGCCTGCCCTTGCGGTTGCGTGCGCGTCTGCGTCGACAACCTCGCCGACCGCGCCGCTCCCGTCGCCGGCGCCTACACCCTGGACGTGCGTTTTGACGCCATCGACCAGGACGAACGCAACAACGGGGCCCACGCTCACTTCACCGCCAGGCACCGCAACGTCACGGCCACGGTCGAGACCAGTCTCGGCGGCCTGGACTGGTATCTCGTCGTCCCGCGCATCGACCGGACCATCGCCACCGCCGCCGCCAGCGGCAAGGTCGTCGGGCTCGGGGACGTTTCCCTGGGCGCGCGCCTCAAGGTGGCCGACCACCTCCTGATCGCCGGAGTTAAGCTGCCGACCGGTGCCGATGACCTCACGCTCGTCGCCCCGCGTCGCTACTTGCAGCCGGGCACGGGTTCCACCGACGTCCTGCTCGGGGTCAGGCGCGACCATGCGGCGACCGGTGACACGCCGGCTTTCTTCTGGCAGGTGCTCGCGCAGGCCCCGGTGGCCTACGATGACCACTTCCGGCCGGGCTCCTCCGTCAGCGCCACGTTGGGCGTCAAGTTCCCGGTCACCGGGCCGCTGTCGTTCTCAGTCCAAGGCACGGCCATCCGTCAGTTCAGGGACCGCAACGAGATGGCCTCCGTGAACGCCGCCTATGCGGAGGACCGCGAGAGCGCGGTGTTCTCCTCGCATCTCGCCGGCGGACTCACCTGGAAGATCGATGGGCGCAGCAGCGTCTACCTGTACTACAGCACTTCGCTGCAGGTCGTGAACAAGGCTTATCGGAGCAATGGAGCGGTCGTGAATCCGGTGCATGTGACCGACGTCCTGTCGGTCGGGTTCAATCACAGGTTCTGACCTTCACGCTCGGACACGGGGTCCGCCGCAAGTCGGCGGCGGGCCCCTTCGTCGGCTGACTGGGTCCGAAGTGCCTTGCCGCCTCCGCCCGGCGGGCTCTAATCGTTTCCACGCCGCATGATCACCTGCAGCAAGACCTACAAGGACATCCCGTTCGCCCATCGGCAGCACCGCCATGAGGGGCACTGCTCATTCCTGCACGGGCACAACTGGTCGATCGAGATCGAGTTCGCCTGCTCCAGTCTGGACGAGCGGGGCTTCGTGGTCGATTTCGGCGGGCTCGGCTATCTAAAGGACTGGATTGCCGGCCATCTCGACCATGCCTGCGTCTTTTCCGCCGACGACCCGGTGCGCGACGAAGTCCTGGAGGCTTTCCCGAAGCTCTTCCATCCGCTCATCGTCCCGTATTCCGCCTCTGCGGAGGGCATCGCCCGTTTCCTCTTCGAAACCTTTGATCCGATGGTGCGCGAGCACGCCCGCGGCCGCGCCTGGATTCATCAGCTGATCCTGCACGAGGACGGCAAGAATTCCGTCCGTTACCGGCCGGACGCCTGACATGCCCGCGGTCTATCCGGTGAACGAGACCTTCCTCAGCTGGCAGGGGGAGGGCGTCCACATGGGTCGCAAGGCCTTCTTCATCCGGCTGCAAGGCTGCCCGGTGCGTTGCGAATGGTGCGATTCCGCCTCCACCTGGCACCCCTCCCACGTGCCCACCAAAATACGCAAGGCCGACCCGGATGAGCTCGCCCGGGAGGCGGCCGAAGCCCGTCCTGAATTTGTCGTATTGACCGGCGGGGAGCCCTGCGTCCACGACCTGGCTCCGCTGGTCGCATCCCTGAGGTCGGCTGGCCTGCCCGTTCATCTGGAGACCTGCGGAGCTTTCGCCATCCCCGAGGGGTTGGGTTGGGTCACAGTCAGTCCCAAATGGGCCAAGTTGCCGACGCAGGAGGCCTTGGCGCGGGCCGATGAAATCAAGCTGATCATGGAAGGCTCGGATTCCGCGGACCGATGGACCCAGGCCGTTGGCGGCCATTGGCATGCCCGTCATGTCTGGCTGCATCCTGAGTGGTCCCGCCGGGAGGATGCCGCCGTCCTTTCGGCCATCACCGACCGGGTCAAGCGTCTGGGCGCCCCTTACCGGGCGGGCTGGCAGGTCCATAAGCCCTATTCGGCCGATTTCGCCGACCCTCGGGCCCGTCCTCCGAGTCCCCTCGGGGGCGACCCGGCCAAGGGTTACTGAGGGGTGCCCGGAGGAGCCCGAGCCGGGCGTTCAATCTTCCCGCTCTTTTTGCTTCACACCTTCGGCGAACCCTCATTCATCACGGATTCATGACCCGCCACGCAGTCCTCGCCCTGGAAGACGGAACGATTCTGAGGGGGAGGGCTTTCGGAGCCTCGGTCACCGTGTGCGGCGAGGCCGTGTTCAACACAAGCATGAGCGGCTATCAGGAGATCCTCACCGACCCCTCCTACTACGGACAGATCGTGACCATGACCGTGCCGCAGATCGGCAACTACGGCGTCAACGAGGAGGACCTCGAGTCTTCCAAGCCGCATGCTGCGGGGTTCGTCGTGCGCGAACTCTCGCCCGTCGTCTCGAACTGGCGCGCCACGTCCGACCTGGGCTCGTGGCTCGCCAAGCACGGCATCCCCGGCATCGAGGGCGTCGACACGCGTGCGCTCACCAAGAAGCTCCGCGTCGCGGGCGTGATGAAGTCCTGCCTCTCCGCCGAGGGAATCTCCGATGACGAGGCGCTGCGCCGCGCCCGCTCCTGGTGCGGCACGGTCGGCGCCGACTTCGTGAAGGAGGTCACCTGCAAGGCGCCCTATCACTTCAACGCCAAGGCTGGGTCCTGCGAGGCCTTCACCGTCCCCGGCACCGCCCTCTACAAGGCCAAGGACCGTCCGGCGCGCTACCGCATCGCGGCCTATGACTTCGGGGCCAAGACCTCCATCTTCCGGCGCCTCGTCGCGGCCGGCTTCGACGTGCACGTCTTCCCGGCCACGACCCCCGCAGCCGAGATCCGCAAGTTCAACCCGGACGGCGTCTTCCTCTCCAACGGCCCCGGCGATCCCGCCGCGCTCAAGTACGCCCACGAGGCGGTCGCCGACCTCATCAAGTCCTACCCGGTCTTCGGTATCTGCCTCGGCCATCAGATCATCACCCACGCCATCGGCGCCTCGACCTACAAGCTGAAGTTCGGCCATCGCGGAGGCAATCAGCCCGTCAAGAACGTCGAGGAGGGTAGGGTGGCCATCACCGCCCAGAACCACGGGTTCGCCTCCAAGGCCGAGGAGCTGGAGCGCTGCGGCGCGGTCGTCACCGAGGTTAACCTCAACGACGGCACGGTGTCCGGACTCCGCCTCAAGGACCGCCCGGTCTTCTCCGTGCAGTATCACCCGGAGGCAGGCCCTGGCCCCAACGACGCCGACGTCCTTTTCGACCGCTTCTACGAGCAGGTCGCCAAGGTCAAGGGCGCCCGCTGAAGGCCGCCATGATCGGCAGGGCCGCTTTCCTCGTCTTCCTGCTCCTGGGCTGCGCCGCGTCTCCGCCGCTGGGCGGTCCCGCGGCGCTGGAGTCATTGATCGACGCGGCCGCAGACGGGCGTCGGCCCGCCGTTGAATATCACGGCGTCTCCCCCGGCGACCCCGCCGCCAGCGCGGCCTTCGTCTACGTCGAGGAATGGCTCAACGTGAACGGTGAGTCCGTCCATGACGTCCGGACGCACGCCACCGCCCGCGAGGGCACCTTCCGCTTCACGGAGTCCAAGGACGGCCGTCATGTCTACTTAATCTCACGCGGCTGGCCCGGCCCGCAGGTGCGCACCGCCGCCCTCCGTCCCGTCCCCGGCATGAAGGTGGTCTTCCTCGGCTGGCCGGATGAGCTCGCCTGGGAGCACTTGGGCTCCGTGCTCGTCGTGCGCACGCCCCGCGAGATGGCCGATGAGGAGAACCACCCCTGCCGTCAGGCCTTCGTCTTCCGTTTCACCTTCCCGTGACCGTCACAGCTCGACCTGCATGCCGAGTTCGACCACGCGTCCCGGGGGGAGGTTGAAGTAGGCCGTGGCTGAGAGGGCGTTGCGGTTCAGGATTTCGAAAATCTTCTCCTGGGGTCCATTGAGGGAGATGAGCGTCGTGGCGCGGACGATGGTCTCGCGGCTCAGGAAGTAGGTCGTCTCGAGCGGATTGGGGCTGATACCCAGTCCGCGGTAGGCGGCCTCGAGCACCGGGAATGCGTCCTGCTTCTCGCGGAAGCCGAACTTGCCTATCACGCTCAACACCGAGGGGAACTCCTCGTGGCTGTCCACCTTGCAGAACTTCGGTCCGCGCGTCTGGAAGCTCACGCGTTCTCCCGCCGGCACGATCGCCCGGTCCTCGTCCACGGTCAGCGTCACCACGATGATGTGGTCATGCAGCACACGGTTGTGCTTGAGGTTGTGGGCGAGCGCCATCGGCACCGACTTCGTGGAGCCAGCCATGTAGACCGCGGTGCCCTTCACCCGGGCCAGCTTGCCAGCCACGAAGCGGTCCTCGACGCTGTCCAGAAAGTTTTCGAAGTCGCCCGTGCTCTCCGACTCGCTCATCTTTTCCTTCATCGCGATGCGGCCCTTATTCCAGATCGACATCAGGAGGTATACGAGCACGCCGATTGCTAGGGGGAACCAGCCGTTGGGCCAGATCTTGTGCGCGTTGCCGGTGACGAAGAGGAGCTCGAGGACGATGAAGGGCGAGAGCATCGCGTAAGCCGCCGCGGCCGAGATGCGCATCTTGCGCCTCACGTACTGGCCGAAGAGCACCGTGGTGACCAGCATCGTCAGGCTGACCGCGATGCCGTACGCGTTGGCCAGCAACTCGGAGGTGCCGTAGTGCAGCACGAGGTAGATGGAGCCGAGCATCAGCAGCCAGTTCACCGTCGCGATGTAGATCTGTCCCGATTCGACGTCCGAGGTGCGATCGATACGCATGCGGGGCAGGAAGTTAAGCTGGATCGCCTGCATGGTGATCGAGAAGGCCCCCGAGATCAGCGCCTGGGAGGCGATGATGGCCGCGAGGGTCGCGATGATGACCAGCGGGATCTGCATCCAGGCGGGCGCCATGTTGAAGAAGGGACTGAAGCCGGGGCGCGAGAGTTCGGCCGCGTTGGCGGGGTCTAGGGCCCACGCGCCCTGTCCGAAGTAGTTCAGGACGAGGGCGGGGAAGACGATGAAATACCAGCCCGCCCGGATCGGCTTCTGGCCGAAGTGCCCCATGTCGGCATAGAGGGCCTCCGCGCCGGTCACGGCGAGGAAGACCGCGCCGAGGACCAGCGCACCCGTCCCCGGATTCTCGACCAGGAAGAGCACGCCCTGCAGGGGGTTGAGGGCCGACACGAGCTGGCCGGAGGTCGACGCATGCGCCCAGAGCGACCAGCAGCCGGTCAGAGCGATGGTGGCGAACCAGACAAGGGTCACGGGCCCGAAGTACATGCCGACTCGGCCCGTCCCGACCCGCTGGACGCGGAAAAGGATGAATAAGATCACGACGGCGGCGGCCGGGATGAACCAGGAGAAGAACTGGTGCGAGATGCCCCCGCCCAGTTTCTCGTTGGCCTCCCGCAGTCCCTCGAGTGCGGACAGCACCGAAATCGCAGGGGTGATGACGCCGTCCCCGTAAAGGAGGGCCGCGCCGAAGACGCCGAGCATGATGATCAGGCTGCGGTGCTCCCGCTTGGAACGTCCCTTGGCGTTCCTTTCGGGCGGGGCCGCGCTCTCGGACTGTTTTTCATGCGCTGAGGCCAGGGACACCAGGGTCATCACCCCGCCTTCCCCGTCGTCATTGGCTTCCATGACCAACAGCACGTACTTGATGGTCACCACGAAGATCAGGCACCAGAGAATGAGGGAGAGCAAGGGGATCACCGCCGACGGTCCCAGGCCCGCCCCGGTTGGTCCGGTCGCCCGGATGCACTCCTTGAAGGCGTAGAGGGGGCTGGTCCCGATGTCCCCGAACACCACCCCCAAGGCGGCCAGAACCGCCGCGAAAGTCAGGGGCTTGGCGGCGTTTGAACCCTCGGAGGCGTCACTCATGAAGAGTTGTTCACAATGCCCCCGTCAGCCCGTTTATCAAAGCCAAAGCAGCCAAGCGGGGCTTGCCTTTTCGTCCCACCGCAGCATTTGAAGGCATTCGGCTCCAAGACTTTCCAACAACAACAACCATGAACCTAATCCAAAGCATTGGCTTCCAATGGCTAGCGCAGGCCGCTCCGGCCGGCGCCCCGGCTCAGGAAGGTCCTGGGGGGATGTCCATCCTCCTGATGTACGGGCTCCTGCTCGCCGGCATGTACTTCCTGCTCTTCGCCCCCCAGCGCAAGCGCCAGAAGGAACTCGAGAAGTTACAGTCTTCGCTCGCGGTCGGGGATCAGGTCCTCGCCGCCGGCGGCATTTACGCCAAGGTCGTCTCCGTCAAGGAGGACCGCATCACCCTTGAGATCGATTCCGGCCGAATGACTGTCCACAAGTCCGCCGTCATGGGCAAGGCCGAGGACGCCGCCAAGGCGGTCCGGTCCTGAACTCAGCCTGATTTCCGACAGTCATGAAGACAGGGACCTGGCTCTGGAAGGTCGTCCTCTCGCTCATCGTGCTCGCGGTGTCGTGGGTCGAGTTCTATCCGCTCGCCCCGATTCCGTTCGAACAGTTCGTGCCCGCCCAGGTCATCGAACGCGCCGACGAGTTCACCAAGCTCCATCAGGAGGCCCTCGCGCGCGTCAAGGCCGCAACGGACGCCTCCGCGCCCGCCGACCGCAAGTCGGTCTCCTACTTCCAGGCCCTCCGCGACATCGGCGAAGGGAAGGGGCGGGACAAGGGCGTCGACCTCCGTCCGTTCTTCTTCCGGGAGGACCAGGTGGTGCGCGAGCCCGAGCAGGGCAAGCGTAACGCGATGGTGCTCAAGGAGCTCCTCCGCCGTTCGCAGGGCCGTCTCCGCCTCGGTCTCGACCTCCAGGGCGGCGTGGCCTTCACGCTCAAGGTCGACCCGACCGGCGCGGAGTCCGGCGGAGCCGGCGACACCGCGCGTGCCAACGTGCCTCCGTCCGAGATGGTCGCCCAGGCCGTCAAGGTCATGGAGCAGCGCATCAACTCCTTCGGCGTGGCTGAACCAGTGATCCGCCCGGTCGGAGAACTCTCGCTCGAGGTCCAGCTGCCCGGTGAAGACGCCGCTAACAATCCTGACGTCATTGACGCCCTCAAGAAGCCCGCCAAGCTCGAGTTCCGCCAGGTGCACCGCTTCGAGCGGCCAGCCGAGACGGACCGCGAACATTCGCTCAAGGCCCTGCCCGAAGGCGGAGGCTCCTCCGCCATCGCCACATACGAGGTGCTCACCCAGCGCGACGTCGACGCCCGCACGGGCGAGGCCTCGCTGAGCCGCTACTACGTGCGCAGGCGGGCCGACGCCACGGGCGCCATCATCCGCCAGGCCTCCGGACGTTCCGACGACGGGCTCTCTTTCTACGTGGACATGCGCTTCACGGACGAGGGCTCGAAGAAGTTCGGTGACCTCACCGCACGCATCGCCGAGGGCAACGTCAGCGGCGCCATCGGGCAGCTCGCCATCGTGTTGGACGGCAAGCTGCAGTCCGCGCCCACCGTGCGCGAGGCCATCCGCAGATCCGGCGCCACCATCACGGGCTCCTTCACCCGCGACGAGGCCGTTGAGCTCGCCAACGTACTCAACAATCCCCTCGAGTTCCCCCTCATCACCGAGGACGTCACCTCCGTCGGACCCTCGCTGGCAAGGGACGCGCAGGCCAAGTCGGTCCTCGCTTCGTCCGTCGCGGTGGGGCTGGTCGTGCTCTTTATGGTGGGCTTCTACCTTTGGGGCGGCTTCATCGCCGTACTCGGCATGGTGCTCAACCTGCTGATGATCCTCGGAGCCCTCGCCTACTTCGACGCCACCATCACTCTGCCCGGCGTGGCCGCGCTGGTGCTCACGCTCGGCATGGCTGTCGACGCCAACATCCTCATCTTCGAGCGCGTGCGCGAGGAGGCCGCGCTCGGCAAGGACCGCGCGGTGTCCCTCCGGGAGGGCTACGAGCGCGCCACGCTCACCATCGTCGACGCCAACCTCACGACGCTGCTCACCGCCCTCATCCTGGTCTTCATGGGCACGGGCGCCGTCCGCGGCTTCGGCATCACGCTCGCCATCGGCATCTTCACCACGCTCTTCACCTCGCTGGTGACCTGCCGCGGTCTGCAGGAGGTGGCCATCGCGCGCGGGGTCATGACCAAGGTCTTCGGCCTGCCGGTCTTCCGTTCCGACGCCGCTATCCCCTTCCTTCGCTACGCCAAGGGCGCCTTCGCCGCATCCTGGCTGCTTATCGTCGCCGGCCTTGTCACGCTTGGGGTCCGCGGCAAGGAGGCCTTCGGCAAGGACTTCCGCGGCGGCGAATCCACGGTCGTGGCCCTCGTGCCCGGCGCCCAGGTCGACACGGGCAGGGTGCTGGCGACCGCCAACGCGGCCGGCCTGCCCGACACCACGGTCACCGTCCAGACGCCGGTCGGCGGCGGCGACCGCACGCTCCGCATCGAGACCTCCCTCACGGAGGACCGCGCCAAGGGCGACTTCGCCAACGTCCGCAGGATCGTCGAGGCACTCTCGGCCAAGTATCCCGAGATTCTTCGCGACCGAGGTCAGGCGCCTGAGAAGGTCATGCTCTCCCGTGAGGCCGTCGGCGGTTCGGTCAGCTCAGCCATGCGCACGGAGGCGGCCTGGGCGGTCGCGCTCGCCCTGCTGGGCATCGGCGTGTACGTCGCGCTCCGCTTCGAGGCCGGCTTCGGCTTCGCGGCCATGGTCGCCACGCTGCACGACGTGCTCCTGACAATCGGTCTCTTCGTTCTCTTCGGCGGGCAGTTCAGCGCCACGATGATCGCCACGGTGCTGCTCATCATCGGCTATTCGATCAACGACACGATTGTCGTCTTCGACCGCATCCGCGAAGAGCTCGAGGCCAACCCGAGCCGCACGCTCTCCGACTGCGTGCACTTCGCCATCAACCGCACCCTGTCCCGCACGGTGCTCACCGCCGCCACGGTCTTCCTCTGCTCCGTCGCCCTCTGGGCCTTTGGAGCCGGCGACGTCCGCCTCTACGGCGAGGTCTTCACCTATGGCGTCCTCATCGGCACGTTTTCGTCCATCTTCATCGCGAGCCCCGTCTTCTACTGGTGGCACCGCGGTGAGCGCAGGGGGGTCGAGGCCGCCGAACTGCCCCGCACCTATGCGTGGCAGGCGGGCTCCGACAAGGAATCCTGAGGCCCGACCCGATGTCCGCCTGGTCGCACCGGGCCGCCGATGACGGCCTCGCCCGCCGCATCGCGGCCGCCCTGGGGGTGAGCGAACCGCTCGCCCACGCCCTCGCGCGTGCGTTCTCCGACGAAGCCGAGGCCGAACGGCATCTCCGGCCGCAGCTGGCCCATGTCTCCGATCCGTTCGCGGTCGGAGGGCTGCGCGACGCCGCGGAGCGTCTGGTGCGTGCCTGCCGTGACGGCGAGCGCATCGCGGTGCTCGGCGACTACGACGTCGACGGCGTCTCCAGCACGGCGATGCTTGTGCACTTTCTGCGCCGGCTCGGTGCCACGCCGGAGGCCTTCGTGCCCCGGCGCATGGAGGAGGGCTACGGGCTCTCGATGGCCGCGCTCGAGCGCGCTCTCGCCGAGGCCCGCCCCTCGCTTTTCGTCGCGCTGGACTGCGGCACGAACTCGGCCGCCGAGGTCGGCCGGCTCCGCGCGGCCGGCGTCGACGTGCTGGTGGTCGACCACCACGTGGCCAAGGAGACCCGCGCCTCCTGCACGCTGGTCAACCCGCGCGTGAATGATCCCGCGGACGCGCCCTGGCAGTCACTCTGCACGGCCGGACTGGTCTTCAAGCTCATCCACGGCGTGCTCAAGGTGCTCCGTCTGGAGGGCGATTCCCGCGGTTCGGTCATCGCGGTGCGCGACTACCTCGACCTCGCTGCGCTGGGCACGATTGCCGACCTGGTGCCGCTGCGCTCCGAGAACCGCATTCTCGCCGCCCACGGGCTCCGCGCCCTCGGCGAAGCCCGCCGTCCGGGTGTACGTGCGCTCATCTCGGTGAGCGGTATGGAACCGGGCGGGGTTCTCACCTCGGTCGACGTTTCCTACCGTCTCGGTCCGCGCATCAACGCCAGCGGGCGTCTCGCCGACGCCGCGCTGCCGCTCCGGCTGCTGCTTTCGGAGTCCCATGACGACTGCCTGCGCGACGCCGCCGAACTCGACGGTCTCAACCGCGAACGTCAGGAAATCGACCGCAAGGTCACGGAGGAGGCGGCCCTCCAGGCCGCCCAGCACGGAGGCGCCGGCTGCGTGGTCTTCGGGGACTGGCATCCGGGCGTGGTCGGAATCGCGGCGGGCAAGCTCTGCCGTTCACTCAACCGCCCGGTGATTGTGCTCGGCCGCGAGGGAGACGGCGCCAAGGGGTCGGGACGCAGCGTGCCGGGCGTCAACCTCGTCGAGGTCCTCGCGGCCTGTTCCGACCTGCTCCGCACCCACGGAGGCCATCCGATGGCCGTCGGCGTGTCCCTTGAGGCGGACAAGGTGCCTGCCTTCCGCGAACGTTTCGCCGCCGCCGTCGAGGCCCAGCGCGCGGCCTCGGGAGGCGATGAGGCCTCGTTGCGCGACATTGAGATCGCCCACTGGATCTCGCCGGCCGACGTGACGGACCGTCTCTTCGATGATCTCGAGCTGCTCCAGCCTTTCGGCGAAGGAAATCCGGAGCCGGTCTTCGGCCTGAAGGGCGTGACGTTCGATCGCGCGCCCACGGTCTTCGGCGAGGGCAACTTCCGTCACCAGCTCTCCCTCGGCGGGGGCCGCCGGCTCAGTTTTGTCGCCTGGCGCATGGCCGACCGTCAGCCGCCGGTCTCACGTCCGGTCGAGCTTGCGGTGCGGCTGCAGTGGAACCGCTGGCAGGGGCGCCGGATACCGCAGGCGGAGGTCCTCGACTGGCGTCTGGCCTGAGCGCTCAGCGCTGCGGTTCGTCGCCGGACTCCTTGGGCGGCCGGGTCACGTTCTTCGGGATGGGGGCCTTGATGGCGCGTTCCTCGACCGACTTGATCCTGGCCTGTCCCTCGGGGCCGTCAGGCTCGATGAAGCAGAGCGTGCGCGCGTCCACCATGTGGAAGTGGCGGATATGGAACACGGTCCGCGGCTCGCCGTCCTGCGTGATGACGTCCAAGTCGAAGTATTGGCCGTCCTTGACGTCCGGCCTGACGACCGTTGAGCCGCGCGCCTTGACGCTGAATCGGTTCCGCTCGCCCGCCAGCTCCACGGGATAGGGGCAGAGGTTCAGGAATCGGATGGAGCCATAGGGCAGGGCTCCGGGTTCGTCGTTCACGGCGCTGATGCCCGGCGAGCCGGGCCGAGGATTCACCAGCAGGATGAGGCGGTGGGGCCCAGGGCCGGCCGGTAGGTCATACCAGGCGAGGGGAGGTCCGTCGTCACGCTTCGAACGCGGGCCTTCGAGGGGTCGGATTTCGAAACGGGCCGGTCCGGAGTAGGCGATGCGCTCGGACAGGAGGTCGGGCGAGATGTCGACGGCCCTCACTTTGCCCGAGGCGTCGAGGTAGCCGTGGTCGGCGATGTATTCTCCACCGGAAAGGAGCAGCAGGCTGGCCTCGGCCTTGCGCGGGGCCTGTCCGTGGCAGACGGCCGCGAGCGCCAGTCCTAGGGTGAGGAGTTCAGATCTCATCTTGGCGCAGCCAGCGTGTGGAGAGGATGACGAAGCGTCGGCCGAGCAAGCGGTTGACGGCGGAGAACGCGGGGTCCTCGGGCCGCACCCCGGGTGCGTTCTCCGGAGAGATCATTTCGGGAATGCGCTGCACGACGGCCTCCATCCAGCGACGCGCGTAGGAGCCGCGCCCGTCGTCGGCCTCCGCATAAGCGCGGATGGTGAAGGTGTCGGACCTTGTCGCGATGGAACAGCCGAGCGACTGGAGCAGGTCGACCTGGATTAGGTTGCCCGCGGAGCCCATCGCGGCGTGCACCCTGTTGGGAACCGCCCCGGAGGCGGGGCGTTCGCCGGCCTCGACGTTCTGCGGCTGGCTCAGCGGAGCCGAGTTCACAGCGGTGAGGGTGGCCTGGCTGACCATGACGGAGGAGGGGAAGCGGGCGCCCGCGACGGCGGTCACCCGGTCGCTGAGCTCCGCATTCCCCGCGGCGTCGGCGCGGAAAATCGCCGACTGCAGGGCCCCGCAGCGCGCCGCCCACGCGTCGGAGCAGAGGAACCGGTTCACGAACTCAGAAAGGCTCAGGTAGGGCGTGCACGCCGCGGTCTGCCCAGAGAAGACGCGGGGACCGGGCGGCGCGGCCTGCTCCCTCTCGGTCCGGTTCTGCAACTGGAAGCGCGCCTTGTTCTCGGCCACGATCGCCACGGCGAGGGCTCTGATCTGGTTCTCTCCGAGATTGGCGAAGCCGTGCCAGTTGGTGCGCCCCGTGTCGTTCATCGCGCCCCTCGCGGGGGAGGATGCGCCCGCCTGCAGCGCACGCGGCATGCGCACGTTTGTCCGGTTGCCCGCGGCCGCATTGGGCTGGCTTTCGGTGAGGTTGGCGTAGGCGATTCGGTTGGCCGACCCGAGGAAGGCGGCCCATGCGTCCACGGAGACGCTGTTCACGTTGAAGGCGCCGTCGTTCAGCAGCACGGCCGCCGCGGTGCGATGCGAGGCGAGGGCGTCACGCGCCACGGCCTCGCCGGCAGCGAGTCGCATGCGTGGGTTGAGGAGACGACGGCGTCCGGAGACGAAATCTTCGATGACCTGCTGGGTCGTGCGGGACTCAAGGAAGGGGTTGCTGTCCGTCGCGGCTATGGGGTCCGGCGGCACGGGCGCGGAAGCCGCGGTCAAACGCGCCATTTCCGGCCCCGTGGAGGACAGGAAAAAGCCGTCCCAGAGGGTCGTGTTCAGCAGGTAGGCCTGGTCGAAATCCGTCCAGTCGGCGGAAGTGAGGTCGTAGGCCCTCTGCATCGGCACCTGAAGGCTGGCGAAGCTGTTGCCCACGCCATAAAGGGGTTGCTGGTCGCGCAGCCCGAAATTGGCGTGGGCGTATTGTCCGAGTGAGGTCGGCGGTGCCAACGGTATCTCAACGTGCACGGCCTTGGTCGTGCCGGTCGTTTCCTTGCTGTAGCCGCCGTAGGCCATGGCGCCGCCGCTCAGCTGCGTGGGGATCAGGGTGCTCCAGGGCGCCGAACCGGATCCAGTCGGGCGGAAGGAGCGCATCCGGTAGCTGGGTGACGGGCCGTTGAAGCCCGGATTGGCGCCCGAAGCGAGACGTCCAGCCCCGTCGGAACGGATGACGGGCGCGGTCGGATTGGTGTGAGTGTATGTCGGGACCGGGGCGGCCGTTCTGTAAACAGCGGCCGCAGCGCTGTAAGGCGGGTACGCTGACGCCGTCGTGCTGACTGCGCTGAGCCAGGAGGTTGTGGGTGCGCGCTCGATGACCGACCGTGTCGATAGTTCTAGGGCTGCGATGATCTGGCCGGGCGCGGGCTGGCCGGTTGAGGTACGGTTGTAAGGAATGTAAAAGGCGTTCGGGAAGGTGATCGGCCCCGGATGTCCTATGACCGCCGGGTCGATGACCCGCTGCGTGATTTCGTTGAGCTCACTGCTCCGGTTGTAGAGCTCGAAGCTGGTGCTGGTGTCGGTCAGCCCGTCACCGGGCCAGCAGACCAGTCCGTGCCTCGAACGGAACACGCCGCCCGGCGTGATGCGGTTTGCCGTGGGTACCGAGCGGGGAATCCCGTTCGAGTCGGGCATGGACCTTCCCGTCGGCACAATCTCGAACTGCAGCCGGTCGGTGGTGTAGATGTTGAAGCCGGGCCAGAGCACGGCCCAGTCCAGTCCCGTGTCGCCGCCGTCCGTGTAGCCTCCGGTGAAGTTGAAGCTGTTGGTGAGCCGCACGACCTGGCCCCAGACGGACGGGTAAGGCGACGCCGGCGAGTAGACGCGGTATTCCCCGGGCTGGAGGGTCACGTTGCCGAGATAAAGCCGGAACATGTCAGGCGTCGTCGAGGCCCGCATGCCCATCCGCTTGTAGTAGTCGCCGAGCGGGTGCTCGTAATTGTAGGTCACGCCGCTGCGGATGACCCGGATGATCAGTTTCCAGTCATCCCAGTCGCTGTAGCTGAAGACGTGGCTCGCTCCCGTGGAGGTCGCCGGGCATTCCATTGCGACGTTGTAGGGGTTGTGGAGCACGACGAACGGCGTGAGGTTGAGCGTGATCCAGCCCCCGCCCTGGCTGATGTCGAAGACCAGCAGCGTGCGGTCCAGGTAAGGCGCAGCCGAGCAGGCGAAGGGACGCGGGATGGGGCGGTAGTCGGTGCCGAGGAAATCACCGATGTCGCGGACGGAAGGATTCAGTCCGACGTGGTCCCCGTTGTGGACGCCCGCGTAGAGGTATTGGGTGCGACGCAGGCCTTCGTTGTCGCCGTTGAACGCCATGGTGTGGATGCTGCCGGCATTGGGGTAGAGGGAGCGGGCCCGCAGGACCGGTGCGCCGGAGGCCGACCACCCGAGCTGCTTGTAGAGACGGTGGTAGTCTCGGAGCGCCCACCAGGTGGGCCCCCGCAGCTCCCCCTGGGGGGTGCTTCGGTTGAATACGGGCGCGACCTGGATGATCCTTCCAGAAATCGGCGTCTGCATCCGCAAGATGCCCATGCCCGCGGCCACTCCCGTTGCCGGCACGTCGAAGGCTGAGCCGAACTCTGACTGGCTGAAATCCCGGTCCGACATCTCAAAGGCGAGGGAGAGGTCACGCCTGAGGCCTCCGTCCCTCGAGTCGGCCAGCACGCCAGCCGAAACGAAGGTCACGTCGTGGAAGAGCCGACGCGAGTTTGGCGAGATCGGGCGGTTAGGGACGTCCAACGGCGTGCCGTCGGAGAAGCCCGTCACCATGGGAAGGTCGTCGATGTTTCCGCACTGGGCTAGTTCCGCCTGCGCGGCGCCGCCCAGTCCCGTGAGCAGCTCGTGCGCGAGTCGTCCGGGCGCGCGAAGGCGTGCGACGTGCTCGGGGCTGAGTCCGGTGGCCGCCGCGCGAGGGTCGTCGAGGTTGACGCGCGCCTTCACCCCTTCGTCGCCGATCCAGTAGGCATAGCCTCCGGATTCGTCGGGCAGACGAAGCTTGGGTATGCCCTCGACGAAGCCGTCGGGATGCGCCGGGTCCGAGGCCGAGTAGCGGCTCGCGCTGCCCACTCCGACGAGGGTCACCGTCTCGACGTCGGCCGGAGGGTAGGCGGGCAGGGGCGGGAGGTGGTCGGGTCCGTAGTTGGATTGTCCAGAAAGCGAAACGGACTGCGAGTTAGCGGGACGGTCGTGACGGCCGCTCACCAGCCACGCGGGCGGCTGGTCTGGACGGTCTGTCCGCCAGACGCCCGTCCACATCGGATTGCGCAAGGCCGAGCTGGCGGCGTTGGGCTGGATGATTTCCGCTCGCGCGGTAGCGCGACGATCGGGCCCCGCCTCCTGCTGCAGGTGGGCCACCGCGAGGCGTAGCGCGACCAGCGCGTTTAGCCGTGCCCGGGCCCCCAGCTGGCTGTGTGCGGCCAGTCGCGTCTCGATGGAGATGAATGATGCGACCACCACCACGGTGGTCACCATCATGGCGGCCACCGTCAGGGACAGGACCAGGGAGAAGCCCCCGCGTCGGGCTGTCTTGCCGGGCACTGACATGTTTTCTAGGGTGTCTCCGGATGGGAGCAGGGGCAAATATTTTTATATGTCGGAAGTCGGGTCAGGAATCCATGGCCGCATCCGGACCGCGCGGCGGATTGTTCCGTTACCGCGGTCCTCTCCGTCGCCAAGCCCGTCCTCATGGCCAAGACCCTCTCTGCTTGCCCGCCCGGGGCGGGCTCTTATGTTAAATTTTACCCGTCGGCTTGCCTTTGAGGCGTGGTCCTCCTTATTTTATCGCTGTGAACCCTATCACAATCCCCGCTCTCCTCCTCGCCCCACTGCTCGCCAACATCGTCAGTAATGACTGCGGCTGCACAGCCGAAATGGTCTGCGCCTGTAATTCCTGTAAGTGCGCCTCCTCTGCCAAGTAAGCGGGTTCCGTCACCTGTCCGCCGCCCTTGCGCTCCTGGCGGCGGCCCTCTCTGCTTGCCCGCCCGGGGCGGGCTCTTATGTTACGGGCAAGGCGTCCTCCGACGGGATTGGCAAGGTCTTCATGGGACGTGAGATTTCCAAGGTGATGGGACATCCCGGCATAGGCTGGTTGGAGCGGACGGAACGTGAACGCGAGGAGGCTCCTTCTAAGGCGCTCGAGATGCTCAAGCTCGCCCCCGACACCATCGTCGCCGACATCGGCGTGGGCTCGGGCTACTACGCATTTCGTCTGGCGCCCAAGGTACCCAAGGGAAAGGTGATTGGAGTCGACATTCAGCCGGAGATGCTGGAGTTCCTCTCCGCAAGATCTAAGGAGCTCAAGTTGACCAATGTCGAGGGGCGTCTAGGCGCGGTCGACGGGGTCGGTCTGCCGGAGGGGTCCATCGACGCCGCCCTGATGGTCGACGCTTACCACGAGTTCTCCCATCCGGCTGAGATGCTTGCCTCGATCCGCAAGGCGCTGCGTCCGAAGGGGCGCATCTACCTGCTGGAGTTTCGGGCGGAGGATCCGGAGGTCCCCATCCGCGCGCTGCACAAGATGAGCGTCGCCCAGGCGCGCAAGGAGTTCGAGGCCTGCGGATTCAAGTTCATCGAATCGCGTCCGGGGCTACCCTGGCAGCACCTGCTGGTCTTCGAACGCCCCTGAACGCGCTCAGCCGCCGCGCTTAATCTCCTTGAGCCGCTGGAACTCGGGCCTTGCGGTGTAGAACTTGTCGAGGGGGTAGCAGCCGCTCACGAGTCCGTTGCGCGGCGCGGTGGTGCAGTCGCTGAAGGTCCGGCAGATGAGCCTAGTCTCGAGCGCGCCCTTGTGCGCGGCGTCCGCCAGCATCTCGGGATAGCTGAGGACGGCCCGGCCGATGCCGATGGCATCGGTCCATCCGCGGTCCAGCAGCTCCTGCGCAACGGCCGGGAGGTGCTCCTGCAGGTAACTCAGGCCTGAGCTGATCACGGACAGGCCCGCGGGCAAGCGTTCCTTGAGGGCCTTCACGGCCGCGACCTGCATCGCCACTTCGACGAGGGGGTCGTGCGCGGGCTGGTAGCCGTCGCTCGGCGGATAGGCCGCGGGACGCTGCAGGTGGGGATTGTAGTAAGGGGAACCGGCGGTGGTGTTTAGGAGCTTGAAACCGAGCCGGCCCAGGAGTTCGACGAACCGGAAGGTCTCGGTGAGGTCGACGCGGGTGGGATCCGCGGGGTCGCAGCCGAAGGCATATCGGTAAGGAAGGAGATGCCCGTGCACCTCCGGAATCCCGGGGCCCGGCTTGCCGGGCGCGGACAGCGCGGGGTCCGGCCGGTGAGGCACCATGTCGTAGAGGCTGAGACGGACGGCCAGGTCGATCGGATTGCCGTCCGCCCGGATACCGGCGACGATGTCGCGAAGGACGCGGGTGCGGTTCTCGAAAGAGCCTCCGAACTTGCCGGGACGGGTGTGCGCGCCGAGGAACTCGTGCAGGAGGTAGCCGTGGCAGTGCTTGATGTCCACGAAGTCCGCCCCGGCCTCGCGTGCGAGCCGGGCGGCGTCGACGTAGGCGGCGATGAGGGCCTCGACGTCGTCGTCGGTCAGGACCTGCGCGTCGTCGCTGACGTTGAAGCGCGAATCGAGCACGGGATGGCGGAAGGCGACGCGCGGCTCCCAGCGTTTCTTGTCGTGGGGACGGCAGAAGCGGCCGGAGTGGGTGAGCTGGAAGCCGATGACGAGGTCGTCCGCGGAGCCCCAGCGCGCGGCGTGCTCCTCGCGGAGGATGCGCACGAGCTCGGCGATGCCGGCGAGGTTCTCGCGCACGAGGATGAGCTGGTTGGGGTTGGCGCGCCCGTCGGCCCGCACGGCCATGGCCTCGGCGCCGCAGACGATCTTGGCCCCGCTCGCACCGAAGCGCCGCCAGCGGCGACGCATCTCGTCGGTGACGTCGCCGGTGGTCGTGCCGTCCCAGCCCTCCATGGGGTGGATGGCGATGCGGTTCCCGGGCGTGCGTCCGTTGATGCGCACGTCCGTGAGCGGACGGAGCAGAGGGCTGTCTGCGCCGGTGCGCAGGGCGTCGGCCAGGGGGATGTCCGCGCCGACGGAGGCGCAGTGCGCCCGGAATTCGGAGGGCGTCTTCAGGGAGTTGACGCGGGTGAGCTTGAAGGGGATGGTCATGGTCAGAGTCGGATGCCGAGTCGCTCGGCGACGCGGCGGGCGCGCAGGAGCGCCTCGGTCATGCGGGCGGCCTCGTCAGGCCCGCGCACGTCCTTGCAGTCGGGATGCGGCTCGGGGGAGGCAATCACGCCCAGGGCGTGCAGGACGTGGGCGGTGCTGTGCTTGTAGGCCGCGGCGCTGCCGCGGGCGTTGAGGCGGAAGACTTGGTCCTCGAGGGACTGGAAGGCCTCGAAGAGTTTGTAGACGCGGGTGTCGAAATGGCCCGGGCCGCGGCCGGTCACGGCGCGCTTGCCCGGGACGTCGTCATGCAGCCACAGATCCTTGGCCGCGCAGATGAGCGGCGCGGCGCTGCTGGCCGCCCCGATGAGCAGGGGACGTCCGACGCGGATGGCGGTCGCGATCCCGAAGTCGTCCCCGCTGTGCGGTGCGAAGTCGGGCCGGAGGTCGCGGCACATCGCGGCCCAGTAGAGGAAGTGGGGCTCATCCAGGGTGCTGATCTTGCCGCCGATGAATTTGGGGTGGGTGGCCAGCTGCCACAGGAGCCAGGGGCCGTAAGGCGTGGCCCACGGCACGAAGGAGGGCTCGAGGGCGTGCACGATGCCGGGGCGGATCAGCCACTCGGCGATGCGGTAGTAGCCGTCACGGCGCCGCTCGGGGTCGAGGGAGTTCAGGCCCTTGGAGGTCATGATCATGACCTCGCAGTCCTCGTGAGCCTGCACGATATCCATCAAGACGCGGTAGCGCTCGGGTCTGAACTCGGCGTCGCGCTCGGCGCCCCGCGCGGTCACGCCCGCTACGAATGGCCGTCCCGGAAAGGCCGCGCGGAAGCGCCGCAGGACCTCCGCGTACAGGGCGTCGTCCAGGTCGAAGATGTATCCGGTGTCGGCGTTCAGCACGGGCACGAGCTCGACGCCGTGCCGCTTGGCCGCGGCGTAGCTCCAAGCCAGGGCGGCGACGAAGCCGTCCCAGTCGGGCTTGCGGTCGCGGAAGGGCAAAAGGGCGGCGGCGCACAGGCGTGAGCGCGTGCGGTGGTCGACCATCGCCTCCTCCGGGGTCCAGGCCCAGACGGTCTCGCTCCAGGGGGTGTCGGGACGCAGTTCCTCGGGCCGGGTGATCATGGTTATGATGATAGCAGGGAAGTCATCGCTTGAAAAACAGGAGTTTAAGTCGTTATGATTCGAAAAAAACGAATGGACATCTACCAACTGGAATATTTCGCCGAAGCCTGCCGTCAGCGGAGCTTCGCCCGCGCGGCCGCCCGGCTGCGTTTGGCGCCCGCCGCCCTCAGCGAACAGATGCGTCGGCTGGAGGAAGAGATGGGGACGTCGCTCTTCTCCCGCGGGAGACGGGAAACGGTGCCCACTGCCGCGGGCACGCTGCTGCTCCGTCATGCGGAATCGCTCCTGGTCGCCGCCGAGGGCGCCCGCCGGGCGGTGCGTGATCTGGCGGGCCTGCGCGGCGGCCGGCTGATGGTCGCCTCCATCCCCTCGGCCGCGGCCTGCCTGCTGCCGCGCGCGGTCGCCGGCTTCCGCCGCGCCCACAGCGAGGTGGACCTCGCGGTCCTCGAAGGCACTTCGGAGCAGTGCGTGGGCTGGGTCGAGTCGGGCTCCGTCGAACTGGCGCTGGTGCAATCGGCCAACCGGCCCCGCGGTCTGGAGTCCCGCGCGTTGGTCGAGGAGGACTTCGTCGCACTGGTGCCTTGCGCGCACGCCGCGGCGACCAAGGGTCAGGTCACTTTGGCCTCGCTCCGAGATGAGGGCTTCGTCACCTACCGCGGCAGGGTGCGGGAGACGGCCTTCGAGGCCTGCCGTCGCGCGGGCTTCGAGCCGCGCGTCGTGTGTGAGAGCGGCGACCTCGGCACGGTCGGCTCGCTGGTCGCCGCCGGACTCGGGGTGTCGCTGCTGCCCGAGATGGCGGCGGCCCGCACGGGAACCGGTTGCCGTACGCTCCGAATCTCGGGTCGGCCGGTGCGCCGCACGGTGGTGGTGCTGCGACGGAGAGGGTTGGCTTCAGCTGCGGCGGAAGCCTTCCTGAGCCTGCTGGGGTGAACGCGGGGAAAACGCTCCTTGAAGGGCCTCCGGAATGCCCTCAGAAGAATGGCTCCCAATCCTATGCAGGCCTCCGATAAGTCCACCGTCACGAGCGCCATGCAGATGACCCTGCTGGCCGGGTTCCTCGGTTGGATGATGGACGGATTCGAGCAGGGAATCTTCCCGATGCTGGCCAGCCCAGCGCTCAACAGCATGGTGCCCTCCGACGTCGTCGCCCTCGGCGCCCAGGCGGCCAAGGGCTGGGTCGGAGACTGGATGGGGCTCATCACGTCCGCCTACCTGCTGGGCGCCGCGCTGGGTGGTGCCGCATTCGGCTGGCTGGGCGACCGCGTTGGCCGGGTGCGCGCGATGTCGCTCAGCATCCTCTTCTACTCGCTCTTCAGCGGTCTGTGCTACTTCGCGCACGAGCCGTGGCACTTCCTAGTGCTCCGCTTCCTGGCCTCGCTCGGCATGGGCGGAGAATGGGCCCTCGGCGTGGCCCTGGTGATGGAGGTCTGGCCGGAGCGTCACCGCTCCAAGATGGCCGGGGCGATCGGCATGGCCGCCAATGCGGGTTTTGTGCTGGTCGGCGTGGTTGGGCTGCTCTACCCGGCGACGGGCGACACCTGGCGCACGCACTTCCTCATCAGCGCCGCGCCCGCGCTCCTCACGCTGCTGGTGCGTCTGTTCGTGCCAGAATCGGAACGCTGGAAGCAGGCGGCGCAGGCCGAGGCCGCCGCGCCCACGGGGCGTTCCAAGATCGGCGAGGTCTTCGGCGGCGGACTCCTCCGCTCCACGCTCGCGGCCATCCTGCTCACATCAATCGTCTTCATCGCCACCTGGGGCGCGGTCCAGTGGGTCAGTCTCTGGGTGGATTCGCTCGCCGGTCCGTCCAATCCCCGCGCCAAGGCCTACGCGATGGTGGTGCTCTCGGTGGGAGCCTGCATCAGCACCTACCTGGCTCCGGTGCTGCTGGCCCGCTTCTCCCGACGCACGGGCTATCAGCTGCTCTGCGGTCTCGCGCTGCTGACCTGTCTCTGGCTGTACCGCACGCCGGCCGAGTGGGGCCCGCTGATGCTGCTCAAAATCTTCACGCTCGGGCTGACCTCGACGGCCTTCTTCGGCTTCTTCCCGCTCTACCTGCCCGAGCTCTTCCCGACGCGCATCCGCGCGACGGGGCAGGGCATCTGCTTCAACACGGGCCGCATCGTAGCCATCCCGTTCGTGATCTTCTCGGGTAAGCTGGTCGAGACGCTCGGCGGCTACCAGCAGGCTGCCGCGACGGTGACGCTGGTCTACGGGCTCGGGCTCTTCGCGGCGCTCCTCGCCAAGGAGACTTCGGGCCGTCCGCTGGAGGACTGAGCGATGTCCAATCCGCACGACGTCCGCATCCGCGCGGTACGCTGGCACGCGCTGCCGGTCCGCACGCGCGTGCCGCTCAAGTTCGGCACGGAGACGGTGACCTCGGTCTCCTGCTGCCGGGTCGCGCTCACGGTCTCCCGCGCCGACGGCTCCCGCGCCGAAGGTTGGGGCGAGACGCCGCTGAGCGTGCAGTGGGTGTGGCCCTCCGGCACGGTACCCTACGAGGTGCGCCGTCGCGCGCTGGAGGAGTTCTGCGACATGCTGACGGATGCCTACGCGCAGTTCCCGGGCTCGGGACACGCGATGGAGATTGGCCATGACTTCCTGGAGGCGGTGTTGCCTAAGCTGCGCGAAGCCTTCAACGCGACGCTGCCTCGCGGGGTGCGCATACCCACGCTCGCCGCCCTGGTCTGCGCCTCGGCCTTCGACCTAGCTCTGCATGACGCCTACGGACGGGTCAACGGCACGCCGACCTACCTGACCTACCGTACGCCCTGGATGAACCGCGACCTGTCCGCCTACGTGCAGCCGGCCGCCGACGCCCCGGAGGTGTCGTTCGCCGGACGCCACCCGGCCGACTTCTTCCGTCCGCAGGCCGAGATGCGCCTGCTCGCCTGGCACCTGGTGGGCGGGCTCGACCATCTGACCGCCGCGGACTCCGCGGGAGCGGATCCGGTCGACGGCTACCCGGTCTCGCTCGACGAGTGGATCCGTCGCGACGGCCTGCTCGCGCTTAAGGTGAAGCTGCGCGGCGATGACGCGGAATGGGACTTCCAACGTCTGCGCAAGGTCGCCGAGGTGGGCCTGCCGCTCGGGGTCCGGCTCTTCACGGCGGACTTCAACTGCACGGTGACGGATCCGGCCTACGTCACGGGCGTCCTTGACCGCGTGAAGGCCGACCTGCCCGCGCTCTGGGAACGCCTGAGCTACGTGGAGCAGCCTTTCCCCTACGAGCTCGAGGACCATCCGATCGACGTCCATACGGTCAGCGCGCGCACGCCGCTTTTCCTCGACGAAAGTGCCCACGACTGGCGGCTGGTACGGCTGGGACGCGAGCTGGGCTGGACGGGCGTGGCGCTCAAGACCTGCAAGACGCAGACTGGCGCACTGCTCAGTCTCTGCTGGGCCCGGGCCCATGGTATGAGCCTGATGGTGCAGGACCTCACGAATCCGATGGTCGCGCAGATGACGCACCTGCTCCTCGCGGCGCACGCGCCGACAATCGCCGGGGTGGAGACGAATTCGATGCAGTTCTATCCGGAGGCTTCCGCTCCTGAAGCCGCGGTCCACCCGGGGCTCTACCGTCGACGCGAAGGGATGATTGACGGCGGCACGCTCGCCGGCCCCGGCTTCGGGCTGCGGGTGGAAGAGGTGAGGCGCGAGCTTCCGCCCGCCCGCCGCTCGTTCCCGGCCTGACCGAAGGCGCTTGCCCGTCCGGCGGCGCCGGGGCTCAATCGGTCACCCCCATGATCTCCCGTCTCCTGCCGCTCGCCCTCTGCGCCGTCGCGCTCGCGGCCGAGACCCCCGCCCGCAAGGTACTCTTCTTCACCAAGTCCTCCGGCTACGAGCACGAGGTCATCTCCTGGAAGAAGGGCCAGCCCAGCTTCGCCGAGAAGCAGCTCACCGAGCTCGGCGCCGCCAACGGCATCACGTTCGTCTTCTCCAAAGACGGCTCGAAGTTCTCCCCGGAATACCTCGCGCAGTTCGACGCCCTAATGTTCTACACTACGGGCAACCTGCTCGAGCCTGGCACGGACGGCAATCCGCCCATGACCGCCTCGGGCAAGCAGGCAATCTTCGACTTCGTGCGCGGCGGCAAGGGCTTCGTCGGCACGCACTCCGCCTCCGACACGTTCCACACGGGCAACGAGTCGCAGAAGGGGCCCGAGCGCTTCCGCAACCACGGCGACAAAGCCGATCCCTACGTCTGCTTCCTCGGCGCGGAGTTCATCCGCCACGGCAAGCAGCAGGTCGGGGTCAACCGCATCGTGGATCCGACGTTTCCGGGCTTCGCCGGGCTGGGGGATTCGTTCTCGTTCATGGAGGAATGGTACACGCTCAAGGACTTCCGCCCCGACATCCACGTGCTCACGGTCTTCAATGACCCGCCCCTCGAAGGCGATGACTACAAGCGCCCGCCGTTCCCCAACTGCTGGGCCCGTCAGGAGGGCAAGGGCAGGGTGTTCTACACCGCCATGGGCCACCGCGACGACGTTTGGACCAACGCGACGTTCCGTCAGATTCTCACGGGCGGTCTGAAGTGGGCCCTCGGCGACGCCAAGGCCCCCGACCTCTCCCCCAATCTCCTCAAGGTCGCCCCGGGCGCAATGACCAACCAGCCCTACACGCCCACGCCTCCCCCGAAGGCCAAGGCTGCCGCCAAGAAAAAGGCCGCCAAGCAGTGAGCGCCCTGGCGCGGACTGACCGATGACGCAGGCATCGTCTGAAGCGACGAAGCTGAGCGAGCTCACTTCGCACCAGCGCAAGTCGGGCCTCGCCGCCTGGCTCGGCTGGTTTTTCGACGGGCTCGACCTGCACCTTTACACGCTCGTCGCCACGGTCTTCGTGGCCCAGCTGCTGGTGGTGCCGGAAAGCGACCCCTCCGTCGCCCGCTACGGCTCGGTCATCCAGGCCGCGTTCCTGCTCGGCTGGGCCCTCGGCGGCGCCTTCTTCGGGGTCATCGGCGACCGGCTCGGCCGCAGCCGCGCGCTGGTCCTCACAATCCTTACCTACGCGCTCTTCACGGGGCTGTCCTTCTTCGCCCAGAACTGGTGGCACTTAATGGTGTTCCGCTTCCTCGCCGCGCTCGGCATCGGCGGCGAATGGGCGGTGGGCGCCTCGCTGCTCTCCGAGACGTGGCCCAAGAAGTGGCGTCCCTGGATCGCCGCGGTCCTGCAGTGCGCGGTTAATTTCGGCATCCTGGCCGCCATCCTTTCGGTCGAGCTGCTCCGCATGGCACCCGGCTATGAGCCGCGCTGGGTCTTCGTCATCGGGGTGCTGCCCGCCTTCGTCACGCTCTGGATCCGCAAGGAGGTGCCAGAGACGGACGAGTGGAAGTCCGCCCAGGGGCGCCGCGAAGCGCCGCCGTTCTCCGCGCTGTTCTCCGCGGGCAGCCGCGGGACAACGCTGCTCGCCTCCGCGCTCTGCGCCATTTCGCTCACGGGGCACTGGTGCTTCATGTTCTGGCAGCAGGCCTTCATCCGCACGCATCCCGAGGTGCCGGCCGTGGCCTCCGCCCAAGCCGCGGTCACGGCCAAGGCGCTCTTCTGCGTGATTGCCGCCTCGGTGCTCGGCAACTTCGCCTCGGGCTGGGCGGCGCGTCGCTTCGGCTACGCTCGGGCGCTGGGTGCGTTCTTCCTCACCTACTTCGCCCTGATGGGGCTCACGTTCGCCCGGCCCTGGGGGCTGGAAACGACGCTGTGGCTCTACGCGGGCGTCGGCTTCTGCCAAGGGGTGTTTGGACTGTTCACGATGGCGCTGCCGCCGCTCTTCCCGACACTGCTGCGCACGACGGGGGCTGGCTTCAGTTACAACATCGGCCGGGTCTTCGCCGCCGCCGGGACGGTGTTCTTCGGGATCTTCGCCAAGCCGTCGGACTTCAGCGCGGTGCTGCTCTACGCCTCGTTCCTGTTCCTGCCCGCCGCCGTGCTCGCGCTCTTCCTGCCGCAGGATCCGGAGGTCTGACGGGGCTTGCGCCCGCGGGCTGGTTGCGGCAGATTCGCTTCATGGGCCTGTTCCGTACGTTGAGGCTGCCGCGCCGGGCCCAGCTCTTCCTGCAGTTGCAGTTGGTCACCTTCGCGGTGGGGACGGCGCTGCTGCTCCGCTCCCACACGGAGAAGGGTACGTCGGTTAAGGCCGCCCTGGACGGCACGCTGCTCGACATGCAGACGAACGGCTGGTTCCTGCTGCTGCCCTTCTTCGGGCTCTGCCTCTTCCTGCTCCGCACGGACCCCCGGCCGAGGCGCACGCGGCAGGTGTTCGTAAAGTGGACGCTTATCTTCCTGGTCATGGAGTTCACGACGCAGTGGACACGCGAGGGCTGGGCGGTCGCGATGGGGTCGTTCCCGGTGATGGCGCTTCGCTTCGGCAGCGCGGGCGCAATGGCCGCCGCGGTCTGGTGGCTGATGGAGTGCTCACCCCGGGTCCACCCTCCTGCCCAAAGCCATGGTCACGCCGCCCACGGCGGACAGCCTCACCGGCACGGCTGAGCGCGTTTCAACGACGCGCCAAGGTCTCCACGGCCCTAGCCTCCGATGTGGTCACGGGCGTGACGGAGAGCCGATTGCCGGGCCTCAGGATCAGCATGCCCCGCAGGGCGACATGGGATCTGAGGTCGGCCAGGGTCACGACGCGCGGGAAGTCCCGCAGGTGCTTCACCTCGACGCAGCTCCAGCGGGGGTCCTCGCGCTTCGACTTGGGGTCGTAATAGTCGGACTTGGGATCGAACTGGGTGGGGTCGGGCCAGGCGGACTTGGAGACGGCGGCGAGCCCCACGACTCCGGGCTCGGCGCAGTTGGAGTGGTAGAAGAGGACGGTGTCGCCCACCTGGCACGCGCGCAGGAAGTTCCGGGCCTGGTAGTTACGCACGCCGGTCCAGGGCTCACGTCCGCGACGCCTCAGCTCCTGGAAGGAGAATTCGTCGGGCTCCGACTTCATCAGCCAATGTCGCATGCAGGGCAGGGTGGGACGCCCGCCGCGCTTGGCAAGGCGACGGCGCTTGCGCCCCATGCGGCCGACGGCGTAATGGCTCCGTGCGCCTGCTCGACTCCCATTGCCATCCGGCCACGGCGCTCCGAGAGGGCCGCATCGGGCCTTGGATCGCCGCTTCGCGCGCCGCAGGGGTCGAAGCCGCGGTCGCCATCGGCACGGACCTCGACGACTGGGCGGAATACCGTGACCTCGCCGCAGCGCACCCGGACTTCTTCCGACACACGGTCGGGCTCCACCCCTGCCACGTCGACGAAGGCTGGGAGGATAAGGTGACCGCGCTCTCCCCGTTCTTCGCCGATGCGACGGAGCCGGTCGCGCTCGGGGAGATTGGGCTCGACCACTTCCGTCTGCCGGAGGACGCCGCCGAGGCCTCCCGCGTCAAGGCATGGCAGGAGGAGGCGTTCGCTCGCCAGCTCGCCCTCGCCCGCCAGTTCGGCTGCCCGGTGGTCGTCCACACGCGCGCCGCCTTCGCGGACTGCGTGCGGCTCATCGACGCCTCAGGCGTGTCATGGTCCAAGGTGGTCTTTCACTGCTTCGCCGGCGGACCCGACCAGATCCGCGAACTCAACCGTCGCGGGGGCAGGGGGTCGTTCACGGGAACGGTGACCTACCCGAAGGCCCCCCTGGTCCGCAAGGCGCTCAAGGCCCAGGGACTCGCCCGGCTGATGCTCGAGACGGATTCGCCCTACCTCGCGCCCCAGTCGGTCCGCGGCAAGGAGAACACGCCCGCCACGCTCCCGGAGATTGCCACGCTCGCCGGCGAAGTGCTCGGACTGCCGGCCGACGAGGTCGCCGAGGTCTCGACGCGCAACGCACGGGCTTTCTTCGGGTTCTGATTGTCGCAGATTCGTTTCCTTCTGCACCACGGAAGGTAACGTTCCCGTCGCAGGATGGGTTCATGGGCGGTGCTTCATCGAAGGGGTGCCATGATGAGTTGCGGAATCGGCTTGGTCCTTTCGCGTCCGTCGCCCCCGTCCTCGACCTGCTCCTCCGGACCAGTGAATTCGACGATTATCTGCGGGGTCTCGACGCCTCCGGCCGACCTGACTACTTCAAGGCCGCGCTCGAACGCGCCGGCATCGCGAGCTGCTGGACCGACGGGTGTCTGGCCCGCGTCCCGAGGTCAGGCCCGCTGCTGGTGGTCGCCAATCACCCGCATGGTCTGACCGACGGTCTCGTGGCGATGGACTTCCTCCTGCGCGCCCGGCCCGACGCCCTGGTGGTGGGCAATCGGTTCCTATCCAGAATCTCAGGACTCCGCCCCTGGCTCATCGAGGTCAATCCGTTCGAACATGGCACGTCCGACGCATCCAATCTGGAGGGGGTCCGCCGCATCCTCTCGCACCTTCGCGCCGGCGGCTGCGTGCTCGCCTTCCCGGCCGGCGAAGTGGCCGCCGCCCGGTGGTTCCGCGACGGCATCACGGAGTCCCTTTGGTCGGCCGGCATGGTGCGCATCGCCCGCCGCACAAAGGCCACGGTACTCCCCTTGCACCTGTCGGGTGGTAATTCGGGCCTCTTCCAAGCCGCCGGTCTGCTTCACCCCTCGCTTCGCACGCCCCTCCTCATCCGCGAGTTCATGCGGCCCAAGGACCGCCAGATCCGCGTCCGTTGCGCCTCGCCCGTGGCCCCCTCCGGACTGGACGTGCATCCGGATGATGACGAGGCCACGCAGTTCCTGCGGCTGCGCTGCGAGCTGCTGCCTTCGCGCGACGATCGCCCTGCCGCTACGACGCCCCGCGCGGCGCACGCTGATCTCATCCAGCCGGTGGCTGCCGCGTTGCTGCGGGCCGAACTGGAAAGCCTTCCCGCGGAAGATCTGCTGCTGACGAGTGGTGACTTCAAGGTCTACCGTTTCCTCGGATCCGACCTGCCCCATACGCTCCGGGAGGTCGGACGGCTGCGTGAGGCCACGTTCCGGGCGGTCTCGGAGGGCACGGGACTCGCATGCGATCTGGACGCCTATGACGCCTGGTATGACCAGATTGTACTCTGGGATGACCGGGCCTCCGCGGTGGTCGGCGGCTACCGGCTGGGCCCCACGGACCGGATCCTTCCGGTGCGTGGCAAGCGGGGGCTCTACACGTCGACGCTCTTCGATTTCAAGGGCGACTTCTTCCGTCGCATGGATCCGGCTCTGGAAATGGGGCGTTCCTTCATCCGTGCGGAATACCAGCGCAAGGCCGCCAGTCTTCCGCTGCTCTGGCGTGGCATCGGGCGCTACGTGGTCCGGTTTCCCCGCTATCACCTGCTGTTCGGTCCGGTAAGCATCAATCCCGAGTACGGCCAGGCCTCGCGTGACCTCATGCTGGCCTACCTGCGCCATAATCGCACCGCGGATGATCTGGCGCCGCTGGTCCGGGCCAAGAGCCCGCCTCGCTCGATGAGCCTCAAGGACGCCGACCTGGAAGTCCTGCAACGCTGCGCCTTCGACCTGGAGCACGTGTCGGGCCTGGTGAGCGACCTTGAGCCGGACGCCAAGCCGGTCCCGGTCCTGCTCAAGCACTACCTGAAGCTCAACGGGCGCATCATCTCCTTCAATGTCGACCCCGGCTTCGGCGGGTGCCTCGACGGACTCATCGTGGTCGACCTGACCCGCACGGATCCTCGGCTGCTCGCCGCCTACATGGGCGATGAAGGGGCGGCGGCCTTCCTTGACTACCACGACGTCTCGCCCTCCGGCGCCGCGGTCTGAAACGGAAAGGGCGGGCCCGGAGGCCCGCCCCTGTCACGCCGGATGGCCTGCGCTCAGGCCTTCGCCAGGGCCTGCTCGAGGTCGGCGATGATGTCCTCGACGTCCTCGATGCCCACGGAGAGGCGCACGTAGTCGTCGGTCACGCCCGCGGCCTGACGCTCCTCGGCGCTGAGCTGCGAGTGGGTGGTGGACGCGGGATGGATCGCCAGGGACCGGGCGTCGCCGATGTTCGCCACGTGGCTGTGCAGGGCGAGGGAATCGATGAACTTGCGCCCGCCTTCGAGGCCGGACTTCAGGCCGAAGCCGACCAAGGCGCCGAAGCCGCCGGTGAGGTACTTCTTCGCAAGGTCGTGATACTTCGAGGACTTGAGGCCAGGATAGTTCGTCCACTTCACCTTGGGGTGCGATTCGAGGTACTGCGCGACTTTGAGGGCGTTGGCGCAATGACGCTCCATGCGGAGGTGCAGGGTCTCGAGGCCCTGCAGGAGCAGGAAGGCGTTGAAGGGCGAGAGGCAGCTGCCGACGTCGCGCAGGAACTGCAGGCGCATCTTCAGGATGAAGGCCACGTTGGCCCCGCCCGCGGGCGGGAAGGCCTTGAAGGCCTCCCAGTGCGGCAGGCCGTGGTAGGAGGGGTCGGGCTCGGTGAAGCCGGGGAACTTCCCGTTGCCCCAGTCGAAGTTGCCGCCGTCGACGACGATGCCGCCGATGGAGGTGCCGTGGCCGCCGATGTGCTTGGTCGCGGAATGGACGACGACGTTGGCGCCGTGCTCCAAGGGGCGGTTGAGATACGGGGAGAGGGCGGTGTTGTCGATGATCAGGGGCACGCCGACTTCCTTCGCGATGCGGCCGACTTCGGCGAAGGGGAAGATGTTGAGACGGGGATTACCCAGGCCCTCGCCGTAGAAGGCCTTGGTATTCTTCTTCATGGCCTTGCGGAAGTTCTCGGGGTCGTCGCCGTCCACGAAAGACACCTCGATGCCGAGCTTGGGCAGGGTGTAATGGAAGAGGTTGTAGGTGCCGCCGTAGAGCTGGGAGACGGACACGATGTGGTCGCCGGCGCCGGCGATGTTCAGGATGGCCGCGGTGATCGCCGCCTGGCCGGAGGCGTGGGCGAGGGCCCCGCTGCCACCCTCGAGGGCCGCGACGCGCTGCTCCAGCACGTCGGTCGTCGGATTCATGATCCGGGTGTAGATGTTGCCGAGTTCCTTTAGGGCGAAGAGGTTCGCGGCGTGCTCGGAGTCGCGGAACTGGTAGCTGGTGGTCTGGTAGATGGGCACGGCCCGCGATCCGGTCGCGGGGTCGGGCTTCTGGCCGGCGTGGAGGGACTTGGTTCCGATTCTCATGGGTGTGGGAAGGGTGGGGAGGGGCATCCTGCCACCGCTGGGGCCGGGGCGGAAGCCGTTTCTGCGTCATCAGGCTGGAAGCCCCGTCTATTGCGGTCAGAGTCACCGCATGCGCCACCCCCTCCTGCTGGCCCTGCTGTCCGCCCCGCTCGCCGCCGCCGGCTGGAAGGAGGTCTGGCGCGACGACTTCAACGGCAAGGACCTCGACTGGACGAAATGGACGGCGGAGGAGAACGGCCACGGGGGCGGCAACAACGAGCTGCAATACTACCTCGACCGCCCGGAGAACCTGCGCGTCGAGGACGGACGGCTGGTCATCGAGGCGCGCCGGGAGGCGGTCAATGTCGCCGGCACGGTCAAGGAATACTCCTCCGCCCGCATCCGCACGAAGCGTCGCGCGGAATGGCTCCACGGCCGGTTCGAGATGTCGGCTAAGCTGCCCGGCGGCCGCGGGGTCTGGCCTGCCTTCTGGATGCTGCCCTCGCGTGAGAACTACGGGATGTGGGCCGCCTCGGGCGAGATCGACATCATGGAGTTCAAGGGCCAGGAGCCGGACACGGTCCACACGACGCTGCACTTCGGGGGATCCTGGCCGCACCACCGCAGCACGACGAAGGTGTGGAAGCTGCCCAAGGGCGACTTCACGCAGGACTTCCACCGGTTTGCGGTGGAGTGGGAGAAGGACGCGTTTCGCTGGTACGTCGACGACACGATGGTCCACGAGCTCAAGGAGTGGCACTCCTCCGGCGGACCTTTCCCCGCGCCGTATGACCAGCCGTTCCACCTGGTGCTCAATGTTGCGGTGGGCGGCGGCTTCGCCGGCCCGCCCGACGGCTCCAAGGCGTTCCCGCCGGCCCGGCTGCTGGTCGACTGGGTGAGCGTCAGCGCCCGCTGAAGGCTGTTTCCTCTCGCTTGGCTGGGTCGGCTTCCTGTAAGCAGGGGCGATGCCGATCTTTCTCCACGACACCATGTCCCGCGAGACGCGGCCGCTGCTGCTCCGCCCGGACAGCAAGGTCTTCGGGATGTACTGCTGCGGACCCACGGTCTACGGGCCGGCCCACATCGGCAATTTCCGCACCTTCATTCTGCAGGATGTGCTGCGCCGCGCGCTCGAGACGGACGGACTCCCGGTCCGACACGTGCGCAACATCACGGACGTCGACGACAAGACGATCTGCGGCTCGGTCAAGGCGTGCAGGCCGCTCGCGGAATTCACGCAGGGCTGGACGGAAAAATTCCACCGCGACTGCGACGCGCTCGGGCTGCTCCGCCCCCACGTGGAGCCCTCCGCGGTCGCCCACATCCCCCAGCAGGTGGACATGATTCGCGCGCTGGTCGACCGGGGTCACGCCTACGCGGCCGCCGACGGCTCCGTCTACTTCAAGGTCTGCACCTGCGCCGACTACGGGAAGCTCAGCCGCATCGACGCCACGCAACTGCGCTCGCAGTCCACGAACAGCGCGGGGGAGGCCAATGACGCCGACGAATACGACCGTGAGTCGATCAGAGACTTTGCGCTCTGGAAGGCCTGGTCGCCTAAAGACGGCGCCAACCGTTGGAGGAGCCCTTGGGGCGACGGCCGCCCGGGCTGGCATATCGAGTGCTCGGCGATGTCGCTCGCCCACCTCGGCGCCACGTTCGACTTGCACGGCGGCGGCATCGACCTCTGCTTCCCGCATCACGATAACGAGATCGCCCAGTCCGAATGCGCCACCGGCGTGAAGGGCTTCGCCGCCCATTGGTTCCACAGCGCCCACCTGATGATTGAGGGCGACAAGATGTCCAAGAAAAAGGGCAACCTCTTCACGGTCGACGAGCTGGTTGAGAAGGGCTTCACGCCGACGGAGGTCCGCTACGCGCTCATCGCCGGCCATTACCGCACGCCGCTCAACTTCACGTTCGCCGGCCTCGAGAACGCCCGCAGCGCGCTCGGCAAGCTGGAGCGTTTCGCCGACCGGCTGCTGCAGGCCGCCGGATTCACGCGCGCGGAGTTCGCCCCGCCGGCGGTCCGTGAGACCGCCGCCACGTGGGGACGGTTCGCGCCCGCCTGGGAGGCGCTCTGCCAGGACCTCAATGTCCCGGGCTGCCTGGGTCAGGTCTTTGCGGTCGCCGGCTCGAAGGACGAACTGACGGCCGCGCAGGCCCGTCAGGATGTCTGCGGTCTGGCCCGCATCCTCTGGACGCTGGGGCTCACGCTCTTCCAGGAACGCAAGGCCGACGAGGTCCCCGCCGCGGTCGCCGATCTGGGCGCCCGCCGCTGGGCCGCCAAGCAGGCCAAGGACTTCGCCGCGGCCGACCGGCTGCGGCAGGAGCTCACGGTGCTCGGCTGGACGATGGTCGACCGCAAGGACGGCTACGCCCTGAAGAAGGCCTGACCGCCTCCGTCCTTGCCCTGAGGCGGACGAGTCCCTAGCGAAAGGGCTCCTTTCCCACGTCATGTCCTACCGGCCCCAGATGACCCCCCTCGAGGAGCTCCGCCACTCGGCCGCCCACATGCTCGGCGCCGCGGTGCGCCGGCTCTTCCCCCAGGCCCAGCTGGACATCGGCCCGCCCACGGAACAGGGGTTCTACTACGACTTCGACCTGGACCACGCGTTCACGGCCGAGGACCTGGTCAAGATCGAGGAGGAGATGCGCCGCATCTCCAAGGAGAACCAGAAGTTCGAACGGATGGAGTGCTCCCGCGAGGAGGCCGAACGGCTCATCGCCGAGACGGGCCAGACGCGCTACAAGCCGGGCCGTCTCGCCGACATCCCCGCCGGCGAACAGATCTCGTTCTACCGCAACGGTGACTTCCTCGATCTCTGCGCGGGCTCGCACGTGCGCTACACGTCCCAGGTCAAGGCGTTCAAGCTGCTCCACGTGGCCGGAGCCTACCACCGCGGGGATGAGAAGAACCGCCAGCTGCAGCGCATCTACGGCACGGCCTATCCGACCAAGGACGAGCTCGAGCAGGCGCTCGCCCGCGCCGAGGAGGCCAAGAAGCGCGACCACCGGCGGCTGGGCAAGGAGCTGAAGCTCTTCCACATCGACGAGAAGGTCGGCCAGGGGCTCATCCTCTGGACGCCCAACGGCGCGGTGGTCCGTCAGCAGCTCCAGGACTTCATCTCGGAACACCTCTTCCGCACGGGCTACAAGCAGGTCTTCACACCGCACATCGGCAATCTCGACCTCTACCGCACGTCGGGACACTTCCCCTATTACAAGGACGCGCAGTTCCCGCCGCTGGTGGAACGCGAGGCCATGGAACTGCTCGCCAAGGAGGGCTGCAGCTGCGGCGAACTCATGAACCGTCTCTCGGAAGGCACGGTCCAGGGCTTCCTGCTGAAGCCGATGAACTGCCCGCACCACATCCGCATCTTCGCCTCCCAGCCCCATTCCTACCGCGATCTGCCGGTGCGCCTCGCCGAGTTCGGCACGGTCTACCGCTGGGAGCAGTCCGGCGAGCTCAACGGGATGACGCGCGTCCGCGGTTTCACGCAGGACGACGCCCACCTCTTCTGCACGGAGGACCAGGTGCTCGGCGAGGTCCTCGGCTGCCTGGAGCTGGTCAAGGTGGTGCTCAGCACGCTGGGTCTCTCGGATTACCGCGTGCGCGTCGGTCTTCGCGACCCGGATTCGCAGAAGTACACGGGCGCCCAGGAGAACTGGGACAAGGCCGAGGCCGCCTGCCGCGCCGCCGCCGCCACGCTGGGGGTCAAGTTCACGGAGGAGGCCGGTGAGGCCGCTTTCTACGGACCGAAGATTGATTTCGTGGTGCGTGACGTGATCGGACGCGAATGGCAGCTGGGCACGGTGCAGGTGGACTTCAATCTGCCCGAGCGTTTCGACCTCTCCTACGTCGGCCCGGACAACCGTCCGCACCGGCCGGTGATGATCCACCGCGCGCCGTTCGGTTCGATGGAGCGCTTCGTGGGCATCCTCATCGAGCACTTCGCGGGCGACTTCCCGACCTGGCTCTCGCCGGAACAGGTGCGGGTCATTCCGCTCAATGACGACCTCAACGCCGACGCAGACGCCGCGGTCGCCCGGCTCGTCGCCGCCGGCATCCGCGCCACGTCCGACGGCTCATCTGACAAGCTCGGCGCCAAGATCCGCCGCGCGGAGCTCTCCAAGGTCCCGCACATGCTGGTGCTGGGCGCCAAGGAGAAGGAGGCCGGCCAGGTCAACGTGCGCTCCCGCGCCGACAAGTCCTTTGAGGGCAACCGCACGCTTGAGGAATTCATCGGGCTGGTCTCCGCTGAGGTCCGCGAACGGCGTCTCAAGGCCCACGTGCCCGCCGCCCAGCCGCCCGCCGCCAAGGGCTGATTTCACCTGCCCGTCACCGGGCCGGGTGAATTCCGGTTTGCCCGCCGGGGCCGTCCGTAAGTAGGGAAGGGGTATGTCTTCCCCACGCACCTCCCGCCGCGATTTCCTCCGTCTGGCCGGCCTCGGCTCCGCCGTGCTCGGTGCCGGCGCCGCCCGCGCCCTCGGCGCGGAGACGCGCTCCGCCTCCGCCAACGCCGGCCAGGGAGGTGCCAAGAACGTCATCTTCATGGTCTCGGACGGCATGGGCCTCTCGACGCTCGGGCTGGCCGACGCCTGGCTGAGCTTCACGAAGGGCGCCTCCGCCCGCTGGCCGGGGATGTACCGTGAGCTGCCGGTGGTCCGCGGGCTCTGCGAGACGGCCTCGGCCAACAGCATGGTCACGGACTCCGCCGCCGCGGCCTCCTGCTGGGGCATCGGCGAACGCATCACCAACGGAGTCATCAACGTCACGCCGGACGGCCGCCGTCCGACCACACTGCTGCAGAAGATGAAGGCCTCGGGTCGCCGCACGGGCTTGGTCACGACCGCCACGGTGACGCATGCGACGCCCGCGGGCTTCGTCGCCACGATCAAGATGCGCTCGGATCAGAAGGGCATCGCGCCGCAGTATCTCGAGCGCGGGGTCGACGTCGTCCTCGGCGGCGGCACGGACTATTTCTCCGACGACCTGACGGCGGACTACCGCAAGGCGGGCTACGCGCACCTGAAGTCGCGCCAGGAACTGCTCGGCTGGAAAGGCGATTCGCCCGCGCTCGGGCTGTTCTCTAAGAGCCACGTGCCCTTCGAGGTCGACCGGCTCAATGACCCCGCAGTCGGCGCCCAGACGCCCACGCTCGCCGAGATGACCGACGCGGCCCTGCGCCGTCTCTCCGCCGGGCCGGACGGTTTCTTCCTCATGGTCGAA
The DNA here is from genome assembly GCA_016871415.1 of Verrucomicrobiota bacterium. Classification (GTDB taxonomy): domain Bacteria; phylum Verrucomicrobiota; class Verrucomicrobiia; order Opitutales; family UBA953; genus UBA953. The sequence goes on from VHDL01000009.1 coordinate 75,132, forward strand.
GGCGCCCGCATCGACCACGCCTGCCATGGCAACGACCCGGTCGGCGCCATCCTCGACCAGGTCGCCTTCGACGCCGCCATCGGCACGGCGCTCAAGTTCATCGAGTCCCACCCGGACACGTTGCTCATCATCACGGCCGACCACGCCACGGGAGGCATGCAGCTCAACGGGGTCGGCAGTGAGGACTCCGTCGGCAAGGCCCCCGCCTACCAGGGCACGACGGAAGCCTTCCGCCGCCTGCTCCAGTTCAACCGCTCCCAAGAGGTTCTGGGTCGCCAGACGAAGGGGCTCGACGCAAAGAAGTTCCTTGCCGCCGCCCGCGAGGCCACGGGGCTGGACTTCTCCGCCGCCGACGCGCCCAAGGTCGTCTCACTCAAGGGTCTCAATGAGGTGCTGGTTAAATACGTCGGTGTCTCCTGGACGAGCAAGAACCACACGGCTGAGCCGGTGGAGTTCGCGGCCATCGGTCCTGGCGCCTCGCTCTTCCTGCCCTTCCAGCGCAACGACGAGGTCCACGCCAAGGTGCTGCGCGCGACGGGCGTCGCCTGACCGGGCTCCCCGGCAAACAGGAAGGGCGCCCTTGCGGACGCCCTTCTTCTTCCAAGGACTGAGCGAGGGCTCAGTTCTTGTTGTACTTCACGCTGCAGCCGTAGGGCTTGGACGAGGAGACTTCAGGAGCCTTGCCATCCTTGACGGCCTTGACGGCGGCCGTGACGTAGTTGGTCGACTTCTCGATTTCGTCCGACTTGGCGCTCTTGCCGCTGTCGATAGCGCCCTTGTAGGCGAGCTTGCCGTCGGGGGCGATCACGAAGCAGTGCGGGGTGGTCTTGGCGTCGTAGGCGCGGCCGATGGACTGGTCGCCGTCCTGGATGACGGTGCCGGGGTAGTAGGTGGCGTTCTCAAGTTTGTGGCCGCCGGTGTTGATGACGAGCCAGACGCCGCCGTTCTCGATGTGCTCCTTCTGCCAAGACTGCATCTTGCCGGGCTGGTAGTACTTCTTCACGTAGGGGCAGCCGGGGTTGTACCACTCAAGGACGACGGTCTTGCCCTTGAAGTCGGACAGGCTGACGGTCTTGCCGTCGAGGGTCTTGCCGGTGAAGGCAGGGGCGGGCTGGCCGACTTCGGGCGCGGCGTAGGACGCGACGGCCACGAGGGCGGCGAGGAGGGTGGTGAGGATACGCATGTGTGTGTGGGGGGTGAGGGTTCTGGGTTAAGACGGTGATACGCAGATTTCAACCCCGACGAGGACGCCGGGTTCCATCCCGCCCCGTTTTTCGTCCAAATACGGCTATTTTTACTAGCGGGTTGCAAAAATGGCACCGGAAGGCGATTGGTCTGGGGTCCCAAACCGATGGCCGAAGCCCGTTCCATAGCCCTGGTCTGCGCCACTGAGGCCTCCCTTTGGGCGGAGCTCCGCTCCCGCGCCGAGAAGGTCTCCGCCGCCGAACCGGTCCTCGCGCCGGCCCTGAAGCGCTTCGTACTGGACCGCGCCTCGCTCGGCGAGGCGGTCGTCGAACGTCTTGCCGACCGTCTGGCCCCTTCGGGGGAGGCGCTGCCGCTCCTGCGACGCGCGCTCGCCGATGCGGTCGCCTCCGACCCGGAGACGCTCGCCCAGATGCGCGCCGACATCCGCGCCACGCTCGAGCGCGACCCGGCCACGGAACACGCGCTCGCCCCGTTCCTCTGGTACAAGGGCTTCCACGCGATCTCGATTCATCGGCTCGCCCACGCGCTCTGGCGCGCGGGCCGCCGCGACCTAGGCTTCCACCTGCAGTCGCTTTCATCGGAGCGCCTGGCGGTCGACATCCATCCCGCCGCCAGGTTCGGCGTGGGCATCTTGCTCGACCACGCTACGGGCTTCGTGGCTGGGGAGACCACGATTGTCGCCGACAATGTCTCGTTCCTCCACGAGGTCACCCTCGGCGGCACGGGCAAGGAGCGCGGCGACCGTCACCCGAAGATCCGCTCCGGCGTGCTCATCGGCGCCGGCGCCAAGATCCTTGGCAACATCACGGTCGGCGAAGGCGCTAAGGTCGGCGCCGGCTCGGTCGTGCTCCGCAACGTCGAGCCCCACACGAGCGTGGCCGGCGTGCCCGCCACGGTGGTCGGACGGGCCTCGGTCGACGCCCCAGCGCTCGACATGGATCACTCGCTCTGAACGAATGCCCCATTCCCACCCACCGCAGGAACGTCCCGGGGACGCCCGCGTGCTGGACTGCCTCTACCGCGTCGGCGCGTTAGTCAACTCCACCGAAGATCCGCGCGAGGCACTCGACTTCATCCTGGCCGAGGTGGTCAACACGCTCCAGGCCTCCAGCGCCTCGATCGCGCTGGTCGAGCCGGCCACGGGCGCGCTCCGCATCGAGGTCTCCAACGGGCTTGATCCCGAGTCCGCCAAGCTGGTCGTCGCCCAGGGCGAGGGTATCACGGGCTGGGTCGCGCTCAACGCCCGCCCGCAGCGGGTGCCCGACGTCTCCCAGGACCCGCGCTACGTCGAGATCCGCAAGGGCATCCGCTCCGAGCTCGCGGTGCCGATGGAGCTCATGGGCACGGTCATCGGGGTGGTGAACTGCGATTCGGACCGTCTCGACGCGTTCACGGAGCAGGACATGTCCTTCCTCGCCCTGCTCACGAACGAGGCCTCGAAGGCGGTCGGACGCATCTGGCTGCTCCGTCAGCTGCGCTCCAAGGCCGCCCAGCTGGAGTCGCTGCTGCAGTCCGCCCAGGGGCTCGCCCGCGAACGCGACGAGCCGGGCATCCGCGCCGACCTCGCCCGCTCGGCCCGCGCGCTGCTCTCCGCCCGCGCCGGCGCCTACTACAATCTAGAAGGGGAGGAACTGGTGCTCGCCGGCTTCAACGGCGACCTGGGCGCCAGCGAGATGCGCCCGCGGGTCGCGCTCAACGCCTCGTCGCTCGGTACGGTGGTGCGCCGTCTGCGTCCGGTCGCCACCCCGGTCCTTGGCAAGTCCGAGGAGATGCTTTTCGCCAAGCTGGTCGAACCGGTGGCCTCAAGTTCGATGATCGCGGTGCCGGTCCGCTTCGAGGACGAACCGCTCGGGGTGCTGCTCACGGTCTCGCCGGGCGCCCACCGTTTCTCGGATGACGACCGGCACCTGGTCTCGGCGCTCGCCTCGTTCGGAGCCTCCGCGCTCCAGAACGCCCGGCTCTACTCCAAGGTGTTCACGGTCGAGGCGGGGCTGCGCCGCAGCGAACGTCTGACGGCCCTCGGGCTGCTCTCCGCCGAGGTGGCCCACGAAATCCGCAATCCGCTCACGGTCATGAAGCTGCTCTCGGACACGCTCGGGCAGGGGCTCTCGCCGGACGACCCGCGCCAGGAGGACCTCGGGGTGATGCGCGAGAAGATCGCCCACATGGAAGGGGTGGTCTCCCGGGTGCTCGGGCTCAGTCGTTCGCAGTCCGGCGCGTTCACGACCATCGACCTGCGCGAGGCCGCCGAACACGCCGCCATGCTGCTGCGGCTCAAGCTGGAGCAGGGCAGGGTGCGGGTCACGGTCTCGGGGGACGAGCTGTCCGCTAAGGTCGAAGGCAACCAGGGCCAGATCCAGCAGGTCTTCCTCAACCTGATGCTCAACGCGCTCCAAGCGATGCCCGACGGGGGCCGTCTGGACCTCCGGGTCGCCCGCGAGGAGGGCCCGCCGGGTCCCGCGGTCTCGGTCCGGGTCGCCGACGCCGGCACGGGCATCCCGGCCGACATCATGCCCAAAATCTTCGAGTCGTTCTTCACGTCGCGCGAGGACGGCACGGGGCTGGGGCTCGCCATCGTGAAGCGCATCCTGCGCGATCACCGCGGCGACATCTCGGTGGAGTCGACGGGTCCCGGGGGTACGACGTTCCGTTTCTGGATCCCCGCGGTCTAACGCCGCAGGAGTCGCTTGACGAAGGCCCAGGCGAGGGGGAGAAGCGAGACGACCACGACGATCATGATGACTTTGTGGAGTTTGTCCGCGAGCGGGGTACCGCCGATGTAATGGCCCAGCCACACGAGCGACCACACCCAGAGGACGCCGCCGAGGGCGTTCCACGTGATGAAGCGACCGCGCTCCATGCGTCCCATGCCCGCCGCGAAGGGCACGAAGGTCCGCATGACGGGCACGAAGCGGGCCAGGACGATCGCCGCCGCGCCGTAGCGGGCGAAGTAATCATGGGCCTCCTCGAGATGCCGGCGCTTGTACCACCAGGTGTCGGGGCGGCTTTCCATGGTGTCGCCATACTTGCGCCCGAGCCAGTAGCCGGTCTGGTCGCCCGCCACGCCGGCGCAGGTCAGCGTGAGGCACAGGACCCAGGGGTCGAAGAGTTCGGGGCGGCCGCCGTTGGCCACGGACAGGACGCCCGCGGTCACGAGCAGGGAGTCGCCGGGCAGGAAGAAGCCCGCCAGGAGTCCGGTCTCGGCGAAGATGATCAGGACCATCAGCGCGAGGCCGCCCGACTCGATGGTGCGACGGAGGCCCTCGGCGCTGTGCAGCTGTGCCCAGAGGTCGGCGAAGGCTTGCTCCATGTCTTCAGAGTTGGACAGGGCTTTATGGTTGGCAATCTCCCTTGAAGGCCGCGTGGCTTGCGGTCAGGTTGCTCGACGATGCCCGCCGACCCGGCCCCTTTCGCGCTCCGCATCCGGCAGGCTGCGCTGGAGTGCTCGCTCACGTCAGGGCAGGGCGCCCCGGCCGACTTGGTCCCGTCCGCCCGCTCGTTCCTCGCCGCGGCGCGTCAGGCCCAGCTGGATGCGCATCGTGAAGGGGTCCCCGCCTCCGCGGTCGCGCGGCTGCGCTCCGATGCGGTCGACCTGGTCGTGGAGTCGCTCCACGCCCGCGCGGGCGTCCCGGCCGCCGCGCTCTCGATGGTCGCCACGGGCGGCTACGGGCGCGCGGAACTCTGCCCGCTCAGCGACGTCGACCTGCTGGTGCTGGTGCCCTCCCACTCGCCGGAATCCAAGGCGGCGGTGGAATCGATCCTCTACCCGCTCTGGGACCTGGGGCTGAAGCTTTCGCAGTCGGTCCGCACGGTCGAGGAGTGCCTGACGCAAGCGGTCGAGGACCTCTACCTGAGGGTGGCGCTCCTCGAGGCCCGTCCCATCTGCGGGGACCGCGCCCCGTTCCGCCGTCTGACGGAAGGGGTCGGCCCGCTCGCCTCCGGTACCTCGGTCATCCCGTTCGCGCGCACGCTGGTCGACTCGCAGCGGCGCCGTCGGGAGAAGGCCGGCGGCAGTGCCTACCTGCAGGAGCCCGACCTGAAGAACGGGGTCGGTGCGCTCCGCGACGTCCAGGGCTGTCTCTGGCTGGCCCGGCTCCACTCCGGCGCCGCCGGCCCGGAAGGGCTGCGTCTCGCGGGGCTCATCCCGGAGCGCGACTGCGAGAAGTTCGTCCGCGCCCGTGACACGCTCCTGCGGCTGCGTCATGAGCTGCACTTCCAGTCAACGCGGCCGACGGAACAGCTGTGGCTCGAGCGGCAGGACGCGGTCTCGCAGGGGCTCGGCTACCCGGGCTCGTTCAAGGAACGGATCAGCGCGATGATGCGCGAATACTTCGACGCGGCGGATCATGTGCGCCGCTGTGTGCAGATGGTGGAGTCGGGGGTGCTCGGCGAACCGGAGCCGGAAGGGTGGGGAGGTCCGCTCGAGACCGACGGTTTCCGCATCACGCCCGGCGGGGTCGCCTCCGCGCTCCATCGGCTGGTCTTCGAGGAGGATCCGGCCCGGCTGGTTCGGCTTTTCCGCCTCTGCCAGGTCCACGAAGCCCGCCCGGACCGCGCGCTCTCGGTCCTGGTCCGCGAAAGGGCCCACCTGCTCACGCCCGAGGTCGCCGCGTCGGATTCCTCGACGGGCGCTGTCCGCGCGATGCTCACGGAGGCGGGTCGGGTCCACGGGGCCTTCGACGCGCTCCGCGAACACGGGCTGCTCTACCGGCTGATTCCGGAGTTCCGTGGGCTGCACTGTCTGGTGCAGTTCGAGTTCTACCACCGCTGGACGGCCGACGTGCACACGCTCCGCTGCCTGCGCGAACTGGACCTGATCTACGAGGGCGGCACGGACGTTGACCGGGGCTACCGCGAGGTGCTCCTGGGCTGCGAGGCGCCCTCGCTGCTCTACGCGATCCTCTTCCTGCACGACATCGGCAAGGCCGACGGGATCGCGGGCCACGCGGAACGGGGCGCGCCGGTCGCCGAAGCGGTGCTGGAACGTCTCGGGTTTGACGCCCGTGAACGGGAGTTCGCCTCGGCGTTGGTGAGGCTCCACCTGACGATGGGCATCTACTGGCAGCGGCATGACATCGACGACCCGGCCAATGTTGACCGGTTCGCGGCGCTCTGCGGGGAGGAGCAGGTGCTCCGCTACCTCTACGTGCACACGCGCTGCGACGCGCTCGGGACTTCGCCCGACCTCTGGACGGACTTCAAGGACGGTCAGCACTTCACGCTCTACCGGCGCACGCTCGCCAAGCTCTCCGGGGTCCCCGCCCCCGACGTGGAGGAGGAACGCGCCCGGCTCCGCGAGGCGACGCGCGCGCTGGTCGGCGACCGGGTCGGAGCCGATGAGCTGGAGGCCCACTTCTCCGGGATGCCCGACGGCTACCTGCTCCACGCCTCGGCCGAGGAGGCCGCCCACCACCTCATGATGATTCACCGGCTCATCGCCACGGTGTTCATTGCTGACGCCGAGGAGTCGCTCATGCCGATTGTGGAATGGGTCGACGACGTGGGCGCAGGCCAGTCCGCGGTCACGGTCGTCACCTGGGACCGCGCGGGTCTCTTCAGCCGGCTGGCCGGGGCGTTCGCGGTCGCAGGCATCAACATCGTCTCGTGTCACGCGTTCTCGCGTGCGGATGACGTGGCCATCGACTTCTTCCGGGTCAATCTCCCCGCGGGTCGGGAAGGGGAGTCGAAGTCGGCCTTTGGCCGCGCACTCACGGAATCGCTGCTGGGCGGTGCGGACCTGCTCTCCCAGGTTGCCCAGGCCGAGGCCCGCGCGTTCGAGACGGCCCCCCGCCGCCGCACCCGGGTCCAGATGGAGACGTCGGTCGAGGTCTACCACGAGGCGGCCCTGGGTCGCACGGTCGCCGAGGTGCAGTGCACGGACCGTCTGGGGCTGCTGTATCGTCTGGGCCGGGCCATCCGCCACGCAGGCTACGCAATCACGTTCGCCAACGTGGCCACGGAACAGGGCATCGCGATCGACACGTTCTACCTGGTGCCGCAGAAGGGCGCCAGGCACGCCCCGGCCGCCCCGGAATCGCTCTCGGAGGCCCTCCGCGCCATCGCGGGCTGAGGTCACCGCCCTTGCCTAAGGCGGGAAATGCGCCTAGGTTGCTGGGGAGCCTTTGCCGCCATGAAGCTCGCCCTCCGCCTGCTCCCGCTCCTCGTCGCCGCGTTCTGCGCCGCCGCCCCCGTTTCCCCCGCACCCAACATGAAGGACAATCCCAAGCTCGAGAAGGCGATGTTCGGCGCCGGCTGTTTCTGGGGCGTCGAATACCAGTATGAGAAGATCCCTGGCGTGGTCGACGCGGTCAGCGGCTACGCCGGCGGCCACGTGCTCAACCCTGGCTACCGCCAAGTCTGCGACGGCGTCACGGGTCACGCCGAGGTCATCCAAGTGGTCTTCGACCCGGCCAAGGTCTCCTACCGCACGCTGGTGGAATACTTCTTCCGCATGCACGACCCGACGCAGGTCAACCGCCAGGGGCCCGACTACGGCGATCAGTATCGTTCGGTGATCTTCACGTATTCGGACGAGCAGCGCAAGGTGGCTGAGGAGGTGAAGGCCGCGCTCGAGAAGGCCAAGGTGTTCCGTGACCCGATCGCCACGAAGGTCGAGGGCGAGAAGGTCTTCTGGAAGGCCGAGGAATACCATCAGGACTATTACGTGCGCAAGGGAACCAAGCCCTACTGCCACACGGTGCCGTTCGCGCCGGAGAAGAAGTGATCCGTGGCGGGACGCGGCACAGGGGCCGATGAGTCGCTGCCGGGGCTCGGCCGCGAGGAGGCGGCCGAGGTGCCCGCCGCCCGCCGCCCCCTGGCCGCCCGCATGCGCCCGCGCTTGCTCAGCGAGGTGGTGGGCCACGCGGTGCTGCTCGGCCCGGACGCGCTGCTTCCCCGGCTGATCCGCGCCGACAGCTTCGGCTCGCTGCTCTTCTACGGACCCCCGGGCTGCGGCAAGACGACGCTCGCCGAGGTCATCGCCGCCGAGACGCGTTCCCACGTGGTCCGGGTCAACGCGGTGCTCTCCGGCGCCGCCGAACTGCGCGAGGTGCTCGCGGAAGCCCGGCGACACCCGTCCCGCAAGACGGTGCTGGTGGTGGACGAGATTCACCGGTTCAACAAGTCCCAGCAGGACCTGCTGCTCCCCGACGTCGAGGCCGGCGCGGTCCGTCTGATCGGCTGCACGACGCACAATCCGGGTCTCTACGTGGTGCCGGCCCTGCTCAGCCGAAGCCACCTGTTCCGGCTCGACCCGCTCACGCCGGAGGAAATCGCGGGGTTCCTCGCCCGCGCACTCAGTGACGAGGAGCGCGGGCTGGGTCGTCTCGGGGTCCGCGCCTCGGGCGAGGTGTTCCGTCAGGTGGCCGAAATGGCCTCGGGCGACCTCCGCCGCGCCCTCAACTGCCTGGAGACGCTCGCGCTCTCAGCTCCGGCGCTGGGCACCATCGATGACTCGGCGGTCGCTGCCTTTGCGCGCGAACGCCGGGTCCGCTACGACGATGGCGGCGACGATCACTACGACACAGCCTCGGCCTTCATCAAGTCGGTCCGCGGGGGCGACCCGGACGCGGCCCTCTACTGGCTCTTCGTCATGCTCGAGGGCGGTGAGGACCCCCGCTTCATCGCGCGCCGTCTGGTCATCGCGGCCTCGGAGGACGTGGGGCTCGCCGATTCGCGCGCGATCGGGGTTGCGACGTCCGCGTTCCAAGCCTGCGAGACGGTCGGGCTCCCAGAATGCGAATTCGCGCTCGCCCACGCGACACTCTTCCTGGCGCTCGCGCCCAAGAGCAACAGCGTAATGCTCGCCATCGGCGCCGCCAAGGACGAGGTGCGCTCCCGCCCGCGTCAGGAGGTCCCGCTCCACCTCAAGGACTCCCACACGCAGGTGGGCCGCAAGCTCGGCCAAGGCGCGGAGTATCGCTACAGTCACGAATTCCCCGAGGGCATTAGCGGTCAGGAATACCTCTCCCGGTCCTTGGAGCTGTTCCGACCGGGCTCGGCCGGCGCGGAAGGCCAGCTGGCCGAACGGCTCTCGCGCTGGAAGGCACTCCGGGCCGAGCTCCGCCGCAAGGAGGCCGGCCCGTGACGCGCCCGGCCCCCCGTCTGCCCTGGTTCGGCCCCGGTCGCCGCCCGCTCTACCTGGCCCCGATGGCCAAGCGGACGGATGTTGCGTTCCGGCAGCTCTGCAAGGAGCAGGGGGCCGACGTGATGGTCACCGAATTCGTCCAGTCCGAGGCGCTGCTGCGCGATAACGCCAAGGCTTGGGACATGGTCGACTTCACGGAATCCCAACGCCCGATGGGGGTCCAGATCTTTGGCGCCACGCCCGCCTCGATGGCCCGCGCCGCCCGCATGGTCTGCGGCCGGATGCGGCCCGATTTCCTAGACCTCAATTTCGGCTGCCCGGCCCACAAGGTCATCGAGCAGAACGCCGGCTCGGGGCTGCTCCGCTGCACGCCGCAGCTCTTCGACGTGGTCAAAGCGGTCAAGGACGCCATCCCGGAGACGCCGCTCACGGCCAAGATGCGCCTGGGCTGGGACCATGCGACTATCGTGGCGGTCGAGGTCGCCGGCCGGCTCGAGCAACTGGGGGTCGAAGCCCTTGCGGTCCACGGCCGCACGCGTGAACAGGGCTACTCCGGCGAAGCCCACTGGGGCTGGATCGCCCAGGTCGCCGACGCCGTCCGCATCCCGGTCGTCGGCAACGGCGACGTGCGCGACGGGGCCTCGGCCCTGCGCCGTTTCGAGGAAACCAAGGTTTCCGGGCTCATGATCGGCCGCGCCGCCCTCGGGGACCCCTGGGTCTTTGCCCGCATCAAGGCTGCCATGGAGGGTAGAGAAATGGGCACGGAGTCCACCAGCGCCGCCGACCGCTGGGAATGCATGATCCGGCTGGCCGAACTCACCCTCGCGGTGCACGCGGACCGTCTCGGACGTCGCGATGTGCGTTGGATGCTCGACCGTCTGCTTCCACTCACGCAGGGACTGCCCGGCTGCCGCAAGGTCCGCGACCGGCTGCGCCATTGTCTGACCGTGGACGACCTCCGCCGCGCGCGTGACGAGCATCTGCTCGGTCTCACGCATTGATTCCGAGCAACGTTTTCAAGGGTGCGGCGGCACGGTGACATCCGTGCAACAGCAACCTTGGGTTTCTTATCACCACGGGCGCTGTGAATATCCTGTGGAAGGCTTCAACTTGTCGCTTGTGTGACGACCCGCACAAACGGCGGTGCGGTCCGCACCCCTCGGATCGTTCATCCCCCTCTTCTTCACGCCGGCTCGCCGGGGCCGTCCTAAACGATTCTCTAACCGCTAAAAATCAACGACTTGTGTCGCATATCCAGCACTTCCGCCCCGTGGCACGGAAGTTGCGACTAAGTTCTGGTTCATTCTCCCCTCACCGACAATCCTCATTTTCCCCACTTTCGGGCTTAACAAGCCCCTGTGAACAACCTTTCTCAAATCTCCCCCTTTCTCATGTCCCCTTCCGTCAATGCCGCCTCCCTCTGGGAAGTCACTAAGTCCGAACTCCGCAGCACGCTGAACAAGGCCGACTACGAGACCTGGTTCTCCAATCTCCAGCCGGTCGAGATTCTCGACGGCAACGTGCTCGTGCTCGAGGTGCCTTCGGTGCTCCACGAGGCCTGGATCACCAGCAACTTCGCCGAAGTGCTACGTAAGCAGCTCACGCTCTCCGCCGGACGCAACATGGACTATCGTCTCAAGGTCGCCGCCGGCGCCCGTGACGTCCGCGCCGCCGCGCCGGCTCCTGCGCCGTCCCGCGTCTCGCGTCTGCCCGCCTCGGCCGCCGCGCCCGCCATCAAGGCCGGCAACACGTTCGAGAACTTCATCGTCGGCCCCGAGAACCAGATGGCCCACGGCGCCGCGCTCGCGGTCTCCAAGGACCCCGGCCACCTCTACAACCCGCTCTTCATCCACGGCCCCACCGGCCTAGGTAAGACGCACCTGATGCACGCCGTTGCTCACTCGGTCTACGCCACCAACCGACAGGCCCGCATCGCCTACATCTCCTCGGAGACGTTCACCAACGACTTCATCGCCGCGCTGCAGTCCGGCACCATCTCCTCCTTCCGCCGCCGTTACCGCGAGCTCGACTTGCTGCTCATCGACGACATCCAGTTCCTCGCGGGCAAGGACTCCACCCAGGAGGAGTTCTTCCACACTTTCAACGAGCTCCATAACAACCACAAGCAGGTGGTGCTCACCAGCGACCGCCCGGTCTCCGAGATCGCCAAGCTCGAGGAACGCCTGGTCTCCCGCTTCCAGTGGGGCATGGTCGCCTCCATCGCGGCCCCCGGCCTCGAGACCCGCATCGCCATCCTGCGCCAGAAGGCCGCCGCCCGCGGCTTCGAGCTGCCCCCGCAGGTCGCCGAGTTCATCGCCCAGCGCATCGCCCGCAACGTCCGCCACCTCGAGGGCTCCATCACCCGCATCTCCGGCCTAGCCGGCATCACCGGCAAGCCCCTCGATCTCGTCACGGTCGAGAAGCTCCTCCATGACATCCTCGTCGAGGAGGCCAGCCACACGCTCACCGTCGAGGTGATCCAGCGCAAGGTGGCCGAGCACTACCGCATCCAGATGTCCGACATGACGTCTAAGCGTCGCATGCAGAGCATCGCCTTCCCCCGTCAAATCGCGATGTATCTCGCCACGCAGCTGACCGGCATGTCCCTCGTCTCCATCGGCCAAGCCTTCGGAGGCCGCGACCACGGCACCGTGATCCACGCCCGTAAGACCGTGACGAACCAGATGGAAGTCGACGCCACCGTCCGCCGCAGCGTCGACTACCTCCGCGAGCATCTCTCGATGAATCGCTGATTTTCGGTGCTCAGTGGTGCAAAAGTGGGCCGACGCGTGTCGGGCCCATTCTGTTGACCGGCCGACTTGGTCTCAGAGCATCCTGATCGTCAGCGGGAAGCGGTAGATCCTCCCCTCCGTGGCCTTTACGAGCCCGATGATCGTCAGGACGACGGCTGCCAAGGCGAGGACGATGAGGAGCGGGATCCCGATGAGGATGAAGCACAGGGGAATGCAGGCGATGCTGTAGATCAACAAGCTGAGCTGGAAGTTCAGCAGCTCCCGGCCTTGGAGGTTGATGTAGGCGCTTTCGTGCTTCTTGACCAGCCAGACGATGAGCGGACCGAGCAGGCTGAAGCCGACGAGGCTCAGCACATGCATGATGAGGCCGAGGTTCTTCTCATCCTGGGTCGGGACGGGGTCAGCGGGCAGGGCAGGGGGCTCCATGCGGAGGATATCGCCGAAAACCCGGCCGCGTTCAAACGTTTCCCGAGCAAGGTCTTGCTTCTTGGGGGCTTTCGACCTTTATCAATGTGTTCCTTCCCAGTCTTTCCCAGGGGAGTCCGCGACCGGACTGAGATGAGGCCTAGCCTCGAACCCTCGTACCTGATGCGCCTCGGCGCCGTAGGAAGCGGATCGTGCAGCCTAACCCATCCCCGTTTCCGCGAACTTCTCAGGTCCGCGCGGACAGCCTGTGCCTCCGGCCCTCGGGCCACCCCCTCTCCCCCTCCTCCTCTCCATGGTCTCCGACAACAAGCCCGCCTCTTTCCCGAACTCGACGCGCATCACCGTGCCAGGTTCGCGTCCCGATATCCTCGTGCCGATGCGCGAGGTGAAGTTGGCCGACACGTCCCGCCCCGATGGCACGAAGTCCTCGAACGAACCCGTCCGCATCTACGACACGTCCGGACCGTGGGGCGACCCGTCCTTCCACGGCGACGTCGAGAAGGGCCTGCCGGCGATCCGCCAGGCTTGGATCCTCGGGCGCGGCGACGTCGAAGCCGTGCCCGGTCGCGAACTGAAGCCCGAGGACGACGGCTATCTTTCCTGGAAGCACGCCGAGACCGCCCAGCGCGCGACCTCCCGCAACCGTCTCGTCCAGTTCGACCGCGCCGACCGCAAGGTCTACAAGGGCAAGCCCGGCCAGCGCCCGACGCAGCTGGCTTACGCGAGGCAGGGCATCATCACTCCTGAGATGGAGTACATCGCCATCCGCGAGAACCTGCGCCTCGCGACCCAGGCCGACTCGGGCCGTCGCCATGACCTGACCTTCCAGCACAAAGGCGAGTCCTTCGGCGCCGCCATCCCCCAGGTGATCACGCCGGAGTTCGTCCGCTCCGAAGTCGCCCGCGGCCGCGCCATCATCCCGGCCAACATCAACCACCCGGAGCTGGAACCGATGATCATCGGCCGCAACTTCCTGGTGAAGATCAACACCAACATCGGCAACTCGGCCGTGGCTTCCTCCATCGAGGAGGAGGTCGAGAAGATGCGCTGGTCCATCAAGTGGGGCGGCGACACGCTCATGGACCTTTCCACGGGCAAGAACATCCACCAGACCCGCGAGTGGATCCTCCGCAACTGTCCCGTGCCCGTCGGTACCGTGCCGATCTACCAGGCCCTCGAGAAGGTCAACGGCCGCGCCGAAGACCTCACCTGGGAGATCTTCCGCGACACGCTCATCGAACAAGCCGAGCAGGGCGTCGATTACTTCACGATCCACGCCGGCGTGCGCCTGGCCTTCATCCCGCTGACCGCCCGTCGCGTCACCGGCATCGTCTCCCGCGGCGGCTCCATCATGGCCAAGTGGTGCCTGTCCCACCACAAGGAGAACTTCCTCTACACCCATTGGGACGACATCTGCGACATCATGGCCGCCTACGACGTCAGCTTCTCGATCGGCGACGGTCTCCGTCCCGGTTCGATCGCCGACGCGAACGACGAGGCGCAGTTCGCCGAACTGAAGACGCAGGGCGAACTCACCACGCGGGCGTGGGAACGCGGGGTCCAGGTCATGAACGAGGGCCCGGGACACGTCCCGATGCACATGATCAAGGAGAACATGGACAAGCAGCTGGAGTGGTGCCATGAGGCGCCGTTCTACACGCTCGGACCCCTCACGACCGACGTCGCCCCGGGCTACGACCACATCACGTCCGCCATCGGCGCCGCGATGATCGGCTGGTACGGCACGGCGATGCTCTGCTACGTGACCCCGAAGGAGCACCTCGGCCTGCCCAACAAGGACGACGTCCGCGAAGGCGTCATCGCCTACAAGATCGCCGCCCACGCGGCCGACCTGGCCAAGGGCCATCCGGCCGCCCAGATCCGCGACAACGCTCTTTCCAAGGCCCGCTTCGAGTTCCGCTGGAAGGACCAGTTCGCCTTGTCCCTCGACCCCGAGCGCGCCCAAGAGTATCACGACGAAACCCTGCCACAGGATTCCGCCAAGACCGCGCATTTCTGCTCCATGTGCGGCCCCAACTTCTGCTCCATGCGCATCACCGACGATATTCGCAAGTTCGCCGAGTCCCAAGGCGTCGACGAGCAGGCCGCCCTCGCCAAGGGCATGGAGGAGAAGTCCCGCGAATTCCGCGAACAAGGCGGGGAGCTGTATCGTTGAGCGAAGCGAAGCTTCGCAAGGGGCAGGGACAGGGACCGGGACAGGGGCAGTCTAGATACTTAGGGGCAGGGACAGGTTTTAAAGTCACAGAGACTTCAGCGCTCTGCTTTGCACCTGACCTGCCTCCCCCCGGGCCTCCAGTTCTTTCACTGTCCCTGCCCCTGTCCCTGTCCCTCGCGGAAGCTCCGCTTCCGCGCTCCCTTGCCCACCTGCCAACTTGCCAGCCTGCCAGCTAACTCTACCGTTCGTCGATTGCTCGTGAACGCCGGGAACTCCCTCGTCAAACCATGAAACACCTTCTCGCTCTCCTCCTCTTCGCTTGTCCGCTGCACGCCGAAATGCTCGCTGGCATCGCGAAGGTGGACATCACGGACCGCACGGTGCCGGTGAATGATCCGTGCTTTGCCAAGGCGCTCGTGTTGAAGAGTGGCGAAACCACGGCGGTGCTCGTGACGGTCGATGCGGTGGCGATCGGGGGCATCGGGCGGATTGGGAATGGCTTCCTTGCCAATATACGACAGGAACTCGGCGATCTCGCGGACGAGGTCATCATCAATGCCAGTCACTGCCACGGCATTGTGCGCACAGATTTGCAGCAGCTCGTCGTGCAGGCCATCAAAGAGGCTGCGAAGAACCTCGTGACGGTCAAAGTCAGCGCCGGAGTCGGCAGCGAGAGCCGCATCAGCGAGAATCGTCGCATGTTCCTCAAAGACGGCACGCAAACCGACATGCGCCGCGCCTACTCCATGCCGCGCGATGAGGAGGTGGTGAGCACCGGGCCGATTGATCCGCAGATCGGCCTGCTGAGGCTCGATCGCGCAGACGGCACACCGCTCGCCATCGTGTATCAATTCGCCTGCCATCCGATCATGAACCCGCCGAGCAAGGGCAACTCGGCGGACTATCCCGGCTTTGCCTCCAAAGTCATCGAAGAGGCCACCGGCGCGATGGCGTTCTTCGTCCAAGGTTGCGGAGGCGACATCAACCCGGTGCATTACAAAGAAGTGAGCCGTCCTGCCGATGCCGAGCCGCTCGGCACCATGCTCGGCGCGAGCGTTCTGGCCGCGATTCGTCGATTTGAGCCGCAAAACGACGCCACACTTAAAATCAGCCGCGAAGTGCTCCAACTGCCCCGCGCCGCCGATTTCGAAAAACGCATCGAAAACATCGAAACGGAGCAAAAGGCTCTCGTGGCGGCCCTGAAGCCCACGAACATCAATTTCAAGACCTTCCTGCCGCTGCTCATGCAGCACAAACTTTTCCCAGACATGCCCTCACACTACGCGCAGGGCTATCTCGATAACGCGAAGCCGCTCCAGCAGCTCGATGCGGACAACAAAGCGCTCGTCGAGAGCTATCTCGGCAATCTCGCCATCATGGAAAAGCTCACGCGACTGAACGCGAACCTCGCCTTGCTTAAAAAACACCTCGCCGACACCCAGGCCGCGAACAGCCCCACGCTCGACGCCGAAGTGTGCGGCCTACGCGTTGGCGCTTTCAAGCTCGTCACCTTTCCCGGCGAGGTCACCGTGCAGGTTGGCCTGAACATCAAAAAAGCCGTGCAGGATGCCAACGCGCACGTCTCCGGCTACACCAACGGTTACATCTGGTACACCGCCACCGAGCAGCAGCGGCGTAACACTGGCTACGCGCAGGAAGACTGCGATGTGATGGTCGCTCCCGAGTGGCAGAAGCTCTTCGAGACGAAGGCGCAGGAAGTTTTGCGTCAGCTCGCACGATAAACCATCCCTGTCCCCGTGTCCCCTCGCAATGGCTTCGCCACCGCGCAGGTAGGGACGTGATTGCCATCACGTCCGTGGGCGTACGGACGTCATACGTTCGGTGACCTAGCCCGTCTCACCGCACGCTCCTCTGCGAACGGCGGTCATGGCAATGACCGCCCTACCTCGCCCCCTCGGTCACATTTACCTTTGCACCTTTGCACAGGAGCTCCGCTCCGCTTTGCACCTTTGCACCCCAACTGCCCCTGCCCCTGTCCCTGTCCCTGCCCCTCGAAGTAAGCCCCTGCCCCTCGCGGCGTGGCGTCCCGCCACGCCGCGCCCCCTTGCCATTCCCTCCCCCCTGGGCATATCGCCGCGTCTATGCCGAACCGCGACGACCCCAACGACCCCGAGAGGAAGAACCCCAACCCTGGCCGTGAAGGCCCCATCAGCCCCAATCTGCGGGCCTACATGAGCCAGCGCCGGGAGAAACAGCGCC
>VHDL01000010.1 GCA_016871415.1 Verrucomicrobiota bacterium
GGTGGCCGTAGCACCCCAGATCCCCGTAGCCCAGGTCGTCGGCGAAGATGATGACGACATTGGGCTGTCGGGCCGAGGCGGAGAGTCCGAAGGCGAGTAGGGCGATGAATGAGGTTAGGAGGCGGGGCATGAGGATATCTGACTTCGCCAGCGTGACGTTGCAAGAGGACGCTGACAGGGCAGGGTGGGGACGTGACCCCTTCGCAACTCCGCCTGTATCGATCCACCGTCTTCCTCGGTCGAAAGCCGAAGGTCGGCTGGCCGGCGGAGTTCGCCGTCATCACCGCATGGGAGCCGACCGGTGAGAAATGGTCGCCGGCCAGGAATCGTGCGGCCGACCGTAAACTCCGTCGTGCGCTGATCTCGGAGGGCCACCGCGCCTGGCGCATCACCGGGGCCTCCCCGGACTTCGTCCATCGCGAGCCCGGCTGGCTCGTCCCCATCGGGCGGAAGGATGCCATCAGGATCGGCCGGGATTTCCTGCAGATCGCCGTGTTCCATGTCAGGAGGGGTCGGGTGACCGTCCTGCCGTGCTTCCGGGGCCGTCCGGCGCCCTTTGGCAGACCCTGGGGCGAGGCGTGGGTGGGGCGGCCGGTTTAGGGTTGGAAAAGCCCGTCTGAAGGGGATTCTGGGAGCACCCCGCTTCCCATGAGATTCCTCACCCTCATCGCCGCCCTCGTCCTGGGCGCATCCGTCCGTGCCGCCGACGCGCCCGGACTCGTCAACGGCCACCCGGCCGACATCAAGACCCTGGCCATCGGTGATACCGCGCCGGAGTTCGAGCTGATCGGCACCGACGGCAAGATGCACAAGCTCGATGAATACAAGGGCGGCGAGGCCCTCGTCGTCCTCTTCACCTCCAACCACTGCCCGACCTCCCACAGCATCGAGCGCCGCCTCCAGCGCTTCTGGGAGGCCTACCAGCAGAAGGGCGTCAAGCTCGTCGCCATCAACCCCAACCACCCGGACGGCCTCTCCAAGGACGAGCTCGGCTACGGCGAGTTCGGCGACTCCTACGAGGAGATGAAGCCCTACGCCCTGAAGAACAAGTGGACCTTCGACTACCTGTATGACGGCGACAAGCAGCTCACCGCCCGCGCCTACGGCTGCCTTGCGACCCCTCACGTCTTCATCTTCGACAAGAATCTCAAGCTCCGCTACCAGGGCCGCTTCGACGACTCCCGCTTCTACGACGACAGCACCGTCAAGTCACCTGATGCCCAGAACGCCGTCGACGCCATCCTGGCCGGCAAGCCCGTGCCCGTCGAGCTGACCCGCCCTATGGGCTGCTCCACCAAGTGGCGCGAGAAGAAGCCCCTGCACGACGCCAAGCACGCCGAGTGGGCCGCCATCCCCGTCAAGGCCGAGACCATCGACGCCAAGGGCCTCGCCGCCCTGCGCAAGAACCCCACCAACAAGTACCGCATGGTCAACGTCTGGGCCACCTGGTGCGGCCCGTGCGTCAAGGAGTTCCCCGACATCGTCGAGCTCACCCGGAAGTTCGGCATGCGCGACTTCGAGCTGATCACCCTCAGCATGGACGACCCCAAGGACCTCCCGAAGGTCGAGGCCTTCCTGGGCAAGAACTCCGCCGGCACCGCGCCCAAGATCCAGAACGGCCTGAAGAACGAGGGCCGCACCACCAACCATTACGTCTTCACCGGCAGCGCCGATGAACTCGCCGCCTCCCTCGACAAGGACATGCCGGGTCCCATCCCGCACACCGTCGTCATCGCTCCCGGAGGCGAGATCGTCTACCGCCACACCGGCATCATCGACCGCGAGCAGGCCGCGTCCGCCATCCTCGACCGGATGAACCGCTTCTACTCGCCGGGCACCGCCACCGCGGCCGCTCCCAAGAAGGCCGCGAAGAAGAAGTGACCGGCCTCTGCGCCTGAACAAAAGGCCCCGGCGTCATGCCGGGGCCTTTTTCGTGGGTCACTTGCGGGGGCCGACCTTCATCCGGCCGCCCTTCAGATCGAGCCACGTGCTCCTTCCGGGCATCCAGGAGGGCCCGAAGATCGCGTCGAACCCGAAGACCCCGACGCTCATCTTCATGACCGCGGGCGCGAGTCCGAAGATGTCCTCGACCTTTTCCTCGCCGAGGGTAAAGGGCAGCTTCCATGCGTCCGTGGGCTCGAGGTCGCCCATGATGGGGTGGAAGTCCTTGAACGTCGCGGTCCGGAAACTTTCGACGCCGAACTTCGCGTCCATCACGTAGCCATACTGGGCTCCCGTGTCGAAGATGGCCTTCGCGCCGTGGCCGTTGAGCCTGATGTTGACGACGGGCATGCCCATGGTGCTCGTGTCGATTTCGAACGAGCCTTCGGCAGGCGTCGCCACCCCGAGTTCCATCCGGCCAGCGATTAGGTCGAAGCGCATCGCCTCTTCCGACAGCAGGTCCAGTCCAACCAGAGCGTCGACCTGGGCGCCGATGTTCGCGGACAGGGTGTCGAAGTCGAAGCCCAGGTAGCCGCCCTTGCGGACCTCATGGGATGAACCGCCCCAGCTCAGCCTGCCGGTGCGGCTGGCCGTGAAGGGAGCCCCCGTGTCGATGAGCGTCCGCCCCTCGGCGGTGTCGGCGAACAGGTGCTTGCGGAGGATGTAGAGAGGAAGAGAGGAGGCCATAGATGTGAACTTCACGCTGTAAGCATACAGGCTACTGTCAACTCTGTTCTTCCCATCAACAAAAAGCCCCGGTTTCCCGGGGCTTTTGACCTTCATTTGAGGGTTTTCAGGCCCTCTTGACCTTGACCCACTGGCGTGTGCGGGCGGACTCCAGGACCGCGTCGCAGACGTACTGGGTGCCCAGGGCGTGACGGAAGTCCGGGTAGGCCTTGGGGGCCTTGGGATTGTCCAGACTCTTGAGGAACTCGGCCAGCTCGTGCGTGAACGAGTGTTCGTAGCCCAGGCAGAGACCGGGGACCCACCAGTTGCCGGCGTACGGATGGTCGCCGTCCGAGGTGTGGATGCTGGCCCAGCCTCGGCGGTCACCGGGGACGCCGTGGTCGAAGTAGTTCAGACGGTTGAGGTCGTGGAGGTCCCACTGCAGTGACTTCTTCTCACCGTTGATCTCGAACGTGTAGAGCGCCTTGTGTCCGCGCGCGTAGCGCGTGGACTCGAACTGGGCGAGCGAGCCGTTCTCGAAGCGGCAGAGGAAGATGGCGGCGTCATCGATTGTGACGGCCTGCTTCTTGCCCGTGGCGGTATGGACGCGCTCCTTGATGAACGTCTCGGTGACCGCGGAGACCTCGGTGATGTCACCGTTGATCCAGCGGGCCGTGTCGATGCAGTGCGCGAGCAGGTCGCCGGTCACGCCGGAACCGGCGGCGGCCGCGTCGAGACGCCAGAGGCCAGCGCCGCCCTGGGGCAGCTCGGCGGAGATCGTCCAGTCCTGCAGGAAGTTGGCGCGGTAGTGGAACACCCGACCGAGTTCGCCGGCGGCCACGATGTTCTTGGCCAGCGTGACGGCGGGGAGGAAGCGGTAGTTGTACCAGACCAGGTTGGGGAGACCGGACTTCTCGACCGCGGCGACCATCTTCTCGCCCTGCTCGCCGTTGAGGGCGAGAGGCTTCTCACAGAGGATCATCTTGCCGTGCTTGATGCACGCCAGGGCGATCTCGGCGTGCGAGTCATTGGGCGTGCAGATGTCGACGGCGTCGATGTCGGGGCGGGCGACCAGCTTGCGCCAGTCGGTCTCGTGGGAGGCGTAGCCCCACTTCTCGGCGAAGGCCTTCACCTTGGCCTCGTCGCGGCCGCAGACGGCCTGCCGGACGATGTGGTGACCCGTGGTGGCGGAGTCCTTGGGGAAGAAGTGGCCGACCTGGGAGTAGGCGTTGGAATGGGTGCGGCCCATGAAGCCGTAGCCGATGAGGCCGATGCGGACGGGTTTGGACATGTTGGTGCGGGGATGGTTCGGGGGGATGAGGGATGCGGCTCAGAGCGCCCTCTTCACCTTCACCATCGCGGAGAGGATGGTGTTCCAGGTCTTCGGGTTCTCGAGGGTCGCGTTGGGGAACATGCAGCCGTCCCAGCAGAGGTGCTTCATGCCGCGATCGGCGGCGCCTTCGAGCCAGACCTTGGAGCAGGCGGCGATGTCGAGCTTGCCGTTGGGATCGTCGGCCTGGCAGTGACGTCCGGTCTTCTCGTGGGAGCCGGTGCCGTGCACCGTGCCGTCGTTCTGGGCCACGTGGAAGTCGATCGTCCAGGGGCGGAGCTTGCCGACCATTTCGCGGTAGGCGGGCCAGAACTGCTCCTGCGTGTAGCCTTCCTTCAGCAGGGCGGCTTCGGGCTCATTGTAGCCCATCAGGTAGAGGTAGGTGTGGGCGAGGTCGGCCTGGAAGCCGAACGTCTTGGGCATCCCGACACCTTCGAGCGTGTCGAGGATGGCCTTCCAGGAGTGCATGCCGGCCCAGCAGATCTCGCCTTCGGCGGCGAGACGCTCGCCGTGGTCGGCGGCGATCTTCGCGGCCTTCTTGAACGTGTCGACGATGCGGGCCGTGTTGGCCTTGGGGTTCTCGCGCCACTTCTGCACGCCGAACTCGGCGGAATCCACGCGGATGATGCCGTACTTGCGCACGCCGTGCTTGTTGAGGAGCTTGGCGATGCGGCAGGCCTTCTCGATGGCCAGGAGGAACTTCTGCTGCTGCTCGTCGGTGCCCATGGCGGAGTCGCCGACCGTGCCGCCCCAGACGGGGGCCACGAGCGAGCCCACGTTGAGGCCCTTGGACGCGATGAGGTCCGCCATCTTCTTCAGACCGTCCTCGGAGATGTCCGGGTCGGTGTGGGGATGGAACAGGAAGAGGTCGACGCCGTCGAACTTCTGGCCGTCGACGGAGGCGTTGACCGTGAGCTCGAGCATGCGTTCGAGGGCGATCGGGGGGTGGTCGGTGTTGGGCTCCTTGCCGACGAGGCCGGGCCACATCGCGTTGTGCAGTTTCATGGTGTGGGGTGCTGGGGTTGAGAGGGGGAGGGCGGGCTCACTTCTTGCGCGCCTTCTTGTGGGCTCCGACCGCGGGGGCGTCGGGGTTCACTTCGGGGCCGAAGTAGCGGAGGCAGACGAGCGGCTCGGTGGTCGAGGTGTTGCGGAACGTCACGCCGGCCTTGGCGCCGTCCTCGGTGCAGAAGTACTCGTCCTCGGTGAGCTCGTTGAAGCGGATCAGCTTGGGGCTGTTGAGCACCTCGCCGTTGATCGTGCCGGAGCCCTGGACGCAGATCAGTCCGTAGGCGCCCTTGTCCTTGATGGTGCACTCGGAGCCGGGCTCGAGGGTGAGCTCCTTGGCGGTGAAGTACTGGAACTTGTCGATCTTGCCGTAGACGATCCACTTGTCGACCCAGCCCTTGCCCTTGGCGGCCGCGACGGGTTCGAGGTAGTGGTTGTCCTTGAAGTTCGGGTCGACGTTCTTCTCCCAGTGCAGCTGGTCGACGATGAAGTCCACGTCCTTGTGCTTGGACTTGGGCATGTCCTTCACCAGCAGCGACCACGGCACTTCGCGTCCTTCGACGAGGTTCTGGTACATGCCGAAGACGTCGGAGCCCCACTGCGGCTCGTAGGTGCAGAGCGAGCCCGGGGCGTGGAGCACGCAGGGGTCGATCAGCCAGCCCGTGCCGGGCTCGAGCTTGTAGGCCTTGGAGAGCGCGAGGATCTTGTTGTCACCCTTGTGCCAGTTGGCGATGCACTCGCGGACCTGGGCCTTGGTGGTGCCGGGCTCGAAGCCCATGAAGGTGTAGGGGAAGTTGTTGCCGACGTTGTTGTGCTGGGGCGGGAAGTAGTAGGACTCCGGCTTGCCCTCCTGGCCCACGAGCTTCGCCTGCTTGGCGTCCTGGTGCATGTGGTGCGGGATGGGACCCATGTTGTCGAAGAACTTGGAGTAGACGGGCCACTTCTTGTACTTCTTCCAGATCTTGGAGCCGATGAGCGCGGCGCCGCACTCCTTGACGGCCTGCTTCAGGGTGAAGCGGGTGCCGCCGATGACGACGTAGCTCAGGCCTTCGTCCGGCGTGCGGTTCTCGTTGGCGGCTTCGGTCGTGGAGGCGAACCAGCGCTCGTCGATGCCGCCGCGGCTCAGGCCGAAGGCGTAAAGGTCATCCGGATGCAGCTTGAGGCGCTTGCCGGGCTGCAGGAAGGAGCGCGGCACCCAGCAGGGGGCGAGGCGGAGCAGGCCGCCCGTGCGGACGAGCTCCTTGGCGACCAGTTTGGACACGCCGGTCTTCTTGGTGTTGAGGTCCTGGACGATCTTGGGGGAGGGCATGGGTGGAAAAAGGGTGGGGCGGCGTCGGACCAGCCGAGCCATCCTGAATGGGGACCCGATAGATAGTAAGGGACCCGTCCGCCTACAAGATTTGAGTGAAACGGGCTTAACGCTTCAAAAACTTCCAATTAACCGGGGCCCTTACCGACTGCCTGGATTCGGATTCGATACGAATATGCGCAGGTCCGTCGGCCGAGATGGAGGTGACCAGACCGAAGTCGGACGGTACGGCGGCGGCTCCTTGGATCATGGGCAGGCGGACGGTCTCGTTGGGTCGGAAAGCACGGGAGGTGGGGACGCCCTCTCCGGCCAGCAGGTCCTTGCGGGCGTCGGCCACGCCGTCGCAGAAATGTGAGCAGACCTCCTCCACGCCAAGACGGCCGAGGTGCCGACCGTTCCAAGGTGCGCCGGGTCGGCCGCCGTTGGAGATCCAGAACAGGGTGGATGGGAAGTCGGCGACTTTCTTGAGGGCGAACCAGACAGCCCCGGGGAAGGTCACCGCGGACCATCCGAAGGGGCGTTTCTCGGTCTCGGGTTCGCTGACCATCATGACCAGGTCATCGTTGCCCTTGCGGGCGGGGTAGCGGGTGAGGTCGGCGGTCGACCCGTCCTTCATGGGCACTTTGGACAGATTATTGAATCGCGCGCCTGGCTTGAGCGCGCCTCGCTCGCCCGCGGCCGGATCGGAAAACTCCTTGTGATAGACCGAGCCCCAGCGGAAAGGACCGATGGAAATCCGGGCCGCCCCCTCGGGAAGCTCGGAGAGGTCGAGGATTGGGTGCGTCCCGTAGTTCCATCGTCCTTCCAGTCCGTGGATCAGATGTTCGACGTAGACCACGTGATGGCCGGGCTCGACGGACAGCGTCTTGGAAACCACGGCGCCCGTGTCGGCGCCTTTCTGCTCGAGCGAGAGGTGACGAGGACCGGAGGATTTGAGCGTCCAGCGGGCGTTGGCGACGTCTCCATGGGGCGGGCCGGACTCCTGGCCGCCGAAGGGAAGGCAGAGGAAATCTCCCCTCAGGTGCACCAGCAACGGCGGAAGCGACGCGTCGACGTCCTCGGGCTTCCAGGGCGACAGGGAGTAGGGCGAGAAGTCGCCGTTGGTCAGACGGAACATGACCGGGGCCAGATGTCCCGCCGTCTCGGTGACGGCGACTTCCGCTTCCGGGGTGGCGAGCACATGGCTGGGGGAGCCGTGGATGGTTCGCATGGGGAGAGAGGTTCTTGTCCATCGGTGATGGCAAGTCAATGACCGCAGGGCTTGATAAGGGCCGTGGCGCCGGCAATCTCACCGCATGAATCCGAAGCCGATCCTCTATCACAAGCATGGCTGCCCTTGGTGCGACGAGGCCATGGCTTTCTTCGCGGCCCAAGGGGTGGAGCTCGACGTCAGGGACGTGTTGGCCGACATGCACGAGATGCGGCAGCTCGTGGCCCTCACGGGACAATCCAAGTGCCCTTCTTTCCGCTACAAAGACTTCATCGTGGCGGACTTCTCCGTGGATGAATTTAAGGCCAAGGCGGCGCGCCGGCCGGACGTCTGCTTGGAGTTGGGCTTAAGATTGGATTGATTGAAGAGCCCCTTGACCATTAGGGTTTTTACCCTAGTCATTCTCCCTGTGAGGCTCGCCCCCCTCCTCGGCCTTCTGTATGTTCTGAATGCGGCGCTTCCTGCCGCCACCTCCCCCAATGTGGTCCTCATCATGGCCGATGACCTCGGGTGGGGTGACCTCGGGTCCTACGGATCCAAGCAGAACCACACACCCAACTTGGACCGTCTGGCCACCGAGGGGATGCGGTTCACGAGTTTCTACGCGACCCAGGCCGTCTGCACTTCGTCCCGTGTCGCGCTGATGACGGGGTGCTACCCCAATCGTCTCGGACTGGGCGGCACGGCGTTGCCTCCTGACTCCAAGCTCGGACTCGCCGAGACCGAGCAGACCCTCGGCGCCCTCTTCCGCAACGCCGGATATGTCACCGCGGTCATCGGCAAGTGGCATCTTGGCGACGCCCCGAAATTCCTGCCCCCCGCGCATGGCTTCGATGAGTCGATGATCATCCCGTATTCCAACGACATGTGGCCGTTGGGATATTTCCCGGGTGACGAGAGCAGGAAGACGCGTTATCCGGTCCTGCCGCGTTACACGGACGGCCACCGGATGGGGTTGTTGAACGACTGGAACGACATGGATGAACTCACGAGCATGCAGGGCTACCGGTCCATGAAGTTCATCCGCGACTGCGCGCGCCGAGGACGGAGTTTCTTCCTCTACGTGCCCACCTCGATGCCGCACACCCCCCTGGGCGCGTCCTCCGACTTCAAGGGAAAGGGGCCCACTCCTTACGCCGAAACCCTAGCTGACATCGACCGGGCCGTGGGAGGCATCATGAGGACCCTCGACGAGGAGAAGGTCGCATCGGACACCATCCTCATCTTCACCAGCGACAACGGGCCTTGGCTGAACTTCGGAAAGCATGCCGGGTCGGCCGCGCATTTCCGTGAAGGCAAGGGCACGACATTCGAGGGTGGCGTGCGCGTGCCCCTCATCGTGCGCTGGCCGGACAAGGTGGAGGCGGGAGCCGTCTCCGGCGCTTTGGTCGCAAACCTCGACGTCGTGCCCACTCTGGTGAAGGCCTGCGGCCTCACGCCTCCGGCCCTGCCCATCGACGGACAGTCCTTCCTCCCCATCCTGCGAGGCGAGTCCGCCAAGGTGCGCGATGAATTCGTCTATTACTACGGCGACAGGATCGAGGCCGTCCGCAAGGGTCGCTGGAAGCTCCACCTGCCCCACGCCTACCTCAGCTACGAGAACATGCCGCCGCCTCCCAAGGACGGTGCGCCTGCCACCACGAGCCGGAGGCAGATCGAGCTGTCCCTTTACGACCTGGTCGCCGACCCCGGCGAACGCGTGAATCTGGCCGACAAGAATCCGGAAGTGGTCAAGGACCTGCAGTCGTTTGCCGCCGCGGAACGAAAGCGGCTGGATGCAGGCAAGCGTCCGGTCGGCCGGGCCGACTGATCAGAGACTGAGTAACCCCAGGGCGCGTTCGAGGCACACGGAGACGCCGACTGCGCAGACCACGATGGCGGCGCCCTTTCGGGCCGGTAGCGAGGGCCAGGCTCGGTTGAGCAGGCCGAAGACGCCGGCCGAAACCAGCACGATCCCGACCTGGGCTGATTCGATGCCGACGTTGAAGCCCACGAGCAACACGACGATGCCGGCCTTGTCCCAGCCTTCGAGCCGCTCCGCCGCTGCGGCGGCGAAGCCGAGACCGTGGACGAGACCGAAGGTCAGGGGCACCAGCCATCGGACCGGCAAGAGCGCGCCTCTCCAGGCCTCATAGCCCGCCCAGGCGATGGTGAAGGCGATCACAGGCTCGATCCAGGCGCCCGTGGGCGGCAGCGCGCCCGTGACCACGAGCGTCAGCGTGACGGCGTGACCGGCGGTGAAGATGAGCGAGCGCAGGAGGGCCAGTCTGATCGTCCCTGCGCACAGGAACATCGCCAACATGAAGAGGCAGTGGTCCCAGCCCGCGGGAATCACGTGCTCAAATCCGGAAAGGAGGAACACGGTTAGGCCCGTCATGGGCAGGTCCACGTCGAAGGCCGCGGCCTCGCCGGGGATGACCGCGGTGACCACCTGATACTCCATCCCTTTCCTGAAATTGGTGAAGACCGTGCCGAGTTCGGGCGGGAAGGCGATTTCGACGCGTCGGGTACCGGCGGGAAGCTCCGCTCCCATGCGGGCGTTCATCAGCACTGGATAGCGGTCGGCCTCGCCTTGTCGCGCGCACTGGATCCTGACGGCTCCGGCCTCGGGAAACTGCCGAAGCTCGAGACTGACCGGTGTCCCGTCAGCGGTGACCTTCAGCGTGCGCAGGAACTTCGCGTGTGCGCCGTCCATGGCCTTCTCCAGCGCATCCGGGGTGCGCATGAGCGCGTCAAGTTCCTCGATGGGTGCGTCCTTGGGGAGCTTGCCCGTGAGGTAGGAGGGCACGTCGAACTTGATCGTCAGCGAAACGGAGCCGGAATCCTCGACTACCGCGATGCAGTTGGCCTCCTTCCACTGAGGATGGGCGCAAAGGGCGGAGGTCGCGAGGGTCAGGCCGCCCAGCAAGGCACGCCAGAGTAGGCGGGCATTCATCGGCGGCCGGGGCGTCTGGCCGAATAAAAGACTTTCTCCATGAAAAGGCCGCGGGCCGGGGCGGTGGGCACTTCGGCCGTGATGACACGTTCGTCGCGGTAGGCGGCGAGGCGCTCGGGCGGAAGCTTGCCTTCGCCGACGCGGATGAGCCCTCCGACCAGCCGTCGCACCATCTTGTAGAGGTAGCCGCTGGCTTCGGTGACGACGGTGATGCGCGGGCCGCGTCGGCGTACGCTGAGGCGTCGCAGGTCCTTGACGGGGTTCTCACCCTCCATGCCCTGTCCGTGCATGCCGCCGAAGGCGGTGAAGTCATGTTTGCCGAGGAGCATCCTGGCGGCACGCGCCATGGCCTTGACGTCGAGCCTACGCTTGCGGGTGTCGTGGCAGTAGCGGGCCTCGAAAGGCGAGGGCCATCCTTCGTAGATCTCGTAACGATACCGCTTGCCGGTGGCGCTGAAGCGGCAGTGGAAATCCCCCGGGGCGCGACGCAGGTCGGTGATGAGCATGCCCTTGGGCTCGCTGGAGTTGAAGGCGAGGAGGAGGTGCTTGGCGGGATGAGGCCAGAAGGCGTCGAAGTGGAAGCGCTGCCCGACGCTGTGCACGCCAGCGTCGGTGCGTCCGCTGCCATGGACATCAATGTCCGTCTGGAGGATGCGTGAGAGGCGCGCCTCGATCTCGGCTTCGACCGAATGACCGGTCCTTTGCACCTGCCATCCCGCGTAGTCCGTGCCGTCGTAGGCCACCGTGGCCACGAATCGCTCCGCCTTCAGCGGCTTCCGGTCAGGTTTGGCCATGTCAGCCCGGGCCTCCGATACCGCGGCTGTTGAGAAAGTCCTGAAGCAGGATCGCGGCGGCCCGCGAGTCCCGTTCTCCGCCGGCCCGCTGCCGTCGCCGCTCCCCGATACCCCGCGGTTTGCGACCCCCGTGCTCGTCGGCGGACTGGCTGGTGAGGCCTTCGTCGACCCGTTCGATCGGAAGGCCGAACCTGTCGCTCAGCAGGGCTGTGAAAGCGTCGACTTCCTCGCAGCGCTTCGTGCGTCCGCCTTCCAAGGATAAAGGGTATCCGACCACGAGCTGGGTCACCTTCAATCGGGCTATCTCGGAGCCGATGTGATTCAGGCGGGCCTCTGGGTCCGCTTCGGTGGCCGCTGGCATCGGGAAAGCCATGCCGAGGTCGTCCGCATGGCTCAGGCCGATGCGCTTGGAGCCATAGTCGATGCCGAGGTAGACCTCCCCCATGGGGTAAACGTGGCGGTTCGGTTCGGGGTTTTCAACACGTCTCGGGGGCGGGTTTGACATGGTGACGCCGAGGGTTGTGCTGTCTGCATGGCGACCGAAGGAGGACTCAACGACCACGAGAGGTCCCTTTATTCACGCCAGTTGCGTCTTCCCGGAGTGGGGGAGGGCGGTCAGTTGCGGCTCAAGCATGCTAAGGTGCTGATTGTCGGCGCCGGCGGCCTGGGGTCCCCCGCGGCCATCTACCTGGCTGCCGCCGGCGTCGGCGTGATCGGACTGGCCGATCCGGACAAAGTCGAGATCAGCAACCTGCACCGGCAGGTCCTGCACGGATTCGACACCCTCGGTCTGCCCAAGACGCTGTCCGCCGCTGAAGCCTTGGCCGAAATCAACCCCGGAATCGAGATGCCCCTTCACCCCGAGGGACTGACCGCCGAGAACGCATTGGAGCTGGTCGGCAGATACGACCTGGTAATCGACGGGGCCGATAACTTCTCCACCCGCTTTCTGGTCGCGGATGCCTGCGTCTTGAGCCGACGACCCCTGATCCACGGCAGTGTGCTGCGGTCCGAGGGCCAGGTGGGCACGTTCCTGCCCGGAGCCGGCTGCTACCGCTGCCTTTACCCCAAGATGCCGGACCCCTCCGAGGTGCCCACCTGCTCCGCGGCCGGTGTGCTTGGGGCGACCTGCGGCATCGTCGGTTCCTGGATGGCCTCCGAGGCGCTGGCGGTGCTTCTGGGCTCCCGGAATGCTTCCAGACTTCTCCAAGTCGATGCCAGGCTGGGACTGACCCGGCCGTTGGACCTGTCCGCCGACCCGGACTGCCCCGTTTGCTCCTCTCGGCCCCGCATCACCCGAATCATTCCTGAAAACTATCGTTTCTCCTGCCCTTCGCCCGTCATGAGCGAACACCCCCTCGAAGTCACCGTGCGCGAAGCCGCCGCCGCGCTCGCATCCCCCGCACCACCCCTCCTGATCGATGTTAGGGAACCCGATGAGCACGCCCTCTGCCGCATCGCCGGAGCCCGGCTCATTCCCATGGGGCAGGTGCCCGAGCAGATGGCGGAGCTCCCGCAGGACGCCGTCATCCTCGTCCACTGCCACCACGGCGGGCGCAGCCTGCGCGTGACCCAGTTCCTCCGCGCCAAGGGCTACAGGGCCGTCTCTAACGTCAAGGGGGGCATCGACGCCTGGTCCCGCGAGGTCGACGCCGCCGTCCCACGTTACTGAGGTTTAGAGGCTTGCCGAAATACCGCCCTCGCTACAATTCATTCCCACACATGAAGCGCCTATCCCTGCTCCTTCTAATCGCCGGCCTCAGCGTCGGGTGCACCTCCAATCTTCCCGAAGGTTTCGACACCACCGGCAAGGTCGGCGGATTTGGCGCCGCCGGAGGAGCCACCGACCTCGACACCCGGCCCTCGGGCTTCGACGCGATGGCCGCTGCCATCCGTGCCG
Organism: Verrucomicrobiota bacterium; assembly: GCA_016871415.1. Taxonomy (GTDB): domain Bacteria; phylum Verrucomicrobiota; class Verrucomicrobiia; order Opitutales; family UBA953; genus UBA953. The sequence goes on from VHDL01000010.1 coordinate 13,091, forward strand.
GCAACATCCCTCCCGAGGCCATCCTGACCACGGTCTACTTCGACTTCGACCGCTACACCGTGGGCGGCGCCGAACGCGGCAAGCTTGACGCCATTTCGGGACGCGCCCGCTCCACCAAGATCATCGTGGCCGGTTACACCGACCACTTCGGTACCGAGGAATACAACCTCGCGCTCTCCGACCGCCGCGCCCAGTCCGTCCGCGAGTACCTCGTCGGCCTCGGTTGCGCCAACGCCAGCATCGAGATCATCGCCCTGGGCGAGCAGCAGGCCGACAAGAACGCGGCCGGACGTCAGTCTGGCGCCAAGGACCGCAAAGCCATCGTGGTCGATGTGAACTATTCCGGAGCGATCAGGCAGCCCGTCTCCGCGCCAGCGCCCGCTCCTGCCACGGGCGGAGCACCCGCCCCCGTCACCGCCCTCTGAGCGGTTTGCGAATCAAGACGAAGGCCCGCCGCGCGGTGGGCCTTCTGCTTTTCCGACGGCTCAGGGGAGCGTCACGAACAGGTACGTCAAGGTCCCCAGGTAGAGCGCGGCGGCGACGCCTTTGCCCACCATGCGCTCCCTGTCCTCACGATGCGGCGCGGCCCAGCGGCCGTAGATCCAGCAGGCCGTCGCGATGACGGCCAGCCCGACGGAGACGTCACGCACCCATTCCGCGTCCTCGACCAGTCCGTTCAGTACCCAGAGCAGGTAGAGCGCGTAGGCGAACAACGGGAAGGACATGCCCTGTTTCAGGGACTCCATCCACTCGCCGGGCTTCGGCAGCTTGGAGGAGAGTGCGGGGAAGACCGCCAGCAGCAGGTAGGGCAGGGCCATGCCTGCGCCGATGACTAGGAAGAAGAGCACCGTCTCGAGCCCCGACCTCTCCTGATCCAGCGCGAATCCGAGCGCTGCGCCCAGTCCGGGAGCCGTGCAGGGCGTCGCGACCGCCGTCGCGAGCACGCCTGAGAGGAAGGAATTGGCGCCGCCCTGAACCGCGCCGGCGACATTGCCGGCGAAGGCCGCACCGACCTCGAACACGCCCGAGAAGCTGAGGCCCAGGGTAAGCATTAGGACGCAGGTCCCGAGCACGAAGCCGGACGATTGCATCTGGAAACCCCAGCCCACGGAGGCGCCTCCGGTCTTCAGCGCGACGATGAGCGCGCCGAGCGCCATGAAGCTCATCACGACGCCGAGCGAGTAGAGGGATGCGTTGGTGACCGCCGTGTGACGGTCGGCGGCGGCGTCCTTGGCGAAGGAAAAAACCTTGAGTCCAATCATGGGAAACACGCAGGGCATGAGGTTGAGCAGCGCGCCGCCCAGGAAGCCCAGCGCCATCCAGTAGGCGGCCGAGTGGGTCTCGGTCGTGACGACGTGCTCCTTGCCGGCGGCCACAGCGTCCAGGGCGGACACGACCTCGCCCCCCGTGAGAATTTCGGACAGTACCGCCGTGGGCGATCCGGTCTTGAGGGCGACGTTCAGCGGGATGCCCTCCCGGCCGTATCTCTTGAGTTCGGCCGCGATGACGGCGTCCTTCTTGGTCCAGTCGGCCTTCATCAGCACGACGCCCTGGGCGGCGATAGCCCGGCTGACTTTGTCCTGCGTGTAGACGCGCTTGTTGACCTGGCAGGTGGTGCACCAGCGGGCGGTGAAATCCACGTAGACGATCTTGCCCTCCGCCAGGGCTCTGGCCTGGGCGTCCGGCGACCATGGGAGCCACTCTCCGGGCATGGCGGCCTGGGTCTTTCCGGGGGCGGGAACGGGCGCTGAGGGCGCATTCAGGACGGCCTCCACGTTGACGAACGTTCCGTCAGGCTGTCGCGTCGTGAAGACGGCCTTGGCGTCGGCCATTTTTTCGGTGGCCTCCCTGGTCGAGAAGGTGACCCTGCCGTCCGCATGCTTCTGCTGGAAGGTCGCCGTCGGGGTGATGAAGTTGGCGTGGGGGAACCAGGTGCCCGTGAGGAAGGGAGAGGGCAGCACGACCGTCAGCAGATCGCCCTTGACGCTTGCGGTGGTCTTGAGGGACGGACGCAGGTCAGGATAGAGCTTGGGGTCGTGGGCGATGACGGCGTCGGGGCCGTCCAGGTCCAAGGTGAGGGCGACGTCCTTTTCCTGAGGCACGCAGCCCTTGTCATCACATTCGAGCCAGGAAACGAGTCCTTTGAGCGTGACCTTTCCCTTGGTGCCGGCCGGAATTTCGACCGGGATGAGAATAAGCGTCTCGTCCTCATAGACGAAATTGTAGACCCCGGCCTGGTCCAGTATCTTGGGGCCGGGCCAGATGAATTCACCCGGATTGAGCCCGGCCTTGTCGGTCCATTCAATCGTGGGCGATTCGCCGGCGTCGCCGGGATTCTTCCAGTAGACGTGCCAGTGCGGATCGCACCTCATCCGGAGCGCCACCATGGCCTTGGTCCCCGGTGTCGCGTCGCTGAGTGCGACGAGGTCGACCTTGGTGCGTGCCGCGCCGAAGAGCTGGGCCAGGGGTAACAGGAGGGCGAGGAGCAGGGTCAGCTTGCGCATGACGTCATCGTGGGCGTCCCCCCGGAGGTTGGCAAGAGCCGCGGCTCAGCCGACCAGCGCGCAGGGCAGCAGGGCGGCGTCCGTCATTCCGTGGATGATCTTCTTGTCCGCAGGGCAGAAGGTGGCCAGCACGCCAGAAAGTTCGGTCGAATCCCCGTCGACGAGGAAGTAGGGGCAGAGCCGAACGCGTCCGTCCGCCAGCGTGAGGGAACCGTCCTCCGCATAGACCGGATGTCGCAGGCGCGAGGGCTTGTGATACTCCTGCATGACGTGGAAGGTCTCGTTGTCGGGACTCAGCGCGGATTCAATCGCCTCCAGCCACTGGTCCCTCGAGACGTCGCTGCCCAGGGTGACGCTCCGAGCCCCCCAGGCCGTCTCGTGGAAGCCCGAGGCCTTGATGATGAGGTTGCGTTCCCGCTGGGACGCGTCGGCCAGCTCAGCCCAGTCCCGGATCGGCCTTCCGCCCACCAGGGGCGCGTGAAGGACGGCGGTGGGGGGCAGTTCGACCCGTTCCATGATCCAAGTCTTTGGGACGATGCGCAGGAGGGCGTCGTGATGGTCCTCGGGCAGATTTTCTTTCCAGAATTCGGCCAGTTGCGGGTGGTGGAGCAGCGCGAGCCCCAGCTTCTCTTCCTGGAACGCCCTCATCGGCGGAGTGAGCACCAGACGGCCGGATTCCACCGCGGCGAAGATGCCTTCGGCGCTCCGGACGTTGGCCAGGTCGAACAGCTCGAAGAACCGGTAGAGAAGGTCGACCTTGCGCGGCGCTCCGTCGACCGGAATGAAAGCCTCCTCGCCCATCCTCATGACCTGGGACGGGTCGACCACCTGAACGTCATGGCCCAGTTCCCGCAGACGGCCGGCCAGCCATTCGAATTCCGGCCGGTAGGTCGCGGACTCTTCGCTCACCACAACGGCGAACAGCGGGAATTTCTGCCCGGGTGTGAGGGCGGCGAGCGCCTTGTGGAACCTGGCGGGCATCTCGCGTCCGCCGATGACGTTCGGGAAGTCGTCGGCGTAGACCTCATTAAGGTAGGCCGTCAGTCCCACGCCGCCCGGCACGCTGTCGAGCTCCGTCATGGTAAAGCCTGAATCGGTGATGAGCAGGTCGGGGCGAAGCACCATCGGGTGCTGGCCTTTGACCGTGCGGTGACGTCCGTGCTCGATGAGTCCGGCGGGCTTGTGGCGGTCGAGGTACTGCGCCACCCAGGGGGCGTGGATCTCGCGGTTACGCAGGATCTTCCTGCCCGAGAACGTGCGGACGTAGAGCCGCTCCAGGGCGCGCTGGTAGCTCAGGCAGGCTCCGCCGATGGTCCTCAACTCACCCAGCTGCGCGGCGCTGATGGGCCAGGGCTCGGGAGATAGCTTCCAGATCTTCTCGGCGAAGAGGGGAGGTTCGAGCAGCTTCTGGCGGAGGACGTCCTGGCTGGGCATCGGCTCAGTCCTCGATCTTAATGTCTTTGTTGCGCGTGCGGGGTCCGCCGGCGCGGAGCCAGCCGTTGATGAACGCGTCGATGTCGCCGTCCATGACCGCCTGGATGTTACCGGTCTCCACGCCCGTGCGGAGGTCCTTCACCATCTGGTAGGGCTGGAACACGTAGGAGCGGATCTGGTTGCCCCAGCCGATATCGCCCTTTTCGCCGTAGAAGCGCTCCATCTCGGCGCGCTTGTCGTCGATCATCTTCTCGTAGATGCGGGCGCGCAGGATCTTCATTGCCAGGGCGCGGTTCTTGACCTGGGAGCGTTCGCGCTGGCAGGCCACGACGATGCCCGTCGGGATGTGCGTCAGGCGTACGGCCGATTCCGTCTTGTTGACGTGTTGACCGCCCTTGCCGCTGGAGCGGTAGACGTCTACGCGGAGGTCTGCTTCGGCGACCTCGACGTCGATGTCGTCGTCGATTTCGGCCACGACGTCCACGGAGGCGAAGGAGGTATGGCGGCGCGCGTTGGCGTCGAAGGGGGAGATGCGGACGAGCCGGTGCACGCCGCGTTCGGCCTTGGCGTAGCCGTAGGCGTTCGGTCCCTCGATGCGGAGGGTCGCCTGGCTGATGCCGGCGCCTTCCCCTTCGGCGATGTCTTCAATCTCGACCTTGAAGCCGCGCCGTTCGGCCCAGCGGGTGTACATGCGGAAGAGCATGTCCGCCCAATCATTGGATTCCGTGCCGCCGGCGCCGGCCTTGACCGTGACGATGGCGTTGGACTGGTCATGCGGTCCTGAGAGGAACGAGGAGATCTCCAGCTCGGCAACCGCCACGAGCAGGTCGGCGGCCAGCCTGCGGAGCTCCTCGAGTTCGCTTTCGGCGGTGCCGTCGGGTGACTCGACGATCAGTTCGGCGAGGGTCTTGGCGTCCTCGAGCCGCCGGCGGAAGGCCGCCTGGGGGGCCACGATATTCTTCAGGACGTTGCAGTCGCCGATCACCTTCTGCGCGGCCTTCTGGCTGTCCCAGAAGGAGGCACCGGCCATCTGCTCCTCGAAGGCCGCGATCTGGGCCTGCTTGCCGGGCACGTCGAGAAACTTCCAGAGGTGTCCCGAACGGCGTTCGACCTCTTCAAGGTTGGCTCGTGTTTCGGGTGGGATGTACATCGCGGGAACGGCGGGTGATAGGTCACGTCAGCCCCCTTTTCAATGGCAGATTGCGTGCGGCAACGCGCTTGCGCCCGCCGGGCGCGAGGGCATACCAGCCTCATGTCCGAACTTGAAGGCCTGACTCACGAGCAGATCGCCGGGCCTCCTCCCGAACGCAGGGTTCTCTCCAACGGTCTCGAGGTGCTGTTCTGCCATCGTCCCGGCATCGGTCTCTGCACCGTGCAGGCCTGGGTCAGGACGGGCAGCGTGGACGAGGGTCGCTGGGAGGGCTCGGGCATCTCCCACTACCTCGAGCATATGGTCTTCAAGGGGACCGAGCGCTTCAACGGACGCCAGCTTACCGAGGCCGTGCACCGCGTTGGCGGCACGTCCAACGCCTACACCACCTTCGACCGGACGGTCTACTACGTCGACGCGCCGGAGGAAGGCTTTGAGACCGCGATGGAGGCCGTCTCGGAGATGGTCTTCGCGCCGTTGCTCTCCGATGAGGATGCCAGGATGGAGCGGGAGGTCATCCTCCGGGAGATTGCCATGCGCGATGACGACCATGATTCGGTGCTGGCTGAGGCGGTCCTGGCGGAGGCCGTGCGCCGCAATCCCCTGCGTCATCCGATCATCGGACACCGCGAGAGCTTCGTCGCCATCACGGCGGACGACCTGCGACGCTACCACCGTGAACGATACGTGACTTCCAACGTCGTGCTGGCCGTCGGCGGCTCGATGTCTGCTGAGCAGGCCTTTGATTCCGCCGAACGTTGGTTCGGAAGCCACCTCCGTCGGCCGCTGGTCGATTCCCTTCCTCCGTCCGAGCCGCCTCAGGCGCTCAGGAGACGCGTCGAGGTCATCCGTGACGTCAGCACCCTGCGGGGAGTCAGCTGCTGGCGTGCCCCGGCCCTGTTCGACGAGGGTCGGCAGGCCTTCGACGTGTTCATGGGCATCCTCGGCTCCGGCCAGAGTTCGCCGCTCTGGACCGAGCTCCGTGAACGTCGGAAGCTCGTGCATGGTGTCGACGTCTCGGTCTTCGGCACGCGTGATGTCGGCCTCGCCTGGGCCGGTTGGAACGCCGACGCCGGGGCGGACGCGGGGGTCATCGAGGACGCGCTCGCTGAGGTCGCGGCAAAGACCGCCACGGGGGGTGTCGACGAGGCCGCCGTACGTCGGGTGCGACGGCAGTCGGTCGTGACCATGGTCAACGGCTTGAAGTCTATCCATGGTCTGACGGCACGGGCGGCGTCCACCGTGACTTCGGGACATGACGTCGGCTGGACGCTGCGTACGATCCGCAAACTGGCGGAGCTTACTCCCGAGGAGGTGGCCGAGGAAGGCTCCCGTTGGATCGGTCCGGACAATCTGACGGTCGGCGTACTCCGCAAAGTGTCCGCCGTCGCGGCCTCCGGGTCCGTCGCGGCCCAGGGTCGTTCCAACGGGGAATTCGAAGTGAGGACGCTCGACAACGGCGTCCGCGTGGTGCTCCAGCTTGACCGGTCGCTCCCGAAGGCCGGTTTCGGCGCCTTCATGTCGGCCGGCGGTCCCTTCGAGCCCGCTGACCGCCGAGGCGCGACGGCGCTGCTTTCGACGATGCTGACCAAGGATGCCGCCGGACGCACCCGAGCGGACATCTCGGCCGAGACCGACGCCCTGGGCATGACGTTCGCGGAGCACGCATCCCAGCTCAGTTGCGGCCTCTGGGGGGAGGCGCTTGTCTCCGACTTCGATCGCATGACGCACCTGGTGTCGGACGGATTGCTGAGGCCTGACTTCGACCCAGAGGCGTTCGAGCAGGAGAAGGCCTCGCAGATCGCCTCCTGCAAGGAGGCCGAGGACGACATCGTCGAGAAGGCGAGGCTGGCCCTGCTGCGCCAGTTCTTCGGCCAGCATCCGCTGGGCGTGGACACCTCCGGCACGCCGGAGACGCTTGCGCGCAACGACCTCGAGGGCGTGCGCGGTCTGCATGCCGCGCTGATCGTGCCGGAAAATCTCGTCCTCGGCTTCTCGGGTGATTTCGACGTTTCACGGGCCATGCAGCTCGCTCAGGCGAGGTTCGGGGGGCTGTCCAAGTCCTCGTTCAAGCCGAGGGGGTTCGCTCCGCACACGCCTGGCGTCGCCCGCAAGGCGCGCATGGAGGCCGTCGGCGAGCAGGCCGTCGTGGCCCTGGCCTTCCCCCATTGCGGCTTCGGGGCCGAGGCGGTGGTCGCGGCCGGCATCGTCGACGAACTGCTCAGCGGCATGGCCTCCGGGCTTTTCCGCCGCATCCGGGAGGAGCGCGGCCTAGCCTATTTTGTCGGCGCCTCACGGGTCGAGACGGCCGATCAGGGCATGTTCTACCTCTTCGCCGGGACCGCTCCTGGCGCGGAAGGCGAGGTTCTCCGTGAGATGCGCGCCGAGCTTGAACGCATCCGTACGGGTCATTTCGCCGCGGACGAACTCGATGACGTCAAGCGCAGCATGCGCGCCGCCAGACGGCAGGCCCGGCAGTCACCCGGAGCTAGGGTGCAGGGCGCCATGCTTCGCGAGCTCGTCGGGCTGGGTGCCAACTTCGATTCTGAATGGGAACGACGGATGTCCACCACCGGGCCCGCCCAGGTGTCGGCCTATGCGCGGGACTGGCTCAGCGCCAGGCATGAGCAGGAGCTCGTGGTCGTGCCTAAGCGTCCCTGAAGTGCCTGCGGGCCCAGACGGCGGCGGCCATGCCGGGCAGCGCCAGCGCCAGGGAGAACAGGAAGTAGCGGGCGTAGCCCATTTCTTGGGCCAGCCAGCCCGCCCAGAGGCCGGGCAAGTAGGTGGCGATCAGCGCCAAAGTGGACAGGGCCGCGTAACGAACGGCGGCCGAGGCCCCTTCGGCCAGCTTCATCATGGACAGGAGCAGCGCGCAGAGTCCGGCGCCATAAGCGAGGTATTCGATGAAGAAGACTGCGCCGACCGTCCAGACGCTGTGCCCGGACCCGTAGGCGAGCCATGTGACGGCCAGCAAAGGCGCATGCATAGCCAGTCCGAGCGGAAGCAGGGCGTTGCCGACGCGCAGCCGGGTGACGACGATTGAGCCGATGACGCCGCCGGCCGCCAGTCCTCCCACGGCCGTGAACATGCGGATGAGCGCATAGGTCTCATTGTCGAGGGCGAGCCCGCCCCTCTCGAGCGGCGCGAGCGAATACAGGGGTAGGATCCTCGCCATGTGAATCTCGCTCGCCCGGTAGAGCAGGATGAGCGCCGCGACCGCCGGCAGCCTGGGGTCGCGGAGGAGGTCGCGGAGGCCGGCGCCCATCGCCTGGAGCCTGCTCCTGACGTCCATGCCGTCGGCCTCGTGCTCCGGTTCGTCGCGGAAGGCGCGCAGGTTAATCAAGCTGAGCGCGAGCGCGAACCCGGCTGCGGTGAGAAGCGCGGTCGACCAGGCGGCGGCGATGCCTTCGCCCCGGTGGATGAGCATGCCCGCCAGGCCGATCAGGCAAGGCCCGGCGAGCACGGAGCCGACCTTGGAGGCCACGTTGAGCAGCCCGGAGTGGCTGGCCCGGCTCCGCTCATCGAGTGAGGCGACGAAATAGCCGTCTAGAGCGAAGTCATGCGCCGCCGCGACCACCGACAGGAGCACCAGGCAGGCCACCACCGGCGCTCCGCCGGATTCAGCCAGGTAGGGCAGGGCGCAGCCCGCTAGAAGCAGCAGCACCGCCGTCGAGGCCTGGGTCAGGACAATGAGGGGCCTCGGCCGGAATGCGGCGATGAACGGGGCCATCAGCACCTTGAAGCCGAAGATCAGCCCCAGGGCCGACTGGATGCGCGTGATGCCCGCGTCGGCCGAACCGAGGTTGCGCAGGGCCACGGGCAGCGCCTCGTCACGCACCGCTGCGGGGAGGGCTTGGAAGACATAGCAGCCAGCCACCCACGCCCAGACGGCGCGCCTCTGAACGGGGGTCGGGACCTCTTGCATGTTTTCAGGAGCCCTTGCCGTCGCCGAGCTGGTTCTTGGCGTAGAAGTCGACCGACTTCAGGAGCCCGTCGACGAACTTGGCGGCGGTGATGTTGAGTCCGAGCAGCTCGGCATCCCCGAGCTCCAGCATCGTGCCGGGCTTGAAGGTGCGGGTGGTGTCGACGAGGCGGGAGATTGTCTTTGTGCGGGCGTGCAGGACGTCGCCGATGGGGTGCCTGACCACGCCCTCGGGCGCGAGGGCCTCGGCCGAGGTGGTCTCCTGCGAGTCTTCCGGCACCTCGCAGTCCTGCATGGACTTGAATTCCAGCGTCAGCGAGCCGTCGGGCGCGATGTCATCGTTCGTGACCATGCCCCCGCGCGAAAGCACCCGGAGGGCGGCGGCGAGGCTGAAGACGCCGTCTTCCAGCTCGCAGACGATACCGTAGGTCTCCTCAAGGGCCCCGAACTTCTCCTGCAGGTTCATGCGGGCGAAGGAGGCGTGCTCCTTTTCAACCTGCTCGATGAGCTCCTTGCCCGGCTGGGTGTTGCGTCCGCAATAGCGCACGAAAAGGCACAGGTGATGGCAGTCCACCATGCACTCAACCGTGAGCACGAGGAGGTCGTTGATGGTCGTCCGCAGCATTAGGCCTCTGGCGAACGCCAGCATCTGGGGGGCGGGCAGGTGCGCCTGGGGCAGCGGCATGACTCGTGAGAGGCCGGAGAAACGGTCGTAGGCCGCGGGGTCGGCGGTCTTCAGGCCCGCGAGATTGAAGGCGAGAAGGTCGTGCTGGCGCTGCAGGGCGGTGAAGAACTTGCGGCTGATTGACTGCAGCGAGATGACGCTGTCGCGAGGGACTGGAGCGGGCTGTGGCATGGCTCAGGGCTGAGGATTGGACCCTTTGTCCTTGCTGTGGCGAGCCCTTTTGCGGGCAAGGAAGCCGTCCTTGCGCGGGGCCGTGGCGGTGGAGATCCAGGCGGCCGCCACGGGGATGATTTCCGCCAAGGACAGACGGCGGCGGTCCGGATGGCCCGGAAAGCGGAAGCAGTGGGTGACCTTGGAACGCAAGTCGGGATCGAGGTTGCCCCCTGAGACGAGCAGGGCGAGATGGAGGCCGGGAACGCGCACGGGGACGGCGAGGTCGATCTTGCGTCCCTCCGACGGGCTCAGCGCGACCACGCAGCAGCGGTCCTCGACGAGACCGAGGAGGCCGCCGAGCGCGGCGGCCCGCATGAGGATCACCTCCTCCAGCGCGCCACGCGCCAACGCCCAGGCCGCGGGGTGATGCGCCAGTTTCTCGCTACCCGAGGAGAGCAGCAGGCGTCGCAGACCGAAGGCCGACATCGCCCGGGCGATCGCGGCGAGGTCGGCGGGATCCCGCAGTCCGTCGGCGATCACGACCGTCTCGTGGGCTTCGCGCCAGTCGGTGAAGTCGCTGACCCTTGCCAAGCTCGGCTCGGGACGGAAGGTCACCGCGCAGGCGTCGTCGCAGGGACCTTCGGCGGCCCTGGTGAGCTCGGGTCCGGAGACGGTGCGAAGCGGGATGCCGAGGGCCTTGATTTCGGTGGCATGCTCGGCGAGAGCGTCCTCGCCCTCGCGTGCCATCGTGACCTCACGCAGGGCCTTGGGGTGGTTTCGGAGGCAGGCCAGCACGGCCTCGGCGCCCCGGAGCACCAGACGCGAGCGGTTCGGGTCCTCGCTCACGGCAGGCGGCCCTCGTCGAGGTCGATCATGTCCGCGAACGAGATGACGTCGGTGCGGTGGGCGGCGCCCATCTTGCGCTTTGCGTCGTCGAGGGCTTCGCGGCCCATCTCGCTCATGCCCTTCTGCACGAGCTCACGATTCCAGACATGGACCCTGAGGTCGGCGGGGAAGAGGGCGAGCAGCCGGGCGTCGAGCGACCGTTCGTCGACAGATTCTCTAACGGCTGCGATGACCTGTTCGGGGTCGACGCCGAGGTGCAGGCAGAGGAAGCGGTCGAATCCCTTGCAGAAATTTCGCTGATAGGACTTCGGCAGCTCACCCGCAAGATGCTTGCGGATCTTGGCGACAAATCTCGGCAGGTGCAGCAGTCCCGTGGCGGGATGCGGAAGGTACGAGGAGGGTAGGTCGTAGCAGATCTCCCCGGTGGCTTCGGAGAAGCCCATCGGGCGTCGCGGTCCGGAACTCATCGCTTGGGCAGGAGGGAGACGAGTGACGCCGCCGCCTTATCGAGATTGGATGACTGGGCTGCCACGAATTCACCGGGTTCATCCGTGGCCAACGGGCTGCTCCACTCCGCCTCGGACTCATGGCGTCGTTCACCCGCTGATGTTTCGAGGCGGAACCTGAGGCGAAGCCGCGCGAGGCCGTCCACCACGTCCATGCGCAGCAGGTCCGCATGAAGCACGAAGTGGTCCTCCGCAGGAGGCTGGGAGGCGCACGGCAGACCGGTGAGGGCCGTGAGCCTGCGCCCGACGGCTTCAGGGACGGCTGACTCTAGGGGGGCGAGCCAGCGGTGCGAATCTTGGACGAGCACGGAGCCCAGGCGTTCGATGACGAGCGTCGGACGGCGCAGACCGGCCGGCACGCCGGCACGGGGCAGGTAGAGCGTGGGTTGCGTTCGGTCGGCCAGGCCGGACGGCGAGGAAAATGCGTGGAAGACCACCGTCTCGCTGCGACTTCCCGGCATCAGGCAGCCGGTGAGGATCGTCAGCAGCAGGAGGGCCGCGTGCCTCATTTTACGCCGGCGGCCTCCTTGCCGTCCACTTCAACCCTGCGCTCGGTCGCTTCGCGTCCCCTGCGTCCGGTTAGCACGGTCTCGGGATTGCGTTCGATGAAGTCCGCCAGAGAGCGGATCGCCTGCGCGGCCTCGGAGACGTCGGAGAGGGCCTGCTCGAGGTCGCGTCGGGCGGGCGAACCGGGTCGGGTGAGGGAGCGCAGGTTCGCGGAGGACTCCTCGAGCCGCTGGAGAGCCTTCCGGCCGGCCTCAGCCATGGCTCCGACGTCGGCCGCGACCGGATCAACCTTGCTGTCGAGCCGCCGGGCGAGCGCTTCGATGCCCTTCATGGCGGCTGAAAAGTCGCGGACCGCTTGCGTGATTGCGGGATCGGAGGTCACCTTGGCGATGTTCTCGGAGGCCGCGACCAGATTACCGTTGATCTTCTGGAACTCGATGCGCGAGGCCCCTTCGTCCAGTCTGCCCAGAATCGCGTCCGCCTTCCGCGTGATCGAGACGAAGTCCACCTTGCTGAGCTGGGTGAGCGTCTGGGAGACGGCCTTGGTGAGCGCGCCAAGGTTGGACGGAAGGGTGGGCACTTCGGGCAGTTCGCCCTTGGGGTCGTGCAGTTTGGCCGGAGTGTCAGGGAAGTAGTCGAGCTCCACGTAGAGCACTCCGGTGATCACCGACTGCTGCTGAAGCTTGGCCCGGAGGCCCTTTTCGATGGAGAGCCCCAGGCCTTTCTTTTCGAGGAGGGCCTCGTCGATACCCCTTCGCGTGAGCAGGTCCGGCGTGAACTCCATCACGACGGGAACCGCGTAGTCGGATCCTATCTGTCCCGGGGTGCGCAGCAGGACCTGGGAGACCTTGCCGACGGACACGCCCCTAAACTTGACCGGCGCGCCGATGTCGAGGCCGCTCACGGAGTCCTCAAAGAAGGCGATGGCGACGGGCTTGCGCCCCGAGAAGGAGCCGGCACCCAGCAGCACCATGGCGACGATGAAGAGCACGACCCCTCCGGCCACGAAGGCCCCGATTAGGGTGACATTGGCGGATCGTCTCATCTCAGTTTCGGTGATTCTGCTGGAAGAAGGCGTAGGCCCTCGGGTGCGCGCCCAGCGAGAGGAAATCCCGGGGCGGCGCGTAGGCCTCCATCCTGCCCGTCTCAGTGTCGAGGTAAACGCAGAAGTCCGCGGTGCGGAGGATGCTCGGCACTTCGTGACTCACCATGACGATGGTGGTTCCGAAGGCCTCGCGGACGCGCAGGATGAGTTCGTCCATCCTGGCCGCGGTCAGGGGGTCGAGCCCGGCGCCGGGCTCATCCAGGAAAAGGACCTCGGGGTCGAGGGCCAGGGCGCGGGCCAGCGCCGCCCGTTTGGCCATGCCGCCGCTGATCTCGGAGGGCAGCTTGTCCATGGCGTCCGCCAGGCCGACCAGGGACAGCTTGTATTCGGCCAGCTGCCGCTGTTCCCGGCGTGGAGGTGAGAGGAACTCACGGATGGGCAGTTCGACGTTCTCGCGTAGGGTGAGCGACGAGAACAGCGCCGAGCCCTGGAACAGGAAGCCCAGCCGCCGAAGCGCCTGCTCGCGCTCCTCGGTGGAGACGCTCGTGAGGTCCCGTCCCAGCAGCCGTGAACTGCCGGAGACGGGGTCGTCGAGTCCGCTGAGGGCCCGCATCAGCGTGCTCTTGCCGCAGCCGCTGGGACCCACGACGGCGAGGATCCGTCCCGGCTTCAGCGCGAAGGTGATGCCGGACATAATGGCTTTGCCGCCGTGACCCACGGCGAGCTCCTCGCATGCAATCGCTTCGGCGGCCATGTCAGATGTCATAAAGGTTGAAGATGACCGCGAACACGGCGTCGGCGATTACGATGAGGGTGATGCCCAGCACGGCGGCCGAGGTGGCCGCCTCACCGACCCCGAGGGCCGATCGGCGCGCGACATGGCCGCGGTAGCATCCGGCCCAGGCCGCGATGAAGCCGAAGACGACGGACTTGATGAATCCGGCGACGAAGCTCTTCCAGCTCACCGCCTTGACGGCCTGCGTCACGTATTGGTCTACGCTCAGATCCCCGGAGCAGGCGACCACCATGCCGCCGAGCACGCCCACGAAGGTAGCGAAGACGGAGAGCAGGGGTACCATCAGCGAGACCGCGAGAATCCTCGGCAGGGCGAGGAACTCGACGGGATTGATGCCGAGGGCTCGCAGCGCGTCGCTCTCCTGGCTGAGGTTCATGCTGCCCAGCTGTGAGGCGAAGGCGGTGGAGGTCCGTCCGCAGGCGATCACCCCGGTCATGAGGGCACCCATCTCGCGCGCCATCGCCAGGGCGACGAGGTTGGCCACGTAAACGGTGGCGCCCACCTGCTTGAGCTGAATGAGGCCAACGTAAGCCATGATCAGTCCGGTGAGGAAGCCGAGCAGGGCGACGATGGGCAGGGCGTCGACGCCCGCAGTCTGCATCTGCAAGGGCAGTTCGTTCCAATTGACCCTGGCGCGTCCTAGCCCGGCGCGCAGGAAGCCCAGGGCCGTGTGCCCGATATGCTCCAGGGCGCGCCCCCATGACGAGCCGCTTTCCGCACCCCAGGCGCCGAGGTTCTCGAGCAGTCCGGCTTCGGCGTTGGCTGTTTCGGTCACGGCAACGGTCTCGGCCATCCGCACGAGGGACTGCAGTCTCAACGGGAGCGACGAGAGGTCGGGGCTTCGGATCGACCTCAGGTGGGCGTGCAGCCATGCCGGAAGGCAGGAATCGAAATCTTCGAGACCTTCAGTCCTGACCGCGACCCTGTCGGCGCGAAAGGCCACCTCAGGCAGGGCCGACCCGGATTTCCATGCGCCTCCGATGGTCAGCAGGACGGCGCCGTCGGCAGATACCTCCGTGCGGGCCCAGGCCTGACTGGGGGAGGTCTGCGACATGCTGATGTTCAGTAAGTTGAGACCAACTTGTCCCACAAGTCAGAAAGACGTTGTCGGGGGGCTTGCTCGGGCTTTGCTTGATTTTCCTGATGCGTCACCAGAAAGGCAAAATCCTTCTCCTCGTATGCGCACCCGTGCTCTGCCTCGGGCTGGAGTCTCCGTTCCCAAGGGAGGGCTTGCCGACGCGATTCACCTTCGAGGTGGAGAATGACAAGTTCGGGCAGGACAACTTGGACCGCTATTACACGCAGGGACTCAGGTTCACGATGCAGACCGGTGACCACGCCTACCTATCCGTCGGGCAGGAGATCAACACGCCGTCGGACACGTCCGACCCGAATCCTCCCGAAACCGACATGGCCTACTCGGGCGCACTTTATCTCGCCTACGGGCATGGGCACGTGTTCAGCCGCGGCGGGCGCAATGACGTGCTCGTCTCGGTCGAGCTCAAGGCGGGCCTCGTCGGCCCCGGGGCCGGCGGAGAGACCATCCAGAACAAGTTCCATGACCTCATCGGCCAGCCGGCCGCCGCCGGCTGGGGTACCCAGACGCCCAATGAGCCGGTGGTGAATCTCGACGGTGAGATCCGTCGGCGGTTCGGCGACGACCATCAGGACTTCATCGCCCGTTCGGTGGCGCAGCTGGGCACGCTCCGCACCGGCTTCCTCGTGGGCGGTCAGCTCCGCTACGGACGTGGCCTTGGCTCCTCCTGGGGTGGCAGCACCATCCGCAGCAACAACGCCTTCCTCGGGCCGTCGACACCGGTTGAAGGCTTCGCTTGGAACGTCTACGTTGACCTGCAGACCGAGGCCGTCGTCAGGAACTACGCCACCGACGGCGGTCACTTCAGGGAATCTCCCGGCGTCGTACGAAAGGCCGTGGTCGGACAGGCCTCCTTCGGCGTGTCCCTGTCTTACAGAGACCTCTCCATGCTGGTCTTCACCACCATGAGGACCTACGAGTTTGAGACGCAGGTCGCAGCCCATCACTTCGGCGGTTTCAAGGCCGGGGTCCGGTTCTGAGATGGATCGCGTCGTCGTCATCGACATCGGGTCCAACTCGATCAAGGCCACCGTTTTCGTCGTTGCGGACCGCTCCGAGGCCGCCCGCGCCACCGAATCGGTACGCATCTTTCCGGTCGGCGTTAATGACGGCATCGCCGCAGACCAACTGCGTGAGGCGACGGAGGCTGTGCGCAGGCTGAAGGATTTCGCTCTCTCCCACGGTGCGGCCCGAATGGTGGTTGTAGGAACCGCGGCGATGCGCGAGAGCAGGGGTGCCTCCCAACTGGTCAAGGCCGTACAGGAGGTCGCCGGACTCCGTGTCAACGTGCTATCCGGAGAGTCGGAAGCCCGCGTCTTCGCCCGCGGGGTGCGATCCGACCCCGCCTACGCTTCCTACCCCGACTTGCTCGCCTTCGACCTAGGCGGAGGAAGCCTCGAGGTCGTGCAGCTCCGGGGTGGCGCCATGCTGAAGGCGCGCAGCCTCCCGCTGGGATCCGTCCGACTGACCAACGGCTTCCTCGGCGGCGGCCATTCGCCCCTGAGCAACCTCGACATCAAATCGATCAACAACCACGTGGCTTCGATGACGAATGTGCTTCTCAGGCCGACCATGGCGGAATCGCATCTGGTGCTCGGCGCCGGCGGAGCCTTCAGCGCCATCGCCCTGCACCTCGAGGCCGTCGGGGAGCCAATCCAAGGCGGCCGTATCCCCGTCCTGCGCATCCGAGGTCTGCGGGACCGGCTCTGCAAGCTGGACGTCGAGGAGCGACGCAAGGTGCCCGGCATCCCTGCGGACCGCGCTGACATCATGCCCGCGGCGTTGGTGACCCTCTGCACCGTGGCCGAGCTCTGCGGAGCCGAGGCCTTCCATCTGACGCAACACGGCGTCAGGCATGGTATCCTCGACGTGATGCTGACCGAAGAAGGGGGGCTGCTGTGAGGTCTGTCCTGACAATCCTGCTGCTGTCGACGGCGATCTGCGCCTCAGGGAAGTCCGTCGAAGCGGACGTGGTCTCGGTTGATTCCGCCACCGGCGTCGCGACGCTCAGACTTTCCAGGGCGGGGGAAACGCTCGAAGTTAGGCTTTCGTCCGCCGACGTGGCGTTGGGCTGGAGCGGGAAGCGGATTCGCTACCTGCCGGTAAAGGACGGCGACGAAGTCAGGGCCGACCGCGTCTTTCCCGCGGATCCGGAGGAGCTGCGGAGGATGCAGGAGACGACGGACGTCTTGAGGCGCGCCACCCTCGACCGGGGACGGATGGTCTCCCGCATGCCCGCCGAACTGGTTCCCGACATGGCCCTGTGGGATCAGGCCGCCAAGGTCGTGACCAAACGGGACCTGCTCGGACGTCCGTTCGTCCTCAACTTCATCTTCACCAGCTGCCGTGACGCCAAGATGTGCCCTGCCTCGACCCGATGCATGAAGCAGCTGGGCGACCTGCTGCAGAAGGGCGGATCGGAGACCAGGCTCGTCACCATCACTTTCGATCCAGAGGTGGATTCTCCGGCCACGTTGCGTGCCTACGCCGAAGGCTACGGCATCGACGGCAATCGGCACCGCTTCCTCACCGGTGACGAGGGTCAGATCCGGGACTTGATGCGCCAGTACGGTATCCTGACTGCGGAATCTGACGGAACCATCGTCCACAACGCCGCGACGTTGGTCGTGAGCGCCGAAGGCCGCATTGTCCGACGCTTCGAAGGAGCGACCTTCGATCCGCAGCAGGTGGCCGACACGCTCGCCGAACTCTCCCGCCCGAAATGAGCCCCGCATGGAAAGGCACCTTGTTCCTCACGCTGGGCGCGGCCTGCGTTTTCGCCATCCTGCGGGCCCTTCCTGACACGCAGTGCACGTTGCTTCACACCGGCCATGAGCCGGTGGTGCAGGATGGGGTCGCGTTCTGCGGCGTGAACGAGCAGGCTAACTACTACTCGCCGGCCGCGCTCAGGTTTCCCGTCTCCGCCTCGCTCCGTTTCGGTTCCGGAAAGGGCGAACTGACGTTGCTGGTGGAGGGCGACCGGCCCTTACTTGCGCACGAAGTCGCCGTCTCCCATACGCGCAAGGTGCATCTCCATCTCCGTCAGGAGGGAGGGGAGAGGGCATACGCCCACGTGCATCCCGAACCGACGGACGACGGACGATGGGTCTTCGACCTGCCCGCTGCCTTCGGCTCCGCCGCCGGCGGTTCATCGGTGAAGGCGTTCGTGGATTTCACCTCTATGAGGACACGGCGCACCATGTTGGCCGAATGTCGCGCGACCCTGCCCGGAGCGCCGACCGCACTTGCGGTGGAGCCCGGTTTGGTCGTCAGGCTTGAAGCGGACCGTTTCCGGACCGATGAGGCCGCCACAATCCGCGTCCGGCTGGAAGGCAGGGGCGGTAGGCCCGTCGTGCTGCGACCGGTGATGGGGGCGCTCGGCCATGCGGTCGTCTTCGGCGACCAGGCTACCAATCCAGGCTATGCGCATATGCACCCCTCCTGGGAGGGAGCCGAGAGGGATGATGCGCCCACGCTGACCTTCCGGCTCCGCATGCCTCCACCGGGACGGTACGACCTCTGGATCCATGTCGACGACGGCGTCGAACGGTTCCTGCGGACGGAGTTCGAGGTCACTCCCTGACCGAGCGGTACCACTCGACCGTCCTGACCAGACCTTCCGCGAGGGTATGGGAGGGCCGCCAGCCCGTGCCGCGGAGCTTGTCGGCGGACGCCAAGGAATGACGCACGTCCCCCGGCCGGACAGGTAGATGAATCACGGATGACGAGGAGCCGGTGAGCCGGAGGATCTCGGCTGCGAGTTCCGAGATGGTCATGCTCGCGCCGTAGCCGACGTTGAAGGAGCCGAGGACGTCCGGGCGGGAGGCCACGTGGACGAGGGCGCCGACGATGTCCTTCACGTAGATGAAGTCCCGCGTCTGTCCGCCGTCACCGTATACCGTGATCGTCTCGCCGCTCAGGGCCTTGCGGATGAAGATGGGGACGGCCGCGGCATAGGCCGAGGCGGGATCCTGCCTCGGGCCGAAGACGTTGAAGAGCCGGAGGGATGTCGTGGACAGTGCGCCGTCGGCCGCCTCCGCGAGTAGCCTCTCTCCGGCCAGCTTGGTCGCCGCATAGGGTGACCGGGGCTCGGGAGCCATCGTCTCGAGTTTGGGCACCATGGGGTTGTCCCCGTAGATTGCGGCGGACGACGCTAGGACGACCTTGGTGGCGCCGGCACCGCGGGCGGCGGCGAGCACGCGGGCTGTCCCCGTCACATTGAGCGATTCGCAGGCCGCCGGCTGGGAGACCGACTCCGGGACCGACACCATGGCGGCCAGATGGAAGACCAGGTCCGCGCCCGCCGAGGCGTCGGCCAGCGCGCCCTCATCGAGGATCGAACCTTGGACGAGGCGGTGTCGGAGTCCCTCCAGGTTGCGCAGTCGTCCGGTCCGCAAATCATCCAACACCACGACCTCGTGATCACGATGGAAGTGCTCCACAACATGCGAGCCGATGAAACCGGCCCCTCCGGTGACCAGGATTCTCATCGTTTGAACGCGGCCACGGAAGCCTCCATAGCCGGCATCTGGCGCTCGATGGAACGAACCAGGGCGAACTGCGTCCGGCAGCGGTCGAGATTGTGGCCTGGCCGACGGACCTTGAAGTAGACGTCGCCTTCCAGCCAGTCCGTCAGGAACCTGAGGCCGATCTCAAGCGTGATGAGCTTGCCGGAGAATGCGAGTAGCCTGCGTTCCTCCGTAGTCAGGAAGCCTGCCGCCGTCGAAAGGTAGCCGTCGACTAGGGCCTCGAACATCGGCAGTTGCATCTCGACCTTGGAGAGGTCCGTCTCGTCCTCCGCGGCGGGCGAGGTCGAGGTCCTGACCAAGTCGCCGAAATCGTAGAGCGCCGATCCGGGCATCATCGTGTCGAGGTCGATGACGCAGATTCCCTCGCCCGTGCAGTCGTCGATGAGCACGTTGTTGAGCTTGGTGTCGTTATGGGTGACGCGCTCTGGGATCCCGCCCGCGGCCATGGCCTCCGCGATGACGCCGACGTCCCCCGCGTGCGCCAGGGCGAAGGCGATCTCCTCGGCGGCCGCCGCGGCGCGTCCGTGCGCGTCCGTCCGTAGCGCCCGCTGGAAGTTCGCAAAGCGGGTCGGCGTGTGATGGAAGTCCGGGATGGTCTCGTTGAGCCGTCCCCCCGGAAGGTCGGCGAGCAGCGACTGGAAGCCGCCGAACGCACGGGCGGCCTCGCGGGCCTGGTCAGCGTCGCGGATGACGTCATGTCCAGTTGCCCCCTCGATGAAAAGGTAGCCGCGCCAGTAACCGCCGAGCTCGTCCTGGTGCCAGTCGCGGTCCTCGCAGGTGGGTACGAGCGTGAGGGCGCGCCTTTCGGCGTCCTTGCGCCCCTCAAGACGGAGACGCGCTTGCGCATGGGCGCATACCCTGGCCACGTTCTGCATGAGGGCAGGAGGATTCCTGAACACCTTCTCATTGATCCGTTGGAGCAGGAAACGTCGGGGGCCGTCCGCGCAGGCCTGCACGACCGCGTAGGTGTCGTTGATGTGGCCGCTGCCGTAGGTCGTGGCGGAGACGAAAGTCCCCGGAAGACGGAATGCTGAGGCCACCTTGGCGATGTCGACTGGATTCTTCATCTCATGCCCAGAGGCTATGAGGGAAGTCTCCGCTGGCGACCAGGGAACGGATGCTCGCCTGCACCATCGGCTTGTCCTCGCGGTAGGTGATGCCGAACCAGGCCGAATGCGTGCGCAGAACCCGGCAGGAAACCTTGGATTCGCGGATGAGCGAGCCGACGGTGATGGGTATGTAGCACTCGCTCTTGAGCTCCGAGCCCTTGGCGGTCAAGAAGGCTCGGAATTCCTGGTCAAGGAGCGGGAACACGGAGGGGGCAAAGCCCCACATGTTCATCGAAACCGGCTCCTCTCCGGTCAGGGACACGACCGCGCCGTCATCTCCGCGGTGTTCGGCGCCGGTTCCCATGCGGGCGATCTTGGTCAGTTCGCGGATGTCCGTCAGCCGACCGTGTGGATCGGTGCGGCAGACGCCACGGGCCACCGTCCCGTGATCCGAGAGGGTGTTCTTGAGGGTGAAACCCACCATCGAGTAGTCGGTCGTGCTGGCATCCATTGCGGAGAGGTCCTTGCCGAGCACCGCGTAGGAATCGCTTCCGTAGAAGTCATCGGCATTGATGACCGCGAAGGGCGTGCGCACCTGCTCGCGGGCGCAGAGGATGGCGTGCGTGGTCCCCCAAGGCTTTTCACGCCCCGCCGGAAGCGTGAAGCCGGACGGCAGTCGGTCGAGTGTCTGGAAGGCGAAGTCGACTTCGACCTTGTTGGCGAAGCGCGCGGCGACCCGCTCCCGGAAGTCCTTCTCGAAGTCGGGTCGGATGATGAAGACGACCTTGCCGAACCCGGAACGCAGGGCGTCGAAGACGGAGTAGTCCAGGATGGTCTCGCCCGAGGGGCCCATCGGGTCAATCTGCTTGAGGCCGCCGTAGCGACTTCCCATTCCTGCGGCCAGCACGAGCAAGGTTGGTTTCATCATCGGAAGCGAGAGATGCGGTCGGCGACGTCGGAGCGGAAGCGGTCGATGTATCCGAGGACGTGGCCGGTGAGGTCGAGGGAATCATCGTGCGCCAGCGGCGTCAGGTCGAGCGCCCATGACATCGCGGGCTCGCGGTCGGAGGTGTGGGCGTCGCTGAAGGTAGCGTTGGCCAGCCTGCGTCCGAGCACGGCCAGTTCGTATCGCTTGCCCCCGGCGATCTGGGTCGCGAAGACGCCGTTGATGCGTTCCGCCAGCCCAGGCGGTCCGGAGACTGGCATGGGGGTCTTCTCGGAGTCGACGACCCAGTCGAGGTCTCGCCAGACCTCGCAGCCATACACCTTTTCGGGACGGTGTTCGGCGGGCAGGCGCCGGATGGCCTCGAGCGAGCGGAGGAGGCAGGCCACGTGGGTGTCGTGCTTGTCGGCCGGATTGTGCAGGTAGACCCGGCGGGGCATGGCGGCTTCGAGCACGGCGTGGATGTCGTCGACGACTTCGCGTCGCATTGGATCCTTGGCCGTGCGGCTCGGGTGACCCAGCTGCGCGACGAACGAATACTGTCCAATGTCGGCGGCCAACTTCTGCTCACGCACCCTCTCTGCGGCGATCTGGTCGTCGGTCCATTCGGCATAGGGGCCGGCACGGGAGGAACCGCGGCCGTCCGTGACGATGATGCCGCCGAACCAGCGGTCGTTCCGTTCATGGCATTCGACGATGCCGTGGAAAGCCATGAACTCCAAGTCGTCCTGATGCGCGCCGATGCCGAGGTGGGTGGTACGGGAGACGGCTGCGGGCAGGCCGGTCCCGTCCGGCACGTGAAGGTCGGCTAAGGGTGAGGAGAGCTTCATGCTCGGACGGCGGGGGCTAGGGATGCGGCGGCAACGGCCTGTCCGTGCCTCCTGTCTTTCTCATCGGGGGCCAGGATGTCCACCCGAAGTTCGGGAAACTCGGCTCGGAGCACCTCTGACGCCCTCGAGGAGATCAAATCGCCACCGGGGCCGGTCGTAACCCGGCCCATGGTGAGGATGGCGTCTATGTCGTAGAAGTCGGCGAAATGGGCGACGGCGTAACCGAAGGCCGTGCCGACAGCCTCATACACCGCGGCGGCGCGCGGATCGCCCTTCTTCATGCGTTCCTGCAGGAGTTCGACCTGCTCGGGCAGCCGCATCCCCGCGGGCGGAATGATGCCGGCGGCGGGTAGGAGCCTTCCGACGGCCTGCTGGCTGAAGTATTGCACCGAGCACCCGCGATCGCCCGACCACTCGTCGGCGGGGGCGTCCGCCCGGAAATCGACGGGCACGAAGGCGAGCTCGCTCAGCCAGTTGGTCAGGTTGCCGGAGCGGTCGACGTAGCCGGCGGCGACGCTGGTGCCCATCGCGACCCCCAGGACGGCGTTGCGGCCGAGAGACATCGAGGCGGCCAGCGCGGTCACGTCGCCGTCATTGATCACCGCAAAGGGCACTTTCCATTCCTCGGCGAGGCGGAGAAACATGTCCTTCACTTCACGGTCGAGGACCGTCCGGTCCGTCACGCCACGGAAGAGCGAGGCCGCCCTGACTTGGTTGCTGATGTAGACGCCCGCTGAGGAGCCGCCGATGGCGTCGACTCTGGGCAGATGGGCGGCGGCCCGTCTGAGGGAATCCCGGATGCCCTCGAGATGGTAGGCGGGGTCGGACTGGAAGTAGGGATCCCACTTGACCTCTTCCGAATGCACCACCTTGCCGTCGATGACCGCCGCGCACTTGCGGTCGGAGCCGCCGAGGTCGAAGCCGATCCGGCAGCCCTCAAGGTGACGGCCGAGCCTCACGTGCGCGGTGGATTCCTGTGGGAGCACGCCCATGGCCACCGTCTGGAACGAAAGCTCACGCTCGAAAAGCCGAAGGTTGAAGTCGGCGTCGAAGGCGCGCAGGCCCGCGGGCGCGTAGCAGGCCGAGAGGCGACGGGCGTATTCCTCTGCCCGGGCTCCCGACAGCAGCACGCGGTCGCCGCCACGGGACCAGAGGAGGAACTTGACTGTGCGTTCGACATGGAGCCAGGCGTCCGCGTCCATGGCGCCCTCGGGAGGGACGAGCGTGGTGAATCGCGAGGCGGTGCCGTCTGGCCTGTTGAGACAGATAATCAGCTCGCCCACACCCTTGTTCGCCCTTGCCGAGGACAGGTACTCCCTGGTCCACAGCGAGGCGGGAATGAGCCCGGGGTCGGCCTGGGCGACTAATCTCGGGCGGACCGTGACCATGCCGTCAGATGGCGGAGCCAGAGGCCGACTCCGGGTCGAGGTGGAAGGTGCAGGCCCCGTGATCCTGCAGCCAGGTCGCCGGGCAATCAGGTCCGGGCTTCTCCTGCCGGGCCCGACGGACGATCTCCGCCTTGCCCCGGCCGAAGGCCAGAAGCTCGATCCGGCGCGCGTCAAGGATGGTGGCGATGCCCATGGTGAGGGCCGCACGCGGCACGCTTTCGATGTTTCCGAAGAAGACAGAATTGTCCCGGCGGGTAGTCTCATCCAGCACCACCCGTCTCGTGCGCGATTCGCGTAGCGAGGGCGGCTCGTTGAAACCGATGTGCCCGGTACGTCCGATGCCGAGGATTTGCAGGTCGACGCCTCCCGCACGCCTGATGGCGTCTTCGATGTCGCGGCAGGCTTGCTCAGGGTCGGCGGCGGTGCCGTCGGGCACGTGCGTGGCGGAGGCCGGGATGTCCACTTGGCTGAACAGGTGTTCGTCCATGTAACGCCGATAGGACTGCGGATGGGAGCCAGCCAGGCCCTCATACTCATCGAGGTTGAAGGTGATGACGTCGGCGAAGCTGAGCCCCTGCTCCCGGTGGAGCCTGACGAGCTCGCGGTAGAAGGGGAGGGGAGTCAATCCCGTCGCAAGGCCCAGGACGGCCTTGCGGTCCTGCCGCCGGGCGTCCCGGATGACTTGCGCCACCGATGCGGCGACGGCGGCCGCCGCGGACGCGGCGTCAGGATGCACGATGACGTTCGACATCAGCCCAAGGCGGCCAGCATCCGCTTCAGTTCGTCACGCCGGGCCCTGGCCTCGTCCAGCTGCTTACGTGCACCGTCAAGGATCTGCGGCGGCGCCTTGGAGACGAAGGCTTCGTTGGTGAGCCTGGCCTCACCGGCTGAGACGGCCTTCTCGGCTTTTTCGAGTTCCTTGCTGAGCCTTGTTTTTTCGGCCCCGACGTCGACGTCGGAGCCCAGTTCAAGGGCGACCGTGCCCAGCGTGGTGAGAGAACCGGGTCTGCCTCCAAGGTCATCCGTGAACCGTATTTCCGAGAGTCCGGCGAGACGGCTGACCTTGTCCCTGGCCGATTCAAGCAGCGCACGGCCGGTGGCGTCCTTGGATTGGACCGCGATGACGGAGTCCCGGCGCGTCGCCTGACCGGCTTGGGACTTGAGGGCGCGCACTGCGGCGACGAATTCGCGCAGCGCGGCCACCGCGGCCACCCGTCCCGCCGCGGGCTTGATGCCGCGCTCACGGAGGGCCTTGAGCAGGTCGCCGCCCGTGCCCGTGTGGTGCCGTTGGATGAAGTCCGCGTGGCCGCCGTAGCCGAGCAGGTGCCAGAGCTCCTCGCTGATGAAGGGCGCCACGGGGTGAAGCATCAGCAGGAACTGCCTCAGCACGAGATCCTGCACGGCCAAGCAGGAGTCTCGGTGGGCCGGATCAGCCAGTCGCGATTTGGAGGCTTCCACGTACCAGTCGCAGAAGTCCCCCCAGAAGTAGGAGTAAAGTTCCTGGGCGTACGCGGTGAACTCGTGATTTGCCAGATTGCGGTTGGTCGAGTCCGTCAGTTCGGCCAGCCCGTGCAGGATTGAGAAGTCGTCGTCATCGAGGCTGGAGGCGCAGATGCGGGGGATGATTGCGGCTAGGCTTGAATTGTCAGCCATGGGGCCGGACATCTGCCTGAAGCGTGAAGCGTTCCAGAGCTTGTTACAGAAGTTGCGGCCCTGGGCGACGCGGTCTTCGTCGAACAGGATGTCCTGCCCCTTGGGGGCGATGGACAGCAGGCCGAACCTAAGCCCGTCCGCGCCGAACTTGGCAATCAGGTCAAGGGGCTCCGGCGAATTGCCGAGCGACTTGGACATCTTGCGGCCAAGCTTGTCGCGGATGATACCGTTAAAATAGACGCGGCGGAACGGTACCCGGGCGCGGATGTCATCGTCGGTGAGGGACTTCTTCTCGGGGCCGTGCAACTCGAGGCCCGCGATGATCATGCGCGCGACCCAGAGGAAGATGATGTCGGGACCGGTGGCGAGGGCTCCGGTCGGATACCAGTGGGCGAGCTCGGAGGTGGTCTCGCCGGGCTTGCGCCATCCGATGGTAGCCAGACACCAGAGCCAGGAGGAGGCCCACGTGTCGAGCACGTCGAGGTCCTGTTCCCAGCCCGCGGGATCGGTCGGCGGCGTGAGCGAGACGTGGCGGTTGGCTGGGTCATTGCGATCGGCTCCCTTGCGATACCAGACCGGAATGCGGTGGCCCCACCAGAGCTGGCGGCTCACGCACCAGTCCTGAATGTCGTCGAGCCAGTGAAGGTAGGTCTTCGTCCAACGTTCCGGATGGAAGCGGATGATGCCCGCGGTGACGGCCCGCCTGGCCTCCTCGACCTTCGGATAGCGGATGAACCACTGCTCGCTGAGTCTCGGCTCGATGGGCACGTCGGCCCGTTCGGAGTAGGCCACGGTGTTCTCGTAGGGCTCAGCCTTGACCAGGGCGCCGAGCTCCTCGAGCAGCTTCGCGGCCGCGTCGCGGGCCTTGAAACGCTCCATGCCGGCGAGTGGGCCCGCGTCGGCCGACAGGGTCCCGTCGGGATTCATGACGTCGAGCACCGGGAGGGAGTGGCGCTTGCCGATGTCGAAGTCGGTCCGGTCGTGGGCGGGCGTGACCTTGAGCACGCCAGTACCGAATTTCCTGTCGACGGCGGCGTCACCGACGATTGGTATCCGCGCCCTCGGGAAGGGCCGCCAGACGTGCTTGCCGATGAGATGACGGTAGCGCTCGTCCTCCGGATGGACCGCGACGGCGGCGTCGCCGGGAATCGTCTCGGGCCGGGTGGTCGAGATCTCGAGCCAGGTGCCGGGGTGTTCCGCGACCTCATAACGCATCCGGAAGAGCCGGCTCTTGGACGGCTTCATCACGACCTCCTCGTCGGAGAGTCCGGTCTGGGACACCGGGCACCAGTTGACCATGCGTTTACCACGGTAGACGTAGCCGCGCTCGTACAGCGTCACGAAGGCCTGAAGGACCGCCTGGGAGTAGCCTACGTCCAGCGTGTGCACCGTGCGATCCCAGTCGCAGGAGGCGCCGAGCTTGCGCAGTTGGGAGAGGATGATGCCGCCGTGCTTGTCCCGCCACTCGGAAGCCAGCTTTAGAAACTTGTCGCGGCCAAGCTCGTGGCGGGTCTTGCCCTGCTTCTGACGGAGTTCGCGTTCCACCCGGGACTGCGTGGCGATACCGGCGTGGTCCGTGCCGGGCAGCCAAAGCGCCGACTTGCCCTCCTGACGGGCCCGGCGGACCATGATGTCCTGCAGGGTGTTGTTGAGGAGGTGGCCCATGTGGAGCACGCCCGTGACGTTCGGCGGCGGAATCATCACCGCGAACGACTCGCGTCCCGCGTCCACCGCGCCCTTGAAGCATCCTGAGGAGACCCAGAGGTCGTACCAGCGCTGTTCGACGCCCTGGGGGTCATAGGACTTGGGAATTTCTGCCATCGGAAGGCAGAGGATTAGGGTCTAAGAACAGGATTGAAAAGCGCGGATTATGACCGCATTTGTTCATGCAGGCCAGGCCCCATGCAGCGGGCCGACGACGAATCCCGCCAGGTCCGGAAGGAAGCAACGGCAGTCGACCGGGACGCGTGCCGTGGCAAGCCTGGCCCCCGATTTTCTGACCGCTATCCAGCGTATAGCGTGCTGGCCGACAAGAAGGGCGTCCCGAGGACGCCCTTCTGCGTGACCGTGACTGAGTTCAGAGCGAGTGGATGCTCGACTTGCTGACGGCCATCGCGGCTTCCTTGAAGGATTCGCTGATGGTCGGGTGCGCGAAACAGGTGCGCGCGATGTCCTCGGCGCTACCGCCGTACTCCATGTGCGCGCAGGCGGCGGCGATCATCTCGGAAGTGCCGCGACCGACCATCTGGACGCCGAGGACCTTGTCGGTCTTAGCGTCGGCGATGACCTTGACGAGGCCGGTGGTGGCGTCGGAGGCGATGGCGCGGCCGTTGCCCTGAAGTTGGAACTTGCCGACGCGGACTTCGACGCCCTTGGCCTTAGCCTCGGTTTCGGACATGCCGACGCAGGCGACTTCGGGATCGGTGTAGACCACGCCCGGAATCACCCCGTAGTTCACGTGGCCGTGCTTGCCGGCGATGTTCTCGACGCAGGCCACGCCCTCCTCCTCGGCCTTGTGGGCGAGCATCGGGCCGGCCACGACGTCGCCGATGGCGTAGACGCCGGGCAAGTTGGTCTTGAAATGGGAGTCGATGACCACGCGACCGCGCTCATCGAGCTTGAGGCCCGCCTCGACAGCGCCGAGTCCGGTGGTGTTGGCCTTGCGACCGACGGCTACGAGGATGCGGTTAGCGGGAAACTCCAGGACCTTGCCGTCGCGCTCAGCGGTCAGCGCGACCCCCGCGGCGCTCTTCTTGAAGCCGGTGACCTTGGCTCCGAGTTCGAACTTGATGCCCTGCTTCTCAAAGGCCGTTTGCGCGGCCTTGGCGATGTCAGGGTCGTACGACGGACCGCAGATGCCGGTGAGCATCTCGACGACGGTCACCTGGGAGCCCAGTCGTGCCCAGACGCTGCTCAGCTCGAGACCGATCGCGCCGGCTCCGACGACGACCATGCGTTCGGGGACGGAGGGGAGGGCGATGCCCTGGTCGGAGGAGATGACGGTTTCGCCGTCGAACTTCATGAAGGGGAGCTCGATCGGCACCGAGCCGGTGGCGATGATGACGTTCTTGGTCTCAAGCGTGCGGTCTCCGGCCGCGCTGCGCACGAGCACCATGCCCTGCTTGCCCAGCCGTCCGAGCCCGCGGACGATCTCGACGCCGCGCTTGGTCGTGAGGAACTCGACGCCCTTGTTGAGCTGTGCGACGACCTTGTCCTTGTTGGCCATCATGGCCTGGACGTCGAAGGTGAGCTTTTCGGCGCCCTGTAGGCCGTGCTTCTTGCCTTCGCGGGCGAGGTGCCAGACCTCGGTGGAGTGCAGGAGGGCCTTGGAAGGGATGCAGCCGACGTTGAGGCAGGTGCCGCCCAGGGTGGGATCCTTTTCGACCAGGGCCACCTTGAGGCCGAGCTGCGCGGCCTTGATAGCGGCCACGTAGCCTCCGGGTCCGGAACCGATTACGACGAGATCGAGCTGAGACATGGGTTGGAAGGGGTGTTCGGGGCGGGTTCAGATGCCGAAGAGCAGGGGCTGGGGATCCTCAATCGCCTGCTTCACCTTCACGAGGAAGGTGACGGCCTCCTTGCCGTCGATGATGCGATGGTCATAGGAGAGGGCGAGGTACATGATCGGCCGGATGATGATCTGTCCGTTTTCCACGACCGGACGTTCGACGATGTTGTGCAGGCCCATAATCGCGGCCTGAGGGTGATTGAGGATGGGGGTCGAGAGCATCGACCCGTAGATGCCGCCGTTGGAGATCGTGAAGACGCCGCCCTGGAGCTCAGGCAGCTGGATCTTTCCGTCGCGGGCGCGCTTGCCGAAGTCGACAATCGCCTTCTCGATGCCCGCGAAGGTCAGCCGGTCGCAGTCACGGACGACGGGGACCATGAGCCCCTTGTCCGTGCCCACCGCCACGCCTACGTCGTAGAAGTTATTCTCCACGATTTCCTCGCCGTCGAGCTGAGCGTTGACCTGCGGGATCTCCTTAAGGGCGCGCACGGCGGCCTTAACGAAGAAGGACATGAAGCCAAGCTTGACGCCATGCTTCTTGAGGAACTCCTCGCCGTGACGCTTGCGCAGCTCCATGACGGGGGCCATGTTCACCTCGTTGAAGGTGGTGAGCATGGCGGCCTCCGACTTGGCCTGCACGAGACGCTCGGCGATCTTCTTGCGAAGCGGGGACATCTTGCGACGGGTGATACGTCCGTCGCGGGAGGGAATGACGGCGGGCACCGCGGAAGACGCGGGCGCGGAGGCGTCTACGGGCGCGGAGGGCGCGGAAGCCTTGGCGATGGATGCGCCTACGGCCAACGCGACCAGCATGTCCCCCTTCGTGACGCGGCCGGCCTTGCCGGTGCCTTGGACGGCGGCGGGATCGAGTCCGGATTCCTCAGCGATTCTGCGCACGGCGGGGGAGATCTCCGCCGCAGAGCCGGACTTGGATGCAATTGGGGCGGGTGCGGGCGCGACTTTGGCAACGGGGACGGACGCCGGAGTGGTCGTGGCGACAGGCGCGGCGGCGGGCGAGGGGGCGTTCCCGGCGGCTCCAGCCTCGATGGCGGCCACCACCTGGCCGATGAGGACTTCCGTTCCGGCGGGCACCTTGATGGTGATCCGACCATCCACCTCAGCGGTCGCCTCGGAGGTGACCTTGTCGGTTTCGAAAGAGAACAGCGGCTGGCCCTTGCGGACCGCATCACCGTTCTTCACGAACCAGGTCGACAACAGACCCCCCGTGATGGATTCGCCAGAGGGAGGGATTTTGACGTCGACAGCCATGAAGATGAACAGTGCTGATTTACCCCTGCAGAGTCAGATTTCAATGGAAAATGGGCGATTTTTGGCACCCAAGGCCGCTTTTTGAACTTTCTGGGGGCGGTCAGGCCGAGAATGCCTGCCTGATGACATCGGCCTGTTCGATCTTGTGGACTGAAAGGGAGCCGACTGCGGGTGAGGCGGCTGCGTCACGCCCCGCATACTTCGGGCGGATGCCCAAGGCAGATTCGATCTGCTCGGAGACGAAGCCCCAGCCGCCCATGTTGCGGGGTTCGTCCTGGACCCAGACCACCTGAGT
The DNA here is from genome assembly GCA_016871415.1 of Verrucomicrobiota bacterium. GTDB lineage: Bacteria > Verrucomicrobiota > Verrucomicrobiia > Opitutales > UBA953 > UBA953. The sequence goes on from VHDL01000010.1 coordinate 43,199, forward strand.
CGGAGACCCTGCGTCCCGGTGCGCACGCCTCAGCGCTTCGGTGTCGAAGGGGTAGAATTGCTCAACTCGGGCGATCGCCATGCCGGCGTCACCGAGTCGGGACCTCTCGGCTTCGAGCTCGAAGTAAACCTTGCCCGAACAGAGCAGCAGACGACGGGCCGCCTTGACGCCTCCCTGGTCGGGCAGGATCGCACGGAAACCTCCGGCAGTGAAGTCCTCCAGCGCGCTGACGCAGGACTTGTGACGGAGCAGACTCTTGGGGGTCATCACAACGAGCGGTTTGCGGTGCTCGGCCTTGACCTGACGACGCAGGGCGTGGAAGAGCTGGGCCGGCGTCGAGGGCTGGACCACCTGGATGTTGTTCTCGGCGCAGAGCTGCAGGAAGCGCTCCAACCGCGCCGAGGAATGCTCCGGGCCCTGGCCTTCGAAGCCGTGGGGAAGGAGCATCACCAGTCCGCTCGTCTGGGCCCACTTGGATTCAGCGGAGGCGATGAACTGGTCGATTATGATCTGCGCGCCGTTGGAGAAATCTCCGAACTGGGCCTCCCAAATCACGAGCGCGTCAGGAGACTCCAGCGAGTAGCCGTAGTCGAAGCCGAGCACGGCGTATTCGGAGAGCGAGGAGTTGACGAACTCGATGCCGGCGCCGCCCACCGCGGAGAGCGGCACGTATTCCGCGTCATTCGAGGGGTCATGCAGCACGCCGTGGCGATGGGCGAAGGTGCCGCGCTCGCAGTCCTGTCCGGAGATGCGCACCGGATGCCCTTCCGCCAAGAGCGTCCCGAGGGCGAGCCCTTCGCCGAGGCTCCAGTCGTAGTTGGCGCCTGAACGATAGGCATCGGCTCGGATATCCAGCATCCGTTTGATCTTCGGATTGGGGGTGAAGTCGGGCGGCATCTCCCAGAGGCAGGGCGCCACGCGCTCGATGAGGCCCACGGGGGCGGCGGTGTCGGCCTCGTGGGAGTAGGGGGACTGGAAGGGCCGCAGCGAGGGTGCCTGGTCCTTGCGCGCCTCAAGGTCAGCGTTGAGCGAGGCGCGCGCGCGGTCGAGGGCGGCGTTGAGCAGCACGTCAATTTCGGTGCGGAGGGCGACGAGTTCGCCGTCCGGAGCGGCTTTGGTTTCGATGAGGCGCCTAGCGTAAACCTCGCAGGGGGAGGGGAAGGAGGCGATGGTCTTGTAGAGGATGGGCTGGGTGAACAGCGGCTCGTCCATCTCGTTGTGCCCGTAGCGGCGGTAGCAGACGATGTCCACGACCACGTCGGCGCCAAACTTTTGGCGGTAGTCGAAGGCGATTTCGGCAGCGAGGGCCACGGAATCGGGATCGTCTCCGTTCACGTGGAGCACAGGGGCTTCGACGAACTTCGCGATCTCGGTGCAGTGGTTGCCGGAGCGGGCCTCGTCGGGCGTGGTGGTGAAACCAATCTGGTTGTTGCTGACGAAATGGACGGTGCCGCCGACCGAATAGCCCCTGAGCGTGGCGAGGTTGAGGGTCTCCATGACCACGCCCTGTCCTGCGAAGGAGGCGTCTCCGTGGATCAGCACCGGAAGCAGGGATGAGCGGGGCGCCTCCTGCACGTCGGCCCGGGCGCGCGCACGTCCGAGCACGACGGGGTTGACGGCCTCGAGGTGGCTCGGGTTGTAGGCGAGCGTGACGGCCACCTTGTTAGCGCCCACGTTACGTTCCCCCTCGTAGCCGAGGTGATATTTCACGTCACCGTCGCCACTGGACGTGTCAGGCAGATGCTTCTCGTCGAAGGCCTTGAAGAACGCCTCGGCCTTCTTGCCGCAGAAGTTGACCTGCACGTTGAGACGGCCCCGGTGGGCCATGCCGAGGATGATGTCGGTCACCTTGGCGCCCGGGGCCCTTTCCAAGAGGGTCTCCAGGGCGACCATCAGGGATTCTCCGCCTTCGATGGAGAACCGCTTGGCGCCCACGAAGGTGCGATGGAGGAATCGTTCGAACTGCTCGGCCTGCACCATGGTGCGCAGGAAGGCGCGGCGCTTTTCGGGTCCGAAGGACGCGGTGAGTCCGCCGTTCTCGACGCGTTCCTGCAGCCAGCGACGGCGTGCGCCGTCCTGGATGTGGGCGTACTCGACGGTCAGCGGGCCGCAATAGGTCGACTTCAGCCGGTTGAGGATTTCCGGAAGCAGGAGGTTCTGGCCGCCCAGGAAGTCACCCGTAAAGAAGGGGCGGTCAGCGGGGACGCCTTCGAGACCGAGGGCGCGTTCGTTCAGCTCGTGACAAGGCACGGGCTCATTCAGGGGGCTGAGCTTGGCCTGTCGGTGTCCGAGCATCCGGTAGGCCTGAATCGCAGCCAGCACTTTGTACTGTGCGGTCAGATCTCCGGACGCCGGGGCGGCGGATGAGCCTGCGCCCGCCTTGGACGGCTTGGGCGGCAGACTGAGGCCGAGCTCAAATCCCTCGAAGAAAGCCCTCCATTCTGAGTCGACCGAGGCCGGATCCTTCATCCACTGCTCGTGGTAAGAAGCGAGGAGGTCGGCGTTCCAACGGGAACCTACGCTGAGATGCTTCATGAAATTAATGAGCGATTGACGACCATACTTACTAATCTGCCGTCCGCGACCTACAAGTCCAGACGGGTGTGGAAAAATCCACAAGATTGGTGGTTGAGTCACACTTTTTTGAGTGGTTTACTGAAGGACGCGTCGATGTCCACCCCGCGCCCCGCCAACCGTTCCTATTCCACGGAAGCCTTGGAAAGGTGGTTCGCATCCTTGCCCGAGGATTGGGAAGGTTGCTTCGAAGCCACCGATCTCGAGGAGGGGCGGCGCATCTACACGGAAGGCATGGTCCGGTCGCTTGAACTGAGGCCCGATGCCGCCGAAGCGGTGACCCGGACCGACGCCCTGACGGTGCGTGCCGTCATCGAACTCACCGACAGCCAGCTTGAATGGCGCACCTCGCTGCCCGAGGAGGAGAACGGCGCCCCGTTCGCCATCGCTGCGATGTACGAGGTGGAGGAACTGCTGGCCGACGAGATACCCGCTATCGACGATTCCGCCTCCGTCCAACCGGCGGTGGCCGTGCCCGAGCCAGAACGCAAGGAGACCGGCAGCAAGACCTCGCTCAAACTGCAAGTCAGCTTCATCCTGACTTCGCAGGGGCTGACCGCCGCCGCCGCATGGACCGGACGTGGAGGCCAGAGTCTCAACTGCTTCGGTCCGGGCGCGATTCCGGGCGACGAACTTTCGGACGAGCAGCGCCAGACGCTCTTCAGGTTCAGCACGGTGGCCCATCGGGCCGGCTTCGTCTACGCGAAGGCCTCCGGACAGTGGGCGATCGACAACATTGGAAGGATTGAGCGGTTCGTGCGCGAAGACCTTGGCGATTGGCGCAGGCGCTTTAAGCTAGTCGGCGAGGCGGCCCTCAACATCTTCCGTAACGAACAGCTCCAGGTGGCGGTCGACGCCGAGGCGGAATCGACCGAGGACGGCAGGTCCTTCCGGCTGAACTGGCGGCTCAAGGCCGGCAGCCACCGTCTTCTGGCCGACGAGCAGAAACTTCTCCTCAAGGCCGGCGGCCGTCCAGTCATCCTCCCGGGCAAGGGCGTCGTGGCCTACAACGCCGCGGTGGCCGATTTCTCCGAGGACTGGAGGGCCAAGGACGGCGAGGTGCCGCGCTACCTGCTGCTGTCGCTCTTCGACCATGCCGCGGTCGGGGCGTTGCGGCTCAACGACGACCTGCGTGAGTGGAAGGACCGGCTGCTGCAGGAGCCCGAGCCGTCCGACCGTCTCCCCGCCCATCTTCGCCCTTATCAGGCCAAGGGCGTCGCCTGGCTCGGCCGCCTCTGCGATCTGGGCGCCCACCCGCTACTGGCCGACGAGATGGGTCTCGGCAAGACCATCCAGGTGCTCGCCCTGCTGGCCTCGCGGCCCGCGGGAGAGAGGTCCATCATCGTCTGCCCCGCGAGCGTCATCCCCGTCTGGCTGGGTGAGATTCGCCGATTCCACCCCGAACTCAGCGCCTCCGTGCTCACCGCCGAGGACGACTTCGCCCGCAGGCCCGAGGTCCGAATCTGGGTTTCCAGCTACACCCAGCTCAGGCGTCACGCCGAGCTCCTCCCGAGGGCGCGGTTCGGTTACGCCGTGCTCGACGAAGCCCAGGCCATCAAGAATCCCGAATCCAAGACGACGCAGACCTGCGTCCTCATCCAGTCCGACCATCGCATCGCCATCACTGGCACGCCCTTGGAGAACCGCCCCACGGACCTCTGGGCCATCTTCCGTTTCCTCATGCCCGGACTGCTCGGCAAGCGGGCCAACTTTGAGCGCATGATGCTGCGCGACCCCCAGTCCGGCCTGGGGAAGGTCCGAAGGCAGGTCAGCCCCTTCATTCTGAGGCGGCTCAAGCGTCACGTGGCCGCCGACATCCCGCCCAAGATGGAGGTCATGCTTCCGTGCCCGCTCACGCACGAGCAGAGGGCCCTCTATCAGCATCTCACCCAGGGCAGCGGACTCACGGGAGAGCTGGCCGGACTGCTCTCCCGGGACGCCACCTCGGTGCTGACGCTGCTCATGCGGCTGCGCCAGGTCTGCTGCGACCCGGGCCTGCTGCCCGAAAATTCCTGCTGCCCCTCCGCCCATTCCGGCAAGGTCACGATGCTCATGTCCAAACTGGCCGAAGTGGCGGCCAACGGGTCCAAGGCCGTGGTCTTCTCGCAGTTCGTCTCGCTGATCGAACGCGTCAAATCATCTCTTGCACGCGAGCTGCCTCAGCTGCCCGTCTTCGAGCTGACGGGTGAGACCAAGGACCGTTCTGCCCCGGTCGAGCAGTTCAAGGAGACCCGTGGGCCGGCCCTCTTCCTCGCTTCACTCAAGGCGGGCGGAACCGGCATCACCCTGAACACTGCGGAATACGTCTTCCTGCTCGACCCCTGGTGGAATCCCGCGGTCGAGGCCCAGGCGGTCGACCGTGTCCACCGCATCGGCCAGAAGAATCCGGTGCTGATTTACCGGATGATCTCCCCGGGCACGGTCGAAGAGCGCATCGAGGAGCTCAAGCAGGAGAAGCGCGAACTCTTCTCGACGGTGGTCGGCGACATCCCGGACATGACGGACTGGACGCGGCACTTCTCCTCGATCGAGGCGCTCATCCGTCTCAGCGACTCTCCGGCGGCCTCCGAGTCCGCCCAGGAGCGCGACGCCGAGGCCTGAGTCACTTCGCGGTCAGGTCGTACTCGGTGGCGCCGGTGACGGTCACCTCGGCGAATTCGCCGACGGGAAGCGTCCTGGGCACGCGCACCGTGCCGTCGATCTCCATCGCGTCGCCTTCGCCACGGGCGACGCCTGGACTCTCGACGAGCACGCGCAGGCGTCGGCCGACCTGGGACTTTCCTCGTTCCCTGGAAAGCCGCTGCAGTAGGGTCATGGCCCGCGCGTGGCGATCGGCCTTCACCTCATCGGAGAGGTGTCCGTCCATGCGGTCCGCCTTGGTGCCTTCCTCCTTGGAATACTTGAAGACCCCGACGCGGTCGAAGCGGGCCTCCTCCAGGAAGCCTAGCAGCTCGCTGAAGTCCTCCTCGGTCTCGCCGGGGAAGCCGACGATGAAGGTGGTGCGTATAGCGATGTCCGGGACGCCGGAGCGGATCCTCCGGATGAGGTCGCGGATGTAGGCGCCGTCGGTTTCCCGCTGCATCGCGGTCAGCATGCGGTCGGAGACGTGCTGGAGGGGGATGTCGACGTATCTGGCCACATGCCGTGAGGCGGCGATGGTCTCAATCAGTTCGTCGCTCCAGTGCGCCGGATGGGTGTAGAGGAGCCGGATCCAGAAATCGCCTTCAATCCGGTCCAGTTCGCGGAGTAGCGAGGCCAGGGACTCCCCCTTGGACGAGTCGACCTTGCTGCGGGGTCCCGGACGGACGTCGGTCCAGCGGTCCATGCCGAAGAAGGTGGTGTCCTGGGAGATGAGGTTGATCTCCTTGACCCCTTCGGCGACCAGCCGGCGGACCTCCTTGACCACAGACTCTACAGTCCGGCTGCGGTGCCTGCCACGGATGCGGGGGATGATGCAGAAGGAGCAGGGGTGGTTACAGCCCTCGGCAATCTTGACGTAGGCGGCATGACGCGGCGTGAGACGCACGCGCGGCGTGTCGAAGTCGGGGATGTAGGTGGTGGTTTTGGCCAGGAACTCCGTCCGTCCGGCCTCGCCCCCCATGACCTTGCGGATGACCGGCACGATGTTGGCCACCTGGTCGAGTCCGATGAAGGCGTCCACGGCGGGCAGTTCCACGCGGCCCATGGCGCCTTCGACGACGGGGAGGGCGCCCTGGTAGCGCTGTGACATGCAGCCGGCCACGATGAGCTTCTGCCCCTTGCGTCGGGCGGTGGCCTTGCCGTCGCTCATCTCGTAGATGGCCTCGAGGGCCTCGTGCTTGGAGGCGTCGATGAAAGAGCAGGTGTTGACGATCACGACGTCCGCCTCGGAGGCGTCGGGCGTCATGGACATCCCGGCGCCGGCCAGGTGACCGATCATGATCTCGGAATCGATGAGGTTCTTGGCGCAGCCGAGCGAGACGAGGCCTACTTTAACGGACATGGGCTGAATGGAGCAGGGTTTCCGAGGAAGGCAACCCGGCTCACAGCCCCAGCCAAGCCTCGGCCGGCACTTCCTGCGGTCTGGCAGTGGGTCCCAGTCCGTAGGCGCCGAGTCCAGCCAGCCACGCCCTGACGTCCGCAGCTTCCGGGAAAAGGGTGCGCACCGAGGCACCGAGCTGCTTGCGACGCAGGGTGAAGAGCATGCGCGCAACCTCGCGGGCGCGGGGGCTCAGCCGTCGCGCGTCCGGACGCCGACGCAGCGCCAGCAGGCAGGAGTCGACCTTCGGCGGAGGGTTGAAGGACTGTCCGGGCACGGGGTGGATGCGCACTTTCTCAAACGCCAGCGACACCTGCGCTGTGGCCGCGGACCAATGGGCCCCTCCGACCTGAGCGGTGAGTCGCTCGGCCGCCTCCCTCTGGAGCATGAGCACCATGACCGAGGGGTGAGGCCCCCGGCACACCGCATCCATCCAGGGAGTCGAGATCGCGTAGGGCAGGTTGGCGATCACCTTGAAGGAGCCGTCCGCCGGATCGCGCAGGTCGGCCAGCGGGCTTTCGACTGCATCACCCTCCACAAGGAAGAATCCATGGCCCAGCTTTTCGGCCATGAACTCACGTAGGTGGGCGGCCATCGCGGGGTCGGCCTCGACGGCGTGGACCTCGGCACCAGCGGTCAGTAGGGTGCGCGTCAGTGTCCCCAGGCCGGGGCCCACTTCAACGACGACGTCCCCAGCCCTGACGTCTCCGAGCTCCAGTGACTTGCGGACGATGTTTCCGTCGACGAGGTAGTTCTGCCCGAGGGCATGCCTGGGGCGGTGGCCCAGCCGTGATAGCAGTTCCTTGGTCTCTCGGACTGAAAGGGGGCCTTCCTTCATGCTTCACGGAAGGAACGCAGCAGGGCGGCGGGGTCCGTTGCCCGCATCAGCGATTCGCCCACGAGCAGCGCCTCCGCGCCGGCGGCGCGCATCCGGGCCGCATCCTCGGCCGTCTTGATGCCGCTTTCCGCGACCTTAAGCACTGTGCCGGGCATGCGGGGGATCACGCGTTCGGCGAAGGTAAGGTCGATCTCGAAGGTGGAAAGGTTGCGGTTGTTCACTCCGACCATGTCAGGATTGTGACGCAGGGCCCGCTCAAGCTCATGCTCGTCATGGACCTCGAAGAGGACGTCGAGCCCGGTAAGACGGGCCGCATGATGGATGGGGCGGATTTCGGCGTCGGTCAGACCACGCACAATGATGAGGATGCAGCGGGCTCCGGCCCGGGCGGCCTCGAGCACCTGCCAGGGGTGGACCATGAAGTCCTTACGGATGCAGGGGAGGGGACGGGCGCGCGTGGACTGGTCCCTAACCACGGAATCAAGGTCGGCCAGCGAGCCCCTGAAGTAGGCGGACTCCGTCAGCACCGAAAGGCAGTCCGCACCCGCGTCGGCGTAGAGCCTGGCCTGAGCGACAGCATCCACCTCGGTGCGGATGGTTCCCACGCTGGGAGAGGCCCGCTTGACCTCGGCGATGATGGTCAGACGCCCGGGTGCGGCAAGGGAAGCGCGGAAACCGGGACCACGGGGCCCGGGGAGGGAGGAGAGTTCCTCATCCGTGACGGGCCGCACGCGGTCGGCAATCTCCCGACGCTTGGCGTCCATGATTTCGGTCAGCCGGTCCACGCACCACCGAAAGCCCGCGCGGGGAGTCTGGCAATCGTTTTGACTCCCTCGCCGGTCGGGTTCTCCTAACCCCATGACCGGCATCGAGGCGCTTCTCAGGACCACCGCCAGACTCCGTGCTCCCGACGGCTGCCCCTGGGACCGTGAGCAGACCCACCGGAGCATCTGCGACTGTCTGGTCGAGGAAGTCTGCGAGCTCCTGCAGGCCATCGACCGCGAGGATGATGCAAACCTGAGGGAGGAACTGGGTGACCTGCTCTTCCACGTCGTGCTGCACGCCCAGATGGCCTCCGAATCGGGCAGGTTCGATTTCGACGCGGTCGCCCATGAGGTGAACGAAAAGATGGTACGGCGTCATCCCCACGTTTTCGGTGAGGGCGTCAGGCTCTCCGACTCCGAGGCGGTGATCCGCCAGTGGGAGCAGATTAAGCTGAAGGAGAAAGGAACCCCCGCCGCCAGTCCTTTCAATGAGCTGCCGCCGGCGCTCAATTCCATCCTCCGCGCGCGCGAAGTCTGGAAGCAAGTGCGGAAGAAGTCCTTGAATCCTGGCGACTCGGTCGATGGCGGGCAAGTCGCGGCGGAGGCCGCCCGGCTCGACGAGGCTTCCGCCGGCCGCGCCCTGTTCGCGCTCGTGGCCGCCTGCCGTGACGCCGGCATCGATCCCGACTCCGCCTTGCGGAGGCACACCGACAGGGTGATGAAAGCCTGCGGGGGCGGCGCCTGACCCATGCGGGGCGCCGGCCAGCCGATCACGGTGCACGTCGGTGGGCGTGAGACCCACGTCTGGCCGAGGATTTCCGAGCGCTCGCTTCGGATGCGCCTGAGCGTGAAGCCCGGACCTAAAGTGGTCCTTTCGTATCCGCCCCATGCGACCCACGCCTCGGCGATCACCTTCCTGAAGGACAATCTCGGCTGGCTGGAGCGCGCCCTGGGTCGCTCTCGCGCCGTGCAGCCTTCGCTGCTTCGGCATCTTGAGAGATTTCCCTGGATGACCCATGACGACCGTCTGCTGGACGTGCGCATCGAGACCGCCGGCCGCATCCTCGTGAGGATGGACCAGGAGGAGGACGCCGTGACGCTGGCGCTGCCTGTCGAGCGGCGTGACCTCGCCGCCGCTAAGGCCGTACGCCGCGCCGCGGAGGATGGACTGTGCAGGGCGGTGAGCAGGCTCGGTCGCCTGACCGGAGTCGCCTTCGCCGACGTGACCGTGCGGGATCAGACGTCCCGTTGGGGGTCGTGTTCAGCCAGCGGATCACTTTCGCTCAACTGGAGGCTGGTGCTGCTTCCGCCCAAGCTGCACGACCATGTGATCCTGCACGAGCTGGCCCATCGCAGGCACATGGACCATTCCGACCGGTTCTGGGCCCAGCTGGCCGCCTGGGATCCTGACTGGAAGAAGCACGACCGTGAGCTCACCAGAAGCTGGTCGGTCATTATGGACCTGGGTCGCGCATGAGCGTCGTCCGCGCTGCGCAGAGTCCCGACGAAAGGTTCGACGTCGTCGACGAGCACGACCGCGTCATCGGCGTGGCCGAGCGTGGCGAAGTCCACCGCCTCGGACTGCGTCACCGGGCCGTGCACATCTTCTGGGCATCCTCCCGTGGCCTGGTCTGTCTCCAACGCCGATCGTATTCCAAGGATTCGTCGCCGGGCCTGCTCAGTTCATCCTGCGCCGGCCATGTCGATTCCGGTGAGACCTACTTGCGGGCCGCCGTCAGGGAGTTCCGCGAGGAACTGGGGATTACGCTCAGCGCCGACGATCTGCTCGAAGTGGATTACGCGTCCTGTCACCCGGAGCTCGGCAATGAGTTCGTGAGGACCTACGTCGTGCGGGGCGACTGGCGTCCCGCCCCCTCAGGCAGCGAGGTTGACTCCCTGATCTGGCGCAGCCCCCCGGAAGTTATCGCATGGGTCGCGACCGAGCCCGCGCTTTTCGCCAGCCCGCTCCATCACCTGCTTGCGCGGGACGCCGTCGAAAAGGCCTTCCGGGCACTAGGAGATTGTCACGCTTCGTGAGCTGAAGGATAAAGCGCCGTGACCGCCTCAGCCCCCCAGTCCGCCGAAGCGCCCGAAAGGGTGCCTTGGTATCACTGGATCTGGGTCGCCCCAGTGGCCGTCCTGTTGCGTCTTTGGCTGGCGACCCTGAGGTTCCGCCCGGAACCGGTACGGGTTGAAGATGCGGGCGGTCCGCGGATCATCGTCCTCTGGCATGAGAACCTTTTCGTGACGGTGCTGGTCGTGCAGCGTTGCCTGGGCAGGAGGGTCACCGCCCTCATCAGCGCCAGCAAGGACGGCGCCTGGCTCGCGGCCTTCTACCGGATGATGGGCGTCTCCGCCGTGCGCGGTTCCTCCCATCGGGGAGGGGTCGGGGCGCTCGTCGCGTTGACCCGTGCGGTCCGGTCGGGCTCCCATGCCGGAGTGACCCCCGACGGTCCACGCGGACCCCGAAGGATAGTCAAGCCGGGGGTGGCCGCGCTCGCGCGTCTTACTGGCGCGCCTTTTCTCGTCCTCGGCATCCGGCACGCCTCCGCCTTGAGTCTGTCCAGCTGGGACCGCTTCCGTCTTCCCGTGCCTTTCAGCGTGGTCGAGGTGGACATGGTCGAACTTCCCGGCCCTTCCGCCGATGAGTCCGACGAGCAGGTGACCGCCCGGCTGGGGTCGTGCCTGGGCAGGCTCAGCCCCGATTGACGGGACCGAGCAGCTTCTCGGCATACTTGGCCAGAAGGTCCGACTCGAGGTTGATCCGATCGCCGGCTTTTCTTTCCGCCAGGTTGGTGCAGGTGAAGGTATGCGGGATGATCCAGATGGTGAAGCCGTCGTCAGCGACTCCGGCCACCGTCAGTGACATACCGTCCACCGTGACGCAGCCTTTGAGCACGATGTGACGCATCACGCCTGGCGGCGCCGTGACCACAAGCTTCCAATCCCCGCCGACCTGAGCGAAGGAGGCGACCGATCCGCAGCCGTCGACATGTCCGGTGACGAAATGACCGCCCATGCGGTCCGTGGGACGGAGGCTGGGCTCGAGATTGACCCGGAGGCCGGGCTTGAGGTCGCCGAGGTTCGTGAGACGGAGCGTCTCCTCCAGCAGGTCGAAGGATCCGCCGTCGGTCAGCTTTTCGGACACCGTGAGGCAGCACCCGTTGACGGCGATGCTGGCACCGACCTCCGCCCGTGCGACGACGTCAGACCGGACCGTGAGCCTGGCTCCGCCGTTTTCGCGGGACTGGATTCGGACGACCTTCCCGGCCTCCTTGACCAATCCCGTGAACATGCGGTTTAAACGAAAGGGTCCGTCACCGGCCCCGGGGGATCAGTTCTGCTTGCCGTCCTGCGCCCGCTTGGCCTTCTCTTCAGCCTCAATCTGGGCGCGGATGCGGTCTCGCTCTTCCTGCTCGATGTTCTTGAGTCTGGCCTGGCGACGCTCGTCCTCTTCGACGGCACTGCGAACCTCGTGTTCCACCTCTTCGGAAGCCTTCTTGAACTCGCGCTTGGCCTTGCCGAGACCGCGGGCGAGTTCGGGAATCTTAGAACCACCGAACAGCAGGAGGGCGACGGCGAGAATGGCCCAGAAAACAGGGCCGTCGAGCAAGGCGAGGGGGAGGTTCATGGTCGGATTGCGTTTGCTGGGATGACTGAATGGTCACTATTAACGAAAGGAACCCCATGTCAACCCACGTCTCCCATCGTGAAGTATGGTACACGGGTCGCGTCCAAGGGGTGGGATTCAGGGCGGGCGTGCTGGGTGTGTCGAGGGGGTTCGAGGTCACGGGCTACGTCCAGAATCTGACCGACGGCAGGGTGTATCTCCATGCGGAGGGCCTTGAGCCCGAGCTGGTGGACTTCCTCGCCCAGATTGAGACCTCCATGGACGGACACATACGCGGTGCCGAAGTACGCGCCTTCACGGGCGTACGCACCTGTTGCGAATTCTCCATCCGCCGATGAAGTCCGCCGTCTCCATCCGCAATCTTACCAAGGACTTCGCCGTCGGCATGCGCGGACTCAAGTTGCGCGCGGTCGACGACGTCAGCATCGAGATGCCGGCTGGGCAGGTCTTCGGACTGCTCGGTCCCAACGGATGCGGCAAGAGCACGACGCTGAAGATCGCGCTCGGACTCGTGCAGCCGACCTCCGGGACGACCTCAATCCTCGGGGATGGGGCCGCCTCGCCGGAGGCGCGTCGTCGGACGGGGTTCCTTCCGGAGGCGCCGTATTTCCACCGATTCCTCACCGGACGCGAACTGGTGCGCTACTGCGCGAGGCTCAGCGGCGTCGGCGAAGACGGGCTCGACGATGCGGTCGGGCGGGCCCTTGAGCTGACCGCAATGAGCTCCGCCGCCGACCGGCCCGTCGGCACCTATTCCAAGGGCATGCTGCAGCGCATCGGCCTTGCTCAGGCGGTCGTGCACGGCCCCGAACTGGTCATCCTGGACGAGCCGACCGCGGGCGTCGACCCGGTCGGCGCGGCGGCCATCGGCGGCATGATTGCGGAGATGCGCAGTCAGGGCCGGACCGTCGTCCTCTGCTCTCACCTGCTGGGGCAGGTCGAGCAGGTCTGCGACCGCATCGCCATCATGGACCGGGGCATGGTCGTGCTTCAAGGCGCCGTGGACGAGGTCCTCGCCGGCCGCGACCGGCATCTCATCGAGGTCAGCTCCTTGACGCGGGAGGCCGAGTCGGCCGCACGTGAAGCGCTGGCTCGGGCGGGCGCCGTGGTGGAGGGCGTCAGCCGGCCCCGCCGGACGCTCGAGGAACTTTTCCGCGAGCTCGTCACCGGCAGCAAGGACGCATGACCATGGACGCCCTGCGCCGAACCCATTGGATTGCCCGGATCACCTTCCTGGAAGCCGTCCGCCAGCGTCTCTTCTCCTTCCTCTTGCTCCTCGGGGCCGCCCTAGCCGTCTCCTCGGTGGCCTTCCGTTTCCTCAACTTCGGACATGGCGAACTCAAGTTCGTCGCCGACTTCGGGTTCGGCATCCTCTTCCTCTTCGGTTCGCTGCTGGCCGTCGTCATGACCGCCCAGCTTCTTTACGCCGAACTGGACAACCGTACCGCGCTGACGCTCCTCGCTAAGCCCGTCAGCAGGTCGGAATTCCTCCTCGGAAAATTTCTCGGAGTCTGGGCCGTCCTCGGCGTCTTCATCGTACTGCTCTGCTCCATCCTGGCGGGCGTCTTGCTGACCCGTGCGGCCGAAATCGCGCCGGTCGCCGAGGCCGCGGGCAGGGTGCCGCCGTCGGTCAACGCCGCGGGTCTGGCGATTTTCGCGCTGCTGCAGTGGATGAGGCTCGGCATCATCGCGGCCCTGACCCTCTTCCTCGCCGCCGGCGCCAGGACCTTCCTCTTCAGCGTCGTGGCCGGCATGCTCGCCGTCCTCGGAGGGCAGCTGCAGTGGCTGGCCCAGGATCTCCTCACCAAACCCGACGTCGGCTTTTTCCAGCGTTCCCTCGCGTGGTTCGCCACGCGGGCTGTGCCGAACCTGCAGCAGTTCAACATCGGCGACGCCCTCGTGCTCGAGTCCGCCGGAGCCCCCGCCGGAGCGGCGGCCTCCGCGCTCCTGGCCGGCTCGCTGCACCTGCTGGCCTTCCTGTTCCTGGCCTGCGCGCTTTTCCGGCGCCGGGAGATCTGATGTCGGCCTGGGCGACATGGACGGCGTCCGCGGCCTTGCTCATCGCGGCCGGGTCGGCCTCCGACCGTTCCTGGGCGGCCGTTCGTCCGTGCATTCCCGAACTCGGCGCACGGCAGCTGGAGCTGAGTGCAGGGCAGGGCGTGCTCCTGGGCGTGCTCGGCGGCCTCCGCACCCTCGTGGCCGACGTGTCCTGGCTGCGCAGCTACGTCCTGTGGGAGCGTAAGGAGGAGGCCGGCTGCGAGGCCCTGATGCGGCTGGCGTGCACGCTTGACCCGCATGCCCGCTATTTCTGGGAGCAGACCGGTTTCGCCGTCGGTCTCGACATGGCCAACTGGGAGATTCGACGTCGCGGTGGATACGCGCGGGTCTCGAAGGAGGTCCAGGATCACGTCTTCGCCGCGTACGCGCGCAAGGGCATCGCCGTCCTCGAGGAGGGCGCGAGGACCTCGCGGAACCGCGCGCCCTTCCTGATCGTCGCCGGACAGCTCGCGGAGATGAAGGTCAGGGATCAACGGATGGCCGCCACCTACTACCGGGCGGCCGCGGAGTCGGAAGACGCGCCGTGGTATGCTGCCAGGTTTGCCGCGCGCACGGCCTGGGAGGCGGGCGATCGTGCGCAGGCCTACGCGTGGTATCGCGACCATTGGTCTTCGGTGCTCCGCGTCAGGCACGAGGACCGCGCTCCGGATGACCTCGCGGAGCTGCGGATGATGGAGGACGCCCTGGGGGTTCCGGCGATGCGACGCATTCCGAGACAGCCTTGGGAGCGCTGATCAGAAGGGGTCGTCCGGCTTCTTCTCCGCCTTTGGCGCCTTAGGCTTCCGAGGGGGGAACTCGAACCACCAGCCCCGCTCCTTGTCAGCTACGAGGAAAGCCTCGAAGGTGCGCCGGGTCCGGTTGGAGACGAACTTCTTCGGCCCCGTCCGCCCTTCGCGGAGGATCTTGGAGACATCCTCCGGGGAAATCGGGCACTTGAGCATCTCGACGTTGAGGCTGAAGGTCTTCTTGGCACCGGCCGCCTTGGCCTTGGCGGGGCAGACGCGGTAGCCGGCGGCGGGCGTCTGCTGGACCGGCAGACCGCTCACGGGACAGTCGCCCAGCACGGGCCATGATTCGTCGAACGGCGCACCGTCCGGATCTCCGTCGCGAGGAGGGAGGTCGAGCGCCGAACGCAGCTGTCCGTCCTTGTCCTCGAGCTTGATGTAACCGGAATAATTGCGTCCTGACTTGAGGGATTTGAAGTCATGGAACGGGCCGATGCGCCTGGTGCTGATGAGTTCGGCGAGTTCGGACGGCGAGAGCGGCCTACCACCGAGCTCCCGGTAGACGAGGACGGCGGGAACGGTCTTCCTTCCCTGCGTAACTGTCTCGGTGGAGACGTACCTGCGGTCATCGCCCATCATGGGCGTGCCTCCGGGGGAAAGGACCTCCGGCTCGACCTTCTCCGCCACGACGGGCGTGTCGATGCGCTTGCGCACCTTGTCGATCATCTCTGCGACCTGGCTGCGGATGCCTTCCATGAAGACCACGGGATCCAGCTGGCCACGCTCCATCTCACGCAGCCGATGCTCCCATTCACCAGTCAGCACGGGGTCGGCGAGGAGCAGGAGTTCGTTGCCGGACAGGAAGCGCTCCAGCTTGAAGGCCTTGCCCGTGGGCACCAGCTCCTTGCCCTGACGCTCGATGTACTTCTGTGACAGAAGCCCCTCAATGGTGGCCGCACGCGTGGCGGGCGTGCCGAGACCGCGCTCCTTCATGGCCTCGGCCAGCGCCTCGTCATCGACCAGCTTGCCGGCGTTCTCCATCGCGCCGAGCAGCGAGGCCTCGTTGTAACGGGCGGGAGGCTTGGTCGCGTCCTCCCTGATGTCGACGCCGAGCACGTCGGCCCGGGCGGGATCACCGTCGGCGGCGCTGAGCGCGGGCAGGCTCGCCGAGCCTTCCTTGTCACGATCATCCTCGACCTCGGCCTCCTGGCCCCAGACGGCGCGCCAGCCGGCCACGACGAGGACCTTGCCGGACGTGCGGAAGGCGTGGTCGCCCACCTGAGTGATACGTACCGTCTCCTCAAACTCCGCCTGCGGGAAGAAGACGGCGACGAACCGGCGTACGACGAGGTCGTAGATCCGCTGTTCCACGTCGGTGAGTCCGACGGGGATGGTGCCCGTGGGGACAATCGCGAAGTGGTCGCTGACCTTCTTGTTGTCGAAGACCCGTCGGCCGGCCGCGTCGACCCATCCGCTCGAAAGGACCGTGCGGGCGTGCTCGCCCGAGGCGTGCCCGGCGGCGAGCTGGGTCAGGACCTCCTTGGCCGTGGCCACGTAGTCCTCGGGCAGATGCTGGGAGTCCGTGCGCGGGTAGGTGAGCGCCTTGTGCTTTTCGTAGAGGGACTGGGCCACGCCGAGGGTCGTCTTGGCCGAGAATCCGTAACGGCGGTTACCTTCGCGCTGGAGGGTAGTCAGGTCGAAGAGCCGCGGGGCGGAATCCTTCTTGGGCTTCTTCTCATCCGTAACCGTGCCGCGGCCGGCGGCGCGGGCGGATTCGGCGACGGCCCTCGCCTGCGTCTCATCGTAAAAGCGTTCGGCCTCCTTGCGGTCTTGGACGCCGGGCACTTGCGCGGAGCCGCGGTACTGTCCGGCCCGCACGCCGAAATCGGCCTCCACCTTCCAGAATGCCTTCGGTACGAAGTTGCGGATCTCCAGCTCGCGTCGCACGACCAGCATCAGCGTCGGGGTCTGCACGCGGCCAACGGGGTGGACGCTCTCCTTGCTGATCTTGCCACCACCGAGCATCTTGGAGGCGGCCCGCGTCAGGTTGAGCCCCACGATCCAGTCCGATTGAGAGCGGCAGATGGAGGAGGCCCGGAGGCCGGATTTCTCGGACTTCTCCAGGAGGTGGTCGAAGGACTCACGAATCGCGGAGGGCGTCATGCTCGTGAGCCAAAGCCGACGTTCGGGCAACTTCGAGCCGGCCAGGACGCAGACCATGTGGAAGATCAGTTCGCCTTCGCGTCCGGCGTCACAGGCGTTGACGACGTCGCCGACGTCATTGCGCTGGAGCAGCTTCTTGAGCAGCTGGAAGCGTTCGCCGGAACCGCGCTCGGACCTGGTGCGGAGCACTTCCTTGCTCAAGCGACCGTCAAACTGTGGCGGCAGGATGGGGAGGTTGCGCAGGGTCCAGGATTTCCAGTCAGGATTGAGTTCGTGCGGTTCGACCAGTTCCGCGAGATGACCCACCGCGGAGGAGATTACCCAGCGGTCATCCTCGAAGACGTCGCCGGACTTTGGGACTTTCAGGACCTTGGCGAGGTCGGCCGCGACGGACGGCTTTTCGGCGATGACGAGGGTCTTGCCGCTGTTGGCGACAGCGTCATCGGACTTCTTCTGGGGCTTCTTGGGCATGCGTAGGATGATAACCGACTGTCAAATCGGGTCACATCCCTTGCTCGGCGAAGGCGTCGTCAAGCGCGGCGATGAGCGTTCCGATCGTGGCGTCGGTCTCGTCACCCATGTTGGAGATACGGAAGGTCTTGCCCTTCAGCTTGCCGTAACCTCCGTCGATAACGATCTTGTGGCGCGACTTGAGCGTCTCGTTGAGACGTTCAAGGTCCGCATTGCGCGCGTTACGGAAGCAGTTGAGTCCGCGGGTGCCGAATTCCGGGGAGGGCAGGAGGGGGAAACCCTTGGCCAGCCCCCAGGCTCTCATGCGTTCGTTGAGCCGGAGATGGCGCGCAAAGCGGTTCTCAAGCCCTTCCGCCTCAACCTCAGTCAGCTTCTGCTGAAGACCGTAGAGAAGGGGGATGCAGGGCGTCGACGGGGTCATGCCCTTGACGTGGTTGTCGTGGAACTCGATCAGGTCGAAGTAATAACCGCGGTCCGCGGACTGCCTGGCGCGTTCACGGGCCCGCTCGCTCACGGAGGCGATGGCGAGCCCCGGGGGCAGCGCGAGGGCCTTCTGGGAACCGGTCAGCAGGATGTCGATTCCGAGCCGATCCTTGTGAATCGGCAGGGTGGAGAATGAGCTGACGGAATCGACAATCGAGATCACGTCAGGAAACCCACGGATCACGGCCATGAGTTCCTCGATGGGGGAGAGGGTGCCGGTCGAGGTCTCCGAATGGATGAAGGTGACGCAGTCGAACTTACCGGAGGTGAGCGCCTGCCGGACGGCGGCGGGATCGACGGGGGTGCCCCACTCGAACTTGAGCGCCTCCGCGGACCGACCGCAGCGTCTGGCGACGTCGTTCCACTTGTCGGAGAAGGCGCCGTTCATGCAGTTGAGCACGCCCTTCCGGCAGACGTTGCGGAGGGCCCCCTCCATCACGCCCCAGGCCGAGCTGGTCGACAGGTAGACGGGGTCCTTAGTGAAGAACATCGACTGCAGCTTGGGCTGCATCTCGTTGTAGAGGCTGACGAAGGCTTTGGAGCGGTGCCCGACCATGGGACGTCCCATGGCCTTGATCACGCTTTCGGACACCGTGAGGGGGCCGGGGATGTAGAGACGGTTGCTCATCGTTGGAAAGTGCTGAGGAGGTCGGCAGAGACGTCCGGGTTGTCGATGCGCATGAGACGCCGGTTCCGGTCCGCCAAGGTGGCGGTGCGGGGTCGCCAGGCCGCGGCTTCAGCCACCTCGACCTCCGCGAAGCTCATGACCACGAGCATGTCGCCGGGCTTGCCGAGGTGGGCGGTCGCTCCGTTGAGACAGACCTCGCGGGTGCCGGCCGGAGCCGGGATGGCGTAGGTCTCGAAGCGCTGTCCATCGGCGAGATTGCCGACCAGGATGCGCTCGTAAGGGAGCAAGCCCACCAGCGCCATGAGCTCATGGTCCAAGGCGAGGGAGCCCTCGTAATCCAGACGAGCGGCGGTGACCTCCGCCCGGAGTAGCTTGGTGCGCAGCAGGTGGACGTACATGGCGCGGTATTGGCCGTTCTCAATCGGTAAGGTTGCCTTCGTCAAACAACTTTGCATCTTATTGCGTAATGTCCGGCAATCACAGAGGGCTGTTTTCCTCTACGGCCGAGGCCGTCGCGGCCTTTGCGGTGGACGTCGTCTACGAGCGTCGCAAGGGGCTTGGCGCCAGCCTGCTGGCAGCGCTCCTCAGGGCGCTCTCATGGATCTTCAGCCTGCTCGTCAGGCTGCGGATCTGGCTCTACAAGCACCGGCTTTTCCGCGACACCCCGCTGGGCTGCAAGGTAGTCGTGGTCGGTAATCTCACCGTGGGCGGTACCGGCAAGACGCCCGTGGTCCACAAGATGGCGCAGGTGCTGGCGCGCCGGGGGCGTCGGGTGGCGGTGCTGTCCCGAGGTTACAAGGGAGCGAGCGATTCGATGTTTAAGCGTTTCTGGCGTTGGATCAGCCATGGCAGCCGCCCTGAGCCGCTCGTGGTGTCCGACGGCAGGAAGGTGATGGCCGGACCTGATGAGGCCGGAGACGAGCCCTTCATGCTGGCGCGCAATCTCCTGGCCGACGGCGTGGTCGTCATCGTCGACCGCGACCGCGTCGAAGCCGGCCGCTTCGCGCTCCGTCGGTTCGGGGTAGATACAATCCTGCTTGATGACGGCCTCCAGTATCTGCCCTTGCGGGGGCAGATTAATTTGCTGCTCGTGGACAGCCGCGACCCCTTCGGCAATGGCGCCATGCTCCCCCGGGGCATCCTCCGTGAACCGGTCTCCAACCTCAGCCGGGCGTCGTACGTCTTCATCACCAAGTCACCAGGTCCTCCTGATCCGGAGCTGGTGGCCCTCATCCGCCGCCATAACCCGAAGGCCGAGATCATTCCCTGCGCCCACCGTCCGTCCGAACTGGTCGCGGTGGACGGCGATGCCGTCCGGCCGCTCGATTGGCTTCGTGGCATGAAGGTCGCGGTCTTCTGCGGCATCGCCACGCCGGAAAGGTTCGAGGAGACGGTCGCTGCGCTGGGCGCCGACATGGTCAGCAGCCGCAGGTTCCTCGACCACCACGCCTTCACGGACGAGGACCTCGACGAGGTGCTGGAACAGGCGCTCGCCTCGGGCGCCCAGGCGATTGTAACGACCGAGAAGGACGCGGTGCGGCTTCAGTCGCGCTTCAGTCCGCCGCTCCCACTGCTCTACGTCAGGCTGGAGGTCGGCATCCTCGGCGATCCCGATGGGTTCAACGGCGCCGTCGAGCGGATCTGCCTCGGGCCTTCCTCCTCGGGGCGCTGACCGGCTCCGAGTCGTGCCTGGAGGCGAGGGAGAGGAAGGCGTCCTGGGCGCACCGGCCTCGGCGCCCTTCGGGCACGCACGGGGCGTAGGTCCCGTCAATCCTTAGCTCCTGGGCGTCACCGAGACGCTCCGCGTAGGTGCCCAGGATCTCCTGTTCGATGCGCCGGCGGAGCGACTTGTCCCGGACCGGAAACACGCACTCGATGCGACGCACGAAGTTGCGCTGCATCCAATCCGCGCTGCCTAGCAGGATGACCGGCTCCCCGCCCGAATTCTCGAAGCGGAAGACGCGGCTGTGCTCGAGGAACCGGCCGAGCACGCTGCGCACCCGGATGTTCTCGCTGAGCCCCGGCACTCCGGGACGGAGGCAGCACACGCCGCGCACGAGCAGCTCCACCTTCACGCCCGCCCGTGAGGCCCGATGCAGCGCCTCGATGACCTCGGGGTCGACGAGGCTGTTGACCTTAGCGAAGACGCCCGACTTACGTCCTGCCTTGGCCGCCGAAGCTTCCGAGTCGATGAGGTCGATGATGCGCCTCGAAAGCTCGAAGGGAGCGACGAGGAGGTGCCTGAACTTCGATCGGCCGAGATTGCCGGTGAGCACGTTGAAGAGCAGGCCGACTTCCGCTGTGATCTCCTCGTCCGCGGTCAGGAGCGAGAAGTCGGTGTAGATGCGGGCGGTGCGGGGATTGTAGTTGCCGGTGCCGAGGTGGGCGTAACGGCGGAGCCCCGCCTTCTCCTTGCGGACGACGAGGCAGGCCTTGCAGTGGGTCTTCAGGCCGGTGATTCCGTAGACCACGTGCGCGCCGGCCTCCTCAAGCTGCCGGGCCCATTCGATGTTGTTGAGCTCGTCGAAGCGGGCGCGAAGCTCGACCAACGCCGTGACCTGCTTGCCGTTGCGGGCAGCATCCTTGAGGGCCTCGACCACGGGGGAGTCTCCGCTAGTGCGGTAGAGGGTGAGCTTGATCGCCACCACGCTCTCATCCTTGGCGGCCTGGCGGATGAAATCCACCACGGGCCCGAAGGATTCGTAGGGGTGGTGGAGGAGCACGTCCTGGCGTGCGATGCGCTCGTACAGCCGCGAGGGATCCGCGCATTCGGCCGGAAGGGTGGGGATGAAGGTCGGGTAGAGCAGATCGGGACGCGCGACGATGTCGACGAGGCTGCCCACCCGCATCATGTTGACGGGGCCGGCGACCCGGTAGGCGTTCTCGGTCTTGAGTCCGATGGACTTGAGCAGCCAGGCGAGCTCGTCGTCCGGCGCGGAGGCCTCGATCTCAAGGCGCACGGGCGCGCCCTTGCGCAGGTTGCGTATCTCGTCCTCGATGGCCTCGAGCAGGTTACCCGCCTCCTCCTCGTCGACGTAGAGGTCGCTGTTACGCGTGATGCGGAAGGCCCATGAGCCCCGCAGTTCGAGGCCGGGAAAGAGACGGTCGATGAAAGACTGGATGACGTGGCTGAGCAGGGTGTGGTAACGGGCGTGCTCCGTGCCGTAGGCAAGCACGCGGGGCAGCGCCCGGGGCACGGGGACCACGGCATGGCGGAGCTCCCCGGTCTCCGGATCGCGGAGCAGCACCAGC
Source organism: Verrucomicrobiota bacterium (assembly GCA_016871415.1). Lineage (GTDB taxonomy): Bacteria > Verrucomicrobiota > Verrucomicrobiia > Opitutales > UBA953 > UBA953. The sequence continues at coordinate 64,804 of VHDL01000010.1, forward strand.
AGGTAGAGACCTTTGTTCGTCAGGACGGGGAAGGGGTGCGATGGGTCGATCGCCAGCGGAGTCAGAGCCGGCAGGATGTCACGATCGAAGCGCGGCGAGAGCTCCCTGAGGGCTTCCTCGTCCAGCTGGGGCCTCGACCTGAACCTGATGCCGGCCGTCTCCAGCGCAGGCAGCAGCCGGTCCTGCCAGCAGGCCTGCTCGGCCTCGACGAGTCGGCGGACTCCCTCGAGCACCTCCAGCAGGAACTCACGGGTGGCGGGGTGGCTTGCCGACTCCTCCTGCTGCATGATGCCCGCGACCCTGATCTCAAAGAACTCATCGAGGTTCGAGCTGACGATGGAGAGGAAGCGTACGCGCTCGAGGAGCGGCACGGTGTCGTCCTCGGCCAGCTCCAAGACCCTGCGGTCGAAACTCAGCCAGCTCAGTTCGCGATCGAACATGGGTATCTCTTCTTGCCCGGCGAAGGACCAAGTTGCGAACCAAAGTCACGCCCTCAGGGTCGATTTCCGACCCTAAAGACGCAAATAATGTTAAATCGGCGTTACGGAATCCAAAGCGATTCAAGGGCCGACGGACCGCTCAGGCGCAGTTTCGGGGACGATCCGGCCTCGAAGCGGACCACGCCGCCCCGACGGAGGCAGGAGGCGTAGGCCTTGATGTCATGCCTGGAAATGCCGCGGGTCGGCACTTCGATTTGCTCCTCGGCACCCCGCCTAATCACGATGAAGCGGATGAGACCCTTGATGGTCTGCACGTCGGAGACAATCCTCGATGCGCCCGGTGGCGGCGGAAGCGGGTCCCCGTTGACGAACGCGGCGTAAGAGAAACGAACCTCCCTCAGGTCGCGATGGAGCCTGCGGTTGATGAACAGCGCCGAACTGGGCGCGACCCACGGCACCGACTCGTACTCCCAATGCTCCCGACCCGAGGACAGCAACGGGGAGGGCAGGTCGTCGAGCTGCGGTCCGATCCGCCGATGGCGACCCAGGGCGGCGACGCGGTCAGAGGCCCTCAGCAGCCTTTCAGCAGCGAAACGCAGGGCGGGTTCGATCACGAGGAGAAGGCCGCCCTCGGAAAGATGACCACATGCCGAAGTGATCCAGCCGGCGGCGGAGTCCTCGCCGTCGGAGCCGAGCTCATTCAGGACGAAGCCCGCGACGATCAGGTCGAACCTGCCCTCAGGCCATGAGGAAGGATTCCTCGCGTCCGATATCCTGGCCGTCACCTTAGTGACCGGGCTGAGCATGGCCCGTCCGAAGGATTCAAACCCGGCGAGGGTGCCAGGTGAACGGTCGATGCCGATGAGTTCCGACGGTGGGAGTCCGCACTCGCTCAGGGCGTGCGCAACCGAGACGCCGCAGGAGCCCGGCCCGCAGCCGACGTCCAGCACCCGCGGTGAAGCGGAGGCCGGTTTCCATTTCCTGAACCGGACGCACTGGTCCAGCGCCGCCGCCGCCCTGGTCCAGCCCTGCGGCAGGAAGAAGAGCGCGTACGCCGAAAGCGCCGCAGGGTCGCCGAAGTAGTCAGGATAGGCTCCCTCGGGACGCTCCGTCGTGAAGAGGTCGGAAAGCCGGGACACTTCCGGGGCCAGTCGTTCCAGCCCGTCGGCGGCGACCCCCGCATCCTCCGAGGTCCGCTTGAGCCAGAACGCCTCAGCCTCATCCGGATAGCGACCCTCAGCCCCCCGCATCGCGTCTGCCCTCCATGGCGCTCCTCAACGTCGCCGGGTCGGCGAAGGTCAGGCCGCTGCCACTCGGGAGGCCAAAGCCGATGCGACTGACCTTGGCGTTCGGACGCGCGAGCCGGACGGTCTCGCGGATGAATTGGCAGGTCGCCTCGGCTTCGACGTCGTTGCCTAGGGCCAGCACCACCTCGTCGATCGGCTCCGCCCTGAGGCGCGCCTCGAAGCTGGCGAGATTGAGCTCGCCCGGCCCCACGCCGTTAATCGGCGAAAGCCGGCCGTGGAGGACGTGGTACGTTCCGCGATGCGCGCCCGAGCGTTCGACCGCCATGAGGTCGGGCACTTGTTCCACCACGCAGACCGAGGCCCGGTCCCTGCGGGGGTCGGCGCAGACCTGGCAAGGGCCTCCCTCGGCGATGTTACCGCAGGTTACGCAGCGGGAGACACGGCCCGCGGCGGCGATCAGGGCGTCCTGCAGGGGACGCAGTTTTTCCGGACGCTCGACGAGCAGGTGGAGGGCGATTCTTTCGGCGGAGCGATGACCGAGACCAGGCAGCTGCTTAAGCAGCTGCCTGACCTTGTCGAACGAGGACGTCACGGAGTCAGAAGCCCGGAAGCTGGAAGCCTGCGGTGGCCTTGGCCATGGTCTCCTCGTGCCTCTGGCGGGCCCGGGCGGAGGCCTCCTGCAGGGCGGAAAGAAGCGTCGTTTGGACGACCGAAGGATCCTCCTTGAGGAACTCGGGGAGCAGGACGAGCGACACCGCTTCACCATGCCCGTTCACGGTCACCTTGACGGCGCCACCGCCGTGCGACACCTCGATGCGCTCTTCCGAAAGACGCTGCTGTGCCTCGGAGATGCCTCGCTGCATCCTCTGGGCCTGTTTGAGCAACTTGCCGACGCCTGCCATAGTTTCCGTAGTTCAACCGGGCCGCCCCCGGAGTCAAGCGGCGTGCGGACTTGCGGACGCGGCTCGCGCACGTAGGAAGGGGGCATGCCCAAGCCCGCTACAATCGAGATCGTGGGACGCTTCCTCGCCATTCGGTGGGAGGACGGCCGGGATGACCTCATCGACGCGGAACGGCTCAGGGAGGAGTCACCGAGCGCGGAAAACAAGGGCGAGGTCGACGTGTTTGGGCGGAAATGGGGCGGGGAGCCGCCGAGGAGGCATCCCGGCGTCACGGTCATCGGATGGTCCCGGGTGGGCAACTACGCGCTGTCGCTCGAGTTCAGCGACGGACACCGGAGCGGCATCTATTCCTGGGACCTGCTGAGGTCGCTCGCCAGCGGCTGAGACGAAACAGGTTGCAGGGGGCCCCGCACTCGTCGGAGTATGTGCCCCGTGCGAAAGACCTACGTCCTCGATACGAACGTCCTAATCCACGATCCCGATTCCCTTTTCAAGTTCGACGAGCACACCGTCGCGATACCTGTCGAAGTGCTCTCCGAACTCGACCGCCTCAAGGCCCAGCCTGGTCAGCTCGGAGCCAGCGCCCGCAAGGTCAACCGGTCGGTCCGCGGTCTTTTCGAGAACCGGCCGTTGAAGGAAATCGCCGAGGGCAATCCCGCTAGACCAGGCGCCCTGCACGCCAGATTGAGCGAAGGCGGCGAGCTGCGCGTCGTGGTCAACGAGTCGCTCATCCGCGATCACTTCACAGGAGCGAGGTCCGAGCGCCTCCGCGCGGTCTTCATGCAGGTCGATGCGCCCGACCATCGCATCATCGCCTCTGCGATGTACCTCCGCGACACCGCCGACGGGCCCGTGGTGCTCGTCACCAAGGACGCCTGCATGGCCCTCAAGGCCCAGGCCCTCGGCCTCGAGGTGCAGGACTACCGCAATGACCGCGTGGAGACGAGCGACGTCGGCGAATACCGCACGCTGCAGGTGGAGGCGGCCTTCATGCGCGACTTCCGGGACCTCGGCCAGGCCCAGCTTCGCGCCCCGAACCTCGAGATCCCTCCGCTGGTCAACGAATACGTCATCGTGGCGAGCGATTCGTGGAGCGAACCGGCCAGGCATGTGGGCGAGGGGGCCTTCGTCCCTCTGCCCCTCTACCGCGAGTTCCTCTCCACCGCTTCGGGAGCCCGCAAGGGGCTGCAGATGCCCCGCGGCATGCGCGTCATCCCCAAGAACATCGAGCAGTGGATCCTCATCGACGCCCTGCTCAATCCTGAGATCCGGCTGGTGACGTGCTTCGGCCGCGCCGGGACGGGCAAGACCTTCCTCGCCATCGCCGCGGCGCTCTCCCAGGTGCTCAGCGACTTCTCGCCTTACAAGAAGCTCTACGTCTCGCGACCGGTGGTCCAGATCGGCAAGGACATCGGCGCGTTGCCGGGCAGCAAGGAGGAGAAGCTCTCCCCCTACATCCAGCCGTATTTCGACAATCTGGAGGTCCTGTTTTCCAAGAACGGCACGGCGGCGCCGCAGCCCCAGCAGCCCGCCGCGCGGGAGGCCGTCGCCACGGATAGCCAGCGGAAGAAAAAGAAGGCGCAGGCGATGAAGGCCGCGCAGCCGATCTTCGGCTCCCAGTTCCAGCAGCTCGCCCAGCCGCGTAAGCCCTACCAGTGGCTGATCGACTCCGGCCTCATCGAGATTGAGGCGATGACCTTCATCCGCGGCCGGTCCATCGGCCACGCCTTCATGATTGTCGACGAGGCGCAGAACATGACGCCGCACGAGGCCAAGACCGTCATCACGCGCATCGGGGAGGGCTCCAAACTGGTGCTCATCGGCGACCTCGACCAGGTCGACACCCCTTACCTCGACGGTAAGTCCAACGGACTCATCCACACGCATGAACGCATGAAGGGCCACGCCATCACGGCGCACGTCCGTCTGCTTCACGGCGTGCGCAGCGCCCTCTCCGAGCTGGCCTCCCAGGCGATGTGAGCAACCGGCCGCGGCCGTCCCCAGTCCTGCCTTGCCGAGAACCTGCGTCGGGTCTTCCTTGGCCTCGTGGCACAGGAGACGCCGATGCAGAGGCAGTACAGGGAGTTCCGCGAGAAGCTCCCCGGAGGAACCCTGCTGCTGTTCCGTCTCGGTGATTTCTACGAAGTATTCGGCGAGGACGCGGAGATCGCCTCCCGGACGCTGGGCCTGACGCTGACGAAGCGCCACCAGACGCCGATGGCGGGTCTGCCTTATCACGCGGCCTCCGCCTACGTCAACCGGCTCCTGGCCGCAGGCTGGAAGGTGGCCATCTGCGATCAGCTGGAGGCGCCGGTGGCAGGCAAGCTGGTGCGCCGCGGCCTGACCCGCATCCTCACGCCGGGGACCGCCTTGGAAGACTCCCAGCTGGATTCCAGGAAGGGCAATTTCCTAGCCGCACTGGCCTGGGATCGCTCGGGATGGCATGCCGCCTGGCTCGACGTCTCGACCGCCGATTTCCGCTTGGCCACGGACGCAGACCCTTCGCGTCTCCTTCCGTTACTCCACTCGGTGGCGCCTCGGGAGGTGCTTCTCCCCGAAGGTCTCGAGACCACGCCAGTTCATCGTTCGACGCTCGAGGCATTCCTGCAAGGCCGTCCTGTCACACGTCTGCCAGGATGGAACTTTGACGTCGAGGCCGGCGCCAGGCTGACCACCCAGACGCTTTCGGTGCACGGGCTCGGCGGATTCGGACTCACGGATTCTCACCCCGCGCTGGGCTGCGCAGGTGCGGTGCTCGGTTACGTCACGGACTCGCTGTGTGACCGACCCAAGAACCTGCGACGCGTGGTTGAATCAAGACTGGGCGGCTCGGTACTGCTGGACGCGGCCTCCGCCCGTAATCTCGAACTGTTCAACGCGACGGGAGGGGGCAGGGAAGGGTCCCTGCTCGACGCAATCGACCGCACCTGCACTCCGGCGGGCGCACGACTGCTGGCTTCCTGGCTTGTGGAGCCCTCCACGGACATGACCACGGTCCGTCAGCGACAGGAGGCCGTCGGCGAGTTCGTACGTCACCCGGGGGCGGCCTCCAGGGTGGCCGAATCGCTGCGCGGCGTGCGTGACGTGCCCCGCATCCTGGCACGACTCCAGAACCGTTTCCGCAATCCTCGCGAACTCGGCGGCATCCGGGACACGCTTACGACGCTGCCCGCCCTCAAGGATGAGCTCTCCGCCATGCCTGGAGGGTCGCTTGCCGACCTGGCCGCCCGCCTCTCCCCCGAGGAGCCCCTGCTGGCCGTCCTGCGCGCAGCCCTGTCCGACGAGCTTCCGGCCGATCTCACCGACGGGGGTGTGATGCGGGCCGGGTTCGACCAGGAACTGGACCGTCTGCGTTCGCTCGCCAGCGACAGCAAGTCGTGGATTGCTGACTTTGAAAGGCGTGAGCAGGAGCGGACGGGCATCAAGTCCCTCAAGGTGCGCTACAACGGAGCCTTCGGCTATGCGATCGAGGTGACCAAGGCCAACTTGGGCTCAGTCCCCGCCGACTACTTGCGCAAGCAGACGATGGTCAACGCGGAGCGGTTCACGACCGAGGAGCTCCGCGTCAAGGAGAAGGAGGCGCTCCGGGCGGATGAGCAGGCGCTCGCCCGCGAGGGAGAGCTCTTCCAGACCCTGATTGCCGAGGTGCTGGCGCGTTCTGAGTCCCTGCTGGCATCGGCCTCCGTCCTGGCGGAAGCGGACGTGCTGCGCGGCTGGGCGGACCTTTCTAGGGAATGCAAGTGGTGCCAGCCGACGGTGGACGATTCCGACGCGCTGGAGATCGTCCAGGGCCGCCATCCGGTCGTCGAGAAGATGCTACTCGCCCGCCCGGGCGCGGGTTCGTTCGTGCCCAATGACACGCGCCTCGCCGGTTCCGCCTGCCAGATTGCCCTCATCACCGGTCCCAACATGGCCGGCAAGTCGACCTACATCCGGCAGGTCGCGCTCATCGCGCTCCTAGCCCATCTCGGCTGCTGGGTCCCGGCCCAGTCCGCCCGCATCGGACTCGTCGACCGCGTCTTCTGCCGCGTCGGCGCATCCGACGAGCTGGCCCGAGGCAACTCGACCTTCATGGTGGAGATGAACGAGACCTCCAACATCCTCAACAACGCCACGCAGCGCTCCCTGGTCGTCCTGGACGAAATCGGACGAGGCACCAGCACGTATGACGGCATCAGCATCGCGTGGGCCGTGGCTGAACACCTCCATGGCGCGGGCCCCTCGGGCCCGCGGACGCTCTTCGCGACCCACTATCATGAGCTCACGCGCCTCGCCGACTCGCTGCCGCGGCTGAAGAACTACTCGGTGGCCGTCAAGGAGTGGAAGGACGAGATCGTGTTCGTTCGCCGGGTGGTCGAGGGAGCCGCAGACCGTTCCTATGGCATCCAGGTCGCCCGGCTGGCCGGCATGCCCCCTACGGTCGTCGAACGCGCCCGGACCATCCTCGGCGGCCTGGAGTCAGGCGAGGGGCTCCCACGGACCGCTCAGATGCCGGAAGGCGTGAAGCAGGCGCCGGTCAACGAAACCCGTACCGCCAAACCCAGGGCCCGCTCTGACCGGGAGTCAGGCGGTCAGATGGACCTCTTCTCCTGAGGGTTCAGACTCTGCGGTTCCACTCGTCCGAGTTGAACTTCGCCCAGATACCTTCGTGGTCAAACTGGTCATAGATGGGTTCGGCGACGCCGACCGGCGGGCTGGACAGTTCCGTTCCCATGGCCGCGATGAAGTCGCGCTCAAACCGCGCCCAGTCACAGCCCGGAAGGTGCGGCTTCCAGACATAGCCTTCGATGAGCAGGCCACACCTGCTGCGCTTCTGAGCTGCGCCGGCGACCTTCCTGCCGTCGTCGCTCCTGACGAGGTCGTTGGGCTCGGCACGCTCCGCGCATTGGTCGGGCTGACGATAGTCCCTTGGCTCCTCCCTGAGGGGCACCTGCCTGACGGACTGTCCTTGGGCGACCAGGGCCCCCGCCATGGCCTTGTGGACCAATGCGTAGCTGGACATGGCGTCCTGGGACGCCAACGGATGCGCAGCCGGTAAAACGAGCGCAAAGGTCCAGTCGTCGAGATGGCTCACCAGCCCGCCGCCCGTGCAGCGCCGTACGAGCTGGCAGTGCGCGGGCACGAGGGCGCGGTATTTGTCCCAGGACTGCGAGACGCCAAAGGTGTAGGCGGGCACGCTCCACGCGTAGGCACGGAAGCGGACGTTCCCGGACCGGGGATACTTTTCCAAGAGGAGGAGGTCGGCCGACATGTTGACGACCGCGTCGGCGGACTGTCTCGGAAGCACGTCCATGTTCAATAGTCTAAACCCTTTTCGAGCCTACGCACGACCTTTCGACCGGTCCGTTCCTCATACCACTGCTCGCAACCCCGTGGAACGCGCAGCTCGGAAAGTTGCTCTGCAAAGGTCTGCACGGGAGTCCTGAGTTTTCCAGCGAGCGGAACCAAGGAAAGGCCAAGGTCCCTAGGCCGAGGCGTCGCCGACGCACTTCTGGACGACTCGGTGGGTGAGATGAGGGTCGTATCGAGGCCGAAATGACGGCAAATCCTCAGGCCGATCTCATGTCGGCTGATCGCCTCCGCGCCCGCCCAATGATAGACTCCTGAAAGCTGCCTGCGCTCACAGAGTTCCACGAGGACGTCGGCCAGGTTCGTCAGCCCGACCGGCTGACGGATTTCATCGGTGTGCAGCCCCGTCACACCCCCTTTCATCAGGCCCCTAATCAGCCGTTCATGGAGTCCTCTGGTTCCATCAGGTGAATTGCCGTTGATCAGGGTCGTGCGCACGACGGCGGCATGCTCCCTGCCGGCCTTCAAGGCGCGAACCTCCCCCTCGGCCTTCGTCCTGCCGTACAGGGAGAGCGGCGCCGGCGACGCAGTGTGTCCGTAAGGGGCGGCCTCCCCGTCGAACACCATGTCGGTGGAGACGTGCACGAGCTTGGCTCCCACGTGGAAGCAGAGTTCCGCCAGGCGCGCGGGGAGGCCGGCGTTCAAGGACTGAGCCGACGCCGGATCACGCTCGCAGCCGTCGACCGTCGGCAACGCCGCGCAATTGATGACGGCGTCGGGAAACTCCTCCAGCATGAAGCCGGTGATTGGGGCGGCATCCCTGAGGTCGATGGTTAGGGTGCGCTCCGCGCCCGGGATCCTGGGCGCGGTCGTGCCGCCGATGGCCATGACTTGATGACCGCGACGAAGGGCGGCTAGCGCCGCTTCGCGACCGAGAAGTCCGCTGGCTCCCGTGACGACGACCTTCATGCCGCAAGGTGTCCTGACGGCCGCGTGGAGGCAAGCGGGATGAGCCCGCACTTGCCATCCGACGGGCCTCGGGCATTGGTTTCAGTCAAGATGGCGACCTATTCCGAACTGGCCAATCGTCCGGTGCTCACGCAGCCGGTCTATGAGGCTGGCCGCCCGATCGAGGTGGTCGCGAGGGAGTTCGGACTGGATCCCGGCTCGGTCATCAAACTCGCGTCCAATGAGAATCCGCTCGGTCCGTCGCCACTCGGCCTAGCCGCCGGCCGCAAGGCCCTCGAGCAAGCCCACCTTTATCCCGACGGAGGCTACACCCTCCTGCGGGAGAAGCTCGCGGCGAAATGGCGTCTCCAGCCGACGAATTTCGTCATCGGAAACGGATCGAACGAAGTGATGATCCTGCTCGCCCAGTCGTTCCTCAGGCCCGGCGAGGAGGTCGTCTTCGGCTCGCAGGCTTTCGTGGTCTACAAGCTGGCCACGATGCTCTTCGGAGCCACGCCGGTGGAGGTCCCGATGCCGGGCTTCCGGCACGACCTGGCCGCCATGCGCGCCGCCGTCACGTCCCGTACCCGCATCGTCTTCCTGGCCAGCCCCAACAACCCGACCGGGGGCACCGACCGGCCTGAAGACATCCTCGCGCTCGCGAGCAGCTTGCCTGAGGACGTCATCTTCTGTCTGGACGAAGCCTACGCCGAGTACCTCGACGAGACGGCCGACCTTCGCCCAATGATGGCGGCGGGACGGAAGGTCGTCGTCACGCGCACCTTCTCAAAGGCCTACGGACTGGCCGGCTTGCGCGTTGGCTACCTCATGGGCTCCGAGGAGGTCTGCGGCCTGATCAACCGGGTCCGCCAGCCATTCAACGTCAATCTGCCCGCGCTCGCCGCCGCGGAGGCCGCGTTAGATGACGCGGACTTCCTTTCGCGATCCCGCCGAGCCAATGCCGAGGGCATCGCCCAGCTCTCCGCGGGACTGAACAGTTTGGGATTCGAGTTCATCCCCGGCCACGCCAACTTCCTTGCGGCCAGGGTTCCCCGAGCGGAAGAGATCTTCACCGCCCTCCAGCGGGTCGGCGTCATCGTCCGTCCCCTCAAGGGTTACGGAATGGTCGGCTGGCTGCGACTCACGGTCGGCAACCAGGCGCAGAACGCGAGGCTTCTGGCTGAGCTGGCCAAGTTCCGCTGATGGACTACGAGGCTGCCATCCGCGAGATCATCGCCAAGGATCCGCGCTACACGCCCCAGGCCTATGAGCTGGTGCGGGCCGCCCTGGACCATTCGCAGAAGATGGTGCACGGCGAACCTAAGAAGGGGAAGTCGAAGGACAGCCGCCACGTCACGGGGCGGCAGCTCATCGAGGGATTCCGGCAGCACGTGCTCGAGAACTACGGACCCGTGTCCCACCGGTTGCTGAGCAACTGGGGCCTCAGGCGGAGCATCGACGTCGGCAACATCGTCTTCAACCTGATCGAGGTGAAGCTGTTCGGGAGCTCCTCTGATGACTCCCTCTCGGACTTCGAGGATGTCATCGACTTCAAGGAGGCATTCCAGAAGCCGTTTGAGTCGGGAGCCGCTAAGCGCTGACGAACACAATCGACCTCACCTCGGCGCAACCCGGCAGCGCCTTGATCTTGGCCAGCATGGCGCGCTCATGGAACTTGGCTTCGGACCTGACCACGGCGTTCTCACACTGGACGGTGAGCCTACCGCCTTCCAGCACCTTGAGGGGGGCGCAGCGACGGGCCAGCCTGGAGGGCAGCAATTCCGCCCAATGGGCGATGATGGCGGTCTCGGGAACGGGTCGGTCCAATCTGAGCTTGGTCACGGCCTCCCTGACGGCCTCCTCCATGGTCTTGACCGGCCGATCGGTGGAACGGCTCCAGTCTTTGGGCAGCCCGGAAAGCTCTGCCAGCAGGTTGCTGACCTTGCGCGAGAAGCGGCCGCTGGACCTACCCTGAGTGAGCAGCGCACGGACGGCCAGCGGCACGTCCGAGAGCCTGGCGGCCGCGAGGCAGCGATCGGGCGCGCCGGCTCCGAGGATCATTCCGGTGGCGCCTGCATCCCGCGCCGCTTCGACGTCCTCCTTGACGCTATCACCCACATGGACGAGGGCTGATATGGGTACGCCGAGTTCACGGGCCGCCCTCGTGAAGGCGCCGGGCTCCGGCTTGGTTCGTCCGGTCTCCTCGGAGAGCAGGACGGCGTCGAATAGGGGTGTCAGGCCATGGCCCTCAAGCACAGGCCGCATGCGGGAATCCGCATTGGAGAGGACGCCCGTCTTCAGACCGAGGAAGCGCACCGCCGTGACCGCCTGCCGGGCCCCGGCCGACAGTCTCCATGCGTCAGGTCTGCCGAAAGCCGACCAGCAGGCCTCGAAGACCGTGTCTCGCCTCGAAGCGGGGAGGGTGGAGCCGAAACAACGAGCCACGACTTCGGCCCAGAAATCACGCGCGGAGCCGGACCGGTCGGCCGTGCGGAAGGCGAGGGCGAAATCCCTGTCGAGCCGCACGGGGTCCGCATCGACCCCGAACAGACGGGCGCAACGGGCATAGACGCCCCCCACGGACGGCTTCGGATGGAGAAGCGTCCCTGCGAGGTCGAATGTCACGGCCTGCACTTTACGCATCGTCCGTGAGCATGGCGCGGCTTGTCATGCGGTCGAGCGCGGTTATTCAACAACTTATGCACCCTCTCGGGCTGTCCGCCCTTCTCCTCCTGTGCGTGATTATGTCCGGCTGCCTCTCGCCGGTGCAGAGCCGCCACTTCCATGTCGACCCCTCCGTGGTTGCGCTCGAGGCGGGCCCCAATGCCGACCTGGCGTCAAGTATCCATGACGAGGCCATCAGGTCGGGCCGGGCCCTGGGTTGGGTCGACACCCCCTCGGTGGATTCAGCGGCGCTTCGACTGTCCTATGTCTGGCGTCGTGAGGCGGGTGCCGTGTCTGAGCGGTTCAGACTGGTCTGCCTATGGCGCACGTCGGAAGGCGTCCATGGCGAAGTCACCGACGGACAGGCCATGCCCGGTCATTTCTGGTCTGAATCAAGGGCTGGCGCCGCCTCATCACAACTGTGCGCCATCGTGATCAGGACGACAGGGAACGAGCCCCGACACGTTCCCTGATCTCCCAGAGCAGTCTCGTCAGTTCGGGCATGCGGACGCCGGCGTCCAGGCCGCGCCGCAGCGGCTCCGCCCAGATTCCCTCGATTTCGACGTCACGGCCCTGCTGGTAATCGATTAGGCTCGAAGGGTGGTAGGGCCCCATGCCCTCCGTGACCTCGAACTGCCAGTCCACATGCTTGCGACCGAAGGGAAAGCCGCAGGCCGTAGCGGCCGCCGATACTTCGAGCATCAGCGCCAGCGCACGGGTCCGCAGGGCTCGGTCGGAGAGGATCCGGTCGGTCGTCAGTCCCCCCGTGGCGATAGAGAGTCCGTTGAACGGGATGTTCCAGCACAGCTTCTTCCAGAGCAATGCGTCCAGCGAGTCATCGGTGCGGCAGTCCACGCCCGCCTTGGACAGCGCCTCGGCACAAAGCCGGGCATTGGGACCGGCGGACCCGCGGGCCGAGGCCACGCGGACATGGCCGGGAAGCATGTTGCGGACGATGCCGTCCGGCTCCCGATTGATGCAGACGAAGCACAGACCGGCGACAATCCGATCCATCGGTAGGATGCGCCCCAAGGCCTCCACGTTCCCCATGCCGTTCTGTAAGGTCAGGACCACGGCCGAAGGCCCCAGCAGGGGCGTGACCAGCGAGGGTAGGAAGTTGTTCGCCGTGGCCTTGATAGCGACGATGACGAGGTCGCATGTCCCCACCGAGTCGGCGCTTTCGTGGATCCCTGCGACGCGCGCCATGCGACGGCCGTCCAGTCCTTCCAGCAGGAGACCCTTCTCACGAAGCGTTCCGGCCATGCTCCTGGAGTGCAGGTGCACCTCGTGGCCGGCGAGCGCGAGTAGGCCGCCGTACCAGCAGCCCACGGCACCCGCTCCGATGACTCCGATCTTCATGCCTTGACGGACTTACGCCGGACGGAGGAATGGACGGGCGAGTCCGATTTGTGTGGATAATCCAAGGTGTGATGGAGACCGCGGCTCTCTTTACGCTGCAAGGCGCATTCGACAATCAGATCGGCTACTTGGATCAGGTTGCGGAGCTCCAGCAGCCTAGGTTCGACCTTGAAGTTCCAATAGTAATCCCGCACCTCGTCCGCCAGCGCGCCGATGCGCGTGCGCGCACGCTGGAGACGCTTGGTGCTCCGGACGATGCCGACGTAGTCCCACATCGTTCGCCGCAGCTCGTCCCAGTTGTGCGAAAGCACGACGCGTTCGTCAGGATCGCCTGCCGATCCGTCCACCCAGCCCGGCAGTTCGGGCCACTCGCCGGAGAATGCGGATACCTCGGCCTGCGCGGCCTCGGCGCCGTCGTAGGCCAGCACCACGGCCTCCAAGAGGGAGTTGGAGGCGAGCCGGTTGGCGCCATGCAGTCCGGTGCAGGCCACTTCGCCCACCGCGTAGAGACCCCTGAGCGTCGTACGCCCGGCCAGGTCGGTGGCCACGCCGCCGCAAAGGTAGTGGGCCGCCGGCACCACGGGGAGGTGCTGAACCGAGGGATTTAAGCCCGCCTTCAGGCACGTCTCATGGATATGGGGGAAGCGCTGTGCGAAGCCGCCGTGAGCGACGCCGGTTGCGTCAAGGAGCACATGGGGAGCGCCGCTCCTCTTCATCACCGCGTCTATCGCCCGGGCGACGACGTCCCGAGGGGCGAGGTCCGCGAGAGGATGGAAATCCGACATGAAAGCGCGGCCGGCGAGATCCCTCAGCACGCCGCCCTCGCCGCGTACGGCCTCGGAGATCAGCGCCCGCCCGCCGTCCGGAGCCTTGAGCGCCGTGGGATGGAACTGGACCATCTCCATGTCCCTCACCTCCGCGCCGGCGCGGTAGGCCATGGCCACGCCGTCACCGGTGGCGATGTCCGGATTCGTCGTGAACTGGTAGACCTGGCCCACGCCTCCAGTGGCGAGGATGACCACCTTGGCCGCCATCGTCGTGACGACCCCCTCGCGCGTGTCGAGCACGTGGATGCCCAGCACCCTGTCCTTCGGCTCGCCCATCTCGACCGAGGGGTCGAGTTTGGAGCGCGTGATGAGGTCGATCGCCAGGTGATGCTCGAGCATCCGGACGCCCGGGGCGACGGCGACCGCGCGGAGCAGGGCGGATTCGATGGCGCGTCCGGTCATGTCCCGCGCGTGAAGGATGCGCCTGCGCGAATGTCCGCCCTCTCGGCCGAGGTCCGGACGTCCGTCGGGACCGTTTTCAAACTTCACGCCCCATGCGATCAGCTCAGCCACCCGGGCCGGACCCTGTTCGACGATGTGGCGGACCGCACCGACGTCGCAAAGGCCGTCACCGGCCGTCAGCGTGTCCTGCACGTGGCTCTCGAAGTCGTCGGTGCGGTCGGTGACGCAGGCGATGCCTCCCTGGGCCCAATTGGTGTTGGATTCGGCCCCTGTCTTCTTGGTGACGACGGCGATGCTCATGCCCCGGCGGGCCAGCGAGAGCGCGAAGCTCAGGCCGCCTATCCCGCTTCCCACCACGATGGCGTCGAATCGTTCACTCATGTGAGATGATGGAAATTAGCCCCCGCCTCACGGGCAACAAGTGCGTATTTGACGGCGGACGGACGCGGGCCTACTTAGTAAAAGGTGGAAATCACGATCATACTGGCATGCTGGCTCATAGTGGGTCTCTTCGAACTTTCGGAGATGTCCATCGTGTCTTCGAACCGTCGCCGACTCGCCCGCCTGGCCGAGCAAGGAAGCAAGGGAGCCGCACAGGCCCTCGCCCTCCGGGCCAACCCCTCCAAATTCCTCTCCACCGTCCAGGTAGGACTCACCTTCGGCAGCATCATCGCGGCGACTTACGGCGGCATCCCTCTGGCGGCGCAACTCTCGCCCCTGCTGGCCCAAGCTCCGGTGGGCTGGATCGCGGAGAACGCGGAGGGCCTCGCCCGCGGCGGCTTGTCCTTCCTGATCGGCTCGCTCACCATCGTGTGCGCCGAAATCGTGCCGAAGCGCGTCGGACTCAGCAATCCCGAGGCCTTTGCCGTCGCCATGTCGCGACCGATGATGTTGATGGCGGCGCTCGCCTCGCCGCTGGTGTCCACGTTGAGCTTCCTCGCCGACATCATCCTGTTCGCCTTCGGTCGCAAGCACGCCCAGGAGGACAAGATGTCGGAGGACGAACTGAGGATGATGGTCGACCAAGGCATGGCCTCAGGCGTGCTGCACGCGCATGAGCACCGCATGGTGCATGGCGCCCTTTCGCTCGACCAGATCAAGGCGGAGACCCTGATGACGCCCAGCAACCGGGTCGTCTGGCTCAATCTGCACGACACCGACGAGGTGAACTGGCGCAAGGTGGTCTCTTCCGGCCACACCTGGTTCCCAGTCTATCAGGGAAGCCCCGATCGGCCCATGGGGGTCGTTTCAGTCAAGCGTCTCTGGGCCAATCTCTCTCTCACGGGCACCGTGACCATTAGGGACGTCCTGACCGAGCCGCCCACGGTCTCGCCGGGCATGACCGGCACCGAACTGCTGGAGCGTTTCCGCAAGGATAAGATTCACCTCGCCGTCGTCAGCGATGAGTTCGGCCGGGTGCTGGGCGTGGTCTCGCTCAACGACGTGCTGGAGTGCGTGATGGGCGAACTGCCCAACGAAGGGTCGGTGCTGCGTCAGCACGTACGGTCCGTCCGCCGCAGGGACGACGGCAGCTGGCTGGTGGAGGCTGCCGTTTCGCTCGACGAATTCCGGGAGGCCACCGGCATCGTCGGACATTTTCCGGAAGAGGGCGTTGCGCGCTTCACCGTCATCGCCGGCTTCATCATGCGCGCCTTGGGCCGTCTGCCGCAGGAAGGCGACCGCGTCGAGGCGCTGGGACATGTCTTCGAGGTGATCGACATGGACGGTCACCGCGTGGACAAGGTCCTGGTGATGCCCAAGGCGGGCGGGACCGCCTGAGATTCAGAGGCGCACGGGCAGGCCGGCCTCCCGGAGGCGTTCCTTGGCCTGCCTGACTGTGTACGTTCCGAAATGGAAGATGCTGGCCGCCAGCACGGCACTGGCCCCTCCGTCACGCAGGACTTCAGCCAGGTGGTCGAGGCTGCCGGCTCCGCCGGAGGCGATGACGGGCACCTCGACCGCCCGGGAGACGGCGAGGTTCAACGGGATGTCGTAACCGGCGGCCGTCCCATCCCGGTCCATGCTCGTGAGGAGAATCTCACCGGCGCCCAGGGAGGCGACCTTGCGGGCCCAATCGACCGCGTCCAGGCCGGTGGGTTTGCGTCCGCCGTGGGTGTACACCTCCCACTTTCCGTCAGCGGCACATTTGGCGTCGATTGCCACGACGATGCACTGACTGCCGAACTTGCGGGCCGCCGCGAGCACGAGCCCCGGGTCCCCGATGGCGGAGGTGTTGAGAGAGACCTTATCCGCGCCGGCGTTGAGCATGGTTCGCACGTCGTCAACGGAGCGGAGGCCGCCGCCGACCGTGAGGGGCATGAAGACCTGATCGGCCGTGCGTTCGACGACGTCCACCAGGGTGCGACGACCGTCGCTGGAGGCGGTGATGTCCAGGAAGACGAGCTCATCCGCGCCCTGCTGTTCGTAAGCGGCGGCGACAGAGACGGGGTCGCCGGCGTCGCGCAGCTCCACGAATTTCACGCCTTTGACCACACGTCCGGCGTGGACATCAAGGCAGGGGATGATCCTTACTGAGAGCACGGCGGAAGAGGTAGGGAAGAGGTCCGTCCTAGTAAAGCACGACCGTGACCGGTCCGTCATTCACCAGGGAGAGCTCCATGTCTTCACCGAAGAAGCCGGCACTTACGGGGCGTCCCGTGACCTCGGCGAGCATGCGGACAAACTGGTCGAAGAGCGTGCGGGCGACCTCAGATCTGGCCGCCTTGTGGAACGACGGTCTGTTGCCCTTGGAGAAATCGGCCAGAAGGGTGAACTGACTCACGGCCAGCACTTCGCCTCCCGCATCGGTGACGGAAAGCCCCATCCTGCCCTGATCGTCCTCCATCAGCCTGACCTTGGCGACCTCCGTGGCGAGACGTCGGACGGTCGACTCGTCGTCATCCACTGCGACCCCGACCAGGAGCACGAAGCCGCGCCCGATGCATGAGGCGGCACCCCGATCGTCCTTGCGCCTCACCGATGCGCTCAGCACGCGCTGCACGACGACGACCATGGATTCAGGTCAGGGCGTCGAGCACCGTCCGCAGCTTCATCTCGGTCTCGGCGGCCTCGGCCTCGGGATCCGAACCCGCCACGATGCCGGCGCCGGCATAGGCCCTCGCTTCGCCACCGCGCAGACGTGCGCAACGAAGGGCCACGAAGAGCTTGCCGGACCGTCCGTCGGCGGAGACCCAGCCCACGGCACCCGTGTAGAGACCGCGCTTGTGGGGCTCGAATCCGGGGATGAAGGGAAGGGCCATCGCGCGGGGCTTCCCGCCCACGGCGGGCGTGGGGTGGAGCTCTCCGGCGACCTCGAAGAACCTGCGGTCGGCCGGCATGCGACCGACAATCGGGGTGCGCAGGTGCATGACGTTTCCGAGACGAAGCAGCTCGGCGTCGCGCCGGGTGGCGGCCAGCACGCCCACCATGCCCAGACGGCGCAGGATGGATTGCGTGACCGCGTCATGCTCACGACGGTCCTTGTCGCTGGCCAGGAGGGCTTCGGCCAGACGGGCGTCCTCGGCCGCGGATTCACCCCGACGGGTCGTCCCGGCCACCGATTCGGTCCTCACCTCGCCGTCGAAAAGGGAAAGGAGGGTCTCGGGAGTGGCGCCGACCATCGCGCCCTCCGGTTCATCCACGAGGAAGGTGTGACAGGGCGCGTTACCGCGACGCAGGCGATGCAAGGCGGCATAGACGTCAAAGGGTTCGGTCCGTCGCCAGTCGAAGGCGCGCGTGAGCACAATCTTCTCGAAGGCCCCCTCGCGGATCAGCTCGGTGGCCCGGTCGACCGCGGAGGGGAACCAGCGTCCCCCCACTTCGCTGAGCACGGTCGCCGAGGACGGACGCGGGGCGGCAGGGCGGGTGCGGTAGGTGAACTTCTGAAAATCAACGGCCCGGCGCGCGAGTCGTGCGGCGGCTCCGGGTGACGCGACCTCGGCGAGGGTGACCTTGGTGCGACCGCCCTCCGTGACAACCTGCCAGGAGGGCAGGAAGACGCAGGCGTCGATGGCTCCGCCGGGCGTTTCGGGATAGAAAGGGAAGGTGGCCACGAGCCGGGGGACTTCACCGACGCAGGACAGCTTGGCGCTGAGTGATCGCACCCAGCGGTCGGCTTCAAGGAAGCGCCGCTCGCCACGGCCCTGCCAGAGCGCAATCGGTTCGCCCGCGGCGTGGGCGCGTTCACGGGAGGGATTCTCAAAATAGCCGCGCGGCCCCCTCGGATCCAGTGTCTCCAGCACGGCTAGGGGGTCCAGCGCCGCGGTGGTGAACGCGTAGGTGATCCAGCCATCTTCGCCACGCTCCGCTTCCGCGCGCTCTAGTTGGTCGAGGGCTGCGATCGTGTCGGCCATGGATTCATGCGGCCGGAGCCGGCGGTGCCTCAACCTGAGGGAAGAGGATGCATTTTTCGGCCACGCGCACCCCGCTTCCGGCGGCGGACCAGTCGAATCGGTCGAAGTCAGCGGGCACGGACTGCCCGATGTTCTCCAGCAGTGCGCGCGCGGTCGTCGGCATGACGGGCAGGAGGGCTGTTCCGACGAGTCTCAGGCCTTCGGAGACATGGGCCAGGCACGAATCCAGACGG
>VHDL01000011.1 GCA_016871415.1 Verrucomicrobiota bacterium
GGCGGCTAGGAGGTTGGCGCACACGGTGAGGAGTGCGGTGAGGCGAAGGGCGTTCATGGGGCGGATTTTTTCGAAATTAGGGTTCGCTCCGCCGAGATGCAAGGTCGGGTTCGGGGCTTTCGGCTTCACACCCACCTCCGGTGCGGCAATCTATTCGGCACCCCCATGAGACTCCACCGCCTCCTCTCCGTCCTCGTCGCCTGCGCCGCGTCCACGCTCTCGGCCGAATCTCTATTCAACGGCAAGGACCTCTCCGGCTGGCGCAAGCCCGCCGCCGAGGGCTTCTGGAAGGTCGAGGACGGCGCGCTGGTCGGGCTCAACGACCCCGCCCTCGCCGACTACAAGAAGGGCTCGATGCTCTACACCGAGAAGGAGTACAAGGACGTCGTCGTCGAGTGCGAGGTGCGCTTCGAAGGCGAGATCGACAGCGGCATCATGGTGCGTCGAGACGAGTCCGGAAAGCGCGACATCCAGATGCAGATCGGCGTCTCCCGTTCGCTCAAGAAGGACATGACCTGCGCCTTCTACTGCGTCATCCCCGACAGCAAGCCCGTCAAGGCCGGCTACCCCGAGTCCGGCTGGGCTTCCAAGGTCGCCTCGCTCTGGAAGAAGGGTGAGTGGAACAAGATCCGCTTCCAGGCCAAGGGCGACACCTACACCGTGTGGCTCAACGGCGAGCAGGTCTCAAACTACGTCGACGCGGGCTATCCCAAGGCCGCGCCCGTCGGCCTGCAGGTCCATGGCGGCGTGAAGATGCGTGTCGAGTACCGCAACGTCACGGCGCAGGCGCTCTGAGCGGGGCGTGCGACCCGACCGTCGCAAGTTCCTGACGACCGCGGCGCTCGCGGCCGGGCAGGTGCCCTTCGTCGGCTGCGTACGCACTCTGACAGGCCCCCTTTCGGCGTGGTGGCCGACCCGCAGTACGCCGACATCCCTGATCGCGGCCGGCGGTGCTATCGCGCCTCGGTGGGCAGGCTGACCGAGGCGGTCGCCGAATTCAACCGGCGCGATCTCGACTTCTGCGTCAACCTCGGCGATGCGATCGACCGCGACTGGACGAGCTTCGACGCAATATTGGCGCCCGACGCCTACGCCTTCGTGAGCCTCACCGGCGACCGCATGCTCATCGAGGGGCGGGGCAGGGAGCCTTCGCGCGAGCTCGTCCTTCGTCCCGTCTGAGACGCCGTTTCACTTCTCCTGCGCGGCGTCGGACCTGTCCGCCGTCTTCGCATCCCCGGAAAACAAGTCGGTCAGCCGGAAGGGCGTCGGCAGGCGTCGTCCGGCACGCGGATCCTTGCCCGACACGCCGTCGGGAAGCCGCCGCGTCTCGCCGGATGCGGCCGCCTGCTTCGGGTCACCGGGTCCTTCCATGCGGTTGACCTTGGGCGCCGTCCTGTCCGCGGCTTCCGTGCCAGTCCCGACCGCGATGGGCTTCGTCACTCCCTCAGTCCTGGGCTTCGCATCGGAACCGGCTCCGATGCCGAGGGGCGTGCCGGCGGTCCGTCGCCGTTCGGCTTCCGACAGTCCGGGCATGCCGATCTTGGCGGCCGCACCCTTGGCTTTCATGTCGGCGGAATCCAGACCGGGAAGTCCCTGGCTGGCGGGGCCGCCCTTTCCGACGCCGGCGCCGACTTCTTTGCCTGAGAGCGGGATGACCGCGACGGTCCGTGCGGGGTTCTTCGGATTCGGTACGCCCAGCGGGAGCTTGCCCGCAGGCCTTTCGGGTGTGGCGGAGACTTCGCCCGGCGAAGGCAGGCCCGTGCGCGACCCTTGCGGTCCGGAGCGGACGGAATCATCCGGATTCGGAAGCCTTGCCCGGGCGTCGGCCTTCATCGCCGCTGACGGAACTTCCGCTGTGGGCAGGCCCAGGGCCGCCCGCCGAAGTCTGCCGTCTGCATCCGGACGCATCGGAACGGCCGTTATTTTTCCTGGCGCAACAGCGGGCGGTTCGGAGCGCATCTCACCTCTGCCGGCCAGCCGGGCTTCGGCAGGCTTCGCATAACCGGGCGCGGCTGTGGTCGCGGACGCAGGCGGGGCCGGCGAAGCGACGGCTTGCGGCCGTGCCTGCGTTTCAGGACGGGTCTTACCGCTTCCTCCCGACGCAGTGTTTCGGCCCCCTCCGCCTATGAGCTCGATGATTTCGACCGAGCCCGCGCCCTGTTCCGTGCGGCAGCCAACCAGCGGCAGGCATGCCGTGGCGGTGAAGAGCAGCATGCCGGTCGGGGCGCGCATCCTTTCAGTTCACTGGGCCATCAGCCGCATCGCCGTGACCAACGGAGGGCCGGCCTTCGCGTCGAACTTGGCGGACATGCTGAACTTGGCCGTCCTGGCCGAGGTGACGGATTTCTCCACCCGCACCAGCTTGGGACCTGCACGGGGGTCGTCGCCCAGCGCTGAGCGCAGACGTTCGATGAGCGGATCGAAGTCGAGCGTGTCGGCGCAGCGATTGAGAAGCTTCCAGCCCAGGTCGGCGTCGCCGGGCGTATCCTTGCGAGCGAGTCCTGCCATCGGGTCTCCGGTGACGTTGAAGCGGTCGAACCGATAGGCGTGGGAGCCTTTCACCGAGAGGGAGTCACGACCCGTCGCGCTCACGGCCACCGACAGCTCGAAGTCCGTGGCCGCGCGCGCCGCTTCATAGCGCGCCTTCGTACGCGCGTCCATCGGCATGCGGCTGAAGAGGCGGGCGGCGTCGATCCAGAGGCCGAGCGCTCCGTCGGCGGCGACGGCCTGCGTCGGAACGCGAGCGGCGGCGGGCGGCGCTAAGGCGAGCCGCATCTCATGCTCCACGCACGGCGCGGCGGGGTTTCCTTCGAATTCGATCAGGATGACTGCGGCGCCCGGCACGAGGCCGAAGGTTAGGAAGCCGCCTTCTGGGTCCATGTAACGTCCCTGCCCGTGACGAATCATGGAGCGGCTGCGGGAGGAGGCCGTGCGTTCGCCCCCTTCGCGGAGGGAGGCCCCGATTTCGTCAGTCAGCCGCGAGAGAGACGATTCGGCGAGATTGGCGTCGGCGACCTTGAGCACGAGCCCGCAAATCACCACCGGGCGCTGTCCGTCGCCGGAGGCCCCGGAGGGGAATTTGGCGAAAGCATGCACGTCCGCACGCGGATCCAGACCGTTCTTCGCGAGGTCGGCGACGGCTGCGGTGAGGCCCCTGCCTCCGCCGCGCTCGAGCCAGTCCGGCAGGCCGGTCGCTCCGCTGCTCAGCAGGCTGGGGCTGAGCGTCATGACCGCAAAGCTGTCGCTGGGGATCAGTGCGGTTGCGCCATGCCCGCGGTCGTGGGCCGGTTCCTCAGGAGAGGTGATCCAGACGATGAGCCAGATGAGCGCGATGCCGACCCCGATGGCGACAATCGTCTCGAGGGAGAGTCCGCGGCGTCCCGAGGCGGCCGCCGGAGCGGTCGCCGCGGCGGGCTGCGGTCCGGCCCCGACGGCCGCGGGGCGCGGCCCCAGCAGCGTCATGTTGAAGGCCACCACCAGCGTGACCGCCAGCGGGTCGAACACCGTCACCAGCGTGAGCATCAGCCATTTGACCACGTCGGTCGCCTCGGTGTCGAACGCGCGGGCGACGAACCGGTATGAGCCGATGTCCGTGGCCGCGATTCCATCGCGGAGCTTCTGGATCTCCGCGGCGCGGTCGCGGTTCGACCGGTAGAGCCCCTCGACTTCCGCGTCGGTCAGGCCCGTGCGCGTCTGGCCTTGCTCCTGGAGTCCGGCGAGCTGCTTCTCGAGCGCCGCCACCGCGGCTTCGCCCGAGCGGCGCAGGGACTTCTCCTCGTCGTCGAGCCGGGTCAGCTCGCGCGTGAACTGGTCGCGCAGCGAGGCGACGTCCTTGGCCGATTCCGAACTGACCTTGGACTGGTCGGCGCGGAGCCGTTCCACGCGGGCGACCCCCTCGGCGCGTAGCCTCGTGATTGCGGCCGTGGATTCCGCCAGCTTCGCGAGGATCGCGTCCCGCTCGGGCTTCTGCTGCTCGCGCAGCTCCTGGCCTTTGCGCACGTTGTCCTGTTCGAAGATGAGGAAGGTCGTCGTGCCGCGCGCCGTGTAGGCCGCCACGGCCTGGTCGAGCACCTTGATGCGTTCGTTGAGCGCGGCGATGGCGGACTCCTCGGCGACGATCGCCTTGGCCACCGAGGCCTCCTCGGCCGCGATGCTCTTGGCGAGCGTGGAGCCGAGGCCGTCGGCACGGCCGGAGGCCGAGGAGAGTTCCTGCGCACGTCGGGACTCCAGGGCCTTGCGTTGTTCCTGGATGCGGGCGAGCGACTGCGCAAGCGACTCCTCGGCCTGCGAGAGACGGCCCTGGAGCTTAGCGATGTCCTCGCGGCTGGCCGTGCTGACGCGCACCGTGCGCCCCTTGGCGTCCTCGATGCGCCGTTGCGTCTCCGCCATCGCCCGCTCGAGGTCGGCGATCTCGGCCTCGCTCCGGGAGATGCGCGTGGCCGTCTCCTCGAAGGCGCGGGCCAGGTAGCCGTAGTTGCCCAGCGAGGTGATGCCGATGAGCGCGACCACTGCGAGCGTGAGGTAGAAGCGAAGCGCGCCTGCGATCTGGTGCCAGTAGCGGTAGAGGAACGACGCGGCGACCAGCTTCCCGATCTCCAGCGAGGAGGCCATGATTATCACCGCGACCTCGGCCCCCGTGAACAGCTTGCCCAGTCCGAGCACTGAAAAGTAGGCCGAGCACCCGGCGATGAACAGGGCGGAGGCGAGCAGGACGGCGCGGAAGCCGAGCGTAAGCGTCCGGGAATCCTTGGGGGTGGTCGGGGATTCGGAGACGGAGCTCATCGGTGAAATATGTGAAACCGAACCTTTTGCGGTGGGCCGCGGGGCGTCTCTCTTTCTTGTCCAAGTGCCGATGGTTGCAACACAAGCCCTGTTTGCCGCCACCCTGCATTTCAAAGACACTGCCTTTTGGATGTTTTCCTTAAATCAGTTCAGTACTCTTTTTCTTAAACCATTGATAATTATCAATTTGTGAATAAAATCAGCGGGTTTTACCATAAGGTCGATTTGTAGGGGCATTTCCCTATGTTTTTTACACTCGCTTCTGCCCATTTTACGGCAAAAAACGACACTTTCTGGATGCCCCCACCCCAGTCTCGGACTTACGCCCTAAACATCTGCTGATTAACACTTTCACCCGACGATTGAAAAACAGGAAAACGTGCGCCGCGTTGCAACCTAAAGGCCTTTCGATTGACGTAATCTTTTAAATAGCCCCACCATGAAACTCCATAAGAACTGCCAAGGCGACCACCCCGACTTCCTGTCCGCTCTCAGCCGACGTGACTTCCTTCAGGTCGGGGTGTTCGGAACCATTGGTCTCAGTCTGCCCGAGATGCTCAGGTTGCAGGCCCTTGAGATTTCTAAGGTGGAGTCATTCCCGGCGCTCGCCGACGCGGTAATCCACATCTACCTGCCAGGCGGCATCGCGCAGCACGAGTCCTGGGACCCGAAGCCCTTCGCCTCGCCCGACTACCGCGGCCCCTTCACGCCGATTAAGACCTCCGTCCCCGGCGAGTACGTCGGCGAGAAGTTCGTCAACATTGCAAAGATCATGAACAAGCTCACCGTCGTCCGTTCGATGACGCACGGCGAGGCCGCCCACGAACGTGGCACCCACAACATGTTCACCGGTTACCGTCCGAGCCCCGCGATCAAGTTCCCCAGCTTCGGTTCCGTCATTTCGCATGAGCAGGGCACCCGCAACAACCTGCCGCCCTACGTCGTCGTCCCCAGCCAGTCCATTCCCGAGCAGGGCACCGGCTACATGAGCAGTGCCTTCGGCCCCTTCGCGCTGGGCAGCGACCCCGCCTCCAAGGACTTCACCGTCCGCGACCTCCTGGCTCCCAAGGAAGTCACCACCAGCCGCTTCGACCGCCGCCGCGGCATGCTCGCCGCCGTCGACGAGCACTTCCGCACCGTCGAGAAGTCCGACGCGATCAGCGCGATGGACAGCTTCTACCAGGCCGCCTACGGTCTCGTCAGCAGCAGCAAGGCCCGCGAGGCCTTCGACCTCTCCAAGGAGCCTGACAAGCTGCGTGACGAATACGGCCGCAACACCGCCGGCCAGCGCCTCATCCTCGCCCGCCGCCTCGTCGAGGCCGGCGTGCGCATGGTCTCCGTCACCTACGGAAGCTGGGACCACCACTCCAACGTCCGCGGCGGATTCGATTCCAACGCGCCCGCCTTCGACCAGGCCTTCGCCCGCCTCATCACCGACCTCCACGACCGCGGCATGCTCAAGCGCACGCTGGTCATGGTCAGCTCCGAGTTCGGACGCACGCCCAAGATCAACGGCACCAACGGCCGCGACCACTGGCCGCGCGTCTTCTCCGTGGCCATGGCCGGAGGCGGCATGAAGGAAGGCTACGTCCACGGCGCCTCCGACGCCCTCGGCGGCGAGCCTGACCGCGACGCGGTCGGCCCCGAGGACCTCGCCAAGACCATGTACCGCTGCCTCGGCATCAACGCCGAGAAGCGCATCATGGCCGACGGCGGACGTCCGATTGACATCGTCAACGGCGGTCGCGTGATGAATGACTGGCTTGCCTGACCCGCGCGCCCCGCGTCGTCCGCCCGCGGCGGGCGTCCTCGGGGCGACCCGCCTGACCCGCCCATGCTGCTCCGTCTCCTCGCCCTCCTCCTGCTGACGGCCTCCGTCGCCCGCGCAGCCTACCCCGGCTTCAGTTCCACGAAGCCCTTCGGCGGCCAGATCGGCTCCGAGTTCCAGCTCACCGTCGGCGGGACCAACCTCGATGACTTCGAGGACCTCATGTTCTACACGCCCGGCTTCAAGGTCACCAAGGTAATCAGCCGTTCGGCGAACAAGGTCGAGATGATGGTCTCGATCGACAAGTCCGTCCGCCCCGGCAACCACGTCGTCCGCGTGCGCACGCGTACCGGCGTGTCGCACATGCGGCAGTTCTTCGCCAGCCCCTTCCCCAACGTCGAGGAGGCGGAGCCCAACAACGAGTTCACTCAGGCGCACACCGTCGCGCTCGGCTCCACCGTCGAGGGCGTGGTGCTCTCCGAGGACGTCGACTACTACAAGGTGGCCGTGAAGAAAGGGCAGCGCATCAGCGTGCAGGTCGACGGCCTGCGTCTCGGCGCCATCCCCCAGGGCGCGATGGATCCCTACGTGGCGATCCTGGACAAGGGACGCTTCGAGAAGGCGTTCTCCGACGACACCATCCTGCACCGTCAGGACGGCTACTGCTCCTTCATCTCGGAATACGACGGCGAATACTACGTGATGGTGCGCGAGTCCTCCTACCGCGGGTCGGGGAACTCCTTCTACCGCCTGCACGTCGGCGACTTCCCGAGGCCGGACGCCATCTATCCCGCCGGCGGCAAGGTCGGCGCCAAGCTGCAGGTCCGCTTCGTCGAGGGCCGTGAATCCTTCACCGAGGAGGTCCAGTTGCCCGCCGAGGAGGACGCCGACTTCATGCTTCTTCCGCGCACCCGCGCCAACACCCCCTCGGGCAACGTCTTCCGTCTCTCGTCCTTCGACAACACCCTGGAGGCCGAGCCCAACGAAACGGCGGAGCAGGGCACCCTCGCCGCCGAGGCTCCCGCCTACGCGCTCAACGGCATCATCGAGAAGCCCGGCGACGTGGACTTCTTCCGCATCCCGCTCAAGAAGGGACAGACCATCGAAGGGCGCGCCTTCGCCCAGACCTTCGGTTCCCCCCTCGATCCGACCGTGTCCGTGCTCAATTCGGCCGGCCGTCCCCTGACCTCCAATGACGACGGTGGCGGCATGCGCCGTCTCGACTCGCGTTTCCGCCTGACCGTGCCCGCCGACGGCGTCTACATCGTGCGCGTCTCCGACCACCTCGAGCGCGGAGGCCCCAACTTCGTCTACCGCATCGAGGTCGTCGCCTCGCAGCCCAGCCTGACCTTCGCGTCCCCCGACTACGTCGTCAACGACACCAGCTACCGTCAGTTCATGGCCGTGCCGCGCGGAGGCCGCATGGCCCTCCTCTTCAACTTCACCCGCAACGGCGTCGGCGGCGACTTCAAGTTCGAGGTGCCCGGCCTGCCCGTCGGCGTGAAGGCGCTGACCTCCGACGCTCCCGGCTCGCTGCCCAACGTGCCTTTCCTGCTCGAGGCCGCGCCCGACGCGCCGCTCGGGCACGGCCTTTCCTCCGTCCGTCTCGTGTCCGCCGATCCCGCCGTGAAAATCGTCGGACAGATGCGGCGCACCTACGACATCGTGCGCATCGGCAACGTCATCTACTACCAGGGCGTCGAGGACACGCTCCCGGTCGCGGTGATCGAGGAGGCCCCTTACTCCCTCGAGATCGAGAAGCCCGCCGTGCCGCTCGTGTGCAACGGCATCCTTCCTCTCAAGGTCGTCGCCAAGCGCAAGGAGGGGTTCAAGGGCCCCATCCGCGTCTTCATGACCTGGACTCCGCCCGGCATCTCCTCCCTCGGTGAGCAGACGATTCCCGAAGGTGGCGATTCCTGCGTCTTCCAGCTCAGCGCCAACGCGGGCGTGGCCACCCAGGCTTGGAACTTCACCGTGATGGGCGAGGCCGACGCCGGCAAAGGCCGCGTCTTCAACGCCGCCCCCTTCTGCGAAATCCGCACCGAGGACGCCTTTGTCGCCGCCAACGCCGTGCCCCTCACCGCCGTCGAGCGCGGCAAGGAGGCCGTGATGGCCACCAACTTCGAGGCCCCGCGCGCCTTCGAGGGAGAAGCCGTCGCCACGCTGGTCGGCGTGCCTGACACCATCCAGATCGCTCCCATCAAGGTCACCAAGGACACCAAGGAGATGCGGTTCAACGTCGTGACCACCGAGGCCTCCCCCGTGGGCAAGAAGGAGAACCTCTTCGTCCAGGTCGAGATCCCCGTCGGCAAGGGCACTTCCATCCATCGCATCGCCCTCGGTTCCTCCCTCCGCATCGACGCCCCCCGCAAGGCCACTCCCGTAGCCAAGGCCGCGCCTGCCGCCGCCCCCAAGGCCGCGGCGCCCGCCGCGCCCGCGCCCGTCGTGCTCTCCCGCCTCGAGCAGCTCCGTCAGGAGAAGGCCGCGGCCAAGAACTGATCCCTTCATGAGACTCTCAGCCCTCCTTCCGCTGCTGCTGGTCTCCCTGGCCGGAGCCGCTCCCGTGTCCTTTGACGAGGTGCGTCCCGTCCTCGAAGGGCGCTGCGTCGAGTGCCACAATCCGGCGAAGGTGAAGGGCAAGCTACTCATGACCACCCGTGAGGAGATGGCCAAGGGCGGCGAGAGCGGCGCGTCGCTGCTGAGTCCCAAGGACGGGGAGATCGTGAAGCGCATCACCCTGCCCAAGGGTCATGACGACATCATGCCCCCGAAGGACGGCCCTTTGGCGGCCGCTGAGATCGACCTTTTGCGCCGCTGGGTCGCCGAGGGCGCCGTCTGGACCTCCGGCGTCGTGCTCAAGGCCCGGGACAAGGCCGAGGAGACCGCGCGCGCCGAGCTGACCGCCAAGCTGGCCACCATCCAGAAGCTCGAGATTCTCCCTCCCTCCTTCTCGCTCGAGACCCGTCGCGACCTGCACCGTGTCGTCGTCTTCGCCACCTTCTCCGACGCCACCACGCGTGACGTGACCGCGTTCGCCAAGCTCAACGTCGCCGACGGCAAGATCGCCCGGCTCGACGGTTTCAGCCTCGCTGCCGCCGGCGACGCCGGCGCCACCGAGCTCGTCGCCCAGATCGGCGGCCTCACCGCCAAGGCGCCCGTCGCGGTCAAGGACGGCCTCAAGGATCGTGCCGTCTCGTTCCGTCTGGACGTGATGCCCGTGTTCCTCCGCGCCAACTGCAACAGCGGCGGCTGCCACGGCGCCGCCCGCGGCAAGGACGGTTTCCGCCTCTC
This sequence comes from Verrucomicrobiota bacterium, assembly GCA_016871415.1. Lineage (GTDB taxonomy): Bacteria > Verrucomicrobiota > Verrucomicrobiia > Opitutales > UBA953 > UBA953. Next base: position 9,842 of record VHDL01000011.1, read on the forward strand.
CCTCTTCGGCATGGATCCCGCCGGCGACTACGTGCGTCTCACCCGTGAGATGGTCGGCCGTCGCATCAACCTGGCCATCCCCGAGGAAAGCACCGTCATCGAGAAGGCCGTGGGCGCCGTCCCGCATTCCGGCAACAAGCTCTACGACGCCGATTCGGCCTACAACAAGGCCGTCCTCGAGTGGATCACCAACGGGGCCAAGGACGATCCGGCCGACGTGGCCAAGGTCACCGGCATCGAGATCTTCCCCTCCCAGATCGTCCTGGAAGGGCCCGGCGCCACCCAGCAGATCACCGTCCGGGCCAAGTATTCCGACGGCACCGATCGCGACGTCACCGAGCTCGCCGTCTTCACGTCCAACAACGACCCCGTGGCCGCCATCACCAAGGGCGGTCTCGTGAAGTCGGGCGACCGCGGCGCGGCCTTCATGCTGGCCCGCTTCAACGTCTACAGCATCACCTCCCAGGTCATCGTCATCCCCCAGGGCCTGAAGTATGAGCGCCCCAAGGCCGAGGAGTTCAACTACGTGGACAAGGCCGTCAACGAGCGCCTGCACCGCCTGCGCATCCTGCCTTCCGAACTCTGCGACGACGAGACCTTCGTGCGCCGCGTGCACATCGACGTCGTGGGACTCTACCCCAAGCCCGACGAGATCCGCGCCTTCGTGGCCGACAAGTCCCCGGACAAGCGCGCCAAGCTCGTCGACGCCCTGCTCCAGCGCAAGGAGTTCACCGAGCTCTGGGTGATGAAGTGGTCCGAGCTCCTGCAGATCCGTTCCGGCATCAATCAGGGCAACAACGCGCCCCCCTTCTATAAGAACGCGCTGCTCTACTACAACTGGCTGGCCGACCGCATCGGCAAGAACGTGCCCATCGACAAGGTCGTGGTCGAGCTCCTCTCCTCCAGCGGCGGCACGGTCTCCGTCCCGTCGGTCAACTACTACCAAAACGAGCTCGATCGCCTGAAGCTCTCCGAGAACGTCGCGCAGGTGTTCATGGGCATGCGCCTGCAGTGCGCCCAGTGTCACAACCATCCTTTCGACCGCTGGACGATGGACGACTACTACGGTTTCAACGCCTTCTTCGCCCAGATCGGACGCAAGACGACCGACGACCCCCAGGAGGTCGTCGTCTTCAACAGCCACAACGGAGAGTCGCAGCACTTCCTCACCAAGCAGAACGTCAAGCCCAAGTTCCTCGGCGCCGAGGAGCCTGACCTCAAGCCGGGCGATGACCGCCGACGCGTGCTGGCCGAATGGCTGGCCTCGCCGCGCAACCCGTACTTCGCCCGTAACCTGGCCAACATCGTCTGGGCCCACTTCTTCGGAGTCGGCGTCGTAGATCCGGTCGACGACGTGCGCATCTCCAACCCGCCCTCCAATCCCGAGCTGCTCGACGAGCTCGCGAAGCGCCTGACCGATTACAACTACGACTTCCGTCGCATCGTGCGCGACATCGTGCTCTCGGCCGCCTACCAGCGCAGCTCGAAGCCCAACGAGACCAACGCCGGCGACCGCCTGAACTTCGCCCGCTCCCAAGTGCGCCGCGTCCGCGCCGAGGTCCTGCTCGACGCCATCTCGCAGATCACCGAGACCCCGAACAAGTTCCAGGGCCTGCCCCTCGGGGCCCGTGCGGTGCAAATCGCTGACGGCGCGGTGTCCAACTACTTCCTGACGACCTTCGGCCGCGCCAAGCGCGAGTCGGTCGCCTCCAGCGAGGTGAAGACCGACCCCTCGCTGTCGCAGGCGCTTCACTTGATGAATGGCGACGCCCTCAACGAACGCATCCGCCGCGGCAAAGTCGTCGAGACTCTGGTCGCCGCCGGCAAGAAGGACCCCGAAATCGTGGACGAGCTCTTCATGCGCGTCTTCGGACGCCGTCCGCTGCCCGCCGAGACCGCGGCCGTCGTGAAGTCGGTCGCCGCCGAGCCGGAGAGCCGGCTGGCGGTCCTAGAGGACGCCTTTTGGGCGCTGATGAACTCCAAGGAATTCTACTTCAATCACTGATCGCCCCGCATCGATGCGCGTCCGCCTGCTCATTCGCCAGTCCCTCGTCTGCGCCGCCTTGCTCAGCGTCTGCGCCCAGGCGCAGGACAAGCTGACGTACGATGACCACATCCGGCCCCTCCTTGAGAACAAGTGCTTCTCGTGCCACAACCCGGACAAGAAGAAGGGCGGCCTCGAACTGACGAGCTATGCCGGCCTCGTGGACGGCGGTTCCGGCGGTGCGGTCATCGACCCGGGCAATCCTTTGGCCAGCCGTCTCTGGACCTACAGCGCCAAGAAGGAGGAGCCCTTCATGCCGCCCGAAGGGGCGCCGCTTGACGCAAAGGACCTCGTGACGCTCGCCAAATGGATCGAGGGCGGAGCCCTCCAGTCCAAGAACAGCGTCGCGCGCAAGTCGAACCGTCCCAAGGTCGAACTGGCCGTCACCGGTTCCGCAGGCAAGCCCGACGGGCCCGCCGCGCGCCCCGAGCACGTGCTGCTCGAGCCCGTGGTCGTCACCCCGCGCACCACCGCGGTCGTCGCCATGGCCGCGAGTCCTTGGACCTCGCTGCTCGCCGTCGCAGGTCAGAAGCAGGTTCTTCTTTACGACACTGACACCCGGGAGCTCGCCGGCATCCTGCCTTACCCCGAGGGCTACGCCCGTTCGCTGAAATTCAGCGCCAACGGCTCGCTGCTCATCCTCGGAGGAGGCCGCGGCGGGAAGTTCGGACACGCCGTGGTCTGGGATGTGCGCACCGGACGGCGCATTGCCGAGGCGGGCAAGGAGTTCGATCAGCTGATGTCCGCCGACATCTCCCCAGATTACCGCCGGATTGTCATCGGCACCAACACCAAGAAGGTGAAGTGCTACGACGTGACCAACGGCGAGGAGCTCTACCTTATCTCGAAGCACACCGAGTGGGTCACGGGTGCCGACTTCAGCCCCGACGGCATCCTCCTCGCCACCTCCGACCGTAACGGAAATGTCATGGTCTGGGAGGCCGACAACGGCGGTGAGTTCTTCAACCTCGGGCAGCATCAGAAGTCGGTCACGGGTCTCGCTTGGCGCGCCGACTCCAACGTGCTCGCGAGCTGCTCCGCCGACGGCACGGTTTCGACCTGGGAGATGAAGACCGGTAAGCGCGTCGCCAACTGGACTGCGCACGGCGGCGGCGTCGAGGCCGCCTCCTTCACCCCGGACGGCCGACTGGTGACCTGCGGACAGGACGGCAAGGTCGCCCTGTGGTCCGTCGAGGGCAAGAAGCTCGGCGAGTCCCAGTCGCAAGGCGACGTGGTCTCTTCGGTGGTGGCCCTGCACGACGGCAAGTCCGCGGTTTCGGGTAACTGGCTGGGCGAGATCAAGTTCATCGACCTCACCAACGGGCAGGCCGCCGCCCAGATTTCATCTAATCCGCCCAAGATTGCCGACCGTATCGCGGAGACCGAGCGGCGCATCGCCGAGCTCGAGGCTTCGCTCGCGGCCAATCCCGTGACCGAGCCCACGCCCGTCGAGGCCGCCGATGCCACGCTTTCCAAGGCGCGTACCGCGCGGGCCGAGCTTCCCTCCCTGCGGGAGCGCCTCGTCACGCTGAAGGCCGCCCAGTTCAACGTCGGCCTGCTCTCCGAGCAGGACCGTCTCTCCAAGATCGAAGTCGACATCGCCGACCTCGTCGCAGCACGCACGGAGAACGAGGCCGCCGTCAAGCAGGCCGAGGCCAGGCTGCCGGTCGCCCGGCAGGCTCGCGATGACGCCGCCGCTAGGATTGCTCCGCTGGAGCAGGCCGTGGCCCTCATCAAGGGCGCGCTGCCCGCCATGGAGAAGAATCTCTCCGCGCCGCGTCAGGCCGAGGCCGAGGCAGCCGGACGTCTTGAGTCGCGCACCAGGACCGTCGCCGAGGCGCAGGCCGCCCTCGAGAAGGCCGTGAACACCAATCAGATGAACGTCAACGCCGCCAAGGCGGCCGTCGAGCAGTTCAACGCGTCCATCGAGCCCGTCCGTCTGCAGCGCAACGCTGCCCGCACTGCCGCCGAGGTCGCCGCCAATAACCTGGAGACCGCCCAAAAGATCCAGGCCTCGGCGGAGGGCGTCGCCACCGCAGCAGCCGGTTTCCGCGCGAAGGCCGAGGCTACGGTCAAGGCGCAGGGCAAGGAGCTGACGGCGGCACAGTCCACCCTTAAGGCCGCCGAAGATTCCGCCGCCGCCGCGCAGTCCGAATTCGATGCGGCGCGCAGCTTCAAGGCCGTCTTCTACGTCACCTATTTTGAAAGGAAGCGGACCTCCGCGCAGTCCTTGGAGAACGCGAAGTCCAAGGTGCTTTCCGCCCAGGCCGCGGTCGCCTCCGCGCGCGCGGTCCTCGCCGAGCGTGAGAAGGCGCTGGCCGCGGCCGACGTCGCTCACAAGGCCGAGCAGGCCAAGGTCGATGCCCTCGCCGCCGAAACCGCCAAGGTTCAGAAGGGTCATGCGGCCGCCAAGGCCGAGCTCGACCGCCTGATGGCCATCCGCGAAGGCCAGATTAAGGAGAGGCAGGCCAAGGAAGCCGCCGTCGCCAAGCTCGAGAAGGACCAGCAGGCCGGGCTCGCACCCCTGCAGGCCGCCGTCAAGGCGGCACAGGAGGGTGTGCCTCCGCTGGAGAAGGCCCTGGCCGAAGCCCGTGTGCGGCTCGCCGAAGCCTCCAAGTCCCTCATGGCCAGGCAGGCCGAGCTCGCTCAGGCCGAGAAGGCCCTCGCTGAAGGCCGTCAGGCGCTCGAAGTCGCCGCTAAGGCGCTCGTCTCCGCCGAGAAGGAAGGTCCGCAGCGTCTGAAAAATCTCGAGGAGATTGCTAAGTCCCTCGAATCCCTTCACCCGCAGGTGGAGCCGCTCAAGGCCAAGGTCGCCCAGGACCGTGAGCGATACCTCGCCCTGCTGCCGAGGAAGGAAGCCCCCAAGGCCAATTGAGCCGTTGCGTCTCGCCCGGCGCCTGCGGACGTGAAAGACCTCCGTCATGCGATTGCGCCGTGAATTCATCGCCGCCACCCTGACGGCGGGCCTAGGGTCCGCCCTGGCCGCCTGCGTGCCGAAGGGGAGGTCGCCGCGCATCGTCCTGCGTTCTTCCTGGCAGACCGTGAACATCGGGGACATCGCCCATACGCCGGGCGTGCTCGCGTTGCTGGAGAGACACCTGCCCGAGGCCGAGATTACCCTCTGGCCCAGCAACGTCGAAAACGGCGTCGCGGACCTGCTCAGGCGGCGATTCCCGCGTCTGCGGATTGTCGGCCCCAAGCCCGACGTCGCCAAGCTCTACGCCGAGAACGATTTCCTGCTGCACGGCTCCGGCCCCTCGCTGGTGGGCGAGAAGCAGGTGGCGATGTGGCGCCAGCAGGGTCAGAAGCCCTATGGCGTGCTGGGCATCACCCAGGGCAAGCCGACGCCAGAGACCGTCGAGATCCTCAGCGGCGCCCAGTTCGTCTACTTCCGCGACTCGGTCTCGCTCGAGACCGCCAAGGCCGGCGGCGTGAAGTGCCCGGTGATGGAGTTCGGCCCGGACGGTGCCTTCGCGACCGACCTGCGCGACGAAGGCCGTGCCGAGGAATTCCTGGAGGCCAACGGCCTCGAACCCGGGCGGTTCCTGTGCTGCATCCCACGCTACCGCCTGACCCCCTACTGGCGCGTAAAGCCCGGCGTGAAGTTTGATCCGGTCCGACAGGTTCGGAACGACGAGAAGAAGGAGTCGGACCATGCGCAGTTGCGCGAGGCGATCGTGCAGGTCGTGAACAGGACCGGCCACAAGGTCCTCATTTGTCCGGAGGACCGCACGCAGATGCTGCTCGGCAAGGAGATTCTCTTCGACCGTCTGCCCTATGAAGTCCGCGCGCGTGTCGTGTGGCGGCCCGACTACTGGCTGACCGATGAGGCCCTGAGCGTCTACGTCCGCAGCGCCGGCCTGTTCGGTAACGAGATGCACTCGCCCATCATGGCCGTCGGCAACGGGGTGCCGGCCATCGTCTGCCGCTGGGCCGAGCAGACTTCAAAGGGCGTCATGTGGAAGGACATTGGACTTTCCGAGTGGCTGTTCGACATGGACGATCCCGCCCAGCATGCGGGCATCGTTCCCGCCGTGCTGACGATGGTCGCCGACCCTGCGGCCGCGCGTGCCAAGGTGCGTCGGGCCCAGATCGTGCTTCAGGAACGTCAGGCCGCGTCCTTGGGGCGCGTCCGGACCGCCGTCGGGGCTTAGTACGGGGTTGACCCATCAGGGTGGCCACCTTTGATGGACTTTCAGTCTGGTTCAAAGGAGAGGTGGCAGAGTGGTCGATCGCGCTGCATTGGAAATGCAGTGTACCGCAAGGTACCGAGGGTTCGAATCCCTCCCTCTCCGCCAGACTGGATCGCGGGCCTTCTTTGATCAGGTCTTTGCGGCCTGCTTCGCCCAGGAGTCCTTGAGCGTCACCGTGCGGTTGAAGACCGGACGGCCGGCGAGGGAGTCCCTGGAGTCGGCGCAGAAGTAGCCGTTGCGCTCGAACTGCACCCGCGTCCCGGCCGCCACTGCGAGCAGGGCCGGTTCGACGCGGGCCTTGACCGTACGGAGCGACTCCGGGTTGAGAAGGTCCCGCCAGTCCTTGCCTTCGGGGATGTCGTTGAGGTCCTCGTGGGCGAAGAGCCGGTCGTAGAGGCGCGTCTCGGCCTCGCCGGCGTGGGCTTCTGAAACCCAGTGGATGGTGCCCTTGACCTTGCGGCCGTCCGGGGCGTCGCCGCCGCGCGTGGACGGGTCGTAGGTGCAGGTCACTTCGATGACGTTGCCGGCGGCGTCCTTGCGGCAGCCCGTGCACTTCACGAAGTAACCCCAGCGGAGGCGGACCTCCTGGCCCGGCGTGAGGCGGAAATACTTCTTCTCCGGGATCTCCATGAAATCAGCGCGCTCGATGAGCAGCGTCTTGGAGAAGGGCACCTTACGGGTGCCGGCGGAGGGGTCCTCGGGGTTGTTGATGGCCTCGAGTTCCTCGACCTGGCCTTCGGGGTAGTTCTCGATGACGAGGCGGACCGGATCGAGCACCGCCATGAAGCGGGAGGACGTCCGGTTGAGGTCGTCGCGCACGGCGTGCTCGAGCAGGGCGACGTCGGAGAGCGAATTGTGCTTCGTCACCCCGATGGTCTCGCAGAACTTGCGCACGGCGGCCGGCGTGTAGCCGCGCCGGCGCATGCCGGAGATGGTGGGCATGCGGGGGTCGTCCCAGCCGGACACGCGCTTCTCCTGCACGAGCTCGAGCAGGCGGCGCTTGGACATGACGGTGTAGGTCAGGTTGAGGCGCGCGAATTCGATCTGCTGCGGCTTGGCGGGCGTGTCGAGCGCGCGGAGGAGCCAGTCGTAGAAGGGGCGGTGCACCTCGAACTCGAGCGTGCAGATCGAGTGGGTGATGCCTTCATACGCGTCCTCCAGCGGGTGGGCGTAGTCGTACATCGGGTAGACGCACCACTTGTCGCCGGTGTTGTGGTGATGGGCCTTGCGGATGCGGTAGATGACCGGGTCGCGCATGTGCATGTTTGGCGACGCCATGTCAATCTTGGCGCGCAGCACCGCCTTACCTTCGTCGAACTCGCCGCGGGTCATCCTTTCGAAGGCCGCGAGATTTTCCTCGACGGAGGCGTCCCGGGTGGGACTGGCTTTGCCCGGGCGCTTCTCATCGCCATGGAACTCGCGAATCTGGTCCTGCGTCAGGAAGCAGACGTAGGCCTTGCCCAGCTTGATGAGCCGGATTGCGTCGGCGTACATCCGGTCAAAGTAGTCCGACGCCTGGTAGTAGTGCTCGTTCCAGTCGAAGCCCAGCCAGCGCACGTCCTCCTTAATCGAATCGACGTATTCGACCTCCTCCTTGGTCGGATTGGTGTCATCCATGCGCAGGTGGCAGCGGCCCTTGAATTCGAGGGCGAGGCCGAAGTTCAGGCAGATGGACTTCGCGTGGCCGACGTGCAGGTAGCCGTTGGGCTCCGGCGGGAAGCGCGTGGCCACGGACGCGTGCTTCCCGGCGGCCAGGTCGGCGTCGATGATCTGCTGGATGAAGTGCCGGTGGACAGGGCTTTCGGACATGGATTCAGGAGGCGTAAGCCCGCAGGCGGGCGAGGGAGCGTTCGCGGCCCAGGACGCGCAGCACCGAGAGTAGGTGCGGGCCGCCGCCCTGTCCGGAGATCCCGAACCGGACCGGGGCGAAGTAGTCGGTGGGCTTGCGGTTATTGGCCGCGCCGACGGCGGCGAAGGCGGCCTCGAGGGCCGGCTCGGTCCATTCGGCGGCCTCGAGGGCGGGGAGCAGCTCGCGGACGCGGGCGACGGGGTCGCCGCCCTTCTTGGTGAGGTTGGCTTTGGCGCCTTCGTCCTGCTTGAAGTCGGCGGTGAAGAAGAAGCCCATGAACTCCGGCAGGTGCTCGAGGGAGATCACCTTCTCCTGGACGATGCCCAGGACCTCGGCGAGGCGGGCGTCGGAGACCGAAGCGTCGATGACCTTGGTCTCGAGCAGGATCGGGCGGGCGAGGGCGGCGAACTCGGCGGCGGGCAGTCCGCGGAGCGTCTGCGCGTTGACGTGCGACATCTTGCGCTCGTCGAAGCGGGCGTTGGACTGGTGCACTTCCTTGAGGTCGAACTGACGCACAATCTCGCCGATGGGCAGGACCTCCTTTCCGTCCGCTGGGGTCCAGCCCAGCAGACAGAGGTAGTTGCGCACCGCCTCCGGCAGGAAGCGCCGGCGCTGGTATTCCTCGATGAGGGCGCCCTGGTCGCGCTTTGACATTTTGCCCGGCCCGTCCGACTTGAGGATGAGCGGGATGTGGGCGTAGCGGGGCGGTTCGACGCCGAAGGCCCGGAAGAGCTCGACGTGCTTGGAGGTGTTGGAGAGATGGTCCTCGCCCCGGATCACGTGGGTGATCCTCATCTCGATGTCGTCGACGACGTTGACGAAGTGGAAGACCGGTTCGCCGTTGGAGCGAAAGATCACGAAGTCGCGGTCCTCGGCGCGCTCCACGCGTCCGCGCACCAGGTCGTCGAGCACCATGGGCGGAGAGTCCACCTTCTCGTAGTCACGCTTCAGGTGCTCGTCGTGGGCGCGGCTGCGGGCGCCCTCGAGGCGGAGCCACCAGGCACCGTCCTTCTCGTAGGCCCGTCCCTTGTCGGCGAGTTCCCGCAGCTTGGTCCGGTAGAGTTCGGTCCGCTGCGACTGGAAGTAGGGCCCGTGCGGACCGCCCATGCCGGGACCCTCGTCCCAATCCATTCCCAGCCAGCGCATGGAATCCAGGATGACGTTGAGGAATGCCTCGGAGTTGCGCTCTTTGTCCGTGTCCTCGATGCGGAGGATGAACTTGCCACCCATGTGCCGGGCGTAGAGCCAGTTGAACAGGGCGGTCCGGGCACTTCCGATGTGGAAGAAGCCGGTCGGGCTGGGGGCGAAGCGGACTCGAACCTGGGACATGCGTCGGGGGAATGGGTAGGGGGCGGGGGAGGGGGAGGTAAAGCAGGAAGGGCTGGAAAAGACGAACCCCTCCGGGGCGGGGCCTCCGGAGGGGTCCGAGAGGGCCGCTTCGGCTCAGCGAGGCTGCTGGTCGACCTGAGGCTGAGGCGTAAGGTCGCGGAGCAGGCCCATGCCGGTCATGAAAGCGTTGTTTTCGGCGATGCGGAGCAGGATGGGCGCAGGGTCGTCCTTCTTGGGGTCGGCCGGAGGCACGTCGCGCTTGGCGGCGCGCAGGAAGACGTAGTCTCCCGAGCGCGTGCGCACCGGACCGGCCACCTTGCCGATGCCGGCGGCTTCAACGACCTGGGCGGTGTCCTCCGAAGCGCCGGCGATGGGCTCGGGTGCGGCGAAGGCGGAGAAAGGAGCGGGCGTCGAGGTCTTGAGACCGAGGGCGCGGGCGCTGTCGGCGAAGGGCTTGCCGGCGGTCTGGTCCGCGAGCAGGGCCTTGGAGAGCCGGGAGATTTCCACGGCGATTAGCCGCTGCCGCTCGGACTCACGCCAGGAGGCCAGGGCCTTGTCCTTCACTTCCTCGAAGGCGGGTAGGCGCGACTCGGTGCGGGCTTCCACGAACAGGAAGGCGGCGCCTTCTTCGGTGCGGTAGACGTCGGTGCGCCATTCCTGCGCGGGCATCACGGAAAGGGTGCGGAGCGCCTCCATCGGCACCTGGGGCGCGACCGGGGTCGTGCCGGCTTCGAATTCCGTCATGGGGGTGAGCACGGCGTTGCGGGACTTGAGCCAGGCGAGGAAGGCGGGATCCTTGGCCTTGCTGGATTCGCTCGTGAACCTTTCGGCGAGCTCGTCAGAGACGAGGCCGGCCGCAGCCAGGGCGGCCCGCCCCTGACGCACGACCTTCTCCAGTTCGGCGCGGCGCTTCAGGGCCTCCTCCTTGATCTTGCCGGGCTCGAGCTTGAGCTTTTCCGCGAGATTGTAGCCCGCCGTGACAATCTCCTCATCGGAGACCGGCGCGGCATCGGTGCTGGTCGCCTGGATGAGCACGGCCGTTGCCTTAATGCGCGCGGGGATGCGGAAGGACTCCTTGCCGGCCTCGAAGGCCGCCTTGGCCTTCGCCTCATCGTCCTTGATTTCGGTCTTGAAGGCGGAGGGGGAGAAGGAGGCGGCGTCGACCGTCCAGAGGGCGCGCTCGCGTTCCAGGAGCCGCTTGAGTTGGGCCGAGGTCGCATGGCCGGGCCCGGCGAGGGCCGCCCGTGCGCGGGAGATGCGCCAGGTGTCGACGATGTAGGTCTCGAAGCGGGCCCTGGTTTCCTCTTCGGAGGCGTCGATCTGCTTGCCAGCGAGCTGGATGAAGTTGTTGAGCGCCTCCCCCACGTTCTTGGGGTCGGGTCCGAGCGCGAGGTCGCGGGCGATGCGGCGGATCTCGGCGGGAGAGGGGGAGGGGACGTTGAGGGTGTCGGCCAGGGACAGTTCGGCCACCCGGCGCTCGAGGCCGTTCTGCTCCGGCCGGCGGGAGGTGAGCATCGAGAAGATCATCGTGTCCCGGTGACGCTCCCGTACGCGGGGGTCGTTGAGGTCCACGCCCATGTAGAGGTAGGAGCCGCCCTGGCTGAGCCCGTTCTGGCCGACGAACCCGTAGAATACGAAGGATGCCACGATGATCACCAGCAGGAAGCTGAAGATTATGCGGTGGTGCTTGGAGGTGGCGCCCTGCAGCCAGGTAATCATCCGTCGACCTTGGCGGGGGGCTCGGCGGGTGTCAACCAGCGGGGGCGCCGCTTGCGCCCGGCCGACTTGTTCACATCCCTGTCCTCATGGCGTCAACCAAGCCCGTCCAGTGCATCGTGGCGGTAGCCCGTAACGGGGTCATCGGCTCAGGCGGCCGCCTGCCCTGGCACATCCCCGAAGACCTCGACTGGTTCATGAAGCAGACCGAGGGCGGGGTGATGATCGAGGGCCCGTCCTGCTACGCCGAGCTGGGCAAGGCCCTACCTGGACGCGGCACGGTGGTGGTCTCGCGCGACCCTGCCAAGAGGTTCCCCGGCGCGGAGCGCGTCGCGACGCTCGACGAGGCGGTGCGCGTCGCTCAAGGCATGCCCTGGCCCGGTCCGGTCTGGATCACCGGGGGCGAGCGCATCTACGCCGTCGGACTTCCGCTCTGCTCCCGTTTGATTATCACCCGCATCCACCGCGACTTTGCCGGTGACCGTTCTTTCCCCGCCGACTGGCCCGCGCTCTTCACCCGTCTCGTCTCCAGAAAGCACGGGATGCATGAGGGGCTTGAATACGACTTCGAGGTCTGGGACCGCTAGCATTGGCCGCTTGCCCGCGATGGGCCGGGAAGGCATCGTGCGGCCATGCTGCTGTCCCTGATGCTCTTCGCCGCGATCCCCGTCACCATTTTGGAGGAATCAAAAGTCCCTGCTTACACGCTGCCCGATCCGCTCGTCGCCTCCGACGGCAGGAAGGTCGACGCGGAAGGATGGAAGTCGCGTCGTCGTGGCGAGGTGATGCGTGCGCTCGAGACGCACGTCTACGGCCGCACGCCCGACACCTCCGCCCGGCAGGCCGAGGCCGTGCAGGAGGTGCGTGAGCACGACGCCGCCGCGTTGGGCGGCAAGGCGACGCGCACCCAGCTCCGCGTCTGGCCCGTCGGCCGCAAGGGCCCCTTCATCGACCTCCTCGTCTACCTGCCCAACGGCAAGGGCGGCCAATCGCCGGTCTTCCTCGGCGCGAACTTCGGCGGCAACCACACCGCGGTGGATGACCCGAAGGTGTTCCTGCCCGAGACCTGGGTCTCCAAGCAGTGGTCCGATCCCGCCCGGTCGGACCGCGCTTCGGAGAAGCAGCGCGGCTCGCAGTCCTCCCGCTGGCAGCTCGAGATGCTCATCGCCCGCGGCTACGGCCTCGCGACCTTCTACTACGGCGACGTCGAGCCCGATCACCCGGAGGGGTGGAAGGAGGGGTTCCGCGCGGCGCTCTCGCCCGCCGGCAGGGACACCGTCTGGAAGGATGGCGAGTGGGCCGGCGTCGGAGCCTGGGCCTGGGGTCTGTCGCGCAGCCTCGACGTCCTGTCACGCATGCCCGCGGTGGACGCCTCGCGCGTCGCCGTCATCGGACATTCCCGGCTGGGCAAGGCCTCGCTCTGGGCCGGCGCGCAGGACGGACGTTTCGCGCTCGTCATCTCGAATGAGTCGGGCTGCGGCGGCGCCGCGCTCAGCAAGCGTATCTTCGGCGAGACTGTCGGCGTGATCTCCGGCTTCTACAAGGGCCGCGGCTTCCCGCACTGGTTCACCGCGCGTTTCGCGACCTATTCCGAAAACGAGGCGGCTATGCCCCTCGATCAGCACTGGCTGCTCGCGACCGTCGCGCCGCGGCCGCTCTACGTCGCCAGCGCCGCCGAGGACCTCTGGGCCGATCCCCGGGGCGAGTTCCTCGGGGCCGTGCACGCCGACCCCGTGTTCCGTCTGCTCGGAGCGTCCGGGCTGGGCACCGAAGTCTTTCCCGAGGTGGGGCGCGCCGTGGGCGGTTCCGTCGGCTATCACAACCGGGCGGGCAAGCACGACGTCACCGCCGAGGACTGGGCCAACTACCTGGACTTCGCCGACCGCAACATGAAGGCCCGCTGAGCGGGGGAAGGGTTGACTTGTCCGCGGCCGACGGGTTTGCTGTCGGTTCGGTTCCCGTAGTTCAATGGATAGAATTCTGGCCTCCGAAGCCGGCGATTTGGGTTCGAATCCCAACGGGAGCACCAGCTTTCGCCGAGCGCTGCCGATGACCGCGCCCTGTAAGTTTGTCCTCCCCTCTGCGGCGGTTCCTCGGCATTCTGAAATCTCCTTGTCGGACGCCACCGGACAGCCGTCCCGTTTTCCCAACGGACCCTTCCTTCGATACATCGTGGGCGAGGGCGTCTCCATGACCGGCACCTGGATGCAGGCGATGGCGCAGGGGTGGGTGATGGCCGGCCTGACCTCCAGCGGTCAGGCGATGGCCTGGGTGCATTTCGCCGGAGGCATCCCCATGATTGCGCTCACCCTGGTGGGCGGGCTTTGCGCCGACCGCTTCGACAAGCGGCGGATCCTCCAGGTCTGCCAGGCCGTGCAGATCCTGCTGGCGCTGTGGATCGGTTCGTTGGTGGGCTCAGAACAGGTGGCCATCTGGCATGTCGTCGTCGCGGCGGCGCTCCTCGGCGTCGCCGCCGCCTTCGAGATGCCGGCGGCCGCGGCCATCGTGCCCGAGCTCTCCGGACGTGAGCACGTCGCCCGGGCCATCGCGATCGACCGTGCGGTGTTCCACGGCACCCGTCTCATCGGTCCGGCGCTCGCCGGCACTCTCGTCGGCCGGTTTGGCGCCGAGTCGGCCTTCTATCTCAACGCCCTCAGCTTCGTCGTGCTGATGCTTGTCCTAGCGACCCTGCCGCCGCGCGTGAAGGGCGACGCCGAGCATGAGCGCCGTCGCATGGCCGGGATGGCCGAGGGCATCCGTCACCTGCGCTCCGACCGGCCCAGCCTGGCCATGGTCGCCATGCTTTCCGCGAACACGCTCTGCGTCTTCCCGGTCATGATTGTGCTGCTCCCGCTTTACGGAAAGCACACCCTCGAGGTCTCCGCCGCCGCCATGGGCTGGCTCATGTTCGCCTCGGGCGTGGGATCCCTCCTCGGGTCGCTGCTCATCATGGCCCTGCCCGTCGCCCGTCGCGGCCCGGTCATCGTCGGCTCCCTGGCGCTGATCTGCGCCGGGCTCGTCAGCCTTTCCCTGGCTGGCGGCTTCTGGTGGCCCGCGGTCACCTTACTGCTGCTCTCGCTCGGCGTCTCCACCCTGGTCGGCCTGGCCAACACCATCGTGCAGGAGCGTTCTCCGGAGGAGATCCGCGGCCGCGTCTCGGCCATCAGCGGCCTCAGCTTCTTCGGTCTGCTGCCGTTCGCGGCGGTCGCCATGGGCACGGTGGCTGATTTCGCAGGCATCCGCGGCACCCTGCTGGGCGCCGCCTGCGTCTACGCCGTCGTGGGCGTGGCCTTACTGCTCTGGGGCCGTCCCGGCTCGGAGCCCGCCGCTCAGTAGGCCTTGGCGTTCTCCCGCCAGGCGGCTTCAACCGCCGGTTTCACCAGCCGCAGCATCGCCTCATAGCCTGCCTGCGTGGGATGGAGGTCGTCCTTGAGATAGCTGTCCGGCCGCGGTTCATCGCCGGGGAAATTGAGCGCCTCGTTGATGTCGACGAAGCGTACGCCCCTGTGTGTCGCCGCGATTGCGCGGAATCCGTCGTCCGCCTTGCGCATCTCGTCCCACTTGGAGCGGCGCAAGGGCGCGTGGATCGTCGAAAGGATGACGAGGGCGGCGTCCGGGTGGACGCGCCGCAGGCTCAGGAAATAGCTCTCGGTGCGGGCCACGACGCGATCGGCCGAGTCGCCGGCGTTGATGTCGTTGCTGCCGCAATGGAGCACTACCACGCGGGGACGGTAGGGCAGGGTGATCCGCTCCATGTAGCCCGCTACCTCCGTCGTGTAGGAACCTCCGAACCCGCGGTTGATCACCGGCATCGGCGCGAAGTCTGCCTGGGCGGATTTCCAGAGCCGCATGGTGCTGGCGCCCGAGAGGAGAAGCGCGCCCGAGGGTGGCGGCGTGACGCGGTCCGACTCCTCGAAGGCGGCGATGTCCTGGCTCATGCGCAGGGGCTCGGAGGCCAGGTCTCGGTTAGTGGCGCAACCGGCCAGGAGGCCGGCCAGGACCAGGGGAAGCAGGGGCTTCATGGGGTGGTCTTTCAATAGAGGCCGAAGGCTCCGGGGCAAGAGGGGATGGCTGAACCGCTCGCGCCCGGGCGGTTTTACCTTCATCCTTCATCCTCTCATCCTCATCCTCCCTCCCATGCCCGTCGTACCCGGACTTCTCTCCCCATACGATGCCGTCAGCGGCTTCGTCTACTTCCCGAGGCTCGTCTCCAAGGTGCGCCTACACGCGGCGGGCCGTCTTCACGCCGACTTCGTGAGTAATCTCGGCAAGGCCTTCGATGACCGCTGCTGCCAGTATCTCGGCGTAGGTTACGCCGAGCTACGCGACTGGCTCCTGGCCCATCCCGACGCCTCCGACGCCGAGGCCTTTGCGTGGGCGCAGTCGCACGGGCGTCGCCTGAGCGTCAACGACGTGGAGGTCTGGAACGGCTTCATGACCAAGCGCGGCTGGCGCGACGAGGCCAACGAAGTGCTGCTGCGTCGGCTGAAGGAGAACGGCCTCGGTTTCGAAGCCGGCGTGGACACGATGTTCGATTACATCGAGGTCGACGAGGGGCGTCAGCCCCGCAGACAGGCCCTTTGAAGGGAGTCGGGGGTTGAGTCCGGGTCCAGCCCCCTCATATTCCGGGCCAGCGTGCGAGCCCGTACACGAACCTGCGCAGCCCAGGCCCGCCCGCGCCGTCCGGACGGAGGTGACCCGTGCTGATCGACTTGCTCGGGGCCGGCTTCGACGTCGCCGGAGGCTTCCAGACCGCCATCGCCGAGTTCAAGCGCGGAGGCTGGATCGTGGCGCTCATTGGTGCGGCCGCCATGGTGGGACGCCTGCTCATCGATGACGCCGCCCACGCCAGCCTCTGGCGCTCGTTCCGCCACGTGGCGGCGGCGGCCATCTTCGCCATCATCGCCTTCTTCGTCACTTTCCAGTGGCAGCTTTCGGCCATCAACAAGGCCATTGTCCAGGGCCTCGCCGGCGCCCTCGCCCCCGAGCTGGTCGACTGGATCACGGGCCTAATCCGCAAGAAACTCGGCATGGCCGAGCGCCCCCGCCAGCGCAAGGGCCGCAAGAAGTCCTCCGGGCGCAAGCGCGCCAAGCCCAAGGCCGCCCCGCGCGCTCGGCGCCGCTGAACCCCTTCCAACCAACTTACAGACCAAGAAACATGAGCTCAAAACGTTCCAACCGCCGCTCCGCCCGGGGCGGACTCGTCCAGGCCGAGGTGGGCATCGTCGGCATGGCCGTCGTGACCCTCCTCGTCTCCCTCGCCGGCCTCTGGTTCAGTCACGAGCTCAGGGACACCACCAACAAGGTCCGCACGGCGACCGTGGGCATCCAGGGCTCCGTCGACGCGTTCCGCAAGGCGATGCGCTCCAAGGACACCATCGCGGTGCTCATCGGGCCCAGCGACACGCTCAGCTCGGACAACAAGAAAGTGGAGGAGGCCGACCGCAACGCGGTCGAGGCTCTGGCGCGCGCCGAGTCCGACACCCGCGATTCGCTTTCGCTCCTCGACGCGGTGCTGAAGCTGCTGGCGACCTATGAGACGACCACCGTGACGTTCGCCGGCTGCTCGCTCATCTTCGCGCTCTTCGTGGTGATCCGACAGTTCAAGCTCTAGTGCTCAGGCGAAGTGGTCGAAGCCGCGACCGGCCACCGGACGTCCCTCGGCGTCCAGCAAGCGGCCCTCGCCGCGCACGGCGGACCCAAGGCGTGAAAGCGGAGTGGCCGGGAAGGCCTTGCGGAAATCAGCCGCAAGGGCACCCGCGGCCGACGGAGATACGGCGAAGGCCAGCTCATGGTCCTCGCCGTCCTGCAGGGCGTGCTCCAAGGCGGGCTTGCCGTCGCCGCGCGAGAGCAGGCCCGCGGCTTCGGAGACCGGGATCCGGGCGAGGTCGACCTTAGCGTCGAGGCGCGTGCCGAGCATCCCGGGAAGGTCCTTGACCAGCCCGTCGGAGACGTCGGTGCAGGCGGTCACCTCCGCCCTGCCGCACAGCCATTCGCCTTCGGCCAGGCGGGGTGCGAAATCCAGATGCCTTCCGTAGGCCGTTCCGCCGAGCGCGCCGGTCACGAAGAGCACATCACCTTCCCTGGCGCCTCCGCGGGCGAGCACGCGATGGGCGTACCCCTGTGCGGAAAGCGTCGCTACGAAGACCCCCGCGGGTCCGCGGGAGAAGTCGCCTCCGACGATGCGGAGCCTCGCCCGCACCGCCGCACGGCCGGCGCCGAAGGCGAAGTCGCGCAGCCATTCCGCGTCGACGTCCGGACCGAGCGTTAGCGCCAGCAGGGCGTCGGAGGGCCGAGCGCCGGCCGCGGCGAGGTCCGAGAGGTTGCGATTGACCAGCTTGGCGCCGGCCCGGCGGCCCGTGCACGCGAGGTCGAAATGCCGTCCGAGGGTCACGCCGTCGACAGTGCAGACGCGGAACGCGCGGCCGCCGCACTCGGGTAGGTGGGCGCAGTCGCTTCCCGGGCCTTCCGGTGCGGGCGGGCAGGCGTCGGACATGGCCGCGACAACGTCCTCGATGAGGCGCGCCTCGGTCAGGACCGAGACGGACTTTTCCTTGATGGCGGTGAGGGCTCCCATGGTCAGAGATTGGCGACATCGGGCGCGACCTTTAGCCAGAGCAGGTTCATCGCGTTGAACGCGGCGTGCACCGCGATGGTGGCGGCGAGTCCGTGGCGGTCGCGTACGAGGCAGAGGAAGGCGCCGAAGAGCGTCAGCGGGATGAAGGCCGAGGGCGTCAGGTGCGCCGCGCTGAAGATCAGGCCGGTGATGAGGGCGGACAGGGCGACGTTCGCCCTGGGCGTCAGCGCGCCCAGCAGGGACTTGAGCGCAGGATAGAGGGCGCCGCGGAAGACGAGCTCCTCCATGAGCGGGGCGCCGATCACGACCGCCAGCGTGAGCAGTCCGAACTTCGGGGTCAGCGGATCGGTGCGCAGGACGATGTCCACGATGTCCTGCAGGAGGTCCTCCGGCGGCGTACCCATCCAGCCCTGCGCGTGCGCGGCCGACCACATCCAGTGCAGTCCTTTCCAAGCCAGCGAGCCGACCGTGGCCAGCGCGCAGACGGCGAGGTAGGCGCGCAGCGCGTCGCGCCAGTGCAACAGGCGCAGCGCCTGCCGGGGCGAGTCCGGAGAGGTCGTCACGCCTTCCGGCGCGGCGGTGGGCGTCCATTGGACCGAGCCCGGCAGGAAGGCCCCGAATCCGATGATCGCCCCGGCGGCCGTCGCTTGGGCGACGAAGGTGGCGAAGAAGACCTCCGCCTGGGTGACGCCGAACTCCGTACGGAAGAAACCTGCGATGAACTGGGAGAGCAGCGGCAGGATGAGACCGAAGGCCAGCAGCGCGGTCATCAGTCCGGCCGAGGCCGTGACGGGGTCGGCCCGGCGTTCGAGCCGGGGGCCTCCGCCGGAGGGCCAGTGGCGCAGCGTCCGGAGGCCGACCAGCGCCAGCCCGACGTTGAAGGCGATGCACGTCCAGTCGGCCGCCGACAGTTCCGAGAAGGTCTCGACGACCGGTTCCTGCATCTCAGTCGCCGAACACCTTGCGTCCGTCCACGTAGGTCGCCCGGACGCGCCCGTGCAGCGTGCGTCCGACCAGCGGGTCGTTGCCTGACTTGGAGAGAAGTCCGCCCGCCGCGGGCTTCCACTTCGCGGCCGGGTCGAGTAGCGTGAAGTCGGCGGCGGCGCCCGCGGCGAGCGTGCCGGCCTCGAGTCCCAGCACGCGGGCCGGACCGCAGGTCAGGCGTTTGATCAGCACGGGGAGCGGGGCGTGTCCGTCGACCACCACCGCCTCATGGGCTGCCGCGAACGCCGTCTCCAGCGAGGCGGCGCCGAAGGGCGCCTGGTCGAACTCGCAGTCCTTCTCGGTCGCGGTGCAGGGCGAGTGGTCGGAGCTCACCGCGTCCAGCGTGCCGTCGACGAGGGCGGCGATCAGCGCCAGCCGGTCGCGCTCCTCGCGCAGCGGCGGATTGAGTTTGAGGCGCGTGTCGTAGCCGGCCAGCGAGGCGTCCGTCAGGAGCAGGTGCAGGGCCGAGACTTCGGCGGTCACCGGCAGGCCGCGCGCCTTCGCCTGACGGACGATTTCGGCGGAGCCGCCGGAGGAGAGGTGCTGCAGGTGGATGCGCGCCCGGGTGAGGGCGGCGAGGGCGCAGTCGCTCGAGACTACAATCTCCTCGGCGGCGCGCGGCCAGCCGCGCAGGCCGAGCCGCAGCGACCAGGCGCCCTCGTGCATCTGGGCCCCTTCGGTCATGCTGCTGTCCTGGCAGTGGTCGAGCACCACCAGCCCGAACATCGCCGCGTATTCCAGGGCGCGGCGCATGATTTCGTTGTTCTGCACCCCGGAGACCGTGTCGGTCACCGCGGCCACGCCCGCCTTGCGGAGCGAGCCGAGGGGAGCGAGGGCCTCGCCTTCATGGCCCTTCGTGAGCGTGCCCGCGGGCAGCACGCGGACCGCAGCCTCGCGGGCGCAGATCTCGCGCAGCAGCTGGACCGTGCCAACGTTGTCGGCCGCGGGTAGCGAGTCGGGCATGGCGACCATCGTGGTGAAGCCGCCCGCCGCGGCGGCGAGCGTGCCGGTGCGCACCGTCTCGCGCGCGGAGCGTCCCGGTTCGCCCAGGCGGCAGCACAGGTCGACGAAGCCGGGCGCGACCACGAGGCCGTCGGCCTTGACGGTGACCGCCTCGCGCGCCTGCGCGGGAGAGAGCCTTTCGGCGAACCTGCCGTCGACGATGCACAGCTCGCCCTTACGCTCATCCCTCCCCGAGGCGGGGTCGATCACCCGGGCGCCCAAGATCCTCAGCGGCTTGGAGTTGGATGCTTTCATCGGCGAAGGGCTCCCGTGCAGAGGTGGAGGACGGCCATGCGTACCGCGACCCCGTTGGTGACCTGTTCCAGGATGACCGAGCGGGGACCGTCGGCCACCTCGCTCTCGACCTCGACGCCTCGGTTGATGGGGCCGGGGTGCATGACAATGGCGTCCGGCTTGAGCCAGGCGGCGCGTTCGGCGTTGAGTCCGAACTGCGACGTGTATTCGCCCAGTGACGGGAAGTGCGTGGTCGTCTGGCGCTCGTGCTGGATGCGTAGCAGCATCACCGCGTCCGCGCCTGTTAGCGCAGTCCGCAGGTCGTGGGCGAGGCGCACCTGGGGGTAGGCCTCCTTGAGCGAAGCTGGCACCAGGGTGGCCGGCCCCGCCAGGGTCACCTGGGCGCCCAGCTTGGACAGGCAGAGGATGTTCGAACGGGCCACGCGGCTGAAGAGGATGTCCCCGAGGATGGTGACCTTGAGTCCTTTCACGTCGCCGAACTTCCGGCGCAGCGTGTAGGCGTCGAGCAGGGCCTGCGTCGGATGCTCATGCGCGCCGTCGCCGGCGTTCACCACCGAGATGTCGAGGACGCCTCCGAGGTAGCGGGCTGAGCCCGCGGAGGAGTGGCGCATCACGATGGCGTCCACGCCCATGGCGCAGATGTTCATCGCGGTGTCGCGGAGGGTCTCGCCCTTGACCAGCGAGGAGGCCGTCGTGTTGATCGAGACCACCTCGGCGCCCAGTTTCTTGGCCGAGATCTCGAAGGCCGTGCGGGTGCGCGTGCTGGGCTCCAGGAAGAGGTTCACGACCGTCCGCCCCTTCATGAGGTCCAGCCCCTTGCCGGGCGCGAGAGCCGGAAGGAATTTGTCTGCCTGCCGGAAGATGGCGCCGATTTCGGCGGGCGAAAGCTCCTCGATGCCCGTCAGGTCTTTCTTGGTCCAGGTGTCGCGTGAGGCCATGCGGGGAGGTTCCGGTGGCCCCGACGTGGTCGGGACCATGGGGAAAGTGGGGAGGGGATGCCTTTGGTCAAGGGTGGAGATAGGGCTGGGGCTAGGGCTAGGGATAGGGATAGGGATAGGGACAGGGCCAGGGACAGGCGAATGCTCATCACGCTAACACCAAGATTTGCATCCGGTTTGTATCACCAGCCCTGGCTCCGGCCCTAGCCCTAGCCCCAGCCCTCCTACCTCTTTACTTAGCCAACAGTTCGCGGACTTTGGCGCCGACTGCTTCGGCGGCTTCGCCCTTCCTGTCCTTATGGGCGGCGACAACGTTCACGAGGGCGCTCCCCACGACCACGCCGTCGGCGACTTTGGCGATGGCCTGGACGTGGGCGGCGGTGGAGACGCCGAAGCCGACGCAGACGGGCAGGGCGGTGTGCTTACGGATTTCGGCCACTGCGGCGCCGAGGTTGGCGGCCAGTTCGGATCGTTCTCCGGTCACGCCTTCGCGGGACACGTAGTAGATGAAGCCTGAGGCGTGCTTGGCGATGAGGGCGACGCGCGCCGGCGGGGTCGTCGGGGCCACGATGAAGATGTTGGAGAGGCCGTGCTTCTGCGAGGCGGCGATGAGCTCTCCCGCTTCCTCCGGCGGGCAGTCGAGCACCAGCAGCCCGTCGGCGCCGGCCTCGCGCACCTTGTGGCAGTAGTTTTCCACCCCGGCCGAGAACAGCAGGTTGTAGTAGCAGTAGAGGACGATGGGTAGTTCGGTGCCGGTACGTAATGCGCGGAGCAGCTCGAGCAGCCGCGCGCCGCCCATGCCGCCTTCGAGCGCGCGCTGGGAGGCCAGTTGATTCGTCAGGCCGTCCGCCAGCGGATCGGAGAAGGGCACGCCGACTTCGAGCACGTCCGCGCCGTTACGCGCGAGCGAGAGCAGGACCGCCTTAGACGTCTCTAGGTCCGGGTCGCCCGCGCAGACATAGCTGACGAAGGCCGGGCGTCCCTCGGCCTTGCAGCGCGCGAAAGTGCTGGCGATGCGGTCCACGGGCCGAAGGAAGACCGCTTTCCCTCCGGGCGCAAGGCCAAGGCGGACGCTTTACCGGGTTGCCAGCCGGTAGCCCCCGGGCAGTCTGGTTTTCGCCGGCTCCGGTGGTGGAATGGCAGACACACGGGACTTAAAATCCCTCGCCGCAAGGTGTGCAGGTTCGAGTCCTGCCCGGGGCACGGCGTCCTTCAGCTCTTCAGCGAGAACGGATTGAAGTCCGTGCCCTCATCGTAGGCGTCGACGCCTTCCGACCGCTTGAGCCGTTCGCAGATCACGTAGGTGAGGGGAGTCATCACCACCTCGACCAGCACCTTGAAGGCCCAGTTCGCGGCCATCACCGCCAGGAGGGTCGGGAGCGACCAGATGCCGAGGAACGCCAGCGGGTAGAAGATGAGGCTGTCGACGCCCTGTCCCACGACGGTCGAGCCGATGAAGCGCATCCAGGCGTGCCGTCCCTGCGTCATCACCTTGAGCCTAGCCAGCACGTAGGAGTTCACGAAGTCGCCCACGCAGAACGCGAGGATGGAGCCGAGCGCGATGCGCCAGCCGCCGCCAAAGCAGAGCACGAGCGCCGGCTGCAGCTGCGCGCTGAAAGGTTCGTCGGGACTTGCCGGCATCGCCAGCACCACCCAGGTCATCACGGTCGCGAAGGCCATCGCGGCGAAGCCCGACCAGATGACACGGCGCGCGAGCGCGTAGCCGTAGACTTCGGTGAGGATGTCGCCGAAGATGTAGGAGAGCGGGAAGAAGATATTGCCGGCGCCGAAGTCGGTCGGGCCGAGCAGCGGTAGGTCGAACTGCACCACCTTAGCCGGCCCGATCAGGTTCGAGCAGAGCAGCACGGCGACGAACGCGCCGAGGATCAGGTCATAGTAGCGGTAGCTGCGGTTCATCGGCGGTCAGGTTGGCGGGAAGGGGTCAGGAAGCCGGCGGACCGGCGGGAAAATCAGCGGCCGAGGGCGGCCTTGAGGAAGGGCTCGAAGACGTCGGCCTGCCGATGGAAGCCCAGGTCGCTCGCGTGCGAGCCGTCCGTGGCGCCGTCGGCGTCGTCGCCGTAGAGGTGGTCGCCGGGCACGTAGGAGAGGCCCGTGACGCCCTCTTTCACCAGCTGCTCATAGGCGGCCTTGAGCGCCGCATGGTTGTCGTCGTGATGCTTGCGGCGGCCGGCGATGACCCAGGAGTCCGTGTTGCGACGGTCCTCGACGAGCAGGATCGGGGTCTCCGGGCGGGCGGCGCGGAGCTGCTTCACGAGCGGGACGCACTTCTGGCTGACTTCCTTCGCGTTCATGTTTGGGAGACAGTCGATGACGTAGGCGGCGGCGTCGATGCGCACGAGGAAGTCGCCCACGGCCTTGTCCATGCGGCCGTTGCCCGAGAAGCCGAGGTTCACCACCGGCATGTCCAGACGCCGGCCGAGGATGCTGGTGTGCACCATGCCTGGACGGCTCGCGCAGGCGCCGTGGGTGATCGAGGTGCCGTAGAAGACCACCGGCTTCGCGCGCGGCCTGAGGCCGGCGAACCGCTTGCCCTCGGGCACGCCGACGTGGAGGAATTCCACGCCGTTGAAAAGCGGCAAGTAGACGGCGTATTCGCGTTCGCCCGCGTCGAGGTTCTCCGCCAGGCGGATCTTCATCTCCTGCGCGCCGGGGCGCGCGACCTGCACCCAGCGCCATTTGCCCTCCTTGTCGCGGGCGTAGAGGTCGAGGCCGCTGACGCCGGTGGCAGGCATGTGCGGCATCGCGAGCTGCGGCTTGGTGACCTCATAATGGGCGTAGATGGTCGTGGCGTCGGTGCGGAAGCGGAACATCAGCCCGGCGCTGTCGCGGCTCAGGCTCCAGACGGCGGGCGTCACCTTGCCATCGGCCTCGGCGGGCAGCCGGTCGAAGTAGCTCTTCCGTTCGGCCTCGGGGAAGGCGCGGCCTTCGAGGTCGGTCGCGCGGACGTCATGCCACGTCACTTTCTCGTCGGCCCGCACGGCGTAGCGGTCGGCCGACTTGGGCGCGGCCTTGGCGGCCGCCTTGGCCGGCGCGGAGGGCTGCTGGGCGAGGGCGGCGCACGTCGTGAGGAGCGCAGCGAGGAAGGGCGTGGCGCGGGCGTTCATGGGGCGCCCTTAAACCTGTCCCGTCCCCCCGTCGGGGCGAGCCGAAACGCCTCAGAGCGGGCTGCCGTCGGACATCGCAATCGCCCGAATGCGCGCGAGCGGACGCTCGTAGTCCTGCAGCGCCTTGGCGTAGGCTGAGCGCGCTTGGTCCGCCCGCTGCCGGGCCGGATCGGCAGCGCGGTCGGCCGCGTCGGCCCGTGCCCAGGAGCGGTCCTCCTGTTCCTGGGCCCGGCGCAGCGAGTCGGATTCCGCGGCGATCTGGTTGAGCAGGGCGGAGATCGCGGTGAGGTCGAGCGGCTGCTGGCTCCGCAGCAGCGCGAGTTGACGGCCCAGCGCATCGACCGAGTCGGCGAACCTGCGGCTGCGGGCCGCGTCGCGTTCGGCCGCGACGCGCGCGGTCGCGGCCCGTTCCAGCGCCTTCTCGAGCTCGGTCAGCGCCGACACGAGCTCCTCGTGGGCGAGCTTCGTCCGCGGGTAGTTCGCGGTCGACATCAGGTCCGCGACCAGCGGACGGATGTCCTTTCGCAGCAGGTACCGTCGGCTGTCGACGCGCAGGATGAACCGCTCGCCTGGCTGGTCGTAGAGGATTGGCATGCTGGCCGGCTCCGAGGGCGGCTTCTCCGCCGACGCCGAGACGGCGAGGAGCGCCGAGGCGATGAGCCGGAGGATCATGGCTTCATCCTGCCTTTGGCGCGGCGGCTTGCAACCCCGCTCCTGCGCCTTTCGGCCACGCATGTAAGGTAAGCGCCGCCTTCGCCTCCCTGGCCCTGGCTGGCCTCACGCTCGTGGGCTGCGGTCCGGTACCGGCGCCGCCCGCGCCCTCGCCCCCAAGGTCACCTGCCTCACGGTCAAGGAGTCCTCGGTGCCCGCGAGCGTGCTGGCTCCGGGCCAGGTGGAGGGCGTGCGCGAGGTCGAGGTCCGCACCCGCGTCACCGGCATCCTTCAGACCGTCGACTTCTGTGAGGGTGCCCGCGTCGGGGCCGGCGACCTCCTTTTCCGCATCGACCCTGCTCCCTATCAGGCGGCGGCGGCTCTCGCCAGGGCCCAGCTCGCCCAGGAGACGGCCCGTCTCGCCCAGGCCAGGTCCGAAGCCGGACAGTTGGGCCCCGCCGAACCGCTTGAGGCCGGTCGCCGTCTCGCCGAATCCCGTCTCGTGGTCGCACGGCTCGGGTTGAAGCGTGCGGCGGCCCACGCCGACCTGTGCGCTCGAGGGCGCGGACCCCGTCGCCGGTCCCTGATCGGGTTGGGGTTGTCAACGCGTCACCCCGGGCTTTGCTGGGTGCATGTCGTCGAGGCCCGCATTGACGGACGAACTCATGGCGGCCGCCGCCGCGGATCCGTTCCTGCCCGTCGCGTCGCTGATATTCCTCCTGGCAATCATCCACACCTTCCTCACCCCATGGTTCACCTCCTGGGCCCACCGCCTCGAGGAGGCCCATCTTGAGCGGGTCCGCCGGGGCGAGGTCCCCGTCAACGAAGAGGGCCGTTCAGCCGACTTCCGGGCCTCAGCGCTGCACTTCCTCGGCGAGGTGGAAGCCGTCTTTGGCATCTGGGCCTTCGTCCTTTTCTGCGCCTTCGTGCTTTCGCCCGGCAAAGGCTGGGCTTTCGCCACCGCCTACATGGAAACCGCGGATTACGTCGCCGCGTCACGTTTGGCCGCGGAGCCCGCTGGGCCGGCCTCCCGCATCTTGGCCTCCCCCAAGTACCTCGAGCCGCTCTTCGTGTTCGTCATCATGGCAATCGCCTCGTCGCGCCCGGTCTTCGCTACCGCGTCCTCGCTCCTGACCCGGCTCGCCGGCGTCCTCGGCGGATCGCCTTTCGCGCGCTGGGCCGTCGTGCTGACCGTCGCGCCCCTCCTGGGCTCCTTCATCACCGAGCCTGCGGCGATGACGATCGCGGCCCTCATGCTGGCCGATTTCTTTCTCGAGTTCAGGCCGTCCGCCCGGCTCCGTTACGCCACGCTGGGCCTGCTCTTCGTCAATGTCTCGATCGGCGGGACCCTTACGCATTTCGCGGCGCCCCCCGTCGTCATGGTGGCGGGAATCTGGGGATGGACCACGCCGCATATGCTGCTCCATTTCGGGCTCAAGGCGGCGCTTTCGATCCTGATCTCCACCGCCGCCTACGGACTGCTCTTCCGCCGCGAATTCAAGGAGCTGGCCGGACGGACCGATCCCGCGCTCCGTCCCGAATCGCGGACCTCCGTCCCGCTCTGGGTCGTCCTCGCACATCTCGCCATGATGGCCTGGACCGTGCTGATGCTCGTGGGCCACCACGGGGTGCTGCTCATGGCCGGCCTACTCGTCTTCCTGACCTTCACGGTGGCCACCCCGCAGTGGCAGTCGCCGGTGCGCCTCAGGGGGCCCTTGCTCGTCGCCTTCTTCCTCGCGTCGCTCGTCATCCACGGCGGCCTCCAGTCCTGGTGGATCTCGCCGGTCCTCGCCCGTCTCGGCGAGCTGGAGCTTTTCCTGGGCGCAACCGTCCTCACCGCATTCAACGACAACGCGGCCATCACGTATCTGGCCTCCCAGGTGCCGGCGATGTCCGAAGGTTCGTCCGCCGCAAGGGCGTTGCAGTACGTCGTCCTGGCCGGGGCCGTCACGGGAGGCGGGCTCACCGTCATCGCCAACGCGCCCAACCCCGCCGGCCAGTCCATCCTCGCTCGGCATTTCGAGGGCGGGATTTCGCCTGTGCGTTTGTTCATCTGGGCGGCGTTGCCCACCGCCCTCGCCGCCGCCTGTTTCCTGCTTCTTCCCCGCTGAACGCGGCCCCGTGGGGTGTCTTTTTGCTGGTCTAGCCGGGCCGGGCGGGGATAAACTACGTTTCCCCCTTTGACCTGCACCATGAGACATCGCCGCCCCGGTTTCACCCTTGTCGAACTGCTGACCGTGATCGCCATCATCGGCATCCTGGCGGGGGTGCTTTTCCCGGCCATCGGCGGCATCCGCATGCGGGCCACCCGGGCCACCTCGCAGGCCGCCTTCTCCCAGCTGGCCAACGGCATCCTGAAGTACAAGCAGACCTACGGCTTCTACCCTGACATCAACACCAGCACGGGGCAGTACACGACGGCCAACGACTCGCGCCACCTCCTGAACGGCAACGCCCAGTACTGCCACAACTTCATCAAGGCCATGTCCGGCAAGCAGGTGAACGGCTCCGCCCTAATTCAGACTGAGCGAAACCGTTTCAACCGCAACGCCGAGGAGTTCTACGCCTTCGCCAAGGAGGACTATTTCGACCTGACCGCGGCCATGGCCGGTAATCCCGTCCTGATCGACCGGTTCGGCAACCACAACATCCGCCTGATCTTCGACACCGACAACAACGGCAGAATCAAAGACCAGTCCGGCATAACGCTTCCCGAAGACCTTCTTCCCATCGGCACCAACACCGGCCTCCCCGCCCGGGTCATTATCTTCACCACCGAGCTCGATGTCGGCTCCACCGAGGGCCTCGGACGCAGCGATTGCATGGACGTGATCGCGATCCAGTGATGAGGGGAGACCCCTCCAAACCAGGCTCACGCCCCGGCTTCACGCTGGTGGAGCTGCTGGTGGTCATCACCATCATCCTGCTCATCTCCAGCATGTTCCTGAGCCTTTCGCCTGGCGACGGCGGAGGACTTCCCGCCGGACAGAGGGTAATCGGCACGACCCTCAGGACTGTGCGCGCCATGGCCCTGATGAACCGCGGGACGCTCGGGTCGGGCGTGCCTTACAACGCTCGTTACCGCCTGCTCATCCTCAACGACCCCGAGAATTCCGAGGAGCATCTCCGCACCGTCTGCGTGGCCGTGGGCGCCGTGACCTCCGCGGACGCGGCGGGCGACGATCCCGCCACGGTCCGCACCGACGACCTCCGCTACAAGTGGTTCGCTCCGGAGGCGCCCGTGCGTCTGCCCAAGGGCGTCTACTTCGTGCCGCCCCAAGGCAACACCCAGACGACCGTCAATTTCCCCGCCGGTTGGACCGCGGGTGCCAACACGCGACGCAGCATCATCGGCGACCTCAGCGACATCCCTGCCACCGGCGCGTTGGATGTGTCGGCCGGAACGCCCCGCATGACCTTCGCTCCGGTCAACCAGCCCACCGCGCTCTCCCAGATGGCGTCGCTGGGCGCCAAGCAGTGGTTCTACGTGGAGATCCAGCCCACCGGGCAGTCCAATCACCTCGGTCGCGTGATGCTCGTGCTCGCCCTCGGGGCCGTCAGGCCGGGCACGCCCGCCAATCTCGACGTCTCCAACGAGTCCCAGTTCGCCGCGGTCGCGGTGCGCCCCAGCGGCGAGGTCTCCATGACCACCGACCCGAACGAGATGAACGCCCTTCTTCTCACCAAGTGACCATGCCCACCGCTCACCCAGCCCGCCGGCGCGGAGGATTCTCGCTCATCGAGGTCACCCTCGCCATCGGTATCGTCGGCATCGCCATCCTCTCCCTGGTCGGCATCCTCGGTTCCACCTTCCAGCAGGTCGATGACATCATCCAGACCAACCGCGCCCTCTCCGGCGTGACCCGTCTGGTCTCGGCGTTGGACAATCCGCGCGGCATCATCTGGCTCAACGCGGCGTCCCCCGCCACCAACCTGTACGTGCACCAGGGCAACACGGCGCTCGATCCGGTGCCCACCGCTCCCGCCTCCAATTTCGACATCGCCTACCGCATGCTCGCCGGCGCCAGCGACACCACCCAGGCCCGGGCCGTCTGGCTCTACGTCTATGAGCGCAAGCTCGTCACCGCGATCGCCGACGCCCAGCCCGTCGCCGGGGTACTGACCTATAACCTCAATTCGAACCCCGCTATCATGGAGACGGTCAGCACGGCGGGCTCGACCAACCCCAACGAATTCACGATCGAGATGGCCAACGCCCGCAACGTCATCGGCACCCCGATGCGCGTGCGCCTAACCCTTTCCAAGCTGCTCATCGGCCAGCGTTTCGAGCTCGACGCCACCACCAGTGAGCCCACCACGACGCGCTGGACCGTCGGCACCCCGCTGCCCGCCGACCCCAACCGCTACGCGCTCGCCTACCTGCCCGTCGTCGCTGAGTTCTTCCCTCATGACTTCGCGGCTCCCGCCGTGTTCACCGCCCGCGAGGAGACGCCCCTCCTCGTCCAGAACATCGTCATCAGCCGATGAAAGCCGCCTTCCGAGCCGTCCGCAGGGGGTTCACCCTCATCGAGGTCCTGGTCGCCACGGTCATCATGGTCGTGATCATCCTGGCGGTCGTCACGATTGCCACTGACACGTTCAAGGCCTATGACCGCGCCGTTTCCGACCTGTCCACGCAGTCGGAGGCGCGCGGCGTCCTGGACGCCATGGAGAACGACTTCCAGACGGCCGTCATCCGTCCCGACGGGCGTTGCTGGATGGAGATCGTCGTTCCCGGCGCCGCCGCGGTGCCCGGCCTGACGGGCGTTCCGCCGGCGGTCGGCAACCTGCGCCCCTCGGACCACCCGATCGTGATGCTCTTCTCCTCGCCCTCGGACCGGCCCCGGTGGTCGCCCGAGAGGGCCGGGGGCGCCCGTGTGCCGCTCCGGGGCGACGTCTGCGCCGTGACCTACCGCATCGGGCAGCGTTCGCCCTTCGACATGCCCGGGGAGCTGATTCAGCAGATCTACGGAGTCTACCGTACGATGATCGACCCGGAGAGCACGTTCCGCGAGGCCATCCCGGTCATCATGTCGCATCACCCCGTCGACAACCCGAGGCAGCCTTGGGACTACTGGACCGGTGCCGTGCGTCGCGTCCCCAACTACTCCGCCACTGACACCGGTGGCGCCTTCGAGACCAAGGTGCTGCTCAACGCCAGCGTCACCGCCACCCCTCCTTGCTGGACCTTGGACGACCAGAATTTCATCGGCTCCAACGTCGTGGCCATGAACCTCATCCTCTGGTGCACCTCCTCGCTGCCTGCGACGGGACCCGCCGGCTCGATGACCGACCCGGCCGCACGTCACCCCCAGATGCTCCGTCCGGTCATCATGGCCGGCAGCGCCACCGAGGACGCCGGCGGCATGAAGTTCGGCACGCCGACCGTCGTGGGAGGCTACATGGGGGCTTTCCGGACCAACACCACCGGCGTATCGGTCGCCTCGGCACCCCTGCGCTACGCCCCCAACACCGGCGCTCCCGCGGTGCCCGTGCCCACGACGCCCGCGGGTCGCCACCCTTACGACCACTTCGGCTCACGTCTGCGGGTCTTCTCCGACCGCATGTATCCCGACGCCCTCGGCACCAATTCCCTGCCGCAGACCGGCAAGCTGACCTACCTTCCTTATTCGCTCCGCGGCGTGGAGATCTCCCTGACCGTGCTGACGCCCGAGGGCTCCAAGGAGCTGCGCGCCCTGCAGCATGTCCGCAACACCGCCCGAACGGACAACGCGGAGTTCCGTCGCATCGTCTATCAGTACGGGCGCTCCTACACCCGTTACGTCAGGCTGCTGGGCAACGGTGGCTGATCAAGCCGGCCGTCGGGTTCACTCGGCGTACACGCCCATCTTACGGAACTTCGCGTAGCGTCCGGAGGTGAGCTTGGTCGGCGTGAGCCGTCCCAGCTCATCCAGGGCGCCGCGCAAGGTCTTGCGGATGGCTGAGCCCGCCGAGGCGGGATCTTCCTGGGCGCCGCCGAGCGGTTCCTTGACGACGCCGTCTACCACGCCGAGGCGCAGCAGGTTCGATGAGTCGAGGCGGAGGGCCTCCGCGGCCTTGGGCGCATGGGCGCGGTCCTTGAAGAGGATGGCGGCGCAACCCTCGGGCGAGATGACGGAGTAGTAGGCGTTCTCCAGAATGTAGACCCGGTCAGAGACCGCGATGCCGAGGGCGCCGCCCGATCCGCCTTCGCCGATGACGAAGGTCACAATCGGGACCCGCAGGCGGCTCATCTCACGGAGGTTCACGGCGATGGCCTCAGCCACATGGCGTTCTTCCGAACCGATGCCCGGGAACGCCCCCGGGGTGTCGACCAGCGTGACGATCGGTAGGCCGAAATTGTCGGCCAGGCGCATCAGGCGCAGGGCCTTGCGGTAGCCCTCGGGGTTGGGGCAGCCGAAGTTGCGACGGAGGTTCTCCTTGGTGTCACGTCCCTTCTGCTGGCCGATGACCATCACGGGGCGGCCCTCGAAGAAGGCGGTACCGCCGACGGTCGACTCGTCGTCCATGAACAGCCGGTCCCCATGCAGCTCCTGAAAGTCATCGAAGAGCATCCCGATGTAGTCCAAGGAGTAGGGGCGCCGGGGGTGACGGGCCAGCTGGACGCGCTGCCAGGGGCTGAGGTTGCCGTAGACCTCCCGGCGGGTCAGCTCGAGTTTGGTTTCCAAGGAGCGGATTTCCTTGGTGACATTCATGCCCGCCGATTCCGAGGAGGCCCGGAGGGAGGCGATCTTGTCTTCCAGTTCCCGGATCGGCTTTTCGAACTCCAGGGTGAAGCGGGGTTTCGGCGCGGACATGGGGGCGAAGTTGGGGGATTGGCAGGAGCAGGGCAAGGGAAGAGGGCCGAAGCGGGGGCAGGGACAGGGCTAGGGACAGGGCTAGAATGAAAGAAAGTGTGCGGAAATTGGGGCAGGGGTGTCGTTTCGGGTGGCTGGTGCGGCCCCAGGTGGCGGGCGGCTGGATCGACTGTCCCTGCCCCTATCCTGATTACCCTTTTCCCCGAACCTCCGCCCGTTCAGGCTGTCCTCACCCAGTCCTCACCATGCGCCTTGCCACCACGCTTCCTCTCCTAGCCGCCGTCGGTCTCTTCGCCGCCGAAGGCTACAGCGACACTCCCGTCATCCCCGGGCAGAAATGGAAGGTGCATGACATTGAGCGCCCGCAACCGCCCCGTGCGCCCCGCGAGCAGCTGAAGTGCGTCACGACCCCCGCCCCCGCCGGCGCGACCGTCCTCTTCGACGGCAAGGACGCCGCCGCCGAATGGGAGCCCGACGCCGCCCCCACCAAGAAGATGCCCAATCCCGTGGTCTGGGACGTGCAGGACGGCGCCATGGTCGCCCGCAGCAATTCCATCCGCACCAAGCGTTCGTTCGGCTCCGTCCATCTGCACGCCGAGTGGCGCTCCGCCAAGGGCTACGACCAGGATCCCAAGAAGAAGAGCCAGGGCAATTCCAACAGCGGCATCTTCTTCCAGAAGACCTATGAGCTGCAGGTACTCGACTGCTGGAAGACCGAGACCTACGCGGACGGCATGACCGCCGCGGTCTACGGCCAGCACACGCCCCTCTTCAACGCCTGCCTGCCCTCGCGTGAGTGGAACAGCTACGACATCGACTTCACCGCGCCGCGCTTCAAGGCCGACGGCTCGCTGGAATCTCCGGCCCGCATCACGGTCGTGATGAACGGGGTCAAGGTGCAGGACGGCACCGAATACATCGGGCCGAGTACCCACCGCAAGGTCCTGCCCTACAAGGCCCACGCCGACCGCCTGCCGATCGGCCTGCAGTGGCACGGCGACCCCGTGGAGTTCCGTAACGTCTGGGTCGTCGAGAAGTGAACCCCGCTATGCCCCTCATCGTCCTGCTGGTGCTCGGGTCGCTCTTCTTCCTGCTCGAGAAGATCGCGGGGGCCGCCCGTCCGCAGCCTTTCTTCCGCGGGGGGTTCGGCACGGACGTCCTGTACCTCTTCCTGGCCTCCGGGATGAAGCTCGTCACGCGCCTGTTCGTCATCATCCCCGCCGTGCTGCTGGTCGCGCTGGGGCTGGCCGAGAAGTCCGCCTTCACGCCCGGGCCCTACCTCGGTCACGGCCCGCTGGCCGCGCAGCCGCTCTGGTTGCAGACGGTCGAGCTCTACCTGCTGGCCGACTTCATCGGCTACTGGATGCACCGCGCCTTCCATTCGGGTCGGCTCTGGCCCTTCCATGCGGTGCACCACAGTTCCGAGGACCTCGACTGGCTGGGCAGCGTGCGCGTGCATCCGGTCAATGAGCTCGTTAACAACCTCGTCCAGGTCGTCCCGCTCATCCTGCTGGGCTTCAATCCGGCGGTGGCCGTCTCGGTGGCGCCGTTCCTCACGCTCTACGCGATCTTCCTGCACGCGAACCTGAACTGGGACTTCGGTCCGCTGCGCGCGGTCATCGCCACGCCGGTCTTCCACCGCTGGCACCACTCCAAGGATCCGCAGGCCGTCGACAAGAACTTCGCCGGCCTGCTCCCGATCTGGGACATGCTGTTCGGCACGTATTACATGCCGCGCGACCGGATGCCCGATGACTTCGGCATTCATGAGCCGATGCCCACGGGCTTCCTCGGACAGCTCAAGGCGCCGTTCGTCTGGGGCCGCGCCCCGCGCGACGGCGAAAAGGGCTGAAGGTTTGCCCTCCCGCGGCTTTCCTAAACACTCCTTTATTAGGGATGTTTCCTGAAGACCGACGTGACCGCTGGCACTCCGGGCAGGGCCGCTGGGCCCATGTCCCTGCCGCCGACTGGAATGACTGGCACTGGCAGCTGCGCAATCGGATCACTTCGCTCGGGCAGCTCGAGCCGATGCTGCGGCTCTCCAAGGAGGAGCGCGCGGGCGTCCTCTTCGCCCCCGGCAAGCTGTCGCTGGCCATCACGCCCCATTTCTTCAATCTCATCGACCCCGACGATCCCGCCTGCCCCGTGCGCCGTCAGGTCATCCCCCGCATCGAGGAGTCCGAGGTGGCGCACGGTGAATCCCCCGATCCGGTCGGCGAGGAGTCCACGATGCCCGTGCCCGGTATCGTCCACCGCTATCCGGACCGGGTGCTCTTCCTGGTCACAGACCGCTGCGCGGCCTACTGTCGCTACTGCACCCGCAGCCGGCTGGTCTCCAACGCGCAGGCCTATGACTTCCATCCCGAGCTGGAGCAAGGGCTCGCTTACATCGCCGCGCATCCGGAGATCCGCGACGTCCTGCTCTCGGGCGGAGATCCGCTGCTGCTCTCCGACGCCAAGCTCGACGCGCTGCTCGGCCGTCTCCGCGCCATCCCGCACGTCGAGTTCATCCGCATCGGCTCCCGCATCCCGGTCTTCCTGCCGCAGCGGGTCACGCCGGAGCTCTGCGACGCGCTCCGGCGTCACGGGCCGGTCTGGCTCAGCATCCATGTCAACCACCCGAAGGAGGTGACGTCCGAGCTCGCCGCGGCGTGCGACCGGCTCTCCTTCGCCGGCGTGCCGCTGGGCAACCAGTCGGTGCTGCTCCGCGGGGTCAACGATGACGAGGAGGTGATGCGGTCGCTGGTCCACCGGCTGCTCATGATCCGCGTGCGTCCCTACTACCTCTACGCCTGCGACCTCATCGAAGGATCCTCGCATCTGCGCGTGCCGGTGGAGCGGGGCATTGAGATTGTCCGGTCCCTGCGCGGCCACACGACTGGCTACGCGGTGCCCCAGTTCGTCATCGACGCGCCCGGCGGCGGCGGCAAGGTGCCCGTCAATCCGGCCTACGTGCAGGCCATCCAGGACGGCATCGTGGAGCTCAGGAACTTCGAGGGGAGGATCTTCAGTTACCCTTCCGGAGTGCGCATGCCCGAGCCCCGTCCCGGCACGGTCAGCTGACGTCCGCGACCGAGGAGACGAACCGGTTTTTACGCCGGTTCGCCCTCAAGGTGGCGGGCCCGTAGGGATTCGAACCCCAAACAACTGATCCGTAGTCAGTTATGATATCCATTTCACCACGGGCCCGTGATGAGGTCGTTGAGCAAAGACGTTGAGACTTTTGAGGCAAGGACTTTTTGATTCAGACGACCGACCGGTGCAGCGCCACGGTGCCGAAAAGCATGCGTTCGCAGGACACTTGGCTGAATCCGGCCGCCTTGAGTTCAGCCGAGAGCCCTTCGGCGTCGGGGAATCCCGCGATGCTGGTACCGAGGTAGCGGTAGGCTCCTAGATCTCCGGTGAGCAGGGCGGCCGCCAGCGGCAGGACGCAGCGTACGTGGATGAAGTGCAGCGGGGCGAACCAGGCGTCGGGCTGAGAAAATTCCAGGATGAAGACCGATCCGCCGGGCTTCGTGATGCGGCGCAGTTCCCGGAGGCCCTTATCGCGGTCCTCGAAGTTGCGCACGCCATAGGCGACGGTCACGGCGTCACACGAGGCGTCGGGGACGGGCAGGCGCATGCAGTCGCCGGTCCGGAATTCAAGACGGACGCCTTCGGCCTTGGCTCTGCGTCGGCCGAGCGCGAGCATCGGTTCGCAGAAGTCGTAGCCGGTCACTTCGGCCTTGGCGGGCAGCGCCGCGCGCAGGGCGAACGCCACGTCGCCGCTGCCCGTGGCAAGGTCGGCCACGACGTCCGGCGCGCACGCCTTCACGGTGTCCACCAGGCGATTGCGCCAGCCGACGCAGAGGCCGAGGCTCAGGACGCGGTTCGCAAGGTCATACCTCGAGGCGATGCCGGAGAACATCGAGCGGACGGCGGAGCCTTCGGGCATGCGTCCAAATTCCGCGGAAGCGCCCTGAGGTCAAGGGCGGCGTCTGCACCGCCATCATTCATCCTCCACCCTCCATCCTCGACCGCCTTCCACGCCCCACACTTAGACAAAAACTCCCCCGCCGCGCAGCACCTGGCCCTGATAGGTCGCCAGCACTTGTCCCGGCGCAATGCCACGCTGGGCCTGCTCAAAGCGGGCCTCCGCGGAGCCGTCCGGCCTGAAGCGGAGGACGGCCGGGGTCGACGGATCCCGGTGGCGGATGCGCGTGAGCACAGACGCCTCGCCAGCCAAGGCGCCGTTGATCCAGCTGAAGTTCCGGGCCTCCGCGCGGTCGGCGTACAATCCGGGCAGCCCCGGGCGGTCGAACGCCACGTGCAGGGTGGACGTCGTAAAGTCCTTCCGCACGACCACGTAATGCTCGTGGTCGGTGTTGGAGGGCAGTCCGATGCCTTTGCGCTGCCCGAGGGTGTAGCGGTGCAGCCCGCGATGCGTTCCGATGGTGCGGCCCTCGTGGTTGACCACCGGGCCAGGGGCGTCGGGGATGTGACGTTCGAGGAAATCCTGCACCGGCACCTGACCGAGGAAGCAGATGCCCTGGCTGTCCTTGCGGGTCGCGTTGGGCAGCCCCGCCTCCGCGGCCATCTGCCTCACGTCAGGCTTGAGCAGCTCGCCCACGGGGAAGAGGGCGCGTGCCAGCTGGTCCTGCCGGATCATGGCGAGGAAGTAGGACTGGTCCTTGTTCGGGTCTGCGCCCTCGAGCAGGTCGAAGGTGCCGTCGTCATTGACGCGTCGACGCGCATAGTGTCCCGTCGCGATTGCGTCATAGCCTTCGTCGACCGCCCTGCGCAGGAAGACCCCGAACTTCATCTCACGGTTGCATACGATGTCGGGATTGGGGGTCAGTCCGCGCCGGTAGCCTTCGACGAGGTATTCCACGACCGTGCGGCGGTAGTCGGCCACGAGGTCCAGCACCCGGAAGGGCAGGGCGAGACTCTCCGCCACGGCCCTGGCGTTGCGCACGTCCTCCTCCCAGGGGCATTCGCCGGGGAAGGGCAGACCTTCCTCGTTCATCCAGGTGCGGAAATAGGCGGCATGCACCTCATGCCCCTGCCGTTTGAGCAGCAGGGCGGCCACGGCGCTGTCTACGCCGCCGGAGAGGGCCACGAGGATCCTGGACATCGGGGGCAATGTGGCCTGCGTCCGTCCCGGGGGCGAGAAAGGAACGGCGCCGAGGACAAGACCCCCTTGCCCTCGGCGTCCAGTCGGGTAATGCTGGGGCATGCGTCCGGCTCTCCTGCTGCTCCTCCTGGCCTCGGTCCTTCCTTCTCACGCCCAGAACTCTGCTCAGATTGTGGGCATCCAGCAGGACCTCACCGAACTCAAGGCCGAGGTCGAGAAGCTGCGTCTGGAGAATGCGGACCTGCGCGCCGAGGTCTCCCGGCTGCGTGCGGTCCCGCCGCCCGCCGCTCCGGCCCCGAAGGGCGCCGACGCGGAATCGCTCGCGCGTCTCAAGGCCGAGGTGTTCGCCGAACTCGACCGGCGCCTCAAGCTCCAGACCGGCGACGTCAACGCGGCACTCGCCGACCTGACCAAGCAGGTGAACGCAGCGCTGGGTCGCCCTGCGGCGGCCGCCCCCGCCGCCCCCGCTCCTTCCGGCCCCGCTCCAGCCGCCCCGGTCGAGGGCTTCCCCGCCGACATGCCTCAGACCGGCGTTAAATATACCGTCAAGTCGGGAGATTCCGTCACCAAGATCGCCCGCAACAATAAATCCAAGGTTGAGTGGATTCTCAAGGCGAACAGTCTCGTCAATCCCAACGACCTCAAGGCCGGGGCCGTGATTTTCATACCCCAGCTCGAAGAACCCGCCCGCTGAACATGGCCCAGCCTCCTAAGAAGAACCTCGGCCGCGGCCTCGGCGCAATCATCGGCGCCGGCGTCTCCCGTCCCGCTCAGACCGCGCCCGCGGCGCAGCCCGCCGCGCCTTCCAATCCCTCGCTCCAGCTCGTCGAAATCGCGGTCACTCAGATCGGGCCGAATCCACGCCAGCCGCGCCGGGAGTTCGACGAGGCCTCAATCCGCGAGCTCGCGGAGTCCATCCGCTCCGAGGGCCTCCTGCAGCCCGTCGTCGTCCGCAAGGTCGCCGGGGGTTATGAGCTCATCGCCGGCGAGCGACGCCTGCGCGCCTTCCGTCATCTCGGTCAGAGGACCGTCCCCGCCCGCGTCGTCGAGGCGAGCGACGCGACCAGCGCCTTCATGGCGCTCCTCGAGAACCTGCAGCGTGACGACCTCAATCCGGTCGACGAGGCCGTCG
Source organism: Verrucomicrobiota bacterium (assembly GCA_016871415.1). GTDB lineage: Bacteria > Verrucomicrobiota > Verrucomicrobiia > Opitutales > UBA953 > UBA953. The sequence goes on from VHDL01000011.1 coordinate 47,547, forward strand.
CGGTCGCGTCCCTGATGCGTGACTTCAACCTCACCCAGGAGGCCGTGGCCGACCGTCTCGGTCGCCCCCGCGCCTCCGTCGCCAACACCGTGCGCCTGCTCTCTCTGGAGCGCGAGGTGCAGAGCTACCTGGCCAAGGGGCAGATCTCCGCTGGACACGCCAAGGTGCTCCTCGGCGTCGAGAACAAGGCCCATCAGGTCCAGGTCGCCCGTCTCATCGTGGAGAAGGGCCTGTCCGTCCGCGCCCTCGAGGCCGAGGTGCGCAAGCTCGGCGGCGGCCGCAAGGGCGAGCGCAAGCGTGCCGCCCAGACCGTGGTCGAGGACGTCCAGAAGCGTCTCACCTCCCATTTCTCTTCCGACGTCTCCGTCGTCCGCAAGGGCGCCAAGGGCGCGATTACGATTCCCTTCACCAGCGACGACGACCTCGCCCGCCTCCTCGAGAAGATCGGCATCAGGATCTGAGGGGGCAAGTGGGCAAGTTGACACGGTGACACGGGGAACTGCATAGGGGCAGCCTCGGGTAGGGCGGCCATTGCCATGGCCGCCGTTCGCAGAGGCACGTGCGTTGCGCCGGGCCAGATCACCAACCCTACGACGTCCGTCCGCCCACGGACGTGATGGCAATCACGTCCCTACCGGCGCGGCGTGGCCGCGAGGGAGAGTACGCTTCTACGGCGATACGTGGGCAAGGGGTTCTGCGACAGTCAGGGGCAGGCCTAAGGCATGGAGACAAAAACAGGTGTTGAAATCTTCTGCCCCTGTCCCTGCCCCTGTCCCTTTGTTTCCCTCAGTTTTCCTCAGTGCTTAAAGTGCCTCATTCCCGTGAACACCATCGCCATGCCGCGCGCGTCGGCGGCGGCGATCACATCGGCGTCCTTGACCGAGCCTCCGGGCTGGATGGCGCAGGTCGCGCCGGCGTCGGCGGCGGCCAGGAGGCCGTCCGGGAAGGGGAAGAAGGCGTCGGAGCAGACGGCTGAGCCCGCCAGGGGCAGCTTGGCCTCACCGGCCTTCCAGACCGCGATGCGGGAGGAGTCGACGCGGGACATCTGTCCGGCGCCCACGCCGAGCGTGCGCTCCTTGCCGGCGTAGACGATGGCGTTGGACTTCACGTGGCGCACCACGCGCCAGCCGAAGAGCATCGAGGCCAGCTCGTCCGGCGTGGGCTGGCGCTTCGTGACCACCTTGAAGTCGCGCGGGTTGACCGGCTTCTGGTCGCGGTCTTGCACGAGCACGCCGCCGATCACCGCGCGCACCTCGCGCAGCGTGTCGGCGCGCAGGCCCACCTTCGCGCGCATGAGGCGCAGGTTCTTCTTCTTACCGAAGATCGCCAGCGCGTCGGCGTCGAACTCCGGCGCGATGATGACCTCGGAGAAGGTCTCGGCGATGGCCTCGGCGAGGCCGCGGTCGACCGTGCGGTTGGCCACGATGATGCCGCCGAAGGGCGCTTGGCGGTCCGTCTCGAAGGCCTTGTGCCAGGCCTCGAGCAGCGTGTCTCCCGAAGCGGCCCCGCAGGGGTTGGTGTGCTTGAGGATGCAGACCGTGGGTCGCTCGAACTCGCCGATCAGGTAGGTCGCCGCCGTGATGTCCAGGATGTTGTTGTAGCTGAGCTCCTTGCCCTGGAGTTGGTCGAAGGTCTCGTGGAACGAGCCGTAGAGCGCGGCCTGTTGGTGGGGATTCTCCCCGTATCGCAGGCGCTGCGCGAGGGGCAGGGTGGAGGTGAAGCGGGAGGGCAGGCCCAGCACGTTACCCTCGCCGGGCTGCGACTGCGACTCGAGGTAGTTGGCGATCGCGGCGTCGTAGGCCGAGGTGCGCTGGAAGACCTTGAGGGCGAGCTCACGGCGGAGTTCCGCAAGGGCGTCGGGGTCCTTTATCGCGGCGAGCACGCGCGGGTAGTCGGCCGGGTCGGTGACGACGGAGACCGCGGCGTGGTTCTTGGCCGCGCTGCGGAGCATGGAGGGGCCGCCGATGTCGATGTTCTCGATTGCGTCCTCGAAGGAGCAGCCGGGCTTGGCGACGGTGGCCTCAAAGGGGTAGAGGTTCACCACGACGAGGTCGATGAGGTCGATGCCGTGGCGCTTGGCCTGCTCGAGGTGCTCGTGCGAATCGCGACGGCAGAGGAGTCCGCCGTGCACCTTCGGGTGCAGGGTCTTGACGCGTCCCTCCATGATCTCAGGGAAGCCCGTGTGCTCGCCGACGTCGGTGACCGGCAGTCCGGCGTCGCGCAGGGCCTTGGCGGTGCCGCCGGTCGAGAGCAGCCGGTAGCCGTGCTCCTTCACGAGGGCTTGGGCGAAGGGCAGGAGGCCGGTCTTGTCGCTGACGGAGAGGAGGGCGAGAGGCATGGTCAAAGGTGTTGTGATTGGGCAGGGTAAGGCCTGATGGGTCAAGAGAGAGACAAGGCCGGCCGGACATCCCCAACCCTTCCTTGACCCCCCGTCTCTTTTTCCCTCCTTCCAAGGTTCAAATGTCGACCGCCCTCCTTTTTTCCGGCCAAGGCGCCCAAGCCGTCGGCATGGGCAAGTCGCTCTACGACGGCTCCCCGCCCGCCAAGTCGCTCTACGACCGGGCTGCGGCCCTCCTGCCCCTCGACCTGCGCAAGGCCTCCTTCGAGGGGCCGGTGGAGCTCCTCACCGAGACCCGGGTCTGCCAGCCCGCTCTCTACGTCCAAGGCTACGCCATCGCCTCGATCCTCCGCGAGCGGGGCCAGCTCAAGGACCTATCCGCCTGCCTCGGCCTTTCCCTGGGCGAGCTCACCGCCTACGCCGTCGCCGGGGTCTGGGACTTCGAGACCGGTCTCAAGGTCGTGGCCGAGCGCGGCCGCCTGATGCAGGATGCCTGTGACCGCACCAAGGGCGGCATGGCCGCGGTCATCGGCGGCTCCCGCGAGGACATTGCGAAGCTGTGCGCCGCGTTCGACATCGACGCGGCCAACTTCAACTGCCCCGGACAGGTCGTCATCTCGGGCGATGCCGACCGCGTGACCCAGGCGGTCGCCCGCGCCAAGGAGTGCGGCCCCTTTAAGCTCGTGAAGCCGCTCGTGGTGGCCGGCGCCTACCACAGCCGCCTGATGGAGCCCGCCCGCGCCGCCTTTGAGGCCTTCCTCGCCGGCGTCGAGTTCCGCCGTCCCCAGGTCACCGTCTATTCCAACGTCTCCGGCGGCACGCTCTCCGAGCCCGCCGACCTGCGCGCCGCCCTCGTGCGCCAGGTGATCTCCTCGGTGCTCTGGGAGGACGACTGCCGCGCGGCGGCTGCCTCCGGCGTCACGCGTTTCCTCGAGTGCGGTCCCGGCGGCGTGCTCGCTGGCATGATGAAGCGCACGGTTCCCGAGGCTACCGTCACCTCGCTCAGCGAGCTGGCCGACCTCCCCGCCTGAAACGTTGAGACCGCCCACCGTGTCCCTGGATCACATACGCAATTTCTGCATCATCGCCCATGTCGACCATGGGAAGACGACGCTTTCCGACCGCCTGCTGGAGCACACCAAGACCATTGAGAAGCGCCAGATGAAGGAGCAGTTGCTCGACGCCATGGACCTCGAGCGCGAGAAGGGCATCACCATCAAGTGCCACCCGGTTACCATGAACTATTTCGCGCCGGACGGCCAGGCCTACGTCCTCAACCTCATCGACACCCCGGGACACGTCGACTTCGCCTACGAGGTCTCCCGCTCGCTCGCCGCCTGCGAGGGCGCCGTGCTGCTCATCGATGCCTCCCAGGGAGTCGAGGCCCAGACGGTCGCCAACGCCACCCTGGCCATGAACCAGGGCCTCGAGATCGTGCCCGTCATCAACAAGGTCGACCTGCCCAGCGCGCGCCCCGAGGAGGCTCGGCGCCAGGTGGAGGACATCCTGACCATCCCCGCCCACGACGCCGTGCTTGCCTCCGGCAAGTCCGGCATCGGCATCGACGACATCATGCAGGCCATCGTGCGGCGCGTGCCCAAGCCCCGCTGGGCCGACTACCCGCAGGCCCGCGCGCTGGTCTTCGATTCGCTGTTCGACGCCTACAAGGGCGTCATCAGCTACGTGCGCGTCTTCTCCGGTACCTTCCGCCCCGGCCAGGGCATCGAGCTCATGTACAACGGCGTGCGCTCGGTCATCAAGGAGGTCGGCACGTTCTCCCCGCGCATGACGCCCTGCGACGAGCTGGGGCCCGGCAGCGTGGGCTACATCGTCATCAACATCCGCGAGGTGGCCGACGTGAAGGTCGGCGACACCATCACCCTCGCCGCCGACCGCGCCAAGGACCCGGTGCCGGGCTTCAAGGAGGTCCGTCCCATGGTCTTCAGCGGTATCTACCCGCTCGACACGGCCGACTACGAGAAGCTCAAGACCTCCCTCGGCAAGCTCGCCATCAACGACTCTGCGCTCTCCTACACGGCGGAGAGCTCCACTGCGCTGGGCTTCGGCTTCCGCTGCGGCTTCCTCGGCCTGCTCCACATGGAGATCATCCAGGAGCGGCTGCGGCGCGAGTACGATCTGGACATCATCTCGACCTACCCCTCGGTGGTCTACCGCGTCTTCACGACGGACGGTCAGCTGCACGTGCTCGAAAACCCGGTGATGATGCCCGACCCCTCCGCGATTGACCACATCGAGGAGCCCACCATCCGCGCCCACATCCACATTCCGGGCACCTCCATCGGCGACATGCTCGCCCTGATCCAGGAGAAGCGCGGGGTGCTCGAGCGCACCGAGACGATCGACGCCGAACGGGTGGTGCTGGTCTGCCAGCTGCCGCTCAACGAGATCCTGGTGGACTTTAACGACCGCCTGAAGTCCATCACGCGCGGCTACGGCTCGATGGACTATGATTTCGGCGACTACGTCACCTCGGACCTGGTCAAGATGGACATCCGGGTGAACGAGGAGCCGGTCGACGCCTTCTCGACGATCGTCCACGCCTCCAAGGCCGAGGGGCGCGGCCGCGCGCTCTGCGAGAAGCTCAAGGAGCTCCTCCCGCGCCAGCTCTTTAAGATCGCCATCCAGGCCGCCATCGGGTCCAAGGTCATCGCCCGCGAGACGCTCGGTTCGATGGGCAAGGACGTGACGGCCAAGTGCTACGGCGGCGACATCACCCGCAAGCGCAAGCTCCTGGACAAGCAGAAGGAGGGCAAGAAGCGGATGAAGCAGATCGGCAGGGTCGACATCCCGCAGGAGGCCTTCATCAAGATCCTCAAGAACGAGGGCTGAGGGCTCCCTTCTGGCTTTTCCTTCCGGTCCGGAGGGCTACTGTGCCTCATCCCCATGGGCTTCTTCGAGGACTACCGCCGCCGGCGTCAGCAGCGCAAGATTGCGAGGGCGCTGTTCAAGATGGTCCGCGCCATCCGTCTCTACCGCGGCGACGTGCTCTCGGCGCAGGAACTTGGAGTCCTGCGGGCCGATGAGGAGCGTCTCGCCCGGGAGCTCCAGCTGAAGCCCCGGCCCGACATCGAATCGGTGGAGTCCGCCATCATGGACCTGCACCGGACGATGGTGCGCATCGGGGGCAAGGTCTACCCCGTCAGCGCAACGTCCGACTTCGTGGACATGGTGGTCATGGCCGCGATTATCGCTGGCGGCATCCGCAGCTTCTTCTTCCAGCCGTTCAAGATTCCCACGAACTCGATGTGGCCGACCTACAACGGCATGACGGCCGAGGTGCGCGCCCCCGGAGAGGCCGTGCCCGGCCCCGCCATGCGCGCCTTCAACGTCCTGCAGTGGACCTGGACGCACGCGGTGCCCGCCCCGGCCGAGGGCGAGGTGCTTATCCCGCTGCAGAGGTCCGACTACGGAAGGACCGCTGAGTATTCCATGGCGCAGAAGGGGAGCGCCCGCAATTCGGGCCTTTTCGGCACGGGTCTCTTCGGCGGACGTGATGACACCTACGTGCTGCTGGTCGGCGACACGCCGCAGTCCATCACGGTGCCGGGTGAATTCGGCTTCGAGGGCGTGCTACTCCGCACGTTCTTCCCGAAGGAGGCCGCGCTCACGCCGCGTCGGCAGGACGTGGACCGCTGGACGGCGGTCTTCGAGCGCGCCCGTAAGGAGAATCTGATCGTCAACGGCCCGAGGGGTGAGGCGCTGCGCACCGGGGTTTACCTGAAGAAGGGGCAGCCGTTGCTCAACTTCGACATCAAGACGGGCGACTTCCTGTTCGTGGACCGGGTGTCCTACCATTTCCGCAACCCGGTCCGGGGCGACACGTTCGTGTTCCAGACGGGCAACATCCCCGGCCTGGCCGACGGCCTGGGGCGGCCTTCCCAGAGCTATTACGTGAAACGGGTCGGCGGCACGCCGGGCGACCGCATCCGCGTCGACGCCGAAGGGCGCCTGCACGTGAACGGGGTGGTGGCGACCACGCCCGAGCCGGTCGCGCTCAACAATCGTCCGGCCGTGGACAAGGGCTATTACGGATTCCTGCCCTCGGCCGGCGGCTATCAGTATGCAATCCCGCTGGATCGCGAGCACACGGTCTCGTCGGGCATGTATTACGCCTTGGGTGACAACTCCGCCAGCAGCTTCGACTCGCGCGGCTGGGGCGAGGTGCCCGCCCGTGACGTGGTTGGGCCGCCCTTCCTCATCCTGCATCCGCTCAGTCATCGCTGGGGTCTGGCGAAGTAGTGGGCGGACGCTGTCCGCTCAGGGCACGTGGGCAAGTTGACACGGGGACACGGGGAGAGGCGCAGAAGCTGTCCTGGGTAGGGCGGACATTGCCATGGCCGCCGTTCGCCGACGCACGTGCGTGGCGCCGGGCTAGGTCACCGACCATTCCAAGCTCGATCCGCCCACGGACGTGATGGCAATCACGTCCCTACCGGCGCGGCGTGGACGCGTGGGGGCGATGCGGCTCAAGCCGTACGCTTGCGGAAAGACCTGAGGCGCCAGGCGGCGTCGGCCTCGCGGTCGGTGCGCAGTTCGATCACGCGCACGCCCTTGCCGCGGACTTCGAGGAGCCGGCGGAAGGAGGCCCAGCCTTCGGCCAGGTCGTGACGCACGCGGTGCGCGGCGCACAGGCGTCCGAGGTCGGTGGCCTGCGGGGTGCCCCAGAGCTGCTCGAAGCGGGCGTGGCCGGCCACGGGCAGGTGGTTGAAGATGCCGCCGCCCTGGTTGTTGATCACGACGACGGTGAGGTCGCCCGGGTGACCGTAGGCCGAGAGCAGCGCGTTGGAGTCGTGCAGGAAGGCGAGGTCGCCGCAAAGCAGCACGGTGCGTCGGCCGTCGAGCGAGGCGCCCAGCGCGGTCGACACGGTGCCGTCGATGCCGTTGGCGCCGCGGTTGGAGAGAATCTCGGGGCCGGGACCGGAGGGATGGTAGAACCACTCGAGGTCGCGGATGGGCATGCTGCTGCCGACGAAAAGACGATCGTGCATCCCGAGCGCCTGGTCGAGCCGGCTGATGATGCCGCCCTCGAAGAGGCGTTCGCCGGCGACGAGCTTGTCGAGCCGGGTGCGCGCGGTGCGCTGGCGCTTCCTCCAGCTCGTGAGGTAGGCGCTCTTCTGCTCGGTCAGCTTGATGCCCGTGGAGGCGATGGCCCCGTCGATTCGGCTCCAGCGCGCATGCGTCGGGTCGGTGTTCTCGCCGGGACGGCCGATGAGCAGCGTCGGGGCGTCGGCTTTCTCCAGCCAGGTGCGCAGGGCCTTGCTCGTGGGCAGGGGGCCGATGACGACGACCGCCTCGGGGGCGAGCGCCCGGGCCTCGCCGGAGTCGCGCAGGATGAGGTCGTAGGCGGAGATCAGGCGTCCGCTCGAGGCGAGGTCGCCGCGGAGCGTGCTGGCGCCGTCGGCCAGGATCGGCCATCCGGTGAAGAGCGAGAGCTCGAGCAGGGCCTGGGCGGAATCATCGCGGTCCTCGAAATGCTGGGGGCCGGCCACGATGACGCCGCGCGGTGTCTTGGGCAGCGCCTCGGCGACCGAGAAGGAGGTGACATAGGAATGGACGACGGGGCAGGCGGGCAGGTCGGTGAAACTTTCGAGATCAAAGCCGACGGGCAGCTTGAAGCCCGGCTCGGCCTCCGAGGGGGTCAGGGGGTCGCGGAAGGGGAGGTTGAGGTGCACGGGCCCGGCGAGCGGACCCTGCGAACGCTGCCAGGCGTCCACCAGTGTCTGCCGCCAGTGGCGCAGAAGTCTCGGGCTGGTGCTGGGCGCGGCGGCCTCGGTGGTCCAGACGGGATAGCTGCCGTAGAGGTCGTTCTGGCGGATGGTCTGCCCGGAGTGGCATTCCCGCAGCTCGGCCGGGCGGTCCGCTGAGAGAACGAGCAACGGCGTGGCCGACATGCGCGCCTCGATCACCGCCGGCAGGTAGTTGGCGACCGCCGTGCCGGAAGTGCAGAGCAGGGCGGCGGGGCGGTGGGTCGCCTTGGCGATGCCCAGCGCGATGAAGCCGGCCGAGCGTTCGTCCAGGGCCACGGTCACCTGGACACCCGCTTCTTCCGCGAACGCCGCGGCCATGGGGGTCGAGCGCGAGCCGGGTGAGATCACCACGTGGGTGAGGCCCCGTCGACGCAGGGTGCGCACGCCAACGGCCGCCCAGAGGGTGTTGGTGTTGACCGGTCGGAAGGCTTTCGCCATCCCCTCATCCAACCCCTCAAGCCCTTCGGGGCAAGGCGAGGATGGTCTTGGCGGTGTTGCCACCACAAATTGGCCGAGTTTGATGCCTCCCGTGGAGCTCCTCGTCCATCTGGCGCCCCTTCTGGCGGCGATCACGTTCGCCGTCCTGCTCACCTGGGCGGTGTGCGCCGGGATGTCCTTCGCGGTCGACGACGCGCATGTGCGGGTGCTCATGTACGGTCGGTCGGTCCGCAAGGTCCCGCTGGCCGACATCGAATGGGCCGACCGCCGCTGGGATTTCTGGAACGAGCACTACGCGGTCTCGCTCCGGCCCTCCCGCGTGGTGCGTCTGCGCCGGCGGACGGGCCTCTTCCGCAGCTTCATCATCACCCCGCCGGATGCCGATGGTTTCATCGGCCGTCTGCGTGAGCGCGGCGTCACGATTCGACCATGAGACTCCTCCTGCTTTCGCTGACCTGCGGCCTCTGCGGCTGCGCCTCTTCCGCACCGGAAGGGCCTGAGTTCTTCGCCATGGACACCGCGGCGCGTCTGGCGCCGGCCGAGAACGCCGCGCTGCTCGCTGAGCTCGGCTACGCGGGCTTGGGCGGTCGGCCTTCCTCGGCCCGGGCCCACGCCGAGGCCCTCCGTGCACGCGGGCTCAGGTTCTACAACGCCTACCACGTGGCCCGTTTCGATGCGCGGGATTCCGCGTTGCCCGCCGACCTCACCCGCGCGGTCGATGACCTCGCCGGACTCGACGCCGTGCTCTGGTTCGCGATCCAGAGGGTCGAACTCGGCGAGGGCTCCGCTTCGCGTCCCGTGGAGCGGGCGCGTGAGGCCGTCGTGGACGCCACGTTGCGCCGTCTGCTTGATTACGCCGGACCTCGGAAGGTCCGGATCTCGCTCTACCCGCATGCCGGTTTCTGGGGCGACCGGTTTGAGACCTGCCTGCGCGCCGCTGAGCGCATCAACGACCCCCGTCTCACCGTCACCTTCAATCTCTGCCATTGGCTCAAGGTCGACGGAGGACAGGCCGATCCTCTGCCGCTCATCCGTCGGGCCCTGCCCAGGCTGGAGTTCATCACCATCAACGGCACCGACGCCGGCGACACCGCGAAGATGGGCTGGGACCGGCTCATCCAGCCTATCGGACGAGGTTCCTATGACGTGAAGGCTTTCGTTTCGGGCGTGCGCGCGGCAGGCTATCGCGGCCCCTTCGGCTTCCAGGGCTTCGGCATCAAGATGGAGCCTGTGGCGCTGCTCAAGGAGGCGATGGTCGGGTGGAGAGAAATCGTGAAGTAGGGACGTGATTGCCATCACCTCTGCGGGTGGACGTCATCCGGCCGGTGACCTGACCTGGCGCAGCGAAGAGACCTTGTCGCACGCGAAAAACCCCGGTCGCCCAGGGTCTTTTCATCGGCTCACTTGCCCGCCGCGTGCTCCTTGGCGTGCTCGCGGAGCGGGTCGTAGGCGAAGTCCTTCTTCAGGTCGCGCCAGGAGGCGTGGACGTGGTTCGCGCCGCCCTGGAAGTTCGCCAGTTCGAAGAGAAAGGTCGGACCTTGGATGCTGTAGTAGTGCGCTTCGCCGACTTCGAGGCCCCCGTTCCAGGCGAAGAGGATCTGGTCCTTCACCGCGTCGATGGCCTGCAGCTCGCGCACCGCGAAGTCGGGGCGCGTGCGGCTGACGTATTCGTAGATGATCTTCGCGAGCGTCTGGCGCTGTTCGAGGGTGAGTTCGGAGGCCGGGATGCCGGCGTGCTTGATGAGGCCGTCGGCCTTCTGCTTGTTGCCGGTCACGATGTCCTTGAAGGGGTCCTTGTTGAGGAAGCCCTTCTTGCGCTGATCGGGGGTGAGGGACTTGGCGAGCTGACGGCCGAGGTCGTCCTCGAACTCCAGCAGCTCGAAGCCGACCGGTCCGGGCTGGCCTTCCTTGATCTTGCCAGGGTTGCTGGCGAAGAACGAGGGCGTGGAGCTCACGAGCTCGCCCTTCACGAGGGTGAAGTTGAGCGAGAGGTGATGGCCTTCCCAGCGGAAGCCCCAGGTGCCCTTGACGTCAGGGGTGCCGAAGATGGACACGAAGTAGTTCTCCGCGTCGCGCTTGGGGCCGGAACCGCCCTCGAGCTCGAAGAGCACGTGCTCGAGCGCCATGATCGATTCGGCCTTCATATGTCCTCGGCCGCTGAGGGCGACGGAGAGGATGGCCTGAGCGAAATGACGCTGACCGGGATTCATCTCCTTCAGCGGGAGTCCTTTGCGGGCCGACGGTACGAATATCCAGTTGGTGCGCTCGGCGTCATCGAACTGGAACGTCGCCTTGGTCTTCTGCTCGGCCTTGAGGGAACCGAGGAAGGCGTTGGCCGCCTTGGACATCTCTTCGCCGGCGGTGTGGGCTTGGGCGCCGGCGGCCACGAGCAGGGCGGCGAGGGCGCGGAGGGTGGGGGGCAGGGTGGCCATGGGGTCAGGTGAGGACAGGTATGTAGGGTATGGGTTCCCGGAGAGCCAGAAGGAAGCGAAAGCTCGGGCTAGAGCCAGGGCTTGGGCTAGGGCTGCCATGGCAGGCAAATCAGTAAGTTCAGAAGCCTGTTCGGGTCATCTGCTAGCCCCGGCCCCTGTTCCTGTTGAGCTGGGTCGGGCTGCGCCCACCTCAGCTCCACTTCAGCTTGCTGCGCAGGACGTCGAAATGGGAGAGGTTCGTGGGGCGGAGCAGGCCGAGGCGCACCTTGGCGGTGCGCACGATGAGCGGAAGGCGTCCGGCGGCCTCGAGGGTGGGACGTCCGTCGACGGACACGCCGAGCAGGGCGCCGTCCTCGCTGCGCACCTCGAGCTCCGCCTCGCCGTCGAAGACCACGGAGCGGTTCGACACCGTGTGCGGGCAGATGGGCGTGAGGGCGATCACGGAAGCCGCTGGGTCGACCAGCGGTCCGCCCGCGGCTAGGCTGTAGGCGGAGGTGCCCGTCGGGGTGGCGAGGATCAGTCCGTCGGCTCGGTATTCGTTCACCGGGGCACCATCGGCACGCACGGAGAAGCGTCCCATCCGGAAGGCCTCGCGGGTCTTGAGGACCACGTCGTTGAGGGCGAGGGCGAAGGTGCCGTCGGCGAAGCGCACCTCGAGCAGCGCGCGTTCCTCCCGGCGGCAGTCGCCGGCCAGCACGGAGCGCACGGTGGCCGCGACGTCCTCGCCGGGGTAGGCGGCGAGGAAGCCGAGCTTGCCGCGGTTGATGCCGAACAGGGGGACGCCTTCCAGCGCGGCGGCCTCGGCCACGCCGAGGAACGTGCCGTCGCCGCCCACGACCACGCAGGCGTCAGCCCCGCGGAGCACCGCCCGGTCGACCGGCCAGCCCGAGGCCACCTCTAGGGTCACGCCCGCCGCCTGGGCGGCCGAGCGCACGGCCTGCACGATGTCCTCCGCTCCGGTCTTGGAGCGGTTCACGACGAGTGCCAGACGGCGGATGGCCATTGGGTCAGTCTTGTGGGCCCGGCCCGGGAGGGCAAGGCCAAGGCGGGCGGCCGAAGCCCCCGCTCAGGCCTTTCCGGCGGCCTCCAGGGCCTCCGCCAGCTTCGAGACGTCGGTGCCGCCGCCCATTGCGGCGTCGGGCTTGCCTCCGCCCTTGCCGCCCATGCGGGCGCAGGCCTCGGAGACGATCTTGCCCGCGGACTTACCCGCCTTGACGGCGTCGGCACCGCAGTTGGCGACGACGGAGACCTTGTCGCCGAAGGTGGCGGCGAGGATGACGACGGCGGAGGGGCCGACCTTGCCGGCCACCTTGGCTCCGAGGTCACGGAGGTCGTTGGGGGTCTCGGCGCTGACCTGGGAGACGACGTATTTCAGGCCGGCGCGGTCGCTCGCCTTGGCGGCGAGGGCATCGGCGAGCTGCGAGGTTTCCTTATCGCGGTAGGCCTTGAGTTTCTTCTCGAGCGCGGCGGACTGTTCCATCACCTGTTCGAGGCGCTTCAGCAGGTCGACCACGGGCGTGTTCGTCGCCGCGGAGAGCGACTTCAGCAGCTCGGCGTCAGCGTGGGCGCGCTCGTAGGCGGCGAGTCCGGCGAGGGCCTCGATGCGGCGCACGCCCGCGGCGATGGCGTTCTCCCCGGTGATGCGGAAGAGCCCGATCTCGCCGGTGCGGCGGACGTGCGTGCCGGCGCAGAGTTCCATCGACCAGCCGTCGAGCGCGCCGGCCTTGCCGCCCACCTGCACGACCCGCACGGCGTCGCCGTACTTGTCGCCAAAGAACTGCATGATGTCGGGGCGGCCCTTCACGGAGGCGTAGGGCACCTCGGTCCAGGACACCGGCTCGTCGGCAAGCACGCGCTCGTTCACCAGACGCTCGACGTCGGCCAGCTGGCCCGGCGTGAGCGCCTGGCCGTTGAAGTCGAAGGTCAGCTTCGTCGGGTCGACCGCGGAGCCCTTCTGCGAGGCCTCCTTGGAGACGACCTCGTGCAGCGCCCAGTGCAGGACGTGGGTGACCGTGTGGTGGCGCTGGATGGCGTCGCGTCGCGCGCGGTCCACCGACACCTCGACCGTGGCGCCCGTCTCCGGGGCGTCCTCGCCGTCGAGGAAGTGCAGCCAGGTCTGGCCTGACTTCTGTGTGTCCGTGACGCGCCACTGGCGGCCGCCGAGGGAGATTGCCGCGGTGTCGCCCACCTGTCCGCCCATCTCGGCGTAGCAGGGGGAGCGGTCCAAGATGACGGCCGTGTGGCCTTTGATCTTGGCGACCTGGACGACCTTGGCCTGCGTCGCGAGGGCGTCGTGTCCGACGAACGCCGTCGGGTGCTCGGAGCCCACGTCGGAAAGCGTGATGACCTGCTTCTTCTGCGCCGCGCGGGCGCGGGCGCGCTGCTCCTCCATCAGTTTCTCGAAGCCGGCGATGTCGACGGTCAGCCCGCGTTCACGGGCCATGAGCTGGGTGAGGTCGAGCGGGAAACCCTGCTCGTCATACAGGCGGAATGCGACTGCTCCGGAGACGGTGCCGCCGGCCTTCAGTTTGGACGCCTCCTCCTCGAAGAGCGCGATGCCCTTGTCCAGGGTGCGGTTGAAGGACTCCTCTTCGAGGCGGATCACGTCGGCCACCACCGCGCGGCGCGTGCGGATCTCGGGGAAGACGTCGCCCATCGAGTCGGCGAGCACGCCCACCAGCTGGTGGAAGAAGCCGTTCCTCAGCCCGAGCGTCCGGCCGTAACGGACCGCACGGCGCAGGACGCGGCGCAGGACGTAGTTGCGGTCCGAGTTGCCGGGCTGGATGCCGTCCGCGATGGCGAAGGACAGCGTGCGGATGTGGTCGGCGATGACGCGGAAGGCCACGTCGTCCTTCTCCTGCTGCGTGGTGCCGGTCGATCCGGGGGCGGGCAGGGTGGAGCCGTATTTCTTGCCCGAAAGCTCTTCGAGGCGGCGGAAGAGGGGCGTGAAGACGTCGCTCTCGTAGTTGGAGATGACGCCGGAGAAGTCCTTGAAGCCCTTCGTGCACTGCATGATGCCCGAGACGCGCTCGAAGCCCATGCCCGTGTCGACGTGACGGGCGGGCAGGGGCGTGAAGGTGCCGTCGGGGTTGGCGTTGAACTGGATGAACACCAGGTTCCAGATCTCCATGCAGCGGGCGTCGCTCCCGTTGACGAGCGCGCCCCGGGTGTCTCCGGTCGGCGTGAGGTCGACGTGCAGTTCGGTGCAGGGGCCGCAGGGGCCGGTCTCGCCCATCATCCAGAAGTTGTCCTTCTTGTTGCCGTTGACGATGTGCACGGCGGGGTCGAGTCCGGCGGCGCGGAACTTCTCCGCCCACACGTCCCACGCCTCCTGGTCGAACTCCGAGGGGTCGCCCTTGGTCTTGTCGGGCTTGTACACGGTGGCGTACAGGCGGTGCTTGGGAAACTTCCAGACCTCGGTCACCAGCTCCCAGGCGAAGTCGATCGCCTCGCGCTTGAAGTAGTCCCCGAAGGACCAGTTGCCCAGCATCTCGAAGAAGGTGTGGTGGTAGGTGTCGAGGCCGACGTCCTCGAGGTCGTTGTGCTTGCCGCCCGCGCGGATGCACTTCTGGGTGTCCGCCGCGCGGCCGGGGGAGTACGGGCACTTGGTCTGCCCGAGGAAGATCGGCACGAACTGGTTCATGCCGGCGTTGGTGAACAGCAGGTTCGGCGAGTCCGGCATGAGGCTGGACGAGGGCACGATGGCGTGCCGCTTGGACTTGAAGAAGTCCAGGAACGACTGGCGTACTTGGGCGGAAGTCATGGACGGGCCGAGAAGGAGCGATTTAAAGCCCCTCCCGCCCTAGAAGGGAAGGATTAACCCCGCCCCGGCGGCCCTTCAGCCGGCCTTGCGGGTCAGTTCGGAATGCAGGCTCAAGAGGGCGTCCGCCCCTTCGGCGTAATAGCCCGCGAAACGGGCGACCAGCTCGTCGCCATGCCAAGACACCACGCCGGTCTGGAAGCCCAACGTCGCCTCGACCAGACCGTCGGGCCGGTCCTTCTCGATGCGCTGGCTGAAGTGCAGCGGATGCGGCGCGGTTTTGGCCAGGCGGTCCTGCGAATCGACGAACTGCATCACGGCCCCTAGCTCACGCGCGCCCTCGAAGGTCAGCCAGACGCGCGCCTCGCCGGGCACCTCGCCTTCGCGGGGCTGGTAGAACATGCGCAGGCGCGCGTTGGAACCCGGCAGGGTCACGCGGACGTTGAAATGGTCGGACGCGACGAGGCGCGCGGTGGGACGCAGGACCTTGAGCCTTTCGGCGACAGCCTGCCAGAGTGCGGGTCTCATCTTCGGTCATCGTGCCCGCCGTCGGTCCTCATGCAAGCGGTCGTCGTGTCATGCGCCGCGATGTGAATAAAAAAGAAGGGTGCGCCTCGCGGCGCGCCTCGCGGGCCGGACGGTCCGTTCACTTCTTCTTGCCCTTGGCGGCAGGCTCAGGCAGCGGGTGCGCCTTGAGCACCTCCTCCGCGACGTACATGTCGGTCTTGGACTTGGTCGCCTCGCGCACGCGCTTGACGTCGGCTGCCTTCACGGGCGGCAGGTTGTTGCCCCACGACTGGCGCACGTAGGTGATGACGGCGGCCACTTCTTCGTCCTTTAGCAGCTGGCCGAGGCCGGTCATGGCGGGCTGACCCGAGGCCATGTCGCCATAGATGCGGCCGGCATGCTTCATGGGGCCGTAGAGGCCGTTGAGCACGATCTTGATGACTCGGTCCGGATCGCCTTCGAGCCAGTCGCTCTTCACGAGCGAGGGATAGGCGCCCACGCCGGGCTTGCCGGGCGTATCGGCACCCTTGCCGTCGGGCTGGTGGCAGGTCATGCAGTGCGCCTCGCGGAAGTAGACTTCCTTGCCGAGGTCGTAGAGCTTCTTGTCGGCCTGGGACAGCTTGCGGTCCGAGGGCCCGTAGGAGACCTCCTTCGGCGGCACGAGGACCTTGGGGTCGACGAGTCCCTGGCCCTCGGGCAGGGAGGTGAGCTGCTTCACGGTCTGGCGCAAGCAGTAGTTGATGAAGCGGTCCTTGTCGTCCTTGAGCTTCATGGCCGCGGCGACCGCTGGCTTCACGTCGGTTCCCTTGAAGAAGCTGAGGGTGCGCACGGCCTCGAGGCGCACGCGGGGGTGCGGGTCCTCGACGGCGGCGGTGGCGAAGGCCAGGGCGTCGGGGATACGTTCGCGCTGGTAGCAGACGACGCGCAGGGCCTGGGCGCGGGCCTGGTGGGCGGGCGACTTGAGCAGGGCGCGGATGAGGTCGAGGTTCACGACGTCGTGCCACTGGTGGACCCAGAGCGCCTCGAGGACGTGGTGGGCGTCCTCGGCCTTGGCCGGGTCGAACTGCTTCACCCACTTCTGGACGGCGGCGATGACCTTGTCCGAGTCATGCTTGTGCAACTCGACCTTGGCGCGCTGACGCACGTTGTCCTCGTGCTCCCTGAGCAGTTCGAGCAGGGCCTCGACCGGCTCGCCGTCGATTTTCTTGGGCTTGAGCAGGGGGCGGGACGGGTAGGTCACGCGGTAGAGGCGGCCGTGGTGGTGGTCGCGGTTCGGGTCGCGCAGGTGGTGCTGCAGGTGTCCGATGAGCATCTGCGACCAGTCGAGGACGTAGACCGAGCCGTCGGGCGCCACGGCCATGCCGGAGGGACGGAAGTTCGGGTGGGTCTTGATGTCCTTGGCGTAGAGGAACCCGGGCTCGAGGGTCGTGCCCTTGATGCCGGCGCCGTCCTCCTCGAGCTTGGCCCGGAAGACGCCCTGGTAGGTGATGACGTTGGCGTTCAGGAAGTCGCCCTGCCAGTCGTCGGGGAAGTGGCGGCTGCTCAGGATGGTCGTGCCCGGGCAGGGGCGGGAGGGGCGGTTCCAGAACTGGAAGTAGCCTGGGTGCGCGCCGCTGTCGAGGTGGCCGGTGAAGCCGGGTCCGAAGTAGTTGGCGTTGCCGGTGGCGTCGGTGATCAGGTCGTTGCCCCAGTAGTCAAAGACGCGGCCGTGGGGGTTGGCGAAGTTGTACGGGGCGTGGCGGAAGAGTTTCCCGGTCTGGGGCTCGAAACGGTAGATGGCGCCGTTGACGTTACGCATGACGCCGCGGTCGGTCTCGACCTGGGAGCGGTGGAACACACCGTCGGAGAGGTAGATCGCGCCTCCCGGCTCATAGCAGATGGAGTTGGTCTCGTGGTGCGAGTCGGCCGCGTCCATGCCGGTGAGCAGTCGCTCCTTCCAGTCGGCCTTGCCGTCGCCGTCGGTGTCGCGGACGTACCAGATGTCGGGCGACTGGATGAGGATGACGCCGTCCTTGTAGAACTGGAAGCCGGTGGGGCAGTTCAGGCCGTCGAGGAAGACGGAGGACTTGACGACCTTGCCGGTCGCGGGGTCGAGGTCCAGGACGAGGAGCTTGTCGAAGACCTTGGTCTTGGGGTTGGTCTCGGGATAGTTGGGCCAGCAGGCGATCCAGAGGCGGCCCTTGTTGTCGAAGTTCATCTGCACCGGATTGATCAGGTCCGGCACGGTGGTCTCGTCGGCGATGAATTCGATCTGGGTGCCGTCGGGCGACCCGAGGTGCTGCAGGGTCTCAGGGCCGGGCAGGTAGGGCACAGGCTCCTTGCGGTTCGGCGGCACGGAGACGTCGGGCAGGAGGTTGTCGTCGCTGACCTTGAAGTCCTTGCCCTGGGCGGCGGCCCAGACGGCCTTGTCGCGGTTGGCGGTCTTGAGGTCGCGGTTGGAAAGCTCGCGGCCGATGACGGTGGCGTTCTCGACGCCCTCATACTTGATGCGCGAACGGCCGCCGTAGATGTTGAACTGGTCGACGGTGCGGTAGCGGTGGTGCCATTCGGTCGCCTTGTCGTTCACGGCCGCGCGGACCTTCTCGTCCACGGAGGGCGCGGCCTGGCCGAAAAGCAGCAAG
>VHDL01000012.1 GCA_016871415.1 Verrucomicrobiota bacterium
TGATGCATGCCCGTGGCGGCCACCGACTCACAGAAGCGTTCGCCGTGCTCCTCGAGGACCGAAAGGACGGTGTTGCGCAGGCCTTCGTGCGGGATGCGGCCGACGATGCCCATGAGGTCGGTACGCATCTTCACGGGATCGTGACGCGAGACGGGCGTCAGACGGCCCATCACCGAAGGATCGGCGCGCTCGGCGTCCGAAAGCGGGGCGAGTCCGTCGACCTTGAGGTCGGGCCGTCCGACGTATTCGCCGACCGAACCGCTGACGCGCGCGACGGAGCCCGCCTTGAGTCCGACGAGGGCCTGGCGGAGGGGAGAGTCGTTGAAGACGCGCACCTTCAGGTCATCGGTGGCGTCCGCCGCGGTGAACTCCTGATACTGGGAGCCGTTCTTGGCCGTGCGCACGGCGACCTCGCCCAGGGCGCAGATGGCATGGAAGCGTGAACCGAGGGGCAGGGCCTTGGCTTCACGGAGGGAATGCAGCGGTTCGGACATGCCTTCATCCTGCCCGCCCCCGGCGGCGGCGAAAGGGTAAAAGTGCGGACGGGAAAGGGTGCGGGATTGAAAGAAGGGCCGGCCTCGTCACCTTCGGCATACGCCCCCGCCATGCTCCGCCCCGCCCTGCTCCTCCTCGCCCTGGCCGCCTCGCTCACCGCCGAGCCCGCACGGCAGGATCACGCCAAGTACGCCGCCGCGCTGAAGGAGTTCCGCTCCGGCAAGGCCGCGCCCGTTGACGCACTGCGCGACAAGGCCTCCGCGCCGGAGGTGCGACGCGCCGCGGTCGACGCGCTGCGCGAACGCCTGCTCGATGAGCCCGCCGGCCCGCTGGCGAAGGCCGCGGCCGGCCTGCTCGCCGAAACCGACGCCGACACCGCGCGCCTGCTGCTGGCCGCCCTCGCGGAGGCCAAGGTCACGTCGGCGGCCGACGCCGTCGCCGCGCTCGCCGGCAAGGCCGACTCACCCGTGCGCGTCGACGCCGCCCTGGCGCTCGCCGAGATCGGCGGCGCGCGCGCCGTGCCGCTCCTCGCCGCACTCGCCAAGGATGAAGCGCTCGCGGAGACCGTCACGGAAGCCCTCGGCAAGACCTCAGGCCCCGGCGTGACCGACGCCTTCATCGTAGGCATCAAGGACAAGGGCCTGCCCTCCGTCTCGAGGACCGCACTCATCCGCGCCTCCGTGACACGCAACAACCGGGCGGTGGCCGCAGCCCTCTGCGAGACGGTCGCCGAGGAGGACATGCGCATGGAAAGCCAGAAGGGCCTGCTCCGTCTCGCCACCGCCGCCGACCTGTCAGCCCTGCGCAAGGCCGAGCAGTCCGTGAGCAACGAGGCGACCAAGGCCGCCCTCGGACGACTCATCAAGAAGCTCGAAGCGGCGAAGTAACCTCCACCCCGCCCCCACCCCTACCCCTGTCCCCGCCCCTGTCCCTGTCCCTGCCCCTGTCCCTATACAACTACCCCCATGCGCTCCCTCCTCGCCCTGCTCATCGCCGCCGTCGCCTTCGCCGCCGAACCCGACCGCGCGCTGGTCTTCTCCAAGACCGCGGGCTTCCGTCACAAGGACTCCATCCCGGTCGGCAACGAGCTCCTGAAGAAGCAGTTTGAGTCCCTCGGGTTGCAGGTCGACCTCTCCGAGGACTCGGCGGTCTTCACTTCCGAAAACCTGGCCCGCTATCGTGTCGTGGCCTTCATGAGCACGACCGGAGACATCATGCCTCCCTCCGTGGCCAAAGACGCCGCGCCCGAGGTCAAGGCCGCGGCCGAGAAGGAAGGCGCCGCACGACGCAAGGCCTTCGAACAGTGGATGGAAGCCGGCGGCGGATTCGTCGGGGTGCATGCCGCCTCCGACACCGAATACAAGTGGCCCTGGTACGGGAAGATGATCGGAGGCTATTTCAATGGGCATCCCGCCATCCAGGAGGCCGTGCTGCGCCCGGCCGTCACCGACCATCCTTCGACCGTGCACCTGCCCCGCAACTGGAAGCGACGCGACGAGTGGTACAACTTCCGCAAGCCCATGCAGCGTGACATCGAGATCCTGCTGACCATCGACGAGACCACTTACGACGCCGGCAAGTCGGCCATGGGCGCCCATCATCCGATGGCGTGGTGCAAGGAAGTCGGCCAAGGTCGCATGTTCTACACCGCCGGCGGCCACACCAAGGAATCCTTTTCCGAAGACCTCTTCGTCCGTCACATCCTGGGCGGCATCCGCTGGGTCATCCGCAAGTAAGCCACCTGCGGCAAACGGGAAGGCCCCACGGCCAAGGCACGCTCTGCCCCTGCCCCGCCCCCATCCCTAGATCATTCCCCATCCGACCCCCACCCTCATCCCTGTTGCCACCCTCGGCCTGAACCCTTACTCAAGAACCCACCCCTCCCCATGAACAAGTCCTCCCGTCGCTCCTTCCTGAAAAACTCCGGCCTGGCCGGAGCCGCCCTCAGCTTCCCGTCCATCATCCCGGCGTCCGCGCTGGGCAAGGACGGCGCCGTGGCGCCCAGCAACCGCGTCCAGCTCGTGGGCATCGGCCTCAAGGGCATGGGCGGCAGCAACCTCCGCAAGCTGATGACCGTTCAGGGCGTGCAGGTGATCGCCCTCTGCGACGTCGACCGCCGCGTGCTCGACTCCGCCTCCAAGTCCGTTGAGGCGAAACAGAAGTCGGCGCCCAAGGTCTACCAGGACTTCCGCGAGGTGCTCGCCAAGGAGAAGCCCGACGCGATGACGCACGGCCTGCCCGACCACTGGCACGGCGTGATCAGCTGCGCGTTCCTGCGCGCCGGCGTCGACGTCTACGGCGAGAAGCCGCTCGCGAAGACCTTCGCCGAAGGCCGCGCCATCGTGGAGGCCGCCCGCGACAACGGCCGCGTCTGGCAGACGGGCATGTGGCAGCGCTCCACGGGCAACTTCCGCCGCGCCATCGAGCTCGTGCGCAACGGCACCATCGGCAAGATCCACAAGGTCGAGGTCGGCACGGGGCCCAACGGACACCAGATGCCCGAGGCGCCGAAGGCCGGCGAGAAGCCTCCGGCGGAAGTGGACTACGACCTCTGGGTCGGCCCCTCGGCCGAGTTCGCCTACGATCCGCGCGTCTTCCACTTCCACTGGCGCTGGCACACCAACTTCGGCGGCGGCCAGCTGCTCGACTGGGTCTGCCACCACCCCGACATCGCCCTCTGGGCCATGGGCAAGGATGCCGAATTCCCGGTCGCCGTCGAAGGCACGGGCACGCTGCGCGAAGGCCCTTGGGACACGCACCGCGACTACGACTACACGGTGACCTACGCCGACGGACTCGCGGTCAACATCAGCAGCAAGTTCATGGGCGTGCGCTTCCACGGGGAGAAGGGCGAAATCTACGTCAACCGCGGCAAGCAGACCTGCTCCGTCGAAGGGCTCTGGGACAAGGACCTGGGGCCGGACGCCTGGCGCTGCCCCGGCACGACCGACCATCACCAGGAGTTCGTCGACTGCGTCCGCAGCCGTCGCCGCCCGGTGGCCCACGCGCTCGCCGCGCACCACACCACGGCCGTCGGCCACCTCGGCAACGCCGCGGTGTTCACCGGCCGCAAGCTGAAGTTCGACGGCGGCGCGGGCAAGTTCATCAACGACACGGGCGCGACCGCCATGCTCTCCCGCGAGCTGCGCAAGCCCTGGTCGCTCGAGAAGGTCTGACCGGATGGACGAGGAGCCGTCACCGGGCGGCAGCCGCTTCCTGCTCGGCATGGTCGCCGGGGCCGCCCTGGTCTGGGCGATCTTCGGACGCAAGTTCGAGATCCCCGGCCCGTGGTCGCCGTCCCGCGAGGTCGCCCTACCCCGGGGCGACGTGCCCGCACGCTCGGCGGCCGACCTCAACGCCCCCGCGCGCAACGCCTCGGCGGTCGGCTACGAACGGGTCCTCGAGGGCATCCGCAACGGCAAGCTGCCCCAGCTCAGCCGTGAGCAGGTCGAGGCCTACCTCGAGTCGAAGGACCGCTCCACGGCCAGCCTCATCTGCGCGTTCCGTCTGACGAAGGACCTCGCCTACCTGCGCGAAGCCGTGAACGCCGACGGCACCGATCCCGCGGCCCAGCTTGAACTGGCGCTCCGCGGCGAGACGCCTGACGAACGCTCCTCCGCGCTCGAGGTCTTCCGCCAGCTCAAGCCCGACAACCCGATCGGCGACTACCTCGCCGCCCAGCGCGACCTCGCCGCCGGAGACTACGGCCGAGCCGCCGCCGCGCTCTTCGACTCGATCGAGAAGGGGCCGCTCGCCGACTATGGTAAGGAAGCCATGGCCGGCGCGGAGGAGGCCTTCACGCAGGCGGGCTACGAGCCGCTGGCCGCCAAGCTGGCCGCCTTCGGCGCAATGGACGCCATGGCCGTCCAGAACCTGGCCGCGGTGGGCCGGGGCGCCGGCGACCTGCTCAACGTCTTCATCGCGCAGGGCGACATCGACGCCGCGGCGCCGACCTTCGAGGCCGGTCGCTCGCTGGGACAGCGGCTGCAGGGCGAGGACCAGATGCTCATCCACCAGCTCACCGGCATCAGCCTCGAGCGCTCCTTCGTCGAGCAGCTCGACCCCCTGACCGTCATCGGCCCCTCGGGCCAGACCGCTGGCGAACGCCTCGTGTCCCTCCAGACCTCGCTCAACGAAATCAAGGACCTGACCAAGGACGCTACCGGCCTCATGAAAATGAACCGGGAGGATTTCGAGACCTACTTCGAAATCGCGTCGTCGAAAGGCGAGCTCGAGGCCCTGCGTTGGTATCGCGCCCAACGCCCCGCGGGCAAGTGACCCAAACAGAAGGGGGCCGCTTGCGCGGCCCCCTCGGTGACGGCTGACGTCCCACTCAGTAGCGGTAGCTGTCGGACTTGTAGGGTCCCTGGACCTGAACGCCGATGTAGGCGGCCTGATCCTTCGACAGATTGGTGAGACGCGCGCCGATCTTCTGCAGGTGCAGGCGGGCGACCTCCTCGTCGAGGTGCTTAGGCAGGAGGGTCACGCCGGGCTTGGCCTGGGCGCGGGTCTCCCACAGGTGCAACTGAGCGAGGACTTGGTTGGTGAAGGAGGTCGACATCACGTAGCTCGGGTGGCCGGTGGCGCAGCCGAGGTTCACCAGGCGGCCTTCGGCCAGCATGTAGAGCTGGCGTCCGTCCTTGAAGGTGTAGCGGTCGACCTGCGGCTTGATGGTGTCCTTCTTGGCGCCCTTGTGGGCGTTGAGGCGGGTCACCTGGATCTCGTTATCGAAGTGGCCGATGTTGCAGACGATGGCCTGATCCTTCATCCGCAGCATGTGCTCAAGGGTGATGATGTCCTTGTTACCGGTGGCAGTGACGTAGATGTCGGCCTTGCCGAGGGTGTCCTCAACGGTGACGACGCGGTAGCCTTCCATCGCGGCCTGCAGGGCGCAGATGGGGTCAATCTCGGCGATCTGCACGGTGGCGCCGAGTCCGCGGAGGGACTGGGCCGAGCCCTTGCCGACGTCACCGTAGCCGATGACGAGGGCGACCTTGCCGGCCACCATGACGTCCGTGGCGCGCTTGATGCCGTCCACGAGGGACTCGCGGCAGCCGTAAAGGTTGTCGAACTTCGCCTTGGTCGCGGTGTCGTTCACGTTCACCGCGGGGACGAGCAGGGAGCCCTCCTCGAGCATGCGGTAGAGGCGCTTGACGCCGGTAGTGGTCTCCTCAGAGACGCCCTTCCACTCCTTCACGACCTTGTGCCAGTGTCCGGGGCGCCGCTTGGCGACCTTCTTGAGCAGATTCTTGATGATCTGCTCCTCCTCGGATTCGGAAGAGGTGTTCACCCACTTGGATCCGTTCTCGAGTTCGAAGCCCTTGTGAATGAGGAGCGTGGCGTCGCCGCCGTCGTCGACGATCAGCTGAGGGCCGCTTCCGTCGGGCCAGGTGAGCGCGCGCATGGTGCACTCCCAGTACTCCTCGAGGGTCTCGCCCTTCCAGGCGAAGACGGGCAGGCCAGCCTTGGCAATCGCCGCGGCGGCGTGGTCCTGGGTGGAGAAGATGTTGCAGGAGGCCCAGCGGACGTCCGCGCCGAGCTCGGCGAGGGTTTCGATGAGCACGGCCGTCTGCACGGTCATGTGCAGGGAGCCGGAGATGCGCACGCCCTTCAGGGGCTTCTTCCTGCCGTATTTGGCGCGCAGGGCCATGAGGCCGGGCATCTCGTGCTCGGCGACCTGAAGTTCTTTGCGGCCCCACTCCGCGAGGGAGAGGTCGGCCACGTCGTAATCGTTGAATTTCTTGGGCATGGTGGGTGTGAAGGTTAGGCGCCGAGGGCCTTGCGGAAGGCGGCCAGGCGGGAGGTGGTCTCCCAGGGCAGGCCCTTCTTGCCGAAGTGGCCGTAATGGGTGCTGGCGCGGTAGATCGGACGGCGCAGGTCGAGCTGGCGGATGATCTCGGCGGGATTGAAGAGGAAGACCTTCTTCACGGCGCGGAGAATGCGCTCGTCGGAGACCTTGCCGGTGCCGAAGGTGTCGACGTGCAGGCTGGTCGGCTCAGGATGACCGATGGCGTAGGCGGCCTGGATCTCGACACGCTCGGCGGCGCCAGCGGCGACAATGTGCTTGGCGACCCAGCGAGCCATGTAGGCCGCGGAACGGTCGACCTTCGTCGGATCCTTGCCCGAGAAGGCGCCGCCGCCGTGACGGCCCATACCGCCGTAGGAATCGACGATGATCTTGCGGCCGGTGAGGCCGCAGTCGCCCTGGGGCCCGCCGACGACGAAACGACCCGTGGGGTTGATCAGGAACTCGGTGTGACGGGAGAGAAGCGAGGCGGGCAGGACCTTGCAGACGACCTGCTCGACGCAGAATTTCTCGATCTGGCGGTGCGAAACATCGGCGGTGTGCTGGGTGGAGATGACGACGTTCTCGATGGCGACGGGACGGCCGTCCTCATAACGCACGGCGACCTGCGACTTGCAGTCAGGACGCAGCCACTCGGTGCCGCGGGCGCCGGACTTGCGGAGGCGTGCCAGGGCGCGGTTGAGACGGTGGGCGAACATCACCGGGGCGGGCATGAGCTCCGGGGTCTCCTCGGAGGCGTAGCCGAACATGATGCCCTGGTCGCCGGCGCCCATCTTGGCGTGCTTCTTCCCCTCAGCCTTGCGCTCGTCGACGCCCTGGGCGATGTCGGGCGACTGCTGGGTGAGGAGGTTGGTGATGAAGACCTTGTCGGCGTGGAAGACGTCGTCGTCGTTGACGTAGCCGATCTCGCGGATGGCGGCCCGGACGACCTGCTCGAAGTTCACGCGGGCCTTGGTGGTCAGCTCGCCGGCGATCACGACGTGGTCGCTCTTGACTAGGGTCTCGCACGCGACGCGCGAGAAGCGGTCCTGCGCCAAGCAGGCGTCGAGGACGGAATCCGAGACGCTGTCGGCCACCTTGTCGGGATGGCCCTCGCCCACGGATTCGGAGGAGAAGATGAAGGAGGAGGTCTTCGCCATGACGGAAGCACGATGGTGGGGAAAGCCCCAAAAGCAAGCATCCATCATCATATCAGTATGAGTAGATGCGTTTTAAAATAGGGGCGGGGGCGGAGACGGGGCAGGACTGCGGACGAAGGCAGGGGCAGGAAGGGGCACGAAAAGGGGCGCCTTGCGGCGCCCTTCGCAGGTCCGGGGCGACCGGAGATCAGCCACCGATCGACTTCAGGGTGACGAGATACTCGATGAGGGAGGTGAACTCGTCAACGGTGAGGCCGGCGGCGAGACCGGCCGGCATCATCGACTGCGGGAGATGCTTCTCTTCCCTCACGTCGTCGCGCTTGATCTTGGAGACCTGGCCGGCGATGTTGCGGAGGGTGATCACGCCGTCGGCCTCGCCGGTGACGAAGCCCATCTGGTCCGGGCCGTCCTTCATCGAAAGGACGACGGTCTGGAAGCCCTGGGCGACGACCTTATTCGGATCGAGGATGGAATCGATCAGGTATTCGCGCGGGAACTTTGCGCCGGCGGCGCCGAGGTACGGACCCTTCTGCTCGGCGGCGAGGTCAACGGCATGACAGGCCACGCAGCCCTGCTGGGTGAAGAGACGCTGGCCGCTTTTCACGTTGCCGCGGCCCTTGAGGGCGGAGGCGGTGACGGACTTGGCGTCGAGCTGGGCGATCTTCTTGCCCTTGCTGGCGGCGGCGAGCTTGCCCGCGACGAGCGCGGCCTTGGCGGCGTTGATCTGGAGGACGTTGTCTCCCTTCATGCCTTCCTGGAGCTGCTTGTCGAAGCCGGTGAGGCCGAGGTCGGCGACGGCATGGAAGAAGCCTAGGTCGCGCGGATTCTTGTCCACGTGGCCGCGGACGGCCTTCTTCTGCTGCTCCTTGGTGAGCGGGCTGCTGAGGACGTTGAGCAAGGCCTTCCAGAGGATCGTGGAAGCCGCATCCTCGGCCTTGTTGGCCATCGCGCGGAGCTTGTTCACCTGGTTGCCGCGTTCGGCCTCATAGATGAAGTCGCTGATCGCCTGCGTGGCGGAAGCGGGTGCCTGGGCGTCCTTGGACCAGCCGGCGAGGACCTTCACGCGCGGTTCGAGTCCGGCGTCGCCTTCGACCCTGAGGAGGGCCTTGTAGCAGCCGAGGCGCTCCTCCCACTTGCGAGAAGCCTGCAGGGCGGCGTCGACGAGCAGGGCCTGGTCGGCCGGACGCAGGGTCTGGGAGGCCATGGCGAGGCGGAGCGGATCGAGGCCCTCGAGCTTGAGGTCGGTGATCGCGATGCGGTTCTTGGCGAGGACCTCGAGCGAGGCCATGCGCAGGTTGCCCGGCAGCTTGGCGTAGGCGGCTTCGAGGCCCTGATGGATGCGCGCCGTAGCGGACCAGGCGACGGGTTCGAAATACGGGCCGCGATCATCGGGGCGGGTGTTCCACCAGTCCTTGTAGTTCCACGGCTTCTCGACGTGGTAGAGGCGGGCAAGCGCGGAGACCGCGCCGAAGCGGACGGATTCGTCGCCGCTCAGGCTCAGCTTGAGCAGGCCGTCGACGGCTTCGTCGGAGTGGATGCCCTGGAGCGCGCGGAAGGCGACAAAGCGTTGCGCGGGATCGGCGAGCGCGGCGAGGCAGGCCTGGGCGTTGCCGAGGCCGCGGAGGGCCGCGATGGCGGTGTGCGGCAGGCGGTAATGTTCGCCTTCGCCGAGCCTGGACTCGTCGGCCGGCCACTGGGCGGCGGCGGCGAGGATGGCCGGGGCGGCGTCCTTCGCGCCGAGACGCTGGAGGCCGATGAGGGCCTGCAGGCGGACGCGTGGGTCGGTGTCCTTCAGGGAGTCGACGAAGAGCTGAGCCGGCACGCCTTCGAGCTGCGTGGTGCGGTCGGCGAGCGCGCGCAGGACGAACTCGCGGACGGCGGCGTCCTGGGCGAGGCCGACGAGGCCGGCATTGGCCTTGGCACCGAGGAGCTGCTTGTACGTGAAAATTGCGGCGACGCGGGCGTAGAGGTGCTCGGAACCAGAGCGCGCGATCGTGAGCACGGGCTCGGCGAGCGCGGGCTTGGCGCGGTCGAGGATCTGGCGCTGGGTCTCGAGGCGCTGGACGGCGGACTTCGAGGAGAGCTGCTTCACGAGGTCGGCGTCGGAGAGCTTGGTGACGTCGACATAGACGTTGGGCTTCACGTCCTTGGCGGTGATGATCTGGATGGTGCCGTTCGGGTAGTAGATCGGCTCTTCGACTTCCTTGCCGTCCTTCATGACCTTCTTGCTCTTCGGCTTGTTGGTGCCGAGGTAGCTGAAGCCGCCGCCGCGCCAGTCGGAGAGGAAGAGGCGGGAGTTGCCGTCGACGTCGAAGTCGGTGGCGCGGGCGACCTTCTCGAAGGTCTCCTGCTGGGCGACGAACGTGGCCTCGAACCGCTTGATCGGGTGGCGGTGCAGCGTGCCGGTCGTCCAGTCGCAGGTAAAGAGGGACTCGCCGAAGTCGCCGGGGAAGCCAGGCTCGCTCAGGTAGAGGCCGCCGGTGCCGGAGCCGCCGCCGTAGTCGGCGAGGGGGTGGGCGATCTCGTCGGCGAAGTTCTTGTACAGGCGCGGGTAGCCGGCGTCGGCCAGCGAGGTATAGTGATGGAAGCGGGTGTTCCAGCCCTTGCCGTCGTTGGTGTTGTCGCGGGAGAAGAGGTCGAGGGTCGGGGAGATGGCCACGTCGCAGATGTTGCGGGTCATCACGGTGTGGTTCTCGAGCTCGGTGCCGTCGGGGCGGACGCGCATGACGCCGCCGCCGTACAGGGTGACGCGCTTCTTGTCGCCCAGGCCGAGGGCGCCGTCGTTGTCACGCAGGAGGCCCGCGCCGAAGTCGCCGACGGCGATGTAGAGCCAGCCGTCGATGCCCATGCGGCAGCCGTTGGTGGTGTGGTCCGCGCCGCGGGGGTGCTCGATGCCGCCGCCGAGGCCATCGACGAGGAGCGTGCGCTCGGTGGCGTAGTCGGCCTTGCCGTCGCCGTCCTTGTCCTGAAACTTGGAGAGGAAAGGCGGGTGGACGAGGTAGAAGACGCCGCCGACGAAGTGGCCGCCGCGCGGGCTCTCGACCTTGGTGTATTCGACGACCTGGTCGGCGACGCCGGCGCCCTTGGTGTCGCGGGCGATGAGGATGCGGCCCATGCCCGGGACATGGCCGAGGGAGCCGTTCTTGTCAGAAGAGACGTAGACGTCGCCGTTGGCGGCGGCCGACACGGCGGTCGGGTAGATCTCGGGCACCTGGGCGTTACCGAGGAACTCGCGGATGACGAACCCTTCCGGCACGGCCTGGGCGGCCGCGGCGAAGAGGAAGAGTCCAAGGGAGGAGCGTACCATGGGTGTGGAGGTCAAAAATAAAATGTAGGTGCTCCCTTGATTGTTCCAAGCGGGAAGCGAAGTCGGGTCCCATCTTAGCGTCTTGCCCGTCGGGCCGTGGGGGCTAACCCTCGGAATATGGCCCTTCCGGTGCTCAGGTTCTTCCCTCGTCCGAGAGAACTGACCCTCCGCGGGGGGTGGCTCAAGGCGCCCCCCCTGCCCCACCCGACGTCCGTCTTCCTCGCCGGCCTCCCGACGAACATGGACGAAGCCCGCGCGGCCCTGGCCCGGCCGCCGGAAGGTGCCTGCCGAATCGTCCATGCGCCGGAACGCGGACCGGAAGGCTACCATCTCGAGATCCTCGCCAGCGGCATCCGCCTCCACGCCGGAGACGCGCACGGCTTGCTCTACGGCGCGCAGACCCTCCGCCAGATTGCCGCGCAACATCCGGACGAGCTGCCGCACCTCGAGATTACCGATTCGCCCGACCTGCCCGTCCGCGGCTTCATGCTCGACGTCTCGCGCACGCGCGTGCCGACGCAAGCCGAGCTGCTCGCGCTCGTCCGCGCCTTGGGCCACTTGCGCGTCAACCAGCTCCAGCTCTACGTCGAGCACGCCTTCGCCTTCCGCGGGCACGAGGACGCCTGGCGGGACGCTTCGCCACTGACGCCCGCGGAGATCCGCGAGCTCGACGAAGCCTGCGCCGCGCTCGGCATCGAGCTCGTGCCAAACCTGAATACTTTCGGCCACATGGAGCGCTGGCTCCGTCACCCGCGTTACCGCGCAATGGCCGAATGCCCCGAAGGCTGGATCCATCCGCTGACCGGCCAGTTCAAGGAAATCCCTGGCACGCTGCGCCCCGACCAGGCGTCGCTCGACTTCGTGGCAGGCCTCCTCGACGACACCTTGCCGAACTTCCGCAGCCACCAGGTGAACATTGGCGGCGACGAACCGTGGGAGCTCGGCCAAGGTTTCAGCAAGCAGGCCGTCGCCGAACGCGGGAAGCACCGGGTCTACCTCGATCATCTCAAGAAGCTGTGCGCGCTGGCCACGGCCCGCGGGCGGACGCCGCAGTTCTGGGGCGACATCCTCCTCGAGGACCTCGCGCTCGCGCAGGACGCGCCGGCCGACGCCGTGCCGGTCGTGTGGGGCTACGACGCCGGCCACCCGTTTAAGGAACAATGCGGACGCCTCCGCGAACTCGGGCGGAACTACCTCGTCGCGCCGGGCACGAGCGCCTGGCAGAGCTTCACTGGCCGGCTCGACAATGCGCTGACCAACCAGGCCGAAGCCGTCGGCGCGGCCGTGCGCCACGAGGCGCGCGGTATCCTGCTCACCACCTGGGGCGACAACGGCCATCACCAGCCGTGGCCGACCGCCTGGCTCCCGATGGCCGCGGGCCTCGCGATGGCCTGGCGCTTCACGGCCAACCTCTCGCCGGACCACGCGCGCGGATGCTCAGTCCTAGGCGGCCTCTCCGCCGCCGACGGCGCCGCGGCCGCCGAGACGCTGCGCCTCATGGGGACGTTGGACGAGCTCACGGCGAAGTCGGTGCGCAACCGCAGCCTCTCTTGGGACTTCCTCACCTGCGGGCCCGAGGCGCTACCGGGGCACCTCGAGGGCTTGAAGGCAAAGGAGGCCGAGGCCTCGCTCGCGCATCTCGACCGCTGCCGCGCCTCAGCCGCCAGCATTTCCGATCGGCGCGTGCGCGAGGAACTGACGCTCGGCGTCGACCTCGCCGCCGCCGGATTCCGGCGTGCGCTCGGCCGCGGACTTCCGTCCGAAGAAAGGGCTTCGCTGCTCGCCCGGCACCGGGAGATCTGGCTGCGACGCTGCCGTCTGGGCGGTCTCGACGAAAGCTGCGCGCTGCTGTTCGGGGAACCCGTGCGCCGTTGACTGCACCGGAACGGCGCGCAGGATGAACGCCGTGAGCGCACTCCGCCCTGCCCTCCTGAGCGCCCTCGCGGCGACGCGCCTCGTCGCGCAGCAGGCGCCGGGTGAGGTCTCGCCCGATGCGCTCTTCGCCGGAGCCCTGCCCCGGATCGACCTCCGCCTCGATCCCGGAGCCCTGAAGGCGCTGGAGAAGGACCCGCGCGACTGGGTCGACTTCGTCCTCGCCGAGCAGGGCGGCGCCACGCTCAAAGACTGCCACATCAAGCTGAAGGGTTCCGCCGGCAGCTTCCGCCCCATCACCGACCCCCGTCCTGGCTTCTCCATCCGCACCGACAAGACTCAGAAGAAGCAGGAGTTCCGCGGGCTGGGGAAGTTCCAGCTCAACAATTGCGCGCAGGACGGCTCGATGCTGCTCGAGCTACTCGCGGGAGAGATGGCCCGCAAGGCCGGCGTGCCGGCGTCGCGCTGCACGCACGCCTGGGTCTCGCTCAACGGCCAGGCCCTCGGGCCCTACGTGCTCAAGGAGGGCTTCAACGCGGAGTTCCTCGGTTACTTCTTCAAAGACACGAAGGGCCACCTCTACGACGGGGGCTTCGTGGCGGACATTCGGCCCGACATGGAGGTCGACCGCGGCGATCCCAAGGACAACCGGCGGCTGATGGAGCTCATCGGCGCCTGCCAGGAGCAGGATTCGGCGAGGCGCGCCGAGCGCCTCAACGCCGTCGTGGACGTCGATGCCTACCTGCGGCACCTCGCGATGGAGCAGGTCCTCTGCCACTGGGACGGCTATTCGTTCAACCGGAACAACTACCGGATCTACGAGAACCGCGCCGACGGGCGCTTTCACTTCATCCTGCACGGCATGGACCAGGTCTTCGGCGACAACCGCTGGTACGTGTTCCGCCGGCCGGGCGGACTCGTGCCGGACGCGCTGTGGTCCTACCCGGCCATCCGCGCCCGCTACCGGGAGCAGTTCACGCAGGTCTACGTGCGCGCCCTACGTCCCGTCGACTGGCCCAAGCGCGCACTCGTCGTCGCCGAGGCCGTGGAGCTCCGGCTACGCCTGATCTCCGTGGAGGAGTCCAAGCGCTTCGCCGACCGCGGCCGCGACGCCTCCGAAAGCATCCGCCGGCGGCTGGAGCATGTCCGCCAGCAACTCGATGACGCCTCCCGCCTGCGTCGCGCGGGAGGCGCGGTCGCCCTCGGAAGCTACCATTGGACCCGCTCGACGGACAAGGACGCCAAAGCGAATGAGCCCGACTTCGACGGCCGTGGCACCCTCCGTCTGGGCGTCGATGCCGAAGGCGGAGCGGACTGGCGGCTTCAGCTGGCGCTGCCGGCCGGACGATACCGGATCACCGCGGGCGTGCGCACCAAGGAGGTGCGGGCCGATCCGGCGAAGGGCCCCGGCTTCCGCATCCGTCTCTCCGGACAGTCCGAGAGCCCTGCCTTGAAATCGCTGACGGGCACCCAGACGTGGCGCTCGGTGAGCGCCGACTTCATCGTGGCCGAGGAAGGGGAGCCGACGCTGGTGATGGAGCTCAAGGCCGCCGGCGGCGAAGCCTGGATTGACCGCTCGACCATCTCCCTCATCCGCCTGCCCTAAGCGATGTCCGCGCGCTTCGAGCACAAGTTCATCGTGAGCGCCCACCAGACCGACGCCCTCGTGTCGGCGCTCGGGCCGTCGCTCATTCCCGACGCGACCGCCGGCGGATCCTACCCCGTCCTCACGCTCTATCACGACTGCCCGGAATTCTCCGCCCTCGAGGCCCAGCGTCGCGGGGCGCCCTTCCGGAGCAAGGTGCGCGTGCGCTGCTACGGCAGCGCCGACGGGCGCATCGCCCCGACGACCTTCGTCGAGCTCAAGCGCCGTGACGGCCCGGACGGAGCCAAGGTCCGCGCCAGGGGCACCGCGGCCGCCTGCGCGGCGCTGGCCCGCGGTGACGCAGATGCCGCCGCCGACCTTGAGCCCGGGGAGCGCGCGGCGGCGGCGGAGATCGCCGGCTTCGCCCGACCCGCCGGCCTGCGGCCTGCCTGCCTGATGCGTTACGACCGCAGGGCGTGGTCACTCGGCGCCCTCCGTCTGACGCTGGACCGCGACCTGATGGTCCGGCACGAGGACCTCCGGGCGAGGCCCGATGACCGGGCGTTCGTCCGGCGGGCTCTCGAAGCGGACCGGCTGGTCCTCGAGGTGAAGGGCGAAGGCGCCGTGCCGTTGGAGATTGCACTTCTGTTCACGCGGCTTGGAATTCGACCCTGCCCCTTCAGCAAATACGCCGCCGGGATGGCCGCCGCGAATCCCCTTCACCCATGCAACTGATCACGAACCTCATCGCCCAGGCCCCGACCCTCGAGAAACGCCTGCACGCACTGCTCATCCCGAAGTCCTTCGGCGCGCCCTCCCCCGCGGTGTTAGAAATCCTCTTCGCCATCCTGTTTAGCTTCGGGCTGTGCGCGCTGGTCGCGTGCACCTACCGCTCCGTGTGCGGCCCGGAGCGCCACTCCCAGGACTATGTGCACACGCTCGTGATTCTCGGCACCGTCGTGACCCTGACCATCATGGTCGTCTCAGGCAACGCGGCCGCCGCCTTCGGCATGTTCGCCGCCTTCTCCATCATCCGCTTCCGCCGCACCGTGCGGCAGTCGCGCGACATCGCGTTCGTCTTCCTCGCCATGGGCGCGGGCCTTGCGGTCGGCGCGCGGCAGTACGTCCTCGCGCTCGTCACCGTCCCGGCCGTATGCGGACTCGCGCTGCTGCTCTCCCGGGCGAACCTCTTCGCCGCCGCGCCAGCGCCCCTGCGCCTGCGCGCGCGCCTCGGCGCCGACCAAGACCCTGGCGCGCTGCTCGCCCCCGCCTTCGCGGCGCACCTCGCGCGGCACGAGCTGCGGTCCCTGGAGAACGTGCAGGCCGGCCTGCAGCTCGAGGCCTCCTACGACATCGTCCTGCGCGACCCGTCCGGGACGTCGGCCTTCCTGGCCGCCGTGCGTGAGGCGACCGGCAACAACCGCGTCATCCTGCGTTCGGGGGACGTCGAGACGGCCGACTGAGGGGCGGAGGAGGCCCGGACGGGCTTTGCCTGCGTCAGTCGCCGCCCTTGCGGGGCTTACCGGTGGTGGAGAAGAACTCCTTCACCCGGGCGCGCACGTACTCGCGGTTGAGCCGGGCGATCACGTCGAGCGTGATGCTCTTCGGGCAGTGCGCCTGGCACTCGCCGTAGTTGGTGCAGTTGCCGAAGCCGGCCTCGTCCATCGCCTTGACCATGGCCAGCGCGCGCCGTTCGCGTTCCGGCTGGCCCTGGGGCAGGATGCTGAGGTGGGTGACCTTGGCCCCGACGAAGAGCATCGCCGAGCCGTTCTTGCAGGAGGCCACGCAGGCGCCGCAGCCGATGCACTCCGCGGCGTCCATCGCCTCGTCGGAGACCGTCTTGGGCACCGGCGTGTTGTTGGCCTCGGGCGCCGAGCCCGTGCGGACGGTGATGAAGCCGCCCGCCTGGATCACGCGGTCGAAGCCGGAACGGTCGACCACGAGGTCCTTGAGGACCGGGAAGGCGCGGGCGCGCCAGGGCTCGACCGTGATCGTCTCGCCGTCACGGAAGTTCCGCATGTGCAGCTGGCAGGTCGTCACGCCCGGGATGGGCCCGTGCGGCATACCGTTGATTGTCATCGAGCACATGCCGCAGATGCCCTCGCGGCAGTCGTGGTCGAAGGCGAAAGCTTCGCGGCCCTGCCGGACCAGCTGCTCGTTGAGCATGTCCATCATCTCGAGGAACGAGGCGGTGACGGGCACCGCGGCGAGCTCGTGCTCTTCGAAGGCGCCGGGGCTGCCGGCGCGCTGGCGCCAGACGCGCAGCTTGAGGCGCAGGGTGCGATCGGGTGTGTCGGCGGCCATGGCGGTCACTTGTAAGAACGGGTGGAGAACTGGACCTCCTCGTAGCGGAGGGGCTCCTCGTGGCGGCGCTGCGCGGCACCCGCGCCCTGCCATTCCCAGACGGCCACGTGGGCGAAGCGCCCGTCGTCGCGGCGCGCCTCCCCGGCATCCTGATGCTCGGTGCGGAAGTGACCGCCGCAGGACTCCTCACGCTCGAGGGCGTCGCGGCACATCAGTTCGCCGAACTCGAGGAAGTCGGCCACGCGGCCGGCGCGCTCGAGCTCGGGGGCGAGGCCGTCGGCCCCGCCGGTGACGCGCACGTTGCGCCAGAAGTCCTCGCGTAGGCCGCGGATGTCGGCGATGGCGCGCTCCAGACCGGCGCGGTCGCGGGCCATACCGCAGCGGTCCCAGACGATGCGTCCGAGCTCCTTGTGGTAGCTGCGAGCGGTGCGGTTGCCGTTGATCGATAGCACGCGCGCGACGCGGTCGTTGACGTCCTTGAGGGCGGCGCGAAACTCGGGACCGTCGGAGGAGGGACGGCCGGCGAGGCCGACACCCGCGAGGTAGTCCGCCACGGTCGTCGGGAGCACGAAGTAGCCGTCGGCGAGGCCCTGCATGAGCGCGGAGGCCCCGAGACGGTTGGCACCGTGGTCGGAGAAGTTCGCCTCGCCGCCGACGAAGAGTCCGGGGATGGTCGACTGCAGGTTGTAGTCCACCCACAGGCCGCCCATGGTGTAGTGCACCGCGGGAAAGATGCGCATCGGCTGCCGGTACGCGTTCTCGCCCGTGATGTTCTCGTACATGTCGAACAGGTTACCGTAGCGTTCGCGGATCACGCCCTCGCCGAGGCGGGCGATGGAGGCGGAGAAATCGAGGTAGACGCCGAGCCGCTTGCCGTCGACGGCGGGGCCGACGCCGCGGCCCTCGTCGCAGGCCTCCTTGGCGGCGCGGGAGGCGATGTCGCGCGGCGCGAGGTTGCCGTAGCTGGGATACTTGCGCTCGAGGAAGTAGTCGCGGCGCTCCTCCGGGATGTCGGCCGGCGGGCGGCCGCAGTCGGCGGCGACCTTGGGCACCCAGACGCGTCCGTCGTTGCGGAGCGACTCCGACATGAGCGTGAGCTTGGCCTGGTCCTCGCCGTGCACGGGGATGCAGGTCGGGTGGATCTGCGTGTAGCAGGGGTTGGCGAAGCCGGCGCCGCGGCGGTGGGCGCGCCAGGTGGCGGTGACGTTGCAGCCCTGCGCGTTGGTGGAGAGGTAGAAGACGTTGCCGTAGCCGCCCGTGCAGAGCACGACCGCGTCGGCCGAATGGGCCTTCACCTCGCCGGTGACGAGGTCGCGCGTGATGATCCCCTTGGCGTGCCCGCCGACGAGCACCACGTCGAGCATCTCGTGCCGCGGGTGCATCCTGACGGAGCCGAGGCCGATCTGGCGGGACAGCGCCGAGTAGGCGCCGAGCAGTAGCTGCTGGCCCGTCTGCCCGCGGGCGTAGAAGGTGCGCGAGACCTGCGCGCCGCCGAAGGAGCGGTTGGCGAGGAGGCCGCCGTATTCACGGGCGAAGGGCACGCCCTGCGCCACGCACTGGTCGACGATGGAGGTCGAGAGTTGGGCGAGCCGGTAGACGTTAGCCTCGCGGGCGCGGTAGTCGCCGCCCTTAATGGTGTCGAGGAAGAGGCGACGGGCGCTGTCGCCGTCGTTCTGGTAGTTCTTGGCGGCATTGATGCCGCCCTGCGCGGCGATGGAGTGCGCACGGCGCGGGCTGTCCTGATAGCAGAAGCAGGAGACCTGGTAGCCTAGCTCACCGAGGGTCGCGGCAGCGGCGCCGCCGGCGAGGCCCGAGCCCACCACGATGACGTGGTACTTGCAGCGGTTCGCTGGATTCACGAGGCGGAGCTTCGCCTTGTGGTTGGCCCACTTATCGGCCAGGGGGCCGGCGGGAATCTTGGCGTCGAGGTTCATGGAGCTCACTTGAGGATGCCAGCGAGTACGGCCACGGGGATGGAGACGAAGCCGAGCGCCACGATCCAGGCGTAGGCCAGGGAGAGGCGGTCGAGGCGGCCGCGCCAGCGCTCATTGCGCAGGCCGAGAGTCTGGAAGAGGCTGCTGAAGCCGTGCCCGAGGTGGAGGCAGAGCAGCAGCATGCTCACGACGTAGAAGACGGAGACCGGGGCGGAGGAGAAGCCCGTCACGACCATGCGGTAAACGCTGTCGAACTTCTGTCCGCCGAGGGCAGCCGCCTGGAAAGTGTAGTGTAAGAGATGGAAGACGATGAAGGCCAGCAGGACCAGTCCAGTGTAGGGCATGGTGCGGGAGCCGAGCGTGGCGCGCCGGGTAGCGTCGACGGAGGGCCCGCCGTCCCGGGCGGCGCGATTCTCAAGCGTAAGCGTGACGCCGGCCCAGACGTGGGCGGCGGCGCTGAGGAGCAGGACAATCCGGGAAGTCCAGAGGAGGAGGGGGTTGGCGTGGAGCCAGGCGGCGTAGGCGTCGATGGCGGCCGGCCCCTTGAACATCAGCAGGTTGCCCGACATGTGGCCCAGCACGAAGCCGGCCAGCACGAGGCCGGTGATCGCCATAACGACCTTCTTCCCGACGGAGGACGGTCGGCAGACTTGGCAGGAGGAGTCGGACATGCGCGTGAGAGGCTGGATTAGGACGACATACTATCAAAAGCGGGAGCACCCGGCTCTCCACCCCGGACCCCGGCCCCAGGGCGGGTATTAGCCCGGCCTCCGCCGGGCCTCACAATCGCTCATAAGCCGGAGGGGGCGGACGGGAATAAGCCGGACAGGGGCGGACGGGAAAAACCGCTTGCCAGAGAAACGGGCGGGGATGAAATCCTGAAGTCCAGACCGGCGCCCGTTCCGCGGACCGCCGGTCTTTCATTTTTTAACGGAAAACCCACCCCCCTCCCGAACCCTCCCATGAAGTACATCTTCGTCACCGGCGGCGTGATCTCCTCCCTCGGCAAAGGCCTGACCTCCGCCGCCCTCGGAGCGCTGCTCGAATGCCGCGGATTGAAGGTGCGCATCCAGAAGTTCGACCCGTACCTCAACGTCGATCCGGGCACGATGAGCCCCTACCAGCACGGCGAGGTGTACGTCCTCAACGACGGCGCGGAGACCGACCTCGACCTCGGTCACTACGAGCGCTTCACCTCCGGCACGCTGTCGCGGCTCAACAGCCTCAGCTCGGGCCAGGTCTACGAGACGGTCATCCAGAAGGAGCGCCGCGGCGACTACCTCGGCAAGACGGTGCAGGTGATCCCGCACGTGACCGACGAGATCAAGGCGCGCATCCGCGCGGGCGGCGAGGGCGTTGACGTGCTCATCACCGAGATCGGCGGCACCACGGGCGACATCGAGGGCCTGCCGTTCCTCGAGGCGCTCCGCCAGTTCCAGCACGATGCGGGCCGCGAGAACGTGGCCTTCCTGCACTGCACGCTGGTGCCCTTCATCAAGGCCGCCGGCGAGCTCAAGACCAAGCCCTCGCAGCAGTCCGTCGCGAAGCTGCGCGAGATCGGCATACAGCCCGACCTGCTCGTCTGCCGCACCGACCGGCCCGTCGGCGAGGACAACCGCCAGAAGCTCTCCCTCTACTGCAACGTCGGCGCCGACTGCGTGTTCGAGTGCCGTGACGTCGCGAACTCCATCTACGAACTGCCGCTCATGCTCGCCGAACAGCGCATGGACGACGTGATGGTGCGCCGGCTCGGCCTGCGCTGCGGGCCGTGCGACATCGCGCCGTGGCGTGAGGTGGTGCGCCGCCTGCTCGAACCGAAGCGCCGCGTGCGCATCGGCGTCGTGGGCAAGTACATCGAGCTCCAGGACGCCTACAAGTCGGTCTACGAGTCGGTCGTCCACGGCGGCATCGCCAACGAGGTCGCAGTCGACATCGTGCGCATCGACGCCGAGGACCTAGAGACGGAAGGCACGGCGAAGCTCGAGGGGCTCGGCGGCATCTTGGTGCCGGGCGGCTTCGGCTCGCGCGGCATCGAGGGCAAGGTCATCGCCGCCCGCTTTGCGCGGGAACGCAAGGTGCCCTATTACGGCCTCTGCCTCGGGATGCAGATCACGGTCATCGAGTTCGCCCGCAACGTGCTGAGGCTGAAGAAGGCCCATTCGACGGAATTTGACCCCGTGACGCCGGATCCGGTCATCCACCTGATGGAGGCCCAGAAGGAGGTCACTGACAAAGGGGCCTCGATGCGCCTGGGGGCCTATGACTGCGCGCTCACCCCGGGTTCCAAGGCCCGGGCGGCCTACGGTCGCGACCTCGTCAGTGAACGACACCGACACCGCTTCGAATACAACGACGCCTATCGGAAGCGCCTCGAGGAGGCCGGCCTGGCGGTCGGGGGGGTCAATCCTGGCACCGGCCTAGTTGAAATCGTCGAGGTCCGGGACCACCCCTTCATGGTGGGGGTACAGTACCATCCCGAATTCAAGTCCAAACCGAACCGGCCGCACCCCCTCTTCGCTGCTTTTGTGAAGGCGGCGGTTGAGAAGTCCCTCAGCTCCTGCTAGTTCAGCACGGCATCGCCCACCGGCACCGCTCACAACCACGCAGGCGAAGGTCCGCCGCAGTCCTTTTACCCCCGCCATGTCCTACCTTGAATCCGCCGGCACCTGGGTGTCCCGCCTCCGAACCGAAGTCGCTCGCGTCGTCGTCGGCCAGCAATACCTCATCGACCGGCTGCTCGTGGGCCTGCTCGCCAACGGCCACGTCCTCCTCGAAGGCGTACCCGGCCTGGCGAAGACGCTCTCCGTCCGCACGCTCGCCCGGGCGGTGACGGCGGAGTTCTCCCGCATCCAGTTTACGCCTGACCTGCTTCCCGCCGACATCGTTGGTACGCTCATCTACGACCCAAAGACGGGGGCCTACTCCGCCAAGAAGGGCCCAGTGTTCGCCAACTTCGTGCTGGCCGACGAAATCAACCGCGCGCCGGCCAAGGTGCAGTCGGCGCTGCTGGAGGCGATGCAGGAGCGACAGGTCACCCTCGGCGGCGAGACGCACGCCCTGCCCGCGCCCTTCCTCGTACTCGCCACCCAGAACCCGATCGACCAAGAGGGCACCTACCCGCTGCCCGAGGCCCAGGTCGACCGCTTCATGCTCAAGCTCAACGTGGGCTACCCGACCCGCGAGGAGGAGCGCCGCATCCTCGACGCCATGGCCACGACCGCCCCGAAGCTCGACGTCGAGCCCGTCGTGACCACCGCCGAAATCCTCGAGGCGCGTCGCGCAATCGACGCCGTGCGCGTGGCTGACGCCGTGCGCGACTACGTGGTTTCGCTCGTCCTCGCAACCCGCGGTCAGCAGCCCAGCGGGCCCGACCTCGGACGCTTCGTGCAGTTCGGGGCCTCCCCCCGGGCCACCATCAGCCTGACCCTCGCCGCCAAAGCCTGGGCCTTCCTGCAGGGCCGCGACCACGTCACGCCGCAGGACGTCAAGGACATCGCGCCCGACGTGCTCCGACACCGCCTAATCCTCACCTACGAGGCCGACGCCGAGGGCGTGGGCGCCGACGAAGTCGTGCGCCGCGTGCTCGACGCCGTGCCGGTGCCCTGAGCCGAACGTGGCCGCCCAAGTCCCGACGACCCCGCAGGAGGCGCTCCGCGACGCGCGGCGCGTGGAGATTGTCGCGGCCCGCGCAGTGAACGACGCGATGAGCGGGGCCTACCTGTCCCGCTTCAAGGGACGCGGCACGGACTTCGAGGAGCTGCGCGAGTACGTGCCCGGCGACGACGTGCGCACGATGGACTGGAACGTGACCGCGCGCACGGGACGCCCGTTCGTCCGCCTGCACCGCGAGGAGCGTGAGCTGACGCTCGTGCTCGCGGTCGACGTCTCCGGCTCGGGCTCCTTCGGCTCCGGTCGCGCCACGCTCCGCGAACGCGCCGCCGAGGTCGCGGCTTGCCTCGCCGTCTCCGCGCTGCGGGCGGGCGACCGCGCGGGCCTGCTGCTCTTCTCGGACCGCGAGGAACTCTGGGTGCCGCCGCGCAAGGGCCGCCGCCAGGCGCTGCGCATCATCCGCGAGGTGCTCTCCTTCCGCCCGGTGAGCCGGCGCACGGACTTCGCTCCGCCCCTGCGCCGGCTGGCCCGCGCGCTCCGCCGACGTTCGCTCGTGGCCGTGGTCTCCGACTTCCTGCCGGGAGCCGGCGACGCCGACGCCATGGTCACCGCGGTCGGCGAGCTCGGCTCACGGCATGAGACGGCGTGCGTCCAGCTGCTCGACGAACGCGAGCGTACCCTCCCTGACGTGGGCGTGGTCGCCCTCGAGGACGCCGAGACGGGCGAGCAGCGGGAAGTCGACACGTCGGACCTGTGGGTGCGGGAGCGCTTCACGGTGCGGGCCGAGGCCCGCCTCACCGAGATTGGCACGGCCCTCGGCCGCGCCGGTGCCGACATCCTCAGGCTAGAGCCTGAGGAGGAGGCCGCTCCGGCCCTCACCCGCTTCTTCGAACGCCGCCGCCGCAGACGATGAGCACCGACGCACCAGCTGACTTCGTCCTGAAGGGACCGATGCCGGAGGTGCCTCCGGGCCTCCTGCTCTCGCCCTGGACCTGGTCGGCCGTCATCCTGCTGGGCGGCGTCATCTGGGGGCTCGCGCTGCTGAGGAAGGCTAGGCCCGCCCCGGCCGACCCGGCCGCCGAGACGCGTCGCGCAATCGACGCCGCCCTCGCGCTTCCCCCCGAGCAGGCGCTCACCGCCCTCGCCGGCGCCCTGCGACGCTACGTCGCGGCAGTCGAGCCAGCCGCTCCCGCCGGGCTCTCGACGGAGGAGCTGGAACACCGCCTGAGCGCGCTCCCCGAGTTCATGCCCGCGCGCCAGCCCCTCATCGCCGCCCTGCGCGCCGCCGACGCCTCGCGCTTCGCCGGGGCGGAGACGGATCCCGCTCTCGTGGCCGCGGCCGCGCGCGAGGCGGTGAACCGGACGGAAGCGGCACGGGGGGCCCTCGCCCGCGCGTCATGACGGAGTTCCTCGGAGACTTCGAACGGCCGTGGGCGCTGCTGCTGCTCGCGCTCCTCCCGCTCTATGCGTGGCTGCGCGGCGGGCGCTCAGGCTCCTCCGCCCTGCTCTACCCCGACGCCTCGCTGCTGACCGAGGTCTCCCGACCGGTCAAGTCGGGCGCCGGCTCGCTGAGCGCCTTCCTGCGCCTGCTCTGCGCGGCGGCGCTCATCGTGGCGCTGGCCGGACCGCGCACGCCCAACCGCGAGATCGAACGGGAGTCGGAGGGCGTCGACATCATGCTCGTGGTGGACCTCTCCTGGTCGATGATGGCCCTCGACATGGGCAGTCAGGACCGCGAGGTCACGCGCTGGGACGTCTCCCAGGACGTCATCCGCGAGTTCATCGCCAACCGCCCCGACGACCGCTTAGGCGCCGTCGTCTTCTCCGGCAAGCCCTACCTGCTGAGCCCCCTCACCGTAAACAAGGACTGGGTGAAGTCCGGCGTGGGCCGTCTCCACATCGGCTCCATCCGCGAGACCGGCACCGCCATCGGCGAGGCCGTCGCCATGGCCGTCGACCGGATGAAGTCGCTGCCGGCCAGGTCCTCCAAGGTCATCATCCTGCTCACCGACGGCGACGACAACATGAGTAAGGCCATCCTCCCGCTCCCCGCGGCGGAACTCGCCCACGCCCTCGGCGTGCGCCTCTACGCCATCGGGCTGGGCAAGGACGAACCCACCGTGCTGCCGCAGTTCGACGTCAGCACAGGTAAAATCTACCGTGACGTCCTTGGCCGCACGGTGCCAATGCAGACCATCAACCCGGCCAACTACGAGATGCTGGGCCGCATGGCCGCGGTCGCCGACGGACGCTTCTACCGCGCACTGGACCGGGGGCAGCTCGCCAAGGTCTACGACGAGATCGGCCGGCTCGAGCGCACCGAGGTGCGCATCCGCGAAACGGTCACCTACGACAGCCACCGCCAGGCCTGGATTGCCGCCGGACTGCTCCTGCTCCTCCTCGAACTCGCCTTCGCCGTCGTCCGGCCCCGGGCCCCCTGAGACCGTGGACTTCTCCGACCCTCACTTCGAACGTCCGCTCCTGCTGCTCGCCGCCGTCGCCGCCGCCGGACTCGCCCTCGGCGGACTCCGCTGGGCCGACGCGCGTCGCCGGTCGGGGCTGGCCGGTTTCGCCGCAGAGCGGCTGCTCGGCCACCTGCTCGCAGGGCACTCGGCCGCGCGCCGTGTGATCAAGGACCTGATGGTGGCCACCGCCGTGCTACTGCTGGGCGTCGCCGCCGCCGGCCCCCGCTGGGGCTACGTCACCACCGCCGCCCGCGCCTCGTCCGAGGACGTGATCTTTGTGCTCGACGTCTCGAAGTCGATGATGGCCAGCGACGCGCGCCCCTCGCGGCTCGCCCGCGCGAAGGCCTCCGTCTCAGCCTTCGTGAAGACGAAGGGCACGGGTAGCGTGGGCCTCGTCGCCTTTGCGGGTCAGGCCTTCCTGCAGTGCCCGCTCACGCGCGACTACGACGCGTTCAGCCGGGCGCTGGAGGAGACCGACACCTCGGTCATTCAGGTCACGGGCACCGACATCGGACGCGCGCTCGAGGAGGCGGAGGCCGCCTTCGCCCCCAACCGCAGCCGCAAGCTGGTCATCCTGCTGACCGACGGCGAGGACCTCGAGTCGGGCGGCGTCGACGCCGCCAAGCGGCTCGCGCGCAACGGGCTCGTCGTGCACGCCGTCGGAGTCGGCACCGCCGCGGGCGGCACCATCTCGGTGGTCGGCCCGCTCGGCACGCTCGAGACGCTCAAGGACGCCGAGGGCGCCGCCGTGATCAGCCGGCTCGACGAGGCCACGCTGAGCAAGGTCGCCGAGGTGGCGGGCGGGCGCTTCGTGTTGCTCGGCACCGCGGGCGAAGGCATGGAGGCGCTGCGTCTCGCGGTCGAGGCGGGCACCGACTCCGCCCACGCCGGCCGCCAGGGCGTGCCCCGCGAGCACTGGTTCGTGACCCTCGCGCTGGCGCTGCTCGTCGTCGAGACGCTCCTCTCCACCCGCCGCCGTCCGGCGGCTGAAGCCTCATGAAGCCCATCATCATCGCCGCGCTGCTCGTCAGCGCATCCGCCGCCGCGGCGGAGGATCCGCTCCGGGACCTCGACGCCCGGGAATTGCATAACCTCGGCACCACCCGCCTCAGGGCCGGGGATCACGCCGGCGCCGAGGAGGCGCTGCGCGCCTCGCTCGGCCGTGACGTCGATGCGCTCCGTCCGCCGGCGCTCCACAACCTCGGGCACGTGCGCTTCGGCAAGGGCCGCGACGCGCTCAAGGGACGGACCTCGGGTGACCTGACCGAAGTGACCGTCGCCCGCTCCTTCGTGGAGGCCGCGGACGCCGACATCGCCGACATGCAGGACCAGATCCAGCACCTCGACGACGCCAAGAAGGCGGGGGTCGAGCCCGACTACGTGCCGGCCCAGGCCGCGCTCGCTGGCGGCATCGGCACGTTCCGCGAGCTCCGCAAGCTCATCCCCAAGGAGGAGGCCATGCTGGGCCGCCGCGGGCAGGCCGACGCCGCTTGGACGCGCTCGATTGCCGACTTCCGCGGCGCGAACGAGCTGGACGGCGCGGACACGGCCGCGCAGTCCAACGCCGAAGCGGTCGAGGAGCTGCTCCGCGCGCTCCGCAGGCAGTCGGCCGACCTTGAGGAGATGGTCGAGATCCAGCGCAAGAAGCTCGAGGAGCTGCGCGAGACGATCCGCGAGCTCATCCGGCGCCTGCCCGACGACCAGCTGCCGCCACAGGCACAGGACGGCGAGGACGAGGAGGATCTCTTCCCGCCGGAGCGCCGCCGGCCCCGCCCGCAGCAGGGCGGACGCACCAATCCGCGCGAAGGCGAGGAGCGCCGCATGGACGAACAGGAGGCCCGCGGCGCGCTCGAGGGCCTGCGCAACGAATTCGGTCGCAAGATGCCCTCGAGCCGCAGGCCCGGCGAGCAGCCTGGCGCCGGCGGGAAGCCCGAGGAACGGAAAGGCAAGGACTATTGAGCCA
The DNA here is from genome assembly GCA_016871415.1 of Verrucomicrobiota bacterium. GTDB lineage: Bacteria > Verrucomicrobiota > Verrucomicrobiia > Opitutales > UBA953 > UBA953. The sequence goes on from VHDL01000012.1 coordinate 26,480, forward strand.
TGCGCGCCCTCCTGACGTCCCTCGCCTGCCTGCTCGCCGCCCTCCTCGGCGCGCAGCAGGACGTCGTCAGCTGGGAGGTCACGCCCCCGGTCTGCGGCCCCGGCCAGCCCTTCCGGCTGCAGGTGCGTATCGAGTCGAGCACGCCGCTCGGCCCGGCGGAGCGCATCGGCAAGGACCTGCGGGCGCCCGTCGGCATGGCGCTGCGCTTCTCCGGACAGATCTTCCGCGCGGGCTCCAACGAGGCGCTGCTCAACTTCTCGGGCGTGGCGCCGGAACCGGCCGCCGACCACGTGATCCCAGACTTCCTGGCGCGGTTCTCCGGCAAGACCTTCACCGTGAGCGGGGTGACGGTGCGCGTCCGCGAGGGCACGGGTTTCCGCAAGGAGGGCGTGGCCCGGGCCGAACTCGAACTGCTGGACCGACCCTTCTTCGTCGGCGAGCGCATCCGCGGGGCAGTGCTGCTGCGCGGGAGCGAGACCGAGCCCGTGACGGGGGCCTTCGGCTTGGAGACCTCGGCGGAGGGGTTCAGCTTCGCCGTCACCTCCGAGGACGAGGACCTGCCCGACGGCCTCGGCCGCGCCATCCGCTTCGAGCTCACGCCCATCCGCCCCGGGCCCGCGGGGTTCAGCGTGGGAGGTATCATGCTGGTGCAGCCGGGCGGCTTCGGCGCCTTCAGCGCGGCCGGACGCGACCGGCCGTTCAGCTTCTCCCGCAATATCCGCGTCGAGCGCGTGCCCCAAGAGGGCCGGCCGGCCGACTGGAGCGGAGCCATCGGACGTTTCACGGCGGAAGCGGTGCAAATCTCCAACTTGACGCCCGAGGTGGGCGAGCCAATCCAGTTCCGCGCGCTCCTCTCCGGGGAGGGCAACCTCGACCGCATCGTGCCTCCCGAGCTGAGCGGCGGCGAGCAGTGGGACGTGCTGCCCGCGCCAGAACGCCGCCGTCGCGCCGACACCCAGCGCGCCTTCAGCTGGCGCCTAGTGCCGCGCCTGCCCGGCCTTCTGATGACGCCCGCGGTGCGCATCAGCGTCTTCGACCCCGAGACGCGGAAGTTCAGCGAGGTGGTCTTCTCGCCGCAGGAGGTGACCGTGACGGGCGAGGCGCCGGCCAAGGTGGAACTGACTCCGGCCGCCCGCTCGGCCGACCCCACGGCTCCCGGCGCCGTCACCGGTCTCCTGGCGCCCTCGGCCGGCTCACGCCAGCTGCGGCCCTCGATCCTGCACGACATCGCCTCGGCGGCCGGATTCTGGCGAACCAATTCGGCCCTCGCCGCGCTGGCCCTGGCGGGCTCGGCGTTCGTGGGCGTCGCCGCGTTCCTGACGCGCAACCCGCGCTTCATCGCGTGCTTACGGGCGAAGCGCGCAGCCTCCTCGGCCCTCGCCGCCGCCTCCGCCGCGAGGCGACGCGGCGACTGGGACGCCTTCGCGCGCGCCGCCGTGCGCGGACTGCGCGCCGGCTGCGCCTACCTGCTCGAGGCGGAACCGGAGGCGCTGACCTCCGGCGACGTGCTCCGGGCGATGCCCGAGGCCCGCGCCGAAACGGTCGGTCGCACCTTCCTCCGCGCCGACGGCGTCAAGTTCGGCGCCTCCGACCTGCCCTCGCTCGAGGCCGACGCGGACGCGGTCCAGTCCCTCCTCTCCGAACTCACCCGTATCCAATGAGGACGCCTTTCACCGCGCTCTGCCTCCTGCTCCTCGCCTATGCCGCGCTGCCGGCCGCCGAAGATCCTGCGGCCCAGGCCTACGCCAGGGGCGAATACGCGGAGTCCGTGCGGCTCTGGGAGGAGCGGGCGGCGCGGGACGGCGTGACCTCCGGATTGCTCGCCGCGCTGGGCAACGCAGAGTGGCGTCTCGGCCACAAGGCCCGCGCGGTGCTGTGCTGGGAACGCGCGCTCCTCATCGACCCTACGGACCCCGTGGCCCTCGCCGGCATCCGCCACGCGCAGAACGCCGGGGGCGCAAAGCGCCCGCCGTCGAACTGGCTGGAAGACTACGCGTCCTTGCTGCCGTCCGGAGCCTGGACGCTCGTCGCGGCCGCGGCCTTCTGGATGGCCGTCGCGGCCCTGCTCGTGCCGCGCGTGACGGGAAGACGCACCGGGCCCTGGTCCAACGCGTCCCTGCTCATCGGCCTCACGGCCTTCGCGCTCTCCCTGCCCGGCATCTGGGGCGCCTACGCCCGGTCGGACCGCGCCGTCGTGCGCCGCGCCGAGACACCGCTGCGTCTGACGCCGACGGCGGAGGGCGAGTCGGTGGGCTCCTTCGAGGAAGGCGACATGGTGCGCGCCGGACGCAGGCTCAACGGCCATGTGCGCGTACGCGCCTCGGACGGCCGGACGGGCTGGGTGCGCGCGGGTGAAATCGAGGCGGTGGAGACGTTCGCCCTTCCCGCACGCGCGGGGACGGAGAATCCGTAGCCCCTTTCGCCGTCGACAGGAGGCCGCGGCGCGGGTTGGATGCCGCCGTGCGCATCCTGGACCGCCTCGTGCTGACCGAGTCCGCCGTCGCCGTGGGCGGCTCGACCGCCGTACTGCTCTTCCTGCTCACCGCCGGCAACGTGTTGAAGCAGGTGGCGGGGGCCGTGGCGGCAGGAAGGGTCGACGGATGGGAAGGGCTGGAGCTAATCCTGCTGCTGCTGCCCGGACTGCTGCCCTACGCACTGCCGCTGGGCGTGCTCACGGGCGTCCTCCTGGCGTTCGGCCGGCTCTCCGCCCAGCACGAACTGACCGCGATGAAGGCGGGGGGCGTGAGCTTGGGCCGGGCCGCCCGCCCGACGCTCGTCCTGGCGGGGATGCTCGCCCTGCTGAGCGCCTGGCTCAACCTGGAGGCGGCGCCCTGGGCGAACACGGAGTTCCGCCGCCTGCTGATGGGCGCCGCGAACGACAACCCGGCGGCCGTCATCGTCCCGGGCCAGCTCAACCGCAGCTTCGCCGGCCTCGTGATCCGCGCCGGAGGCCGGCAGGACGACGTGCTCTCCGACTTCTGGGCCTGGCGCGTCGACGATAAGGACCGACTGGTGCAGACCGTCCACGCGAGGGAGGCCCGCATCGTCCGTGAGACCAGCGCCGAGGGCGGGACTTCGCTACGCATCGAGCTCACCGACGCCCGCATGGATTCGCGGGACGGCGACCCCACTGGCCCCGCCTCCTACGCGACGGCCCGCACCGCCTCGCTTGCGCTGCCCGAGGCGCGCGGGAGCGTCGGCGGCGTCTTTGAGCGCAAGCTGCGGTGGCTCACCACCTCGGAACTCTTGGAGGGGACGGACAAAGGCTGGAACCTGCCGCGTGACGCCACCCCGGCCCAGGTCGAGGCCTCGAAATCCGCGGTACGCACCCAGCTGATGGCGCATCTGGCCGGCGCGTTCTCGGTCTTCGCGCTGGCGTTGCTCGCGGTACCTCTGGCGGTGAAGGTCGGCCGCAAGGAGACCTTCGTAAACGCCACCGTCGGGCTCGGCGTGGCGCTGACTTACTACCTGCTGACCTCCGCCGCGGGCTGGGTGAGAGATCCGGATCTCCTCCCCGAGGCGGTCGTCTGCCTTCCCGCGCTCGGCGTGGCCACCGCGGGCGCGTGGATGCTCTCCCGCACCGAAAGGCGCTGACGGAGGGTCAGCGGTCCCGGCGGTACCAGGTGAAGAACGCCCAGGTCATGAAGCCGAGGGAGAAGAACTCGTTGAAGCCCTTCATGAGGGCCGCTCCGAGAATCATGTCGTCCATCGGATCGAGGCCCGAGACGCGCGGGGCCAGCCGGTAGGTCTCGTAGACCGGATGGTCGCCGAAGATGAGCGCGCCCCAGAGCGGCAGGTCGCCCACCATCAGGGCGAAGGCGTAGAGCATCATTGCACCGGGACCGAGACGCGGAAGCGCGGACGAGGGCGAAACGAGCGGCCAGACCATGAGCAGCGCCGGCACGAACATGCTCCAGTGCTCGATTACGTGCAGGGTCTTGTCGCTGAGCGCCGCCTCATAGAGCTCGGGGAAATGCCAGCCCGAGAACACCATGGTGAAGAGCACGCCAGCCGTCACCGGATGGGTCAGGGCCCGCAGGACGGCCCGCAGCCGGGGCCGACGCTCCAAGAACGGATCGGTCATCTCCGGCGGCAGGCCGCTGACAATCAGCGGCGCGGCGACGTAGATGAGCAGCATGTGCTGCAGCATGTGAGCGCAGAAGAGGAACGACTCACCGAGCTGGTCGAGGGGCGACCCGACGGCCACGTAGGCCGCCGCCACGCCGAGATGGAAGCGCGCGGCGCGCCAGACGGGGAACCGGAAGAGGGCGGGCGCGCAGACGGAGCGCCAGGGCCCGGTGGCCAGCGCGTAGGCCCAGGAGGCGCAGACGACCGTGACCAGCAGGAGCGGCTCGGTGTGCCAGTGGAGCGGGACGTTCATGCGACCGGTGGGGACCGGCGGTCCGGGCTCAGCCGAACCACTTGGTGTCGATGCGGCCCACGTCGAACAGGGCAATCATCGCAGCGAACGTCGCGAAGGCCAGCACCAGGCCCGACATGAAGAGCCAGAAGAGCAGGCTCTTGTCGTAGATTAGGTGCATGAACCACAGGATGACCGCAAAGAACTTGCCGGCGGAGAGCACGGCGAGCGTGGTCAGGAGGACGCCGGCGGAGAGCGGCAGGAAGATGAGCACGATCTCGATCCCCGTCACCACCGCGAGCCAGAGGGCCAGCGTGATGAAGTGGTGGTAGCGGCGCACCTCCTCGGTGAGCAGGGCGGGGTCGGCGGCCTCGTAGGCGTGGGCGGGGGACATGGACTCGTTTAGTTCAGGGGGTGAGGCCGGGGACGGGCGGGAGTCCGTTGCCCCAGATGCCGTCGGGGCCGAGGTACTCGACGAGGTAGACGGCGGTGAAGATGATGATCCAGACGATGTCGACGAAGTGCCAGTAGAGGCCGGCCACCTCGACGTCGAGGGCGCCCATGTGGCCGCCAAGGCGTCCGGTGAAGCTGTAGAAGTAGAGGAGGACGAGCCAAAGCACGCCGATGGCGACGTGCGTGCCGTGTGTGCCGGTGAGCACGTAGAAAGTGGATCCGAAGACGCTGTTCTGGATAGTTAGCCCCTGATGGTAGAAGTGCGTGAACTCATACACCTGGCAGCCCAGGAAAATCAGCCCGAAGATGATTACGCCGAGCACGTTCCGGCGGAAGGACTTCAGCTGGCCGCCCTTGTGCATGGCGGAGACCGCGAGGGCCATCAGGAACGAGGACATCAGCAGGATGAACGTCGAGAACGACGTGAGCTCGATGTCGAAGAGGCGCTGGACGAAGCGCTGGTGACCCTCGGCGTCGGTGAAGCCGGTCGGGTAGAGCTTCCGGTAGAGCAGGTGGGTCGAGATCAGCGTCCCGAAGAACATGCAGTCGGAGGCTAGGAAGAGCCACATGATGAGCTTCTTGTGGTCGATTCCGGTCGAGGTCGGGGCCTCGTGGGCGTGGGCGGCGGAATCGGACATGGAAGTCGAGAAGGGGCTCGTTCAGCGGGCGGAAGATGCCTCGGCGGGAGCGGGAGCGGAGGAGACGGGGGAGACGGGGGTCTTCAGCATGTAGCCGCCCGGACCTTCGAGGGCCCAGAGCCAGATGCCGATGAAGAGCACGCCGAGCCCGGCGATGACGACCCAGCCGACGTGCGGGACACCCATGGCGGACATCGGCATGCCGAGTCCGGCGAGAAGGAAGCCGCACGAGGCCAGCAACGGCATCCAGGACTGGCTCGGCATGTGGACGCCGGCCTCGCCGCCGTCCTGCTCGTAGGCGATGCGGTGCGGACCGTGCTTGTGGACGAAGAAGGCGTCGCGGCAGACAATCACCGGGCTGCGGGCGAAGTTGTACTCTGGCACGGGCGAGGGCAGCGACCACTCGAGCGTGCGGCCGTCCCACGGATCGGACGCGCACTTCTCGCCGCGGAAGACGGTCCACACCAGGTTGGCGAAGGCGATGAACACGCCGATGCCGAGGATGAACGCGCCGATGGTCGCGACGAAGTTCCAGGTCTCCCAGCCGAAGCCGGCGTGATAGGTGTGCGTGCGCCGTGGCTGGCCGGCCAGTCCGAGGTAGTGCATCGGGCCAAAGGCGAGGTTGAAGCCCAGGATGACGAGGCCGGACGCCCAGTAGGCGACGCTGGCCTTCGGCATGCGTCCGAAGATCTTCGGGAACCAGAAGTAGAGACCAGACATCAGGCCGAGGAGCACGCCGCCGAGCAGCACGTAGTGGAAGTGCGCGATAACGAAGTAGCTATCCTGCTGCTGGGCGTCCGCGGGGGCGGCGGCGTGCATGATGCCGGAGAAGCCGCCGCACATGAACATCCAGATGAAGCCGAGGGAGAGCACCATCGGCGGGGTGAAGCGCACGCGGCCGCCCCAGATGGTGCCGAGCCAGTTGAAGATTTTCACGCCCGTGGGCACGGCGATTGCCATGGTCAGGAGGGAGAAGGCGGCAGTGGGCACGGGGCCAAGGCCGGTGGTGAACATGTGGTGGCTCCACACGGCGAAGCCGAGGAAGCCGATGACGGCGCCGGAGAAGACGACGATGGGGTAGCCGTAGAGGGACTTGCCGGCGAAGGTGGGCAGGACCTCGGAGACGATGCCCATCGCGGGGAGGACGAGAATGTAGACCTCCGGGTGCCCGAAGATCCAGAAGAGATGCTGCCAGAGGATGGGCTGGCCGCCGGCGGTCGGGTTGAAGAAGTTGGCCCCGAACTGGCGGTCGAACATCAGCTGGATGAGCGCGACGGTGATTGCGGGGAAGGCCAGGATGATGAGGAAGGAGGTGACGAGGGTCATCCAGGTGAACGCCGGTAGGCGCATCATGGTCATGCCTTTTGCGCGCATGTTCAGGATGGTGCAGATGAAGTTGAAGGAGGCCGCGAGCGAGGCGATGCCGAGGATCTGGATGCCGATGATCCAGAAGTCGGTGCCCACGCCGGTGAAGCGGGGAGCGCGCAGGGCGGCGTCGGCCTGGCCGAAGGTGCCGGAGAGCGGCGCGTAGCTGAACCAGCCGTTGGCGGGCGCGAAGTCGCGGTAGACGAGGGCGTTGTACCAGTCGAAGGACTTAAACCAGCCCGCGAGGTGCGCGAACTCGAAGAGCCAGCTGGCGTTGAGGATGAAGGCACCGAAGACGAAGGTCCAGAGGGAGAATGCGTTGAGGCGGGGGAAGGCCACGTCACGCGCGCCGATCTGCAGGGGGACGAGGAAGTTGAAGAACGCGGCGGAGAGCGGCATGACTCCGAGGAAGATCATCGTGGTGCCGTGCATGGTGAACAGCTGGTTGTACATGCGCGCCGTGACGAAGTCGTTTTCCGGCCGAGCCAGCTGGGTGCGGATGGCGAGGGCCTCCACGCCGCCGACGAGGAAGAAGAACATGGCGAAGGCTCCGTAAAGCACGCCAATCTTCTTATGGTCGACGGTGGTCAGCCAGTCGCGCAGGCCGGTGAAACGGTCGGGACGGATGAGGCCGATGTCGCTGCGCTCAGGAGCGAGGTCGTAGCGAGAGGCGACGGGGGCGTGATGGTGGTCGTGGGACATCGCGAGGAATCGGTAAGGGGATTACTTGAGGGTGAGCAGGTACTCGGCGAGGGCGTCGAGCTCCGCCGCGGTGAGCTGAGTGCGGGTCTCGTTGAGGCCCGCCACGTTGAACATCTTGTAATAGTGCATGCGGTTGCCCGGCTTGACGTCGCGGGTGGCCTCGCCATCGCCATGGAGCACGCCAGAGGAACCGATCCACTTGATGAGGTTCGCCTTCTGCACGGCGTGGTCGACGGGCGCGGAGGCCTCGGTGTTGCCGCCGGCCGCGGCCACGGCGGCCTGCTGCGCGGCGGGATCGCGGTTGTCCAGCCAGGCGCCGGCGAGGGACTTGCGCGAGGCGACGTGGGTGAGGTCGGGTCCGAAGGCGCCGGCGCCGAAATGGCCGCCAACGTTGTGGCACATGGCGCAGGTCTTGGCGGCGAAGAGGGCCTTGCCCTCGGCGGCCCTGCTGCCGGCGACGGGCTCGGCGGCGTCCTTCTTCTGGGCGCTCACCCAACGGGTGAATTCAGCGGGCTCGACGACCTCGACGCGGAACAGCATGTAGGCGTGGGAGTCGCCGCAGAACTCGGCGCACTGGCCGTAGTAGTGGCCGGCCTCGTCGGCCTGGATCCACATGTGGTTGCGTCGGCCGGGCATGAGATCGACCTTGCCGGCGACCTTGGGAATCCAGAAGGAGTGGATGACGTCCTCGGACCTCAAGTTGATGCGCACGGGCACTCCCCGAGGGATGACGAGTTCGTTGGGCACGCTGCGACGGCCTTCGTTGGTGAGGCCGAGCTGCGGATACTCGAAACGGAACCACCACTGCTTGCCGACGACATCCACCTCGAGGACCTGGTCCTTAACCGCTTCGGCGTAGTTCTCGACGCCGCCTTCGGCGCGAGGATACCAGGCGGAGAGCCGGGCGGCGGGCACGAGCTCCTCCGGCACGTCGTCGGTGTACCAGATGCCCTTGAGGGTTGGGATGGCGAGGAAGACGAGCGCGCCGATGGAGGCGACGATGAGCAGGATTTCGGTCAGGGGATTGCCGTGCCCGTCCTCGACGATGGCCGGCTTGTTCTCATCACCAGGCCGGGCGCGGAAGCGGATCACGGCGTAGACGAGGAGTCCTCCGACGACGGCGAAGAGCACGGTCACGAGGTAGACCGAATCCATGAAGACCTCGTACTGCAGGCGGGCGACGGGACCCTTGTGGTCAAAGGTCGACTGGCGCACTTTCAGGTCAGCCTCCGAACAGCCGGCGGTCAACAGGGCGATGACCGGGAGAACTAGAAGGCCGACTCTGGCGAAGAAACGGGACAACATGGGAGACGAAAGTAAATCAAACGTTAAACATGGAAAAAAGCAGGGGTTTGCAAGCCGCACCTCCCTAAGGGCACCTCCTTAGCCCCAAGAAAAGGGCATCCGGGAATTTTGCATTATAAACAACTGATTATCATGGCTTTATGTTTAATATTAGCTATCATGGAGACTTATTATTGAGAAGCGGGTCAGGGGTTGCGCAGGGGGCGAGTCCCGCTCACTGCTGGTAGAGCCGATGTCCTGGAGCAGCCCGCATGGCACTTCCCTGCCCGACTGGCGGTCGCGCACGCTCCTGATGGGGGTGCTCAACGTCACGCCGGACTCGTTCTCCGACGGCGGGCTGGCCTCCACGCCCGAAGCCGCCGTCGAACGGGCGGAAGCGCTCGTGCTGGAAGGGGCCGACGTAATCGACGTGGGCGGCGAATCCACCCGGCCGGGGGCCGAGCCGGTCGACGCCGCGACGGAGCTGGCCCGGCTGCTGCCCGCGGTGCGCGCCATCCGGGAAAGGCTCCCAGGAATCGCGATCTCCGTCGACACCTACCGAGCCGCGACCGCCCGGGCCTGCGTCGAAGCGGGAGCGGACATCGTGAACGACGTCGAAGGAGGACGGCATGAAGCCGGCGCGACGGGATCGCCGATGGGCGCGGTCTGCGCCCGGCTGCGCTGCCCGCTCATCCTCATGCACCGCCGCAAGACGGCCGACTACGTCGACTTCTGGCCGGAAATGCTGGCTGACCTGCGCGACTCAGTCCGCCGTGCGCTTCACGAAGGGGTGAGGCCCGAACAGGTCTGGACCGACCCCGGCTTCGGCTTCGGCAAGACGCCCGACCAGAACCTGCAGCTGGTCAGGAACCTGGAGAGGGTGGCGGCCCTCGGTCATCCGGTGCTGCTCGGCACCAGCCGCAAGTCCACCCTGGGACTCGTGCTCGGACGCGAATCCCCGCTGGACCGCCATGAGGGCAACGCCGCGACCGCGGCGTGGGGCATCGCCCAGGGCTGCTCGATGGTGCGCGCCCATGACGTGGCCCGGATGCGACCGTACTTGCGGATGGCCGACGCCCTGAGGGCGGGACGCATCCGCTGAAAAGACTCCCCGGAGCCAGCAGTCGGGGTCGAACCGACGACCTGCCGCTTACAAGGCGGCTGCTCTACCAACTGAGCTATGCTGGCTTTTCCGAGGCTCAGGAAGGGTTGTTCACAGAACGGGGGTGTCAACCCCGGGCAGGGTGTTTTAGGGGTTGAGTGCCCGGCCAATTTGAACGAAATTTCTCGACCCCCAGACCCCAGCATCCATGCGAAACTCCGCACCGTTCCTCCTACTCTGCGCCGGCATCGTCGGTTGCTCGACTTCAGGTTCCAATCTCTCCAACACGGTGACCGTGACCTCGAACCCCACCGCCGCCGCGGTGAGGCTCAACGGCGAGGCGGTCGGCCGTACGCCGACCGAGGTCACCCTCGACCGCACCAAGACCTACGAGATGAGCGTGGGCAAGGGCGGCTTCATCACCGAGTCGACGACCATCCGTCCCAAGGCGATCAACACCAAGAAGGGCGTCAAGTTCGGCTTCCCTGAGACGATTCAGTTCACTCTGACTAAGGTGCCGGGCGCGGGCGACCCCACGGTGCCCGAACAGGACAGCGCCGAGTTCCGCAAGCTGGTGAAGCGCGCCAACGGTGATTCCACCGACGAAAGCTCCGGCATCAAGGCGGACCTCGCCGGCGTGGCCGAGTCGGCCCGCCGCATGCAGGATCCCGCCGTCCAGCCCAAGACGGCCGAAGCGAAGCAGAATTACGAGGCCGCGCTAAAGGCCCTGGCTGACCGCGCCGCCGAACTTGAAAAGCAGGTCGATGACAGCCGCGGTGCCGCCAAGGCCGAAACGGCCAAGGAACTCTCCCAAGTCCAGAAGGCCCTCGAAGAACAGAAGGCCGCCGCCGCCAAGGCCCGGGAGGAACTCGCCACCGCCAAGGCCGACGTCGAGGCCAAGCTCGCCGCCGCTGGCAAGAATTCTGACGCGAAGGCCGCCGAAGCCGCCAAGGCCGCCGAACAGGAAGTCGCCAAGGCCCGCCTTGCCGCCGAGGAAACTAAGGCCGAGGCCATGAAGGCCGCCGAAGCCAAGGTCGCCGAAGCCGCCGCGGCGGCGGCGGAAGCCAAGGTCGCCGCCGAAGCCAAGGTCGCCGAAGCCGCCGCGGCGGCGGCGGAAGCCAAGGTCGCCGCCGAAGCCAAGATCGCCGAAGCCGCCAAGGCCGCCGAACAGGAAGTCGCCAAGGCCCGCCTTGCCGCCGAGGAAACCAAGACCGAGGCCATGAAGGCCGCCGAAGCCAAGGTCGCCGAAGCCGCCGCGGCGGCGGCGGAAGCCAAGGTAGCCGCAGAGGCCAAGGTCGCCGAAGCCGCCAAGGCCGCCGAACAGGAAGTCGCCAAGGCCAAGGAGGCGGCGGACGCCGCCAAGGCCGCCGCCGCCAAGGCCGCCGCCGCCGAGTTTTCTGCGCGCTTCGCCCTCCTGGAATCCCGCCGCCGCGCGAAGACGATCACCGAGGAGGAGTATGCGGAGCAGCTCGCCGCCCTGCGCAAGAAGCTCGGCGAATGACACGGCCCTGAGCCGACCCGTAGAGCCCGGCCTGACCACCGGGCTTTTTCTTTGGTTTTGATTGGAAGCCGGAAACGCGGCCCGCACGTTGAAAGCATGCCGGACATGCTCTCCCTCACGCCCCTCCACCCACTGCACGTCGAGCTCGGCGCGCGTCTGGTGCCCTTCGCCGGCTGGGAGATGCCGGTGCAGTATTCGGGCATCATCGAAGAGCACCACGCGGTGCGGCGCGCCTGCGGGCTGTTCGACGTCTCCCACATGGGCGAGGCCCGCGTGCGCGGCGCCGACGCCGTGAGGCTGCTCGACCGCGTGATGACCAATGAGATGGCCTCGCTGCGCGCAGGTCACGCCCGCTACACGGTGATGTGCCAGCCCGACGGCGGCTGCGTCGACGACGTGATTGTCTACCGGATGGGCGACGCGGAGTTCTTCATCTGCCTCAACGCGTCCAACGCCGCCAAGGACATCGCCTGGCTGCGGACGCACGCCCAAGGGCTCTCGGTCGAGGTCGTCGACGAATGCTCGCGCTGGGCACAGCTCGCGCTCCAGGGGCCGAAGGCGGAGGAAATCCTCGCCAAAGTCACCACGCTCCCTTTCGCCAGCCTGCGCCGCTTCGCCTTCGCCGAGGGCATCGTCGCCGACGCGGCGGGCTGCGTCGTCTCCCGCACGGGATACACCGGCTCGCCCGGCTTCGAAATCTACCTCCCCGCCGAAACCGCGGTGACGGTCGCACGGGCGCTGCTCGAGGCGGGCCGTCCGCTCGGCCTCATCCCCACGGGACTGGGCGCGCGCGACTCACTCCGGCTCGAAGCCGGCTACCCGCTCTACGGCCACGAGATCTCGGGGACAATCTCACCGATTCAGGCGGGGCTCGGCTGGGCGGTGAAGTTCTCCAAGCCCGACTTCATTGGACGCGAGGCCCTCCGGCGTCAGGCCGAAGGCGGCCCGGCCTCATCGGTCACGTTCTTCTCCCTCGATGACCGGCGCATCGCCCGCCAGGGCGCCGCGGTCTTCGCGGGCGACCTCAGGGTCGGCGAAGTGCTCTCCGGCACGCAGTCCCCGACGCTCGGCAAGCCGATCGGCTCGGCGCTTATCGCGGCCGGACAGGCGGCCGCGGGCGGGCTGACGGTCGACATCCGGGGCCAGCGGGTGCCGATGGTCCTTTCCGCCGGACCCTTCGTGAAGTGAAGGGTTGAAACGAAGTCCCCGCTCCCCTACTCCGCCCACCATGAGCCAAGTCCCCACCGACCTCCGCTACACCAAGGAGCACGAATGGATCCGGATGCGGCCCGACGGCACCGCGGAGATCGGTATCACCGACCACGCGCAGTCGGCCCTCGGCGACGTCACCTACGTCGACCTGCCCAAGGCTGGCGCGAAGTTCGTCGCGGGGGACACGTTCGGTACAGTCGAGTCGGTCAAGGCCGCCTCGGACCTCTACGCGCCGGTAGCCTGCGAGATCATCGAGTCCAATTCAGCCCTCGACGGGGCGCCCGACCTCGTGAACCGCGAACCCTACGCCGGCGCCTGGATGATCCGCGTGCGCCTCGCCGACCCGTCCTCGATCTCCAGCCTGCTCGACGCTGCGGCCTACGCGGCGGTCCTCTAAGCGTCCGGTTGACCGCGTCGGTCGGCGCCGCCATCCTGCGCGCGTGACGCTCCTCGCGGCCCGAGACCTCAGGACTTCCTACGGCGGCACCGAAGTGCTGCGCGGGGTCTCGCTGACCGTCGCGGCCGGCGAAGTCGTCTGCGTCATCGGCCCCTCGGGCGGCGGCAAGTCGACGCTGCTGCGGCTGCTCTCCGGACAGGAGGCGCCGACGTCGGGAGCGGTGCTGCTCGACGGCGCGCCCGCCGAACCGGTCCGCCTGCGCCGCGAGGTCGGAATCGTCTTCCAGGCGCTCCACCTCTTCCCGCACCTGACCGCGCTCGGTAACGTCACCCTCGCCCCCCGCGTGCTGGGCAAGGGCGCGCCCGAAGCGCTGGAATCGAGGGCCCGCGCGCTCCTCGAGCGGGTCGGCGTGGGGCCCGAACTCCACGGACGGCATCCCTCCGCGCTCTCCGGCGGCCAGCAGCAGCGCGTGGCCATCGCCCGTGCCCTCGCGCTGGAACCGCGCGCAATCCTCTACGACGAGCCGACCAGCGCGCTCGACCCGGAACGCACGGCCGACGTGCTCGCGCTCATCCGGGCCCGGGCCGATGAAGGCATCGCGCAGCTGGTCGTGACCCACGACCTGCCCTTCGCCCGGGCCCTCCGCGCCCGCACGGCGCACCTGGAGGCGGGCGAGGTCGCCGGCGACTCGGCCGGCCTGCTCGACGACCCGCGGGACGAACGCACCCGGCGCTTCCTCCGCGCCCGCCTGCCGTGAGCCTCCGCCCGCTGCTCCTGCTGCTGGCGCTGCTCACGGCGTCGACGGGCCTCGCCCAGGAACGCCCGCTGCGCTGGGGCGCCGCCTCCGACGGCAACGTGCCCTTCGCCTTCCACCCCGACGAGTCCGACGCGCTGACGGGGTTCGAGAAGGAGCTGATCGACGAGGTCGCCCGCCGGATGGGCCGGCGGGCCGTGCACGTGCGCAACGACTGGGATGGGCTCATCCCGGGCCTCCAGACGGGCTCGTACGACCTGGCGATCAACGGCATCGAGATCAGCGACGACCGGGCGCGGTCGGTCGACTTCTCCATCCCCTACTTCCGCGGCTACGAGCAGATCGTGGTCCGGCGCGGCGAAGCCGGAATGCGCTCGCTCGGAGAGCTCGCCGGGCGGCGCGTGGGCACCCTCGGGCAGACGCTCGCGCTCGAGCTGCTCGAACGCACGCCCGGCGTCACCGCGGTGAAGTACGACCAGGAGCTGCAGGCCTACGCCGACCTCGCCACCGGTCGGCTCGACGCCGTGCTCCTCGACTTCCCCATCGCCAAGTACTACGCGGGACCCGACCCGCGCCTCGAGCTCGTGGGCGGCCCGGTCGGCGAGTTCCGCTACGGCGTCGCGCTGCCCAAGGGGTCGCCGCTCAAGCGCGAGGTCGACGCGGCGCTCGCGGGCATGACGGCCGACGGCACGCTCCGACGCATCCTCTCAAGGTGGGACCTCTGGGGGCCCGCGCAGGCGGCGCTGCTCAATCAGCCGCCCGAACCCGACGGCCCTCCCACGGGCTACCTGGAATACGTCGCCCGCTCCCGCGCCTCCACGCCGTGGACGGAGAAGCTCGCCCGCTACTTCTCCGCGGAATCGCTCGCCCTGCTCGGGCGCGGCGCCCTGACCACCCTCGCGCTCTCCGCCTGCGCCATGGCGCTCGCCGTGGTCCTCGGACTCGCCCTCGCCGCCGGCCGCGCGTTCGGCCCGCGTCCGCTGGGGTTCGTCTGCACGGCCTACGTCGAAGCCGTGCGCGGCACGCCGCTCCTCATCCAGGCGCTGTTCCTCTACTACGGTCTACCGGAAATCGGCCTCCGCCTGCCGCCCTTCGTCGCGGGCGTGCTCGCGCTGGGGCTCAACTACGCCGCTTACGAGTCGGAAAACTTCCGGGCGGGGCTGCGCGGCGTGCCCCGCGGACAGGAGGAGGCCGCGCTGGCGCTCGGACTGTCGCGCGGCCAGGCGCTGCGCCACGTGGTCCTGCCCCAGGCCCTGCGCGTGGCGCTGCCACCGATGACCAACGACTTCATCAGTTTGCTGAAGGATTCCTCGCTGGTCTCGATGATCACCCTGCTCGAGCTCACGGGCGCCTACCAGCGCCTGGCCACACAGCATTACGACTACTTCCTGCTCGGGGCCGTGGTGGCCGCCTTCTACCTGCTCCTCGGGCTGCCCTTCGTGCGCCTGGCGCGCCGGCTGGAGGCGAAGCTGGACCGGGCGCGCTGACCCGCCTTGCGCTTTGCGTCGCCGCCCCTAGGTTCGCCCGACGATGTCGTTCGCCGAAGTCCACGCCGGACACTCCTGGGAGGGCGCGCTGGCCCGCATCGGCGCCTGTTCCGACGCCGACGTGCGCCGCGCGCTGACGCGCGCGTCCGAGGGCTCGGCCGGAATCGACGACTTCGTGGCGCTGCTCTCGCCCGCCGCCGCGGGCCGGCTCGAGGAGATGGCCCGCCTCTCGCAGGCCCGCACGGTGCGCCGCTTCGGCCGAACGATGCAGCTCTTCGCGCCGGCCTACCTGTCCAACGAATGCCAGAACGTCTGCACCTACTGCGGCTTCTCGGCGGGCAACAAGGTGGCGCGACGCACGCTCACGCCGGCGGAGATCCTCCGTGAGGCCGGGGCGCTGAAACGGCTGGGCTTCGGACACGTGCTGCTGCTCACGGGTGAGTCGACCAAGGTCGCCCTGCCCTACTTCCGGGAGGCGCTCTCGCTGCTGCGGCCGCACTTCTCCTCGCTCTCGATGGAAGTCCAGCCGCTGGAGACGGAGGAATACGCCGAGCTCCGGCGCCACGGACTCAACGGGGTGCTGGTCTACCAGGAGACCTACCACCGCGAGACCTACGGGACGCACCATCCCAAGGGACGCAAGTCCGACTTCCTGCACCGTCTCGACGCGCCCGACCGGGTCGGCGCGGCCGGGGTGCACCGCATCGGGCTCGGCGCGCTCTTCGGACTCGAGGACTGGAGGGCGGAATGCTTCTTCACGGCGCTGCACCTGCTCTGGCTGGAGAAGAAGCACTGGCGCAGCCGCTTCAGCGTCTCCTTCCCGCGCATCCGTCCGCACGAAGGCGGGCTCACGCCCAAGGTCGAGATGACCGACCGCGACCTGGTCCAGGCGATCTGCGCGTTCCGGCTGCTGCACGGCGAGGTGGAGCTGACGCTCAGCACGCGGGAGAGCCGCCGGTTCCGCGACCACGCCTGCCGGCTGGGGGTCACGGCGATGAGCGCGGGCTCGCGCACGAACCCGGGCGGTTACGCGGAGGGCCGCGAGGCCTCGCTCGAGCAGTTCGAGATCGAGGACGACCGCGCGCCGGAGGAGATCGCGGCCATGCTCCGGGCCGCGGGCTACGAGCCGGTGTGGAAGGACTGGGACCCTTCCTACGACCGCCCGGAGGCGGTCACGGCGTGAGCGCCCCGCGCGTCTGGCTCTCCGCGACGCCCGCCGAAGGCGCGCGCACGGTCACGCTGGGACCCGAGGAGTCCGCGCATCTCGTGCGCAGCCTGCGCGCGCGACGCGGCGACGCGGTCACGCTGCTCGACGGGCGCGGGCTGGTGGCGGAAGGCGTGCTCGCGGAAGCCGACGCGGGCGGCGCCTCGGTGGAGCTGGTCTCGGTCCGCCGCGTCCCGCGCCCGAGCCCCGCGATCACGCTCGCCCAGGGCATGCCCAAGGGGGGCGTGATGGACGACCTGATGCGCACGGCCTGCGAGGCGGGCGCATCGGCGGTCGTGCCGCTCATGACGGCGCGCTGCGAGGTGCGGCTCGACCCGGAACGCGCGGCCGCCCGCCGCACGCGCTGGGCGACGCAGGCGGCCGAGGCGTGCAAGCAGTCAGGGCATCCGTGGCTCGCCGACATCGCCGAGCCCTTGGAATTCGGACGCTGGCTGGCCTCGCTCGGCCCCGCGGCCGGGGATGAACTGCGTCTGACGGGCTCGCTCGAGGCCGACGCCGAGCCGGTCGGACGGCTCGACTTCTCCGCCGCGACGAAGGTCGTCTGGCTGATCGGTCCGGAAGGCGATCTGGCGCCCGAAGAGCTGGCGGCGGCTCGCGCCGCGGGCTTCCGGCCCTGCTCGCTCGGTCCGACGGTGCTGCGCGCGGAGAACGCGGCGCTCGCCTGCCTGGTGGCGACCTTCGCCCTCGCGGGACGCGGACGCTGAGCTCAGGCGCGGCGGCCGGGGGCGCGGGCGACGACCGCCTTCATGCGGCGCAGGATCTCCTGCAGGCGCGGCCGCGGGCAGCCGAAGTTGAGTCGCACGTGCCCCAGACCGCCGAAGTCGGCCCCGTTGCTCAGGCCGACGCCGCCCTTCTCGAACTCGACGTGCGGGTCGTCGAAGCCGAGCGCGGTGACGTCGAACCAGGCGAGGAAGCTGGCCTGCGGGCGCTGTCGGAGGACGACGCCGGGCATGCCGCGGAGCTCGCGCTCGATGAGGTCGAGGTTGCCGCGGAGGTATTCGACGCAGGCCTGGCGCCAGGGCTCGCCGTGGTCGAAGGCGGCCTGGGTGGCGGCGAGGCCGAACATGTTCTGGTCCAGCGAGAGCCCCTGCAGGACGCGCCGGAAGCGCGTGCGCAGCGCCGGATCGGAGATGACCGCGAAGCCGCAGGTGAGTCCGGCGACGTTGAAGGTCTTGCTCGCGGCCATCAGAGTGACCGTGCGCGCGGCGAGTTCCTCGTCCATGGCCGCGAAGACGGTGTGCTTGGCGGCCGGGTCGAGCACGAGGTCGCTGTGGATCTCGTCGGAGCAGACGGTCAGGTCGTGGCGGCGCACGAGGTCGCCGAGCTGGCGCAGCTCGTCGCGGTCGAAGACGCGGGCGAGCGGGTTGTAGGGGTTGCAGAGCAGCAGGACCTTGGCGTGCGGTTGCGCGCAGGCCGCCTCGAGACGCTCCCAGTCGAACGTCCAACGGCCGGCTTCGAAGACCATCTCGAGCTTGATCGGGTTACGCTCGGAGAGCACGGGCGCCGTCATGAACGGCGGGTAGACAGGCACGGTGGTGACCACGGATTCGCCGTGGGCGCTGGCGCACCGGATGGCCGCGTGGATGCCCGGCACAAGCGAGCACATGAAGATGATCCACTCGGGGCGGACCTCCCACCCGTGCCGGCGGCGCAGGTGGTTGACGACCGACGCAAAAACGGCGTCACGTTGCGCGGGGTAGCCGAAGACGCCGTGGGCGGCGCGCTCACGCACGGCCTCGACGACCGCCGGCGGCGACATGAAGTCCATGTCCGCAATCCAGCAGGGGATAACGTTGCGTCCGGCGTACTTCCGCCACTTGGTGCTGTCAGTGCCCGCCCGCTCGGGACAGGTATCAAAGTCGAAGGCCATCGAGGGACGTATGGGGTGAACCTTGGATTGAACGGCTGGACGGGCAAACGCATTCTGAACGCATGCGCGTCCGGTTCGTTCCCGCCGGCTACCTCCGGGGCCTCGAGGCGCGGACGGCGCTCCGCGACGGCTTTGCGGAGGCGGTGACGCCGGACGGTCGGCTGGTGGCGCGAGCCCCCGGCCGTCCTTCGCTCCTCGCGCTGCTCAGGCGGCTCGGCGTGCGGCCGATCGCGGGCCGGGCACCGCGGACGAAGGCGGCGGTGGCCGCGGGCTCGCCCTTCCGCGTAAAGGTGTGGCGGGCCTGCTTGGACATCCCCGGGGGACGGACGGACACCTATGGCTCGCTCGCCCGAAAAGTGGGCTGCGGTTCCGCACGCGCGATCGGCGGGGCGCTGGCGGCAAATCCGCTCGCGGGCCTGATCCCCTGCCACCGCGTGGTGGCCGCCGACGGGCCGGGCGGCTTCGCCTGGGGCGGCACGCGCAAGCGGCGCTGGCTCCGGAAGGAGGCCCGTGGGGCTGCCTGAGATCCTCGACCGCGGACTGCTCGACCTGCTGCTACCGCGGGATTGCGCGGTCACGGGCGAGCCGCTGGACGAAGGGATCCGAGCCCATCTCTCGCCGCAGGGGGCCATGCGCCTGATGCGCATCCATGACCCGCGCTGCCTGCGCTGCGGACATCCCTACGAAGGACTGCTCGAAGGGGAGATGGAGTGCCCCCACTGCCGCGGCCTGCGGCCCGCCTTCGGACGCGCCGTCTGCGCCTTCCGGGCGTGCGGAGCGGCACGCCGGCTCATCCATCGGATGAAGTATTCCGGCGCCCCCTGGCTCGCGGAGGACCTCGCGGCCGCCGCGCTCGAGGACGAGGCCTTCCGACGGCATCTCGCCGGCTCGACGCTAGTGCCAGTGCCGCTGTATGCCGCACGGGCGGCCGAACGCGGCTACGACCAGGCGCTCGAGGTAGCCGCGGCCCTGGCGCGACGCGCGCCGGGCTGCGCGTTGCGGCGGCTGTTGAGACGGACCGAAGACACGCCCACGCAAACGCGGCTCGGCCGCAAGGAGCGCCGGCGCAACGTCGCCGATGCGTTCCTCGCCGCCGGCCGGCCAGACCCTGGTGCGCGTCATGTCGTGATTGACGATGTGCTCACCACGGGCGCGACGCTCTCCGCCTGCGCGCGGACGCTGCGTCGGGCCGGCGCGCGCCTCGTCGACGCGGCCGCTCTCGCCCACGGCTAAGTCACTCGGCGAGGGCGGCCTCGAGCACGGACGGCGCGACGCCCATGCGATGCAGCACGAAAGCGCGCATGTCGGCGGCGAGGGGGGCAGAGAACGTGCGCGTGAAAGCGGGTGAGCGGAAGTCGAGGCGGCTGGCGTGCAGGGCCTGGCGGCCGAACTCGAGCTTCGCGGCCAACCGCGGGGTCCATCCGTGCGTGATGAACTCGAGGAACAGCGTGTCGTCGCCGCCGTACGTCTTGTCGCCGGCCACCGGATGGCCGAGCCACAGCGCATGGGCGCGGATCTGATGCTTGCGTCCGGTGTGCGGCTGGACGCGCGCAAGGGTGTATCCGCCGCCGGTGAGCAGCGGCTCGAAGAACGTCGCGGCCGGCAGGGAGCCCGGGCCGGGACGGACGGCAGTCTTCACCACGACCTCGCTAGTCTCGTCGGGCCCGAGCGGCTGGTCGACCGTCACGGGCTCCTTCAGCTCGCCCCGCAGGATCGCATGGTAGGTCTTGAGGACCAGCCGTCGCTCGATGGCGGTCTGCGCGGCCGAGGCCGCGGCGTAGTGCTTCGCGATGAGGATGATACCGCTCGTCTCCCGGTCGAGGCGGCTGACGAGGTGGGAGACCTCCATGCCGCGCCACGCCTTGACCGCACCGACCAGCGAGGACCACGGGCCGTCCTTGGACGGATGGCAGACGAGCCAGCCCGGCTTGTCGAAAACGAGGTAGTCGTCGTCCTCCGCGAGCAGCCAGCCGGGCAGGTCGGCGGGGTCGACCTTGGGCGGATCCGATCCGGGCGGGACGAACTTCCAGTCGCTCATCGCGGCGCGTTGAGCCGGTCCTGCAGCGCGTCGCGGCGGCGGCCGGAATGGCGGGCGATGACCTCGCCCACTAGGTAGAGCGACCCGAGCACGACGACGGCCTCGCCCGGCGCGGCGCAACGTCCCGACGCGGGGAAGAGGTCGGCCGTGCGCGCGACCGACGCCTCGCCGCGGAAGGCCGCGGGCACCAGAGCGAGAAGCTCGGCGGGGTCACACGCGCGCTCATCGTCAGCACGCACGAAGATGAGCCGGCCGGCGTGGCGGGCGGCCGCCTCGACCAGCGGACGGGCGCGCGCCGCGCCGAGCGCGCCCAAGATGACCGTCGGGGAACCAAGCCCGGCGAGGAGCGCCTCGGCCGCGCGGGCGCCCTCCTCATTGTGAGCGCCGTCGACGACGAGGACGCGGCTGTCACCAAGGGGCAGCCGTTGCCAGCGTCCCTCCCAGGTCACCGAGCGCAGCGCCTCGCGCGCGACGTCGTCCCTCACGGGCAGTCGGGCAGCAAGCTCGCACGCGAGCAGGGCCGCGCCGGCGTTGCGCCGCTGATGGTCGCCAGCCATGCCGCACTCCGGCAGGCCGTCACGGAAACGTTCACGGACGAGGTGCAACGGCGCGCCGACTTCCGCGGCGCGGGCCTGCACTGCCGCCTCGGCCTCGGGCGGCAGGTCGGCCATGACGCAGGGCGCGCCGGGCTTGATGATGCCGGCCTTCTCCCGGGCGATGTCCGCGTACGTCGGGCCTAGGAATTCCTGGTGGTCGAGCCCGATGGACGTGATGACGGTAACCTCCGGCACGCAGACATTGGTCGCGTCGAGACGGCCGCCGAGCCCGGTCTCCAGGATGTTGACCTCGGTGCGTCGCTCGCGGAACTCGAGCAGCGCCGCGGCGGTGATCAGCTCGAAGAACGTCGGCGCGAGGTCCGCGTCCTGCGCCGCGAGCGCGTCGTGATGCGGCCGGAGCGCCTCGGCGAGCTCGGCCACGCGCGCCTCGGTGACCGCCTGCCGCCCGACCCGGATGCGTTCGCCGACCGAGACCAGGTGCGGACTCGTGTAGAGCCCCGTCAGACGGCCGTGCGCGCGTTGCACCGCCTCGATCATCGCGCACGTGGAGCCCTTGCCGTTGGTGCCCGCGACGTGGAAGCAGGGGGCGGCGAGCTCGGGCCGGCCGAGCCGGTCGGAGAGCGCGCGCATGCGTTCGACCCCGAGCCGCGAGCCCAGGTTGCGCAGTCCGGTCAGCCAGCGGATCGTTGCGTCCGCGTCCATCGGCGCTGGATCAGGCCGCGTGGGCGCGGGTCGGCCGGCGGCGGGCGTGGGTAAAGGCGCGGAGCAGACTGGAGAGCCTGGCCTTCATCTCCTTGCGCTCGACGATCATGTCGATGAGGCCGCGCTTGAGCAGGAACTCCGAGGTCTGGAAGCTGTCGGGCAGGTCCTGGTTGGTCGTCTCCTTGATGACGCGCGCGCCGGCGAAGCCGATGAGCGCGCCGGGCTCGGCCACGATGACGTCGCCGAGCGTGGCGTAGCTGGCCATCACGCCCGCCATGGTGGGATTGGTGAGCACGGCGACGTAGGGCAGGCCGGCCTCGCGCAGGCGCGCGAGCGCGGCGGACGTCTTGGCCATCTGCATGAGGGAGAGGATGCCCTCCTGCATGCGGGCTCCGCCCGAGGCGCAGACGACGACGCAGGGGCACTTCATCTTGAGCGCGCGCTCGATGGCGCGGGTGACCTTCTCGCCGGCGACCGAGCCCATCGACGCGCCCATGAAGGCGAAGTCCATGACGGCGAGGCTGACCGGCAGGCCGTCCATCCGGCCGTGGCCGCAGATGACGGAATCGCGCAGGCCGGACTTCTTCTGGTGCTGGGCGACGCGCTCGGGATAGGATCCGCCGGCGGTGAACTTCAGGGGGTCGCGGGAGACGAGGCGGGCGTCGGTCTCCTTCCAGGTGCCCTCGTCGATGAGGAGCTCGATGCGGCGGCGGGCGGGCAGGCGCTCATGGTAGCCGGAGACCGGGAAGACGTTCCAGTTGGCCTCGAGGTCCTTGGTGTAGACCATCTCGCCGGTCGACGGGCACTTCACCCAGAGCCCGGCGGGGATGTCCTTCTTCTTGGGAGTCGGGGTGTGGGTGCGCTTGCGGAAGACGGCCATGACTGGGAGGTCAGGAGGTTGGCGGTTTGGAGGCAGCGGCGGAAGGCGAAAACCTCCGTGCCAACGGCCAAAACGCCTTAAAACGGACTTTTTCGGTCAACGGCGGGGCGTTCCGGCCAGACGCTCGAGGAGGAGTCCGTAGGCCTTGATGGCACGTTCGGCCATCTTGAGCTCGAAATTTTCGTCCGGGGCGTGGAGGCGGGACTCCGGCGTGAAGAGACCAATCATCACCGAATCGAGCCCGGTCTCACGGCGGATGTCACCGATGATGGGCACGCTGCCGCCTTCGCGGAGGTAGAGCGGCGGCCGGCCGAAGGCCTCGGCGACCGCGCGGTCGGCCTCGCGGAACGCGCGGGCGAGCACGGGGTTCTGGTCCGCGGGCGTGTTGGGCCGGTCGGGCGGGCAGACGAAGTAGGCGGGGTTGCCCTGCATCTCGCGTATCTCGACACGCACGCCCTTGGGAGCGCGGGCGCGCACGGCCTCGGAGACGCGGCGGAAGATGTCGACGGGGTCCTGCCCCGGCACGAGGCGGCAGGTGAGTTTGGCGAAGACGCGCGAAGGGATGACGGTCTTGGTGCCGGCGCCCTGGTAGCCGCCACCGATGCCGTTGAACTCGAGCGTCGGCCCAAAGCGCACGGCCTCGAGTCCGTCCATGCCGGGGCCGGGGTGCAGCTCGTCCACGCCCAGCGAGCGGCGGAAGTCGTCCTCCGAGAGCGGGTAGCGGCGCAGCTCGTCGCGTTCCCAGCGGGCGGGGGCCTCGACCCCTTCGTAGAAACCCTCCACCGCCACGGCGTTGTCGGCGTCGTGGAGGGACGCGCAGAGTTCTGTCAGCGCCTGGATGGGGTTGTAGACCGCACCGCCGAAGAGTCCCGAGTGCAGGTCGGACTTGGGGCCGACCAGGCCGATCTCCATTCCCACCAGTCCGCGGAGACCGGTCGTGATGACGATCTGGTCGGGGCTCGGGCTGGCGGTGTCGGAGAGGATGACGCAGTCGGCCTCGGCCAGCTCGGCCTTCCTTGCGTGGAGGAACTCCGGGAAGCTCGGCGAGCCGATCTCCTCCTCGCCCTCGATGAGGAACGTGATGCGCAGCGGGAGGTCGGGTCGCCGGCGGAGCAGCTCGGCCAGCGCGGCTACGGCGACGAGGTGCGGACCCTTATTGTCGGCGGTGCCCCGGCCCCAGATGCGACCGTCGCGCACGACGGGCTCAAAGGCGGGCGTGGTCCAGAGGTCCAGCGGATCCGCGGGCTGGACGTCGTAGTGGCCGTAGAGCACGACGTGGGGCCATTCGGCCGGCCCGCGGCGACGGCCAATCACGACCGGGTGCAGCGGCGTGGGGACTACTTCGACCTCGAGCCCCGCCTGGCGAAGCAGCCCACAGCAGTGTTCCCGGGCGCCCTCCATCCCCGCACGGAAGGCGGCATCGGTCGAGACACTGGCGTGCCTGACGTATTCGGTGAGCTCCCGGACAAAATCCATACCTCCATTAGGAGCCGGAACCCCGCGAAGGGCAAGGGTCCGGGCGAGTTGACCGGCTGACATAACGGCCGGCCGGGGGCCGCCTCCGGCCGAGCCAATTTGGACTTCTCCCCGGGGGCGGGTTGGGGAACATTGGGCCATGTCCCCTGAAGAGCAGCTGCAGCGCATGCGCGCCCGCGCCGAGAAGTTCATCGGCGGCGAGGGCGTGCTCAGGCGCCTCAAGGAGGGACGCCGCCTGCGCGTGAAGCTGGGCGTCGACCCAACCCGTCCCGACCTGACCTTCGGGCACATGGTCGTCTTCCGGAAGCTGCGCGAGTTCCAGGACATGGGCCATCAGGCCGTCCTGATCATCGGCGACTACACCACGCGCATCGGCGACCCCACCGGCAAGTCCGAGACCCGGCCCGTGCTCAGCGAGGCCGAGATCGAGGAGAACGCCCGCACGTACCTCGACCAGGCCTTCCGCATCCTCGACCCGGGGAAGACCGAAGTCCGCCGCAACAGCGAGTGGTTCGGGAAGATGTCCTTCCTCGACGCCCTGCAGCTCAGCCGCCGGATGACCGTGGCGCAGATGCTCGCGCGGGACGACTTCGCCAAGCGTCACGCCGCCAATGTCCCCATCTCCCTCGTCGAGTTCCTCTACCCCCTCCTGCAGGGACACGATTCCGTCGAGCTTAAGGCCGACGTCGAGATTGGCGGCAGCGACCAGCTCTTCAACATGCTCGTCGGCCGCGACCTCCAAGAGCAGCACGGGCAGCCGCCGCAGGCCGTCCTCGGCATGCCCCTGCTCGTCGGACTCGACGGCGATAAGAAGATGTCGAAGAGCCTCGGCAACTACATCGCCTTCAACCATCCCGCCAAGGACATGTTCGGGCGCATCATGTCGGTGCCCGACGCCACCATGTGGGCCTACTACGACCTCCTCCTGCTGGCCGCGGCGGCCGAGGTCGCGGAGCTCAGGGTCCTCCACCCGATGGAGGCCAAGAAGCGCCTTGCCGCGCGTCTCACGGACATATTCCACGGCGAGGGCGCCGGCGCGCGTGAGCGGGCCGAGTTCGAGAACGTCTTCTCCAAGGGCGGCGTGCGCAGCGACATGCCCGAGTTCGCCTGGGACGCCCTCTCCGGCGGCGCGGCCGAGGTCGGCATCGTCGACCTGCTCGCCGCGACGAACCTCTTCCCCTCCAAGAAGGAGATTCGCCGCCTGATCGAGGGCGGCGCCGTCCGCCTAGGCGAGGAGAAGGTCGCGGACCCCGCCCGCAAGGTCGCCCGACCGGCGGGAGAGCTCGTCATCCAGGCCGGCAAGCGGACCTTCCTGAAGGTGAAATGACCCGGGGCCGCCGTCGCGGCCCTTTGCCCTTCCCCATCCCCCGCGGGCGTCCCTAAGATGGCCTTCCCCAGCATGGCCGCCGAGCACGAGAGCCGCGACTTCGTCCACCTGCACGTCCACACGGACTACAGCATGCTCGACGGCTGCAGCCGCATCGACCGCCTGATGGAGCGCGCCTGCGACATGAACATGCGTGCGGTGGCCATCACCGACCACGGGAACCTCTTCGGCCTTTTCGACTTCTGGAACGAAGCCCAGCAGCGCTCCAAGGGCGGCGTGAAGCTCAAACCCATCCTTGGCTGCGAGCTCTACCTCGTCTGGGACCATGCGCTCACCGACAAGCCCGACCGCCGCGAACACCGCTACTACCACATGGGCGTGCTGGCCCGCAGCTTCAAGGGCTACCAGAACCTGACCAAGCTCGTCTCCGACGCGCACGTCCGCGGCCTACACTACAAGCCGCGTACCGACCTGACGCAGCTGGCCGCCCACGCCGACGGTCTGATCGGCTTCTCCGGCTGCCTGCAGGGCGTCATCCCGCAGCACCTGCTCAAGGACGACTGGGAGGGCGCGCGCAGAGCGTGCGGGCGCTTCGTGGAGATCTTCGGCCGCGAAAATTTCGTGATTGAGATCATGGACCACGGCATCGAGGAGCAAAAGCGCATCATCGCGCCGCTGCTCCGCCTGGCCGAGGAGTTCCGCCTGCGCGTCGTGGCCACCAACGACGTGCACTACGTCGGCGAAGGCGACGCCACCGCCCACGATGCCATGCTCTGCATTCAGACCGGGGCGCGCCTAGCCGACGAGCGGCGCATGCGCTACCCCGCGCGCGAGTTCTACCTCAAGAGCGAGGCCGAGATGCGGCGCGTTTTCTCCGAGGTGCCCGAGGCGATCCCCAACACCGTGGCGATCGCCGAGATGTGCGACGTGAAGCTGCCCGTGGGGGAGAACAACTACCCCGTCTACGTCTTCCCGCCCGAGGCGCGCCCGAAGCCCGCGGCGAAGTTCGACGTCATCCTTGACGAATACGAAAGACTGAAGAACGGGCTGCTCACGGCCCAGAGCAAGGAGGCCGCGTTCAAGGTGGACGAGGCCGCGCGCGCCAAGATGCGGGCCAACGGCTCCTACCTGCTCGAGCAGGTGAAGCGCGGGCTGAAGGACCGCTACGGCGTGGATTACGACCAGCCCGCCTCCTGGAAGGACGAGAAGGCCCCGGGACCCGGCCGTGCTAGCCCCGCGGAGCTCTGCCGACGCGTCGACTTCGAACTCGGCGTCATCGCCGGCACGGGCTTCGTCGACTACTTCCTCATCGTCTGGGACTTCATCGACTGGGCGCGCCGGCAGGACATCCCCGTCGGCCCCGGCCGCGGCTCGGGCGCGGGATCCATCGTGGCCTTCTGCCTGAAGATCACCGACATCGATCCCATCCGGTTCGGCCTGCTCTTCGAGCGCTTCCTCAACCCCGAGCGCGTCTCCGCGCCCGACTTCGACATCGACTTCTGCATGCGCCGCCGCGACGAGGTCGTAGCCTACGTGCGCCGCAAGTACGGCGAGGATCGCGTGGCGAACATCATCACCTTCGGCACCTTCGGGGCTAAGATGGTGGTGCGCGACCTGGCCCGCATCCGTGACCTGCCCTTCGTCGAGACCAACCGCCTGGCCAAGCTCGTCCCGGACGACATCAACATCTCGCTGGAGGACGCGCTCAGAAAGTCGAACGAGCTGAGCGCCGAGGTGGAGGCCAACCCGCAGGCGGCGGAGATCGTCGAGACCGGTCGCGTCATCGAGGGCATGGTGCGCAACTCGGGCAAGCACGCCTGCGGCATGATCATCGCCGACCGCCCGCTGACCGACATCATCCCCGTGACGATGCAGGAGGGCGACCTCACCACGCAGTACGCCAAGGACCCAGTCGAGAAGCTCGGGCTGCTGAAGATGGACTTCCTCGGACTGAAGACGCTCACGGTCATCGACGACGCGCAGCGCCTCGTGCGCCGCCACCGCGGTCGGCCGGACTTTGACATCGAGAAGATGGGCTTCGAGGACGCCAGGACCTACGCCCTGCTCAACGACGCCCGCACAGTCGGCGTGTTCCAGCTCGAATCCGGGGGCATGCAGTCGCTCTGCCGGCAGTTCAGTCTCTCCTCCATCGACGAGATCGTGGCGCTCATCGCGCTCTACCGCCCGGGCCCGATGCAGTTCATCCCCGACTACGTCCGGGGCAAGAAGGACCCCTCCACAGTCAAGTACGCACACCCGCTCCTCGAGAAGGTCGCCCGCGAGACCTACGGGATCCTGGTCTACCAGGAGCAGGTGATGGAGGCGGCGCGGGTGGTGGCCGGCTACACCCTCGGCGGCGCCGACATGCTTCGCCGCGCGATGGGCAAGAAGATCAAGGAGGAGATGGAGCAGCAGCGCTCGGTCTTCGTCGAGGGCGCCAAGGCCACGAACGGCATCGAGCGGAAGAAGGCGGAGGAAATCTTCGCCATCCTCGAGAAGTTCGCCGAGTACGGCTTCAACAAGTCGCACTCCGCGGCCTACGCCGTGCTCTCCTGGCGCACGGCCTACCTCAAGGCCAACTACCCAGTCGAGTTCATGGCCGCCGTGCTCTCCTCCGAGCAGGGCAATTCCGACAAGCTGGCGGAGTTCGTGGGCGAGGCCGAGGCGATCGGGCTCAAGATGCTCGGACCCGACGTGAACCTCTCCGACACCGACTTCACGCCGGTGCCGGCCGACAACGCCATCCGTTTCGGCCTGGGCGCGATCAAGGGCGTGGGCGACGTAGCCGCGCGCGCGGTCGTGGCGGAGCGCGCCAAGAACGGGCCCTTCCGCGACTTCTCCGAGTTCGTCGCGCGCATGGGAGACCAAGACGTCAACGCGCGCACGCTCGACTGCCTGATCCGGGCCGGCGCCTTCGACGGCACGGGCGAGGACCGCCAGCACCTGGTCGACTCGGTCGAGTCGGTGCGCCGCCATCACTCGACAGAGCGCAAGGAGCGCGCGTCCGGCCAGGGCAGCCTCTTCGACATGCTGGCCGGCGACGCTGCGGGCGACGTGCGCCAGGCCGACCTGATCATCCGCCGCTCGGCGCCGATGCCCAAGCTCGAGAAGCTCAACGGCGAGAGGCAGCTGCTCGGCTTCTACCTCAGCGGGCATCCGTTGGCGGACTACCACGGCCTCGACGAGGCGGTGGCGACGCTGACCGGCCCGCCGGAGCGGCTCGAACTGGACCGCAAGGAGCGGCACCCAGTGCGCCTGTGCGGCATCGTGAGCATGCTCGAGAAGAAGATCTCGAAGAAGGACAACCGCCCCTGGGCCCTCTTCCAGGTCGCCACCCGCTCGGCCACGGTGCCGGTGATGATGTTCTCCGAGGCCTACGAGGCGGCCGCGGCCCTGAAGGAGGGCGAGCTACCGCTGCTCATGGACGGCTCGCACGTGATCGTCGACGCCCGCCTGGTCTTCCGCGAGGAACGCGAGGAGTGGATGGTGAACGCGCACGCCATCCGTCCGCTGCGGACCGCGCCGGGGCTACTCAAGAAGGTCCTCTTCGCGCTGCGTCCCGGCCCCGAGGCGGGCGACTTCATGGAGCGCCTGGTGAGCCACGCGCGCCGCGTCGACGGACCCACGGTCGTGCAGGTCGGCTTCGTGCAGCCGGACGGGCGCGTGCTCGTGGCCGAGGCCGCCCGTGGCATGACGACGCGGTTCGACTTCGAGACCTACGGGGAATTCGGCCGGCATCCGGCGTGCATGGGCGTGCAGGTGGAGGCGCAGGTACCCTCCTCCCCCGCGCCCCGCAAGAACGGCCCGCGGAGCTGACCACCGGCCTTAGGGCCTTGCCCAGCGGTACTTCCATGCAACCATGACTGGCCGAAAGTATCCCTAGTTTCTAGAATGGGCTGGCTTAAGCCCAGCTATCTTCATGCTTTAAGCGATGCGGCCGCTAAGGATTGCCTTTTCTGACTTCTGCAACGTGGTGCGGCCGGAGGACGTCGACTTTCTGCGCCCTATCAAGGCATCAAGGGCCGTTGAGTTCTTAGATTTCGGAGATGCTGATCTGCTCTTCTATTCGGACTTCGGCGAGCGGCATTGGGAGTTCAAAGGGTTGAAGGTTTATATGACCGGAGAGAACATGCTTCCAGATTTCGGGCAGTGCGACCTTGCGTTCACGCCTTTCGAATCCCCCGATGAGCCGAGGGCCGTCCGGATGCCCTACTATGCCCAGATATTGCCTAGTCTCGGCAGTCTAGTCAGGCCTACCGATTATGACGCACGCGCCCTGCTCGCCCGCGAGAAGTTCTGTTCCTTTGTCGCCAGCAATCCTCGAGGACCTGAACGCAATGCGTTCTTCCGTGCCCTCCTTCGCAGAAAGCCGGTCGATTCCGCCGGGAGACATTTCAACACCACGGGCTCGCGTCTCACGGATAAGCACGCCTTCCTGCTCGGCTATCGCATGAATCTGGCCTTCGAGAATACGAGATCTACCGGCTATGTGACGGAGAAACTAGTGGAGCCACTGCTGGCAGGCTGCGTACCCATCTACTGGGGGGCCCCGGACGTGACACGGGATTTCAATCCGGACTGCATGATCAACGTCGCGGACTTCCCGGACTTTGACACCGCCATCGACCATATTCTTACGGTCGACGCGGACCCGGCGGCGCGTCTCGCGATCCTCAGCGCCCCGCCCTTCAGGGGCAACGTGGAGCCTGCCTGCCTGGCTCCGTCCTATATGGCGGACCACATCATCAAGTTGATTGATTCGGGTGCTAAGCCCGGCCGGCGCACCTACCGTCACCGTCGCTTACGTGAGCATGTCTATGGCTCCTCCCTTCGACAGAGTTGGGTGAGCGTTAAGTGCAGAATCGATGGCCTTGCCTGGCGGCTGGGCCTGCGATCCTGAGGACCGTCCTTATACTGCTTAGCGCCTCGCCTGGCTACGCCTAGTACGCTCATACGCCATCGCCTCCGCGAGGAATACGTAGAAGGCGTCCTGCATCGCCCGCACGAACCCACGGGGGCCGGAGAATATCATCCGGCGGAGAAAGAGGTGCTTGAATAACGCGAGCGGGAAAACAGCGAAGACCCTGAGCGCCGAACCTCCGCGGCCGGACTTCTCCCACATGACGTTCTTGAGGGCGGCGTAGCGATTCAACTTATCCATGTAGACCGTCACCTTGTCGTAGCCCTTGTGATGGATGATTACCCCGGGGATGGTCGGATGCCGGCCCGGGACCTCGATGTGCTCATGGACTGTATTCTCGAGATCCCAGACGGCCTGATCTCGCCGATAGACTCGGAGGAAAGGCCGGCAATGGGAGCTGACCATGGACTCCCCCATAAATTCGTCGTCGCGGGCGATCCGGTAGCCGACTGCCGCCCCGCTCTCAATCGCCTGACGGATAAGCGGGATGGCCCCAGCGGAAAGGATTTCGTCGCCGTCCATGTTCAACAGCCATTCGTGGGCGCACCGCCGGAGCGCGAAATCCTTCTGCTTCGCGAAGCCGAGCCAGTCCTGATGAATGACCTTGGCGCCGGCCGCGCGGGCAATCTCCAAAGTCCGGTCGGTCGAGCCGCTGTCGACGACGATGATTTCATCGGCGCCGGCGCAAGAAGCGAGGACCTCTGCGAGGTGAGCCCCTTCGTTCTTGGTAATTAGGTAGACGCTCAACCCCATGTCGCGAGCCTTGCCATGTAACGGACTATTGCAAGTCGGACCAAGCTGTCACGTAGCCGAAGCCCGGCTTGACGCCGAGGCTAGGTCGGCTCTGCTTTGTCTGATCACGATGAGCCATCCCCCTGTCATCGTCATTTCAGTCCCGGGCGGCAGAAGGAACGCTCTCGCCACCGCTCACCTTGAAGCGCTCGGCTTGACCAGCTCAATCTCCCCTGCCGTCTTCGTCCAGACGACCGCAGAGGAAGTTCCGGGATACCAGCACGGTCGGCGCCTCCGGGAGCTCGGGTATGGGCTGACCAAGGGCGAGATCGGCTGCTTCCTGGCCCATAAGGCGGCCTGGGAGCAGGTCGTCCGTCATAAGCAGGTCAGCATCATCCTGGAAGACGATGCGCGGCTGGATGAGCGACTGATACCTTCGCTCGAACCGATCGCCGCCGCGGTCGCCGGAAAATCCATGGTCGTCAGGCTATTCAGCGCCAAGCACCCGAAACACAAATCTTGGCGAGTCCTGCCCGGGGGCTACGAACTGGTTCGGCCGCTATCTGCGGGCGGCTCAACCGTCGCCTACCTGATCACGCCCGAATCCGCGCTAAGACTCCTGGCCGGCTCCCGAAGTTTCTGGCTGGCGGTCGACGAATACATGGACGACGAAGCCGCGCACGGCGCCGCTGTTCTCCACGGCTTCCCGGAGCGGGTGAGGCATGAGGACGAAGGAGCTTCGCTGGTTGGAAGTCGCGCGAAACCGCGACTGAGCCTACTGAGGAAAATCGGGCGAGAATTGCGGAGGGCCGTTCGCAATATCCGTCAGGCGGCCCACCGGGAACTTGTCCTCTGGAGACTCGGGTTGCGGTTCTGAACGGCCCCGCCAACGACCTTCGGCCTCATATTCCAGAAACGCTTGATTCCGCCAACCGGCCCGCCAGACCTGCCCGGATGAGATCGAGGCTGTCGCGCGGCCTAGCCAACGCGTTGCCCGCAGGACCCGGCTGAACGTCCATTTCCTGGCGGGGGCGGCGGACTGCCCTCGCCGGAACGGACATGGGCTGGCACCAGAGGGTGCCGGCCTGCCTTTCGCCTTGCTGGCAGAACGGACAAACGCTTCTTGTTGCGACATGAAGAAGCCGTCCATCCTGGAGTGCGTCCGGTGCTTCCTGAACCCGACGACCTGGCGGCTTGCGCTGAGACTCCGGCGTCAGCGACAGCCACTCCGCTTCCTGCCGTTCTACTATTCGCAGCTAAGGGAGTTCGTCGCCAAGGGGGGCAAAGTGGACAAGCCGCATCCCATCTTGTATGACTTCACCGATCAGGCCGGAAGCGCCAGCGGCCATTATTTCCACCAGGACCTCTTGGTGGCTCAGCTGATCCACGAAGCTAAGCCGGTTCGTCACATCGACGTCGGCTCCCGGGTCGACGGATTCGTGGCGCATATGGCTTCGTATCGGCCCATCGAGATCATGGACGTGCGCCCCTTGCAGGGCACGGCCCATAAGAACATCCTCTTCCTTCAGGCGGACCTCATGCAGGAGAATAACGCCCCCACCGAGATCACCGACTCGCTTTCCTGCCTCCATACGATCGAACATTTCGGGCTCGGCCGCTACACCGACCCATTGATGCCCGACGGCCATCAGCGCGGCTTCCGGAACCTGCTGCGCATGCTCAAGCCCGGCGGCCTGCTCTACATCAGCTTCCCGATCGCGGCCCGGACCCAGGTCTGCTTCAACGCCCATCGCATCTTCGCGCCTCGGGAAATACTCGGCTGGCCGACCGGCGGATGCCGCCTGGAGCTGCTCCGCTTCGATTATGTCGATGACTCGGGCGGCCTGCACCAGGAAGCGGACCTCCATAAGTTGGCAATCGAAGACACTTACGGCTGCGGCATCTACGTCTTCCGCAAGCACCTCGCGTGATGAAGCCGTCGGTAACGTCGGTCATCGACGGGGGCGTCGGCAATCAGATGTTCCAGTATGCCGCAGCCAGGGCATTGAGTCATCGCCTTGGCGCCGAACTGACCCTCGACGTGCGGAGGCTGAATCATCGGGCACACAGGGCCTTCGGCCTCGCCGACTTCAAGCTGGCGCCTTCTTGCCGGATCCTCGCCGAAGGCCCCCCGGGCAAGCCACCCGGGAGATTCGGCCGGCTCGTTCGCTCGGCCTTGGGCGTCCGGGACTACTTCGCCGAAAAAACCTTCGCCTACGACCCCGCAGTCCTAGGCCTTGCCGCACCGGTCACCTTGGACGGATATTTCCAGAGCGAACGTTACTTCCGCGAAGAGGCGGCGTTGATCCGCGCGGACTTCGAACCCAAGGCGTCGCTGGCCGAGGCCATCGATTGGCGGGCCGCATGCTTCCCCCCCGGCCCGACGGCTTCCCTGCACGTCAGGCGTGGGGATTACGTCGAAGCCAAGAACCAGGCATACCACGGGCTCGCGACGTTGGCATATTATGAAAGGGCCTTGGCCATCTTGGCCGAACGTACGGCCGTGATGCCGACGATCTGCGTCTTTACCGATGACCCAGGCTGGGTAAGGGCGAACCTGCCCTTGCCCCGGGGAACCCGCTATGTCTCCGAACACACTTCCGCGGCGCTAGAAGACCTGATCCTGATGTCGCGATGCACGCACCACGTCACGGCGAACAGCAGCTTCTCGTGGTGGGGCGCCTGGCTGAACCCACGCGCGGACAAGATCGTGATCACCCCGGCGCAATGGTTTCAGCCCGGAGCCGGCCTCGATACGCGCGACCTACGACCGACCTCCTGGCTCGCCGTCTGATCCAAGTTAGGGATGGACGGCCGTATGATGCGGGGTTCCATCCTGTCATGGGCCAGCCACAGATATCCATCGTGATTCCGGTCTGGAACGGCGAACGCTACCTCCGCCAGACCCTCGACAGCATCCTCGCCCAAGACCTGACCGACTTCGAACTCCTGGTGATCGACGACGGCTCGGCGGACGGCACCGCCGGCATCCTGAGGGAGTATTCGCGCGATCCGCGCCTTCGCGTCCACACGCAGGAAAACCAAGGCCTGGTCAGGACCCGCAACATCGGCCTGAGCATGGCTTCATGCGAACTACTGGCTTTCATCGATGCGGACGACCTGGCGGTCCCGGCGAGGATGTCGCTTCAATCCGCTTACCTGAACGCCCACCCTGACGTCGCCGCCGTGGGGAGCCACATCCTGTACATCGATCCCGATGGACGCCCGTTGCGCACGCTCCGCTACCCGACAGGACCCGCCAAGGTCGCGGCCGCCTTGCAGGACCATAACGCCTTGGCCCAGCCGGCCATCATGATACGCCGCTCGGCCGCGCTGGCGGTCGGGGGGTACCGCAACGCCTTCAGATACGGGGCGGAGGATTATGACCTGTGGCTCCGCATGTCGGAACGCCACGCGGTCGACAACCTGCCGCAGGTCCTCACGCATTACCGGATCCATGGCGCAAGCATCACCCACACGCGACGTGCGGATCAGCTGATCGCCGCCTTCGCGGCCAAGTGCAGCGCGCGTCGGCGGCGGAACGGACAAGCCGACCCGGTCGACGGCCAGGATACGCCCATCACAGAGGCCGACCTCGGCCGGTACCGGCTCGAGCCTGACGAAAGGGCCGCGTTCATGAGGATCCGCCTGGACGCGCTCCGTCTTCGCGACGCCGGGCCGGAAGACTACCTGGAACTGTTGGCCCAATCATGGGAACTTCGTCCGTATCTCCGCCGAGGTCGCCATGTCCGCCATATCCTGATGCCGTCGGCATTCATGTTGCTACGGCATCATAGGCTGGCCGCGGGACTTCGCTGGATCGGCCGCGCCATGACGCGCGAGCCGCTCAGTGCGGCATGGATGGTGCTGCGAAGGACGGTCGCGGCGATCGGCCTGGGCCGAAAAAGCGGATAGCCGGCGGCATGAGCCGGGCCGCGCCGCGCGCGCCGGTTCAGCCCCGGAGGGCCCGATTCACGGCGATAAAGTTGGCGATGACGAAGACCTCGTCGCGCTCCTGGTATCGCTCGATGCGCATGACGCCCAGAGGCGTTATCCGATAAAGGTCGAAGCCCGCTTCCTCGAAGAAGCGCCAGAGGTCGCGGAAGAAGACCTTTGTGTCGATGTTCGTTCCGCCGAACTCGAATTGGAGCACGCGGACGTAGCGAATTGCGTCACCGAACCCCCGCAGGACCATCAACTCAAAGCCTTCGACGTCGATCTTCGCCATGTCGACGACCCGTCCGGACAGTGCTTGCTTCCAATAGGCGTCGAAACGGCGAACCTCGACCTCCTGCATCGGATCAAAACGGATGTCGAGGTGACCGAGCTGACGCCGGGCCAGGCTGGCCATGCCGGAACCATCGCGATCGGCGAAGAGTGTCATGCGGCCGGCGACATCCGACAAGGCGGCCTGCTGCAGGCAGACCTTCTCCTGGCGGGCAAAGCGCTGCATGAGCCGGCTCAGGTTGGAGGTCGCTGGCTCGAAGAGATGCAGTTCCAGGTCGGGGAAGGCTCGGAGCAGTTCCGCGGAATAGTCGCCCACATTCGCCCCGATATCGACAGCCAGCCGTGGGCTGCTTCCAAGGAAAGATGATACCATGCGGACTTCCTGCCCGATCGTAGCGGTTCCATACCCCTTCCCGCAAAAATAGGCCGCCCGATTTTCGACCGAGACGCATAGTTTATAAAAAGCACGCGACAGACTGAACTTCATGCCATTGGTCTAGCGCCCGGCAGCTGCTGAGCGACCAAAAAGTCCCGGACGACCGTTCGTCGCCTCACCGGGCTGACGCGAACTCGAAGCCATGCGCCACCGAGATCGCCCACGTCGGGTGATCGACCCAGCCGACCACCCATATGCTGCCGACGATGGTCAGCCCGATCGCGTCAAGCGGCCGACGCCGGCCGAGCTGGTTTATCCTTTCGCCACCCCCGCAAGCCGCTAAATTAGGCACCATGTCCCTACGCCCCCTTGGTTTCGGCATCTGGGGGACCGGCATGATCGCCGAGTTCCACGCCCGCGCGCTCGCCGAGATCGCCGGCGTGAAGCTCGTCGTCGCGTATAACCGCTCTCCCGCCAAAGGGCGTGACTTCGCCGCCAAGCACGGTGTCACGTTCGCCGAGACGCCCGAAGCGCTGCTGGCCCACCCCGACGTGGACATCGTCTGCCTCTGCACTCCGAGCGGCGATCACCTCGCCCCGGCCCTCGCCTGCGCCAAGGCCGGCAAGCACGTCGTCGTCGAGAAGCCCCTCGAAGTCACCCTCGCCCGTTGCGATGAACTCAATGCCGCCTGCGCCAAGGCCTGCGTGACCGTCGCCGGCATCCTGCCGCGGCGCTTCGGCGCCGGCGCGGTCGCGCTCAAGGCCGCACTCGAGGCCGGCCGCTTTGGCAGGCTCACGCTGGCCGGCGCGCTCATCCCCTGGTGGCGCACGCAGGCCTATTATGATTCTGCGGCCTGGCGCGGAACGTACCGTCTCGACGGGGGCGGCGCGCTCATGAACCAGGGCATCCACACGATCGACCTGCTGCTCTGGCTGATGGGTCCGGTCCACCGCGTCTCCGCCACGGCAGGGCTGATGGCGCACGAGGGCGTGGAGGTCGAGGACGTGGCCGCGGGCTGGATCGAGTTCGCCAACGGGGCGCGCGCGACCCTCGCCGGCTCGACGGCCTGCTGGTCGTCCACGGGCTTCCCGGCGGAGATTCGCATCCATGGCACGAAAGGCTCGGCGGTCCTGCGCGACGATCGGCTCTCGACCTTCGACTTCGACCCTCCCCTGCCCGCGGACGCCGCGCTTCTCGCTCCGGCCGTGGAAGGCGGCGGCGCCGGGGCCAACGACCCCAAGGCCATCGGCCACGCCTGGCATCGCTCGAACCTCGAGGACGCCGTCGCCGCGATCCGTTCAGGCCGACCGCCCTCCGTCGACGGCGCCCAGGGGCGCGTCGCCGTCGAAGTCATCCTCGCGCTCTATCAGTCCGCGCAGGCCGGCGGAACGCCGGTGGAGCTGCCGTTGGGCCGCGACCCCTCGCTGAAGAAGCTCGGCGTAAAACGTTAGAGGCGTCTGATGCGTGCAAAGGTGCAACCGGAGCGGAGCTCCTGTGCAAAGGTGCAAAAGTGGATTCAGAATCAGCCGTCCAGTTGAACAGATGGCCTGTGAGCAAGGGAGGCTTTGAAGAGGCCTCTCAAAGGTGGGTTAGGATAATACCCAGTCCAAGGTGAGATGCACCTTTGCACCCCCCTGGGGCCTCTAGTTTTTATTGCCGCCGCGAAACTCCTCCATCGTCTTCCCTTCCCCGGCGTCGATTCCCGAACGGGCGAAGACTTTGAAGAAGGTCAGGACGACGATCTTCATGTCCAACCGGAAGCTCCGGTGGTCGACGTACCAGACGTCGAGGGCAAACTTCTCCTCCCAGGTGAGGGCGTTACGTCCGTTGACCTGGGCCCAGCCGGTGACGCCGGGTTTCACCTCCATGCGTCGGGCCTGGAAGGCATCGTAGCGCCCGACGTAGC
Organism: Verrucomicrobiota bacterium; assembly: GCA_016871415.1. Classification (GTDB taxonomy): domain Bacteria; phylum Verrucomicrobiota; class Verrucomicrobiia; order Opitutales; family UBA953; genus UBA953. Next base: position 63,972 of record VHDL01000012.1, read on the forward strand.
GCATGAGCAGGGGCCGCGGGCCGACGACGCTCATGTCGCCGACGAGGACGTTCCACATCTCCGGGAACTCATCGAGCGTGGTGGCGCGCAGGAACTTGCCGAAAGCGGTCAGGCGCACGGCGTCCGAGAGCAGCTCGCCGTCGGGTCCGCGCTCGTCGGTCATGGTGCGGAACTTCACCATGCGGAAGGGCCGCCCGCGCAGGCCCGGACGCTCCTGGATGAAGAGCACGGGCGCGCCGAGGCGGAGCCGGACGAGTAGCGCGACGGCCAGCATCAGAGGCAGGAAGAGCACCAGCCACCCGAAGGAGAAGACGATGTCAAAGAGGCGCTTGGCCATTCAGCGCAGGACTTCGGCGGGGAAGGCGGAGAGGCGGAGGCCGAGGACCTCGACGGACCTCTCGAAGGCCAGCTCATACTCGACCGTGGTGGCGTCGGGCGGGACGACGGTCGCCAGCTCGCCGCCGGCGGGGCCGACGAGCGCGCTGTCCTGCGGACGGCGTCGCGAGCCCGGAAAGCGGACGATGAGCCGGGCCTCGGCGGAAGGGTCGTCGCTCGCCGCGAGTTCCGCGAAGAGCACGAGGGGCGTGCCGGGCACGACGGGGAAGGCGCGCCGCGGCGACAGCGTGCCCGAGGGCGCGCGCACGCTCAGCCTTCCCTCGTGCCAGTGCACAGCGTTCTGGCGGTGCTCGTCGATGCGGAGCAGTCCGCGCCGGTCTTCAACCGAACCGAGGTCGATGCGATGCACGGTCTCCCCGGGCGCGCCTGAACGGATGACGGAATAGGCGACGAGGGCGCCGAGGCGTGATTCGCGGGCGGCCCAGGCCGGCAGGTCGGCGCGCGGGCCGGGCTCCGATGCGGCGAGGCGGATCCAGGCGGCGCGGGGATCGGCATGCAGCAGGGCCGACCAGCGCACCGGGCTTCCATGGAAGGACTGGCGGAGATTGAAACGCTTCTCGGCGGCGACGAAGGCGTCCTCGGCGTCCGTCAGGGCGTTGAGGGCGCGGACGGCGCGTGGGGCGGTCGCAGGCCTGGCGTCACGCTCGGCGATCAAGCGACGGAACGCGAGTGCGAGGTCCCACGCTTCGGAGAAACGCTCGAGCCGACGACGCTGGGCGGCCTCACGTGGCGAGGCGCCGACCGGCAAGGCGCGCGCCTCGACCACGCGGGCGGAGACCGCGGCCGCGTCGGCGTCGGTGAGGACGCGCGCCGAACTCTCCTTCAGGT
>VHDL01000013.1 GCA_016871415.1 Verrucomicrobiota bacterium
ACACGAACTGGGGACTCACCGGCGACCGGCACAACGGCGTGTTCACGACCGACGGACGCATGGTCGTCTGCTTCCGCGACCAAGCCCTCAGCAGCCCGACCAAAGGCCATTTCGTCGCCTGGGTCGGCACCTATGACGACCTGAAGTCCGGCCGCCCCGGCCAATACCGGATCAAACTGCTCCACCACTACGGCAAGCGACCCGGCGACTGCGGCTATCCCGGCGTGGAACTCCTGCCCGACGGCACCGTCGTGGCCACGACCTACGTGAAGCACGCCGACGGCCCCGAGCAGAATTCCGTGGTGAGCGTCCGCTTCAAGCTGAGCGAAACGGACGCCCTCCTCCCGCGCTGACGCCAAGCAACCGCTTGCCACTAAGCAACAGCCGTCAATAGTCGGGCCGTGCGCCCCTTACTCCCCCTCTTCTTTGTCCTGACCGCGTTGGTCGCGGCCGGGACCGGCACCCCGGTACAGAAGTTCCAGCAGCTGGAATCCCTGCTGCCCTCACCCTCGCCCCAACGCCTGGCCACGGGCGCCCCGGGCTCAGGCTACTGGCAGAACCGGGCCGACTACGACATCCGCGCGACGCTGGACGACGAGAAACGCACGATCACGGCCGTAGCGACGGTCACCTACCGCAACGCCTCCCCAGACACGCTCGAATACCTCTGGCTGCAGCTGGACCAGAACTACTTCTCGAAGAAGGCCGACTCACGGCTGTCGCCCAACACCAAACGGGGGGTGGACCTCAAGAGGTTCAGCTACGGGGCCCTCGACCGTCTGCTGGCTTACGAAAGTTACGACGGTGAGATGAAGATCACGGCACTGACGGACGGGCAAGGCAAGGGGCTGCCCCACGCGGTGGTGAAGACGATGCTGCGGCTAGACCTGCCCGAGCCGCTCAAGCCGGGAGTGGATTTCACGTTCAAGATCGCCTGGTCCTACCCGATCAACGACGCCAAGCGTATCATGGCCCGCACGGGCTACGAACATTTCAAGGAGGACGGAAATGCCATCTACACGATCGCGCAGTGGTTCCCGCGCCTCGCCGCCTACACGGACTACGCGGGCTGGATCAACAAGCAGTTCCTGGGCACGGGCGAGTTCACGCTGGAGTTCGGCGACTACAAGGTCGCCCTGACGACCCCCGACGACCACGTGGTCGCCGCCACGGGCACGCTGCAGAACGAGAAGGAGGTGCTTTCGGAGACGCAAAGGGAACGGCTCCGCCAGGCCGAGAAGGAGACGCGCAAGCCGGTCTTCATCGTGACGCCCGACGAGGCCAAGGCCGCCGAGAAAGGCCGGCCCAAGGGAACCAAGACCTGGGTTTTCCACGCCGAGAATGTACGGGACTTCGCCTTCGCCAGCTCTCGCAAGTTCGTCTGGGACGCGATGGCGGTCGCCGGCGCCCAGGTGAAGGGCCGTCCGGTCATGGCCATGTCGCTCTACCCCAAGGAAGGCATGCCGCTCTGGGACAAGTATTCGACTCACGCGATCGCGCACACAATCGAGGTCTACTCCCGCTTCACGTTCGACTACCCCTACCCCGTCGCCTGGTCGGTCAACGGGGCCATCGGGGGCATGGAGTATCCGATGATCTGCTTCAACGGCCCGCGCCCGGAGAAGGACGGCACCTACCCCGAACGCACCAAATATGCGCTCATCGGAGTGGTGATCCATGAGGTGGGCCACAACTACTTCCCGATGATCGTGAACAGCGACGAGCGCCAGTGGACCTGGATGGACGAGGGGCTCAATTCGTTCGTGGAATCGCTGGCCGAAGCCGAATGGGAGGAGCGCTGGAAATCGCGCCGCGACAACCGCACGATGATCGATTACATGCGCCAGCCGGACCGGGTGGCGGTCATGACCAATTCGGAGTCGATCCTCGACCTGGGTCCCAATTCCTACGGGCAGCCGACGGTCGCCCTGCACATCCTCCGGGAATACGTGCTGGGGCGCGAAGCCTTCGACCACGCCTTCAGGACCTACGCGCGCCGCTGGATGTTCAGGCGCCCGACGCCGGCCGACTTCTTCCGCACGATGGAGGACGCCAGCGGCGTCGACCTGGACTGGTTCTGGCGGGGATGGTTCTACGGGACGGACCATGTCGACGTGGCCATCGATGAGGTGCGCTGGCTGCAGCTGGACTCCCGGGATCCGTCGGTCGAGAAGCCCAAGGCCAAGGCCGAGAAGGAAGCCCTGCCGAAGTCCATCACCGCGGAACGTAACGCCCTGCTGCCCAAACGGGTCGACCGGTTCCCCGAACTCAAGGATTTCTATGACGGCTTCGACGAGGCCACGGTGCTCCCAAGCGACAAAAAGAAGTATGAGTCGCTCCTCAAGGAGCTGGAGGAGGCCCGCATCGACCCCGCCCTGCTCCGCTCCAAGCACAACATCTACGTGATCGAACTGAGCAACGCCGGCGGTCTGGTGTCACCCGTGCCCCTGCGGCTCGAATACGCCGACGGCTCGGTCGAGGAACTCAACCTGCCCGCCGAGATCTGGCGCTTCAACACCGAGAAGGCGTCCAAGGTGCACGTGACGACCAAGGAGCTGAAGTCCATCGTCTTCGACCCGAGGCAGGACCTGGTGGACACCGACATCGAGAACAACTTCTGGCCGCGACGGCCGATCAAGACGAAGCTCCAGCTCTACAAGGACGAGAAGCCGGCGAACCCGATGCGCGAAGTCACCAAGCCCGAGGCCGCGGAAAAGACGAAGTGACGCACGTCCCAGGCTCGGAACACATGCCCTTCGTCTCTGGAAACGACAGAGGGCGAGGGGGCGCCGACCAGAGATCGAGGAAAAAGGGGCCTGCCAGCCGCAAGGCATGTAGTCGACGGCAAGTCCAGGACGGAGCGCCGGGAATCAGGGGCGATAAGGAAGGGACGAATGGTGGAGTACGATGCGAAGCACGCCATCGGAGTCCTTCTTGTATCCCCAACTCTTGTCCACCTTCAGAACCGTGCCTGACTTATCGGTAAAGATTACCCACCCCATCCACATGGCGGTGTCACCATCCACGAACGTCGCGGCCGTCTCCGATCGGACAGAGCGCCACCCTTTCAGGGCAAATCCCTTGTCAGGGAAAGCAGGGTTGTGCCCCACGAAGTAGGCCAGCGCTCCCTCGCGCGTGGTGCGGAAGGTGGCGTCGCCGTTGGCGAGGGTGGGCTTGAAGAGCACGGGGCCGAGGTTGTAGCCGTACGCTCCGTCCAGGGCCGCGTTGGCCAGTTCAGTGGCCTTGGCTATACCCTCGTTGTCATAAGCGGTGGCGATGGCGACCACCGCGTCACCCCATGCCTTCCGAGCAGATTGGAGATTTTCTAGGGATATGGTCATGTTTAAAGGCTAATCTGCTCTTAGCCCGAGGGCAGAGTTTTTGTCAACTCTTCCTAGCATCTCCAGCTAATCGCATCAGCGCATGTCCTTTGTAAGATAAAAAATCCCTTCGCACGGAGACCCGCCGCTAGCCGCTCGGGTCGGGTGCGGTGTCGGATGCACGTTTGATTGTAAATTTTATGTGACGCGATGCAGGCCCTCCCTGACGGATGCCCTGCTCAGCGCTTCGAAGGGGTCTGGCCGCTGATCACGCGGCCCTCGGGGCGGTCCACGCCCACCTTGACGGTGTAAGTGCCGGCCGCGAAGACGGGCGGAGCGTAGGCGGCCTGATTTTGCAGGCTACGGGTGTACAGGGTCTCCCCGGTCTGCTCATCGATGACCTGGACGACCGCCCTGCCCTTCTCGGACGACAGATCGACTTCTGGCAGGTATCCGGTCGGCTTGCGACCATCATTGTCCTCAAGGCTGAACGTCTGCGGCCAGCCGGGGAACTGCGCGGTGTCGCCCTTGGAAAAGTCAGCGAAGCGGGGCCAGCATTCGAAGGTTACCTTGCCGGTAGCCTTGGCGAACTTGGCCACGCCGTAACCGTCGGCGCGCTGACGCTCGTCCTTGATGTCGCCGGGATTCGCGTAGGAGATCATCGAGATGCGGTTGCCCAGTCCGTCCAGGAAGTCGCCCGTCCAAGGCAGCGGGCTGCCGGCGACGGGGTTCGGGCCAGGCTTCTCATCCTTCGGGTGCCACCAGCGGCCGTAGATGGTGTTCACAAGGGCCGGACTCGTGAGCGCATACGGCCCGTCGCCGAAGGCGTCGATGCCGTGCTTGACCGTGACGGCCAGATGCTGGTCGCCGCAGAGATGCACCGCCCGAACTCGCCGGAGGGCGCGCAGGGCCTCGTTGCGGGCCGTCTGAGGCCAGCCGTTGCAGTCGAGGTCGGCGAGCAGACGGTCGTCTTTGCCGCCGTGCATGTGCACGGCGCCGCAGAAGGCCGTGGCGGACAGAACCGCCTTGTGGCTGACGCCCTTCCAGTCCGCGGACCAATCCGCCAGGAACTTCATCTGACGGGCCCCGAGCAGCCGCAGACCGGGCAGGTCGATCGACTTCGGGTCATACTTCTCGTCCGTGATGTGGTCGGGGCGCGGGCCCTGCTGGGGAATCTTGCCGAGCGGCCCTGACTTGAACTTGCGGTCTTCGAGGATGGCGAAGTCCATCCCGCCGACCTTCAGCCTCGTGTAGTAGACCCCGATGCCACGCTGCACCGGGGTGGGATCGAAGGCGTCAGGCAGGTGCCAGGTCTGCTGGCGCTGCACCATGTTGACGTAGGCGACCGGGAACATGTAACCGCCGTCGGCGTTGCCCGGCGCGGTCGACTCCTTGCCGTCCTCGCCCCAGAGGTTCGGGTGGCCGACGTCGTGGTCGTCGGGGATGCAGATTGTCGGCCGGTCCCGCATGACGTCACGGAACTGCAGTCCGAACTCGATCCATCCCGCGGTATGCTCCGTATGCCGGTAGGTCTGGTCACCCGCGAAGAACAGCAAGTCCGGGTCCTGCCGACGAAGGTTGTCGATGATCTCAGGCCGGGCGCCGGTCGTGCGGCTGGAATTGCAGGACATGTTGGCCACCGTGATCACGTCCTTGTCAATCGGATCGCGTCGGATCACCCCCTCGAAGACCGCCTTCTCGCCGTGTCGCACGCGATACGGCGTGTCCTTCGATCCATCCCAACCTCCGCACCCCAAGTGGGCGCTCCAGCCCGGGAACATGACCTGGGTGCGGGAGACCTCCATCCATGTATCCCCCTTGCGGACCTCGAGCCTGACCACGCGCGTCTCATCGGGCATCAGGGGGTAGAGCTGCGCCGTGAGCTTCAGCATCCCGTCCTGCTGGGCGTACAAGGCGAAGGCGATGACCTGATCCCGGGGCACGATCATCGTGGGCGGGGGATTGCCGGCCCCCTTCTTGCCCTTGGCGGGGGCCTTCTTCTGCCACCAGGCGCCGACGGCGAGCGAATCGAGATTGGGGAACTTGGATCCGAAGGGCTGGACGGTCTCAGGGGGCGGCGTCTGGGCCAGCAGGACGCAGGCTATGAGCAGGGGGAAAAGCGAACGCATGGCTATGGGGTTGTCGGTGACGTGCGGAACCTACCTTCGCCGAAGTGAAAATCGACATCGAACTGCACCAGCGTCCCAACCCCTGAGACGGGTTCGTGCTGGTGGTCGCTCTGGTCGCGCGACCTTCGTCATCCTGAAGACATTACTGACCATCCCGCCCGCCCCCGGAGGGACAATCCGAACGGGAGGTGATGCGCTCCGGTGGGCGCTCACCACCGTGACAGCGGTGGGGTATGGCGACACTTACCCCGTCAGCGCGGACGGCAGGAGCATCGCCGCCGTCATGATGGTCATGGGCATCGCGCCATTGGAAACAATGTCAGCGTTGCTCGCCTCACGTCTCATCCTCCCGCGGGAGGCCAAGGAGCACGCGGACGAGATGAAGGAGATCTCCAAGCTGCGCGAGGAGATCAGAGGCCTCCGGGACGAACTGGCCCAGCGCGACCGCAAGGAGTGATCAGCTGCCCCAGCTGAAACGCTCCGGCACCCAGGCGTAATGGTCGCCCTTGGGGACGACCGTGCCGAGGCCGGGCCACGGAAGGTGGAAGCCGTAGGCCCGTGAGCGCTCGGCCGCCATGCGCGTGAAGAGCTTCTTGCGGGTCCTGACGGATGTCTCCGGATCGTGGTCCATCGCAACGGTCCAGCCAGCGTCCTCGAACATCAGCACGTGGTGATGGACGACGTCGCTGATGTGGACGAGGGATTCCTCACCGGAGCGGATCTCGAAGCAGGCGTGCCCGTCGGTGTGTCCGGGGGCGGCGATGACCGTCACGGCGTCATGGAAGACCTTCTGGCCGTCCTGCGCGAAGACGATCCGGTCCTTGAGGATGTCGAAGCTCCGGTTGACGCTCTTCACCATTGCGGGGAGGGGCCTCTTGTCGCGCTTCGACTTCGAGAAGTCGGGATTCGGGCCGCGCCAGAAGTCATGCTCGGCCTTGAGCATGTGGATCGTGGCGTTCGGATAGGCCGGCTTGTCGCCCAGCACGAAGCCGTCGAGGTGGTCGGTATGGCAGTGGCTGAGAAAACCGGTGGTCACCTGCTCAGGACGGATGCCGAGGGTGCGCAGGCCTTCGGCCAGCCAGCCGAAGTTCGGATTGGGATGACGCTCGCCGAAACCGGCGTCAATCAGGGCCACCTCGTCACCGATGCGCAGGCCGAGCACGTTCACGTAGAGCGGCAGGGCGTCCAGACGCTCACAGTTGAACAACAGGGCGTCCTTCATCTTCGGGCGGTCCGATTCGGGCCACATCAGGTCGAGGCCCTGACGGAAGAGCATGTGTCCGTCGCTGATCGAGAAGCAGCTGATGGCCCCGATCTTGAACTCGTAGACGTAGGGATTGGGCGGACGCTTCACCGGCTGCCCGGGCGCGCCCTTGGCGGACTGAGCCTGCAAGGCGGAGGCGGAGATTCCCATGCCCGCCAGCGCGAACGCCGCGGCGCCCAGAAACTCACGACGGGAGGAATGGGGCAGGTCTTGTGAGGACATGCCCACAGGATGCCACACACCGACCCGTCCTCCAGCCAAAATCAGCGGGAGGCGACGTCCGAGACCTCGTTATTGAGGGCCGGGTCGTAAGGCTTCTCCGGCTTCTTCACGTCGAGCACGGTGAAGGTGACGTCACCCTGCAATGAACTGCGGAACCGTCCGGCGTTAAAGTAGACCTCCCCGGCGGCGTTCGTGCGCACCTGCGCGCGTCCGTTTAAGGCACCGGTCCACCCCACCGTGACTTCGGCGTTCTTCACGGGCGTGCCGTATTCGTCGACCGCCCTGACCAAGGCGCTCCAAGTGTAGGTGTTGTTCGTGGTGCGGCTGACATCGGCCGTCACGGTGGCGATGCAGCTGGCTGCGGAAGGCAGCGGCGTGCCGGTCGGCCAGTTGACGGTGATCGGGACGACCACGGAACCGGTGCCGCCCTGGTTGTCGGTCACGGTGAGGCGCGCCTGATAGGTACCTGGCTTGCGGTAGGCAAAGGTCGTGAGGGCGTCGGTTGAGAAGGATCCGGCCTCATCGCCGAAATCCCAGCGGTAACTGACGATGACCCCGTCGGGGTCGGTGGAGTCAAGCCCGCGGAACGTGATCTCGGGCTGGGCGCCGTGAGGCAAATTGGCAGCGGTGAGCATCACGGTGGTCGGGCCGGTGCCGGTGGCGTCGGCGATCGGAAGCTCATTGTCAGGGACGTAGACCGGCCAGGTGCCGGTCATGCCGTAGCGGCCGGCGGAAGCGTAGTCGGTGTAGCCGGTGTTGGCGTCGCCGGAGGCCACGCCGGAGACCCGCAGGTAATAAAATCCCTTGGTGGTGACGGTGTAGGTCAGAGCGGCCGGAGCCATGTTGCCGGCGGTGCCGGCCGCGGTCACCGTGTTCAGCACGATGCCGTTGACATCGAGCAGCTCGAGCTTCATGCGGAGGTTGGGAGACTGGTTGGACACCTTGCTCGCCACGCTCAGGGCGCCGCGTCCGCAGCCGATCTTGATCAGATCGAGGTCTCCGGCGCCACGGATCACGCCGCCGGCGTCGAGGACGTTGTCCGGCAGCACCGAGGCGGCGGCCAGGGTGTTGCCATGATCGTCGGTCGCGAAAGGAATGAATCCGGAGATGACGGCGTAGTCGTCCTGCGTCTGGCTGGCGTTCGCGTATTCACCCTTGGACCACTGGACGACGTCCTTGGAGTAGCCGACGCCCATGATGGGGGCCCAGGAAAGAGCGCCAGCGCCGTGCCCCGTGTAATACTCGGCCACGCCGCCGGCGAGTCCGTCATGGAAAAGGCCGACCGTATGACCGACCTCATGGGAACCGGCTTCGGACATGAACTTCACGCTCGCCTGACCCTGACCGGCGAAGACGAAGCACGGGATTGGGTCCGTCGCGCGAATAGCGTCAAAGGAACCCACGAAGGCAACGCCGCCGGCACCTGTGTCCATCTGGTCGGGTCCGAAGAGCACGCGCATGCCATACTGAACGTCGGCGTTGTTCGAGCGCAGGAGAAGCGCCTCGTTGGGCTCCTCGGTGGTCACGTCGACGTCGAAGGGCGCGAAATCCTCCGCCATGCGCCGCCACACCGACTGGATGGCCGCGTGCTCCTGATTGTTGTAGGTCGCGGTGTCGGCGTCGATGGAGTACGGAGGGGTGGTGAAGCTGGTGCCCGGTGAGTTCCACGGGGTGTTCGAGGTGGTGTGACCAGTGAAGTCGAGATAGACGATCAGCTGGGCGCCGGGCCTGCTGTGGAGCTTGAAAGTCTCAGAATTGGGGAAGGTGGCGGTCTCAGTGAAATCATCCGTGTCAGGACCGACCTGGGCATTCAGGGCCGCGCAGACGTAAAGCCCGGGCTTGCCTGACGCCAGGTAGAGGTCGTGGTCATGGTTGCAGGCGGAGGCGAAATGCCTGTCGTCGGGAATTCCGCTCGCCTCCGCCGCCTGCTTCCTGCGCGCGGCGTCGGCCTGAGGCGCACGGACATAGCCGGCCTTGGCCAGACGGGGGTCGATGGGACGAGACTTGGCGTCCGCCTGAGGAAGCTGCGCCAGCAAGGGCGCCGAGGACCGCACGCGGACGGGCTCCGCGACGGGGGTCGTGACGGTCGGAACGGATGCGGGGACGACCCGAGCGACAGGAGCAGAGGATGCGACCGGCGTCACCTTGGCAACCTCTCGGGCGACAGGAGCGGACTCCTGGGCGGGGCGGAAGACCTTGGCGACTTCGGGGCGATAGGCGTCCCGGTAGTCGACGACCTCGCCCCGACTGGCGTAGTAAGCGGCCAAGGCCAGCACGGCGGCCACGGACCAAAGGGTTACCACGAGTCGCTTATTGGACATGTCATAAAACTAGCAACCCCCAGGCCTTAATCAATTAGATACGACGGAGTTGGCTTGTTAAAAACCATCCGATTTCCAAACAAATCTCATGCTCAAGACCCTGACCGCCCTCGTGCTGACCATCCTGGCGACCGCCCTGCCCGCCCAGAACGCAGGCCGGCCGCCCAATGTGATCGTCATCTTGGTCGATGACTGGGGCACGACCGACCTGGGCTGCTACGGCAGTAAGCTCTACGAAACCCCGAACATCGACCGTCTGGCCTCCGAGGGCGTGCGCTTCACCACGGGCTACTCGGCCTGCACGGTATGCTCACCCACCCGGGCCGCGCTGATGACGGGCAAGTACCCTGCGAGGCTTCACCTGACCGACTGGATCGCCGGACACGGCAGGCCCCATGCCAAGCTCAAGATTCCCGACTGGACGAAGTTCATGAAGCACGAGGAGGTCACGCTCGCGGAACAGTTCAAGGCCGCCGGCTATGCGACCGCCTCGATCGGCAAATGGCATCTCACGCCCGCCTTGGACAAGGGCGACGAGGCCTACTACCCGGAGACGCATGGCTTCGACGTCAACGTGGGCGGCTACCACCGCGGCCAGCCCCCGAGCTACTTCTCGCCCTACAAGATTCCAACGCTGAAGGAGGGTCCCGACGGCGAGTTCCTCACCGACCGTGAGGCGACCGAGGCCGCCAAGTTCATCGAGACCAATCGCGCCAAGCCCTTCTTCATCTACCTACCCCACTACGCAGTGCATACGCCGATCCAGTCCAAGAAGGACGTGGCCGCGAAATACGCGGCCAAACTCGAGAAGAGCCCAAGCCTGGCGCAACGCAACGCGTCCTACGCGGCCTTGGTGGAGAGCGTCGATGACGCCCTCGGGACGATCCGCAAGGCGCTCGAGAAGAACGGCCTCACGGAGAACACGGTCATCGTGATCACCGGCGACAACGGCGGACTGCTGCCCATCACGGACAACGCGCCGCTGCGCGCGGGCAAGGGTTCGGCGTATGAAGGAGGGGTGCGCGTTCCCTTCATCGTCGCCTGGCCCGGCAAGGTCGCGCCCAAGGTCGTCTCCGAGGTGCCGGCGGTGACGATCGACATCTATCCGACGGTGCTGGAACTCGCCGGCATCAGGCCCATGCAGTCGCTGGTCGACGGCATCTCGCTGGCTCCATTGCTCACCAAGGGTTCCAAGCCCGAACGCGACACGGTCTTCTGGCACTACCCGCACTACCATCCCGGAGGCGCCACGCCCTACAGCGCGGTCCGCAGCGGCGACCTCCGCCTGGTCCACTTCTACGAGGACGGCCGTGACGAGCTTTACGATTTGGCGAACGACATCGGCGAGACGAAGGACCTGGCCGCGGCGCAGCCGGCGCTCGCCAAGACGCTACGCTCCCGCCTCGACGCCTGGCTGAAATCCGTCGACGCCCAGCTGCCGACGAAGAATCCGGCCTACGATCCGTCCGCCGACGCCAACCAGGGCAAGAAGAACGCCAAGGCGAAGAAGAAATGAGGGCCGCCCTCGCCGCGTTGCTCTGCGTCGGCCACGCCTTCGCCGGAGACCCTTTGCCCGGATTGCCGGCTTCCCCCCGGATTCTCTCCCAGGGCGACTCGATCACGGACGGCAACCGCGGTCGCGGCGCCGACCTCAACCACGTCCACGGACACGGCTTCGTCTATCTGCTCGCCGCCCGCCTCGGCGCCGGCGCGCCCGAGCAGGATGCGACCTTCCTCGACCGCGGCGTCTCCGGCAACACGGTGCTCGATCTCGCGAAGCGCTGGCCCAAGGACACGCTCGAACTCAGGCCCGACGTCCTCAGCGTGCTCATCGGCGGCAATGGCAGCGGCAAGGGCGTCGCCTCGGAGGTGTTCGATGACGCGCAACGACGGGCCCCTTCGCCCTACTGGATCTGGGATGGCGTGCACCCGACGACCGCCGGCCACCAGCTGATGGCCGACGAATGGTAACGGGTCGTGCGCGCCAGCTGGCGCTGAGGCCTACTTGGCCGCCGGCGACTTCTTACCCTTACCCTTGCCGGCGTTCTTAGCCGGGGGAGGCGTGCGCTTCTTCGCTCCGGTCGCATACTCGTCGTCGACCTCCGGCACCTTGAGGTCGGCACGCAGTTTGGCGAGACGGGCCTCCAGGTCGGCTTGGACGGTCTCATAACCCGGCTGACCGTAGAAGCTTTTCAGCTCCAGCGGGTCTTTCTCGCTATCGAAGAGGTCGGTCTTGGTCTCACCGTTGCCGTAGTAACGCACGAGCTTGTAGCGGTCCGTGATGACGCCGTAGTGCGGGGCGACGTGGTGCGGCTGCGGGTATTCGTAGTAGTGGTAGTAGAACTCCTTGCGCCAGTCGGCCGGGGTCTCTCCTGCGAGAATGGGCTTCAGGCTACGCCCCTGCATCTCGGCGGGCGAAGGCAGTCCGGCCATGTCGAGGAAGGTCTGGGCGTAGTCGACGTTCGAGACCAGTGCCTTGCTCACGGACCCGGGCCTGGTCACTCCGGGCCAGCGGACGAGCAAGGGCGTGCGCACGGATTCCTCGAAAATCCAACGCTTGTCGAACCAACCGTGCTCACCGAGGTAGAATCCTTGGTCCGCGGAGTAAATCACGATGGTGTTCTCGGCGAGGCCTTCGTCCTCGAGGAACTTCAGCACGCGGCCGACATTGTCATCCACCGCCTTCACGGTGGCGAGGTAGTCGTGCATGTAGCGCTGGTAGCGCCAGCGAACGAGATCCTTGCCCTGCGGGTTGGCCTTACGGTAGGCCGAATTGCGCGGCTCGTAATAGGCGTCCCAGACGGCGGCCTGCTCGGCGTCGAGCTGCGGCGGGCGCTCCAGTTTGACGTCCTTGGGCGTGATGGTCTTCTCCAAGGTCATGTCGTTCTCCGCCACGGCCTTCGCCCGGTCGGCGTAGTCGTCGAACAACGTAGCCGGCTCAGGGTAGACGCGGTCCTTATCGAAACCGAGGTCCTTGATGTTCGGCTCCCACACGCGGTGCGGAGCCTTATGCTGGAGCATGAGCATGAAGGGCTTCGACTTGTCGCGCTTGCTCACCCAGTCCAGCGAGAGGTCGGTGACGATGTCGGTGACATAGCCCTGCATCTTGACCATGCCCTGGGCGTTCTTCATCGGCGGGTTGTAGTAGACGCCTTGGCCCGGGAGCACCTGCCAGAAGTCGAAGCCGGTGGGATTGCTGATGAGGTGCCACTTGCCGACGATGGCGGTCTGATAGCCGGCCTTCTGCAGCAACTTCGGGAAGGTGAGCTGGGTGCCGTCGAAGACGGAGTTCGAGTTATTGAAGAAGCCGTTGAGGTGCGAGTATTTGCCGGTCAGGATGACGGCGCGGCTCGGACCGCAGATGGAGTTGGTGACCAAAGCTCGGTCGAAGCGCATGCCTTCCTTGGCGAGGCGGTCGATGTTCGGAGTCTGGTTCAGCTTACGGGAGTCACCATAGGCGCTGATAGCCTGGTAGGCGTGGTCATCGGAAAAGATGAACACGATGTTGGGTCGGGCGGCAGGCGCGGCGTTGAGCGCGACGCAAAGCAGGAGCAGGAGCAGTCTCATGGGGGAAGGCATCAGTTAGGGCGGAGGACGACGGAGGTCAATGCCTCGGCTTGCCCCGGACGACCGACGAGACACTGAATGGGACATGCAAGGCGTCGTCATAGGGGTGGACGTGGGCACCAGCGGGGTGCGGGCGCTGGCCATGGACGCCCACGGACGGGTGCTGGGCTCCGCCAGCCGTCGATTGCCCGAGACCTCGGTCGACGGACACCGCAGAACGCAGTCGCCCCAGGACTGGTGGAACGGCTTCACCGCGTGCCTGCTGGAATTGGGTCGCTCGACAGATCTCTCCCGTACGGTCGCCATCGCCGTCGACGGCACTTCAGGAACGCTGCTCGGGCTGGACGACCGTCTCAACCCGATCGGCCCGGCGCGGATGTACGATGACTCCGACACCGGCGACTTGCCGGAACTGATTTCCCGCCTGGCGCCCCCGGAAAGCGCGGCCCACGGTCCGACATCAGCCGCGGCCAGGGCGTTGCAGCTTTCCACGGCCCCCGGCGTCAGCAAGGTCGTCCATCAGGCGGACTGGATCCTGCTGAAGCTCGGCGCCCAAGAAGCGGTCTCGGATGAGAACAATGCGCTCAAGACCGGATACGATCCGGTGGCTCGTCGTTGGCCGGAATGGCTGGGCCGGTTAGGACTGCGCGCCGACACGCTCCCGAAGGTCCTGCCCGCCGGCACGCCCGTCGGTCGGATCTGCAAGGCGGCCGCCGACTCACTGGGCCTGCCACACGAAGTCACGCTCGTGACCGGCACGACGGACGGCTGCGCCGGATTCCTCGCCAGCGGCGCACGCGAAGTCGGAGACGCCGCGACTTCGCTCGGATCGACGCTCGTGCTCAAGATACTCGGAGAAAGCCCCGTCTTCTCTCCCGTCCACGGCGTCTACAGTCACCGCATCGGCGACCGTTGGCTCATCGGCGGAGCCTCGAACTGCGGCGGTCGCACGTTGCTCGCCCACTTCACCCCGGAGCGACTGTCAGAGCTGGAAGGCTCGATGGACGCCTCGCGCCCGACGGGCCTCGACTACTACCCCCTGCCCTCGCCCGGCGAAAGGTTCCCGTTCGCCGACGCCAGGATGCAGCCGCGGCTCTCACCGAGACGGGCGAAGGATTCGGAATTTCTGCAGGGCATCCTGGAGGGGCTCACGAAGGTCGAGGCCGACGGCTACGACAAGCTTCAGGAACTGGGCGGCCCCAGGCTCAGGAGCGTGCGGCATCTCGGAGGCGGTACACGCAGCCGGACATGGATGGCACTGAGGTCACGCGCGCTCAACGCGCCCTGTCTGGCCGCCCTGGACGAGGAAGCGGCCGCCGGCACGGCCCGTCTCGCCTGGACAGGCATGGGCGTCGAGGTGGCGACGGAAGCCGTGCTCAAGCCAATCGGAGGCCTGTCCTCGCTTCGTGATTACGACACGCTCCTCGTCGACCAGTTCGGGACTTTGCATGACGGCACTCACCCCTACCCGGGCGCCGCTGAAGCGCTCCGCAAATTCAAGGCCGACGGAGGCAAGGTCGTCGTGGTGTCGAACTCAGCCAAGCCGGGCGCCGACAATGTCGCCCGTATGCTGAAGATGGGATTCGGCCCGAATGAGATCGACCTCGTGATCTCCTCGGGCGACGTGGCCGCACGCTCCCTCGCCGACGGCTCGCTCGGAGCGGCGTTCTCCGGGCGCAAAGCCCACCTCTCCGGCCGGCCAGGCGAAACTTACGGCCTGGAAAAGACGGGGCTCACCTGGACCGCCCCGGAGGACTGCGACTTCGTCATCATCGCAGCCAGCCGTGAACCCGCGTCTTCATGGAAGTCCCAGCTCGAGGAACTGCTGCCGGCCCTTCGCCGAGGCGTGAGCTTCCTGGTCATCAATCCCGACGTCGAGATGCTGACGCCGGAGGGCGTGCGGCCCTCGGCCGGAGCGATTGGAAGGGCGCTCGCCGAGCGCGGCGGCAAGGTCCGATACCTCGGCAAACCCGGACCGGAGATCAACCGCGCGGCGTTGGCCGCGGCCGACGTACGGCCTTCGCGGCGGGTGCTCGTCATCGGAGACAGCCCGGAACACGACGTCGCCGGCGCCGCCAAGGCCGGCCTGTCAGCCATGCTCGTGCGCACGGGTATCATGTCAGGGGTCGGGGAACAGGAGATCCGTGCGCGCATGCCCCTGGGCGAGTGGCTGGTCTCAGAGTCCCTCCGCCCCTGAACCACGGCAGTCGGTGTTGCCACGACCTTCCGGCTTGCCGTCCACGCAATGCAGGCAGCTGCGGTCCGGCACGTAGCTCGGCGGCTTCGCCTCCTCGGCCGTCAGCGGCATCTGGCAGTTGCGGCAGAGCACCGAACCGGTCGGGCGCTGATCGGGCCCCACCCCGACGCGTGCGTCGAAGACGAAGCACTCGCCGTCATAGTGCGCACCCGCGACCTCCTCGAAACGAAATACTTTAGGATGCCTCCGTCGAGCTGATCGACGTCCTTGAATCCCTGCAGTCGGAGCAAAGGACAAGTTGACCGTTTCAGTCACGCCGCAGAGTCTCAGTCCGAGGGGGGATTGTGAAGCCTAACGTTCAGTTGCCTTGCCTCTTTCGCCGGGCGGGGCTGGAATCGAAGCGGTGTCCGACTCCCTGAACATCACCCCCATCGGCTGGCTGCGCACGGGCAAGGCCCTCAAGTTCGACGCACGTCACCAGCCCGACGAGAACGCCGCCGAGACGAACGTCCTCGAGATGGCACCGGGCGATAAGTTCCGCAAAGCGCTCATGGACATCGAGGGCTTCGACCGCATCTGGCTACTGTGGTGGTTCCATCGCAACCGCACCTGGCGCCCGGAGGTCCTGCCTCCCCGCGGCCCCTCGAAGCGACGCGGCGTATTCGCGACGCGCTCCCCTCACCGGCCCAACCCCGTCGGCATCACCCCTGTGCGCCTGCTCGGAGTCGACAAAGGCAGGCTCATTCTGGGACCCTGCGATCTCGTGGACGGAACGCCGGTCTTCGACATCAAGCCCTACATCCCCGCCTACGACAGCTTCCCGGATTCCAAGGCCGGCTGGATCGAGGAAGTCAACGCCCGGCTCGCGGAGCCCCCGCAGTTCGAAGTACGCATCAGTCCGCTGGCCAGCGCGCAGGCCGGTTGGCTTCGCGAGGAATGGAAAGTGGATTTCCAGGCGCGGCTGACCGAGTCGCTCGGACGCGACCCCTCACCCCACCGGACCCGACGCATCCGCCCACGCCGCGACGGCCGTCGCGAGATCGGCTGCGGCGCCTGGTATGCGGTGTTCCGGGTCGAGGGAAAAACGGTCGAGGTCGACACCCTCAGGCCTTCATTCCCACTCAAATTCCTGCGCGACCCCTCCCGACCCGTGCTGCCCGACCGCGAGGCCCAACTGGCCTTCCGCGCCCGCTGGCCCGACCACGTGGACTGAGCCGATCTCATGACCGAAAAAGAAACCGGCTGATGACGCAACTCCGGGCCTCCGGAGGAGTCTAAACGTTTCTCGCCTGCTCCACTTCACCTCTTACAACTGACCCATGCCCCGATTCCCAGCCCTGCTCCTTTGCCTGGTCGCCACGCTCGCGTCCGCACAGCCCAAGCTCGAACTCCGCGACGGCGACAGCGTGCTGCTCATCGGCGACACGCTGATCGAACGTGAAGGCAACTACGGACGCCTCGAGATGAAGATGCGCCGCGAGTTCCCGGGACGCAGCTTCACCGTGCGCAACCTCGGCTTCAGCGCCGACACCCCTCTCGGCGCCTCGCGCGCCAGCTTCGACCCCGTCGCCCGCGGCCTCGAAAGCCTCAAGGAGCAGCTCGCGGTCGTGAAGCCGACCGTCGCGATCATCGGCTACGGCATGGCCGCCAGCCTCGAGGACCTGACCTACCGGCATGACGATCCTTCGCTGAACCCCGACCCCGCGCGCTACGGATTGGACCACGGGCCCGAGAAGTTCCGCCGCGACCTGAAGGAACTCCTGACGCACATCCGCGCCGCCGCACCCGGTGGCAACGCCCGCTTCGTCTTCCTCGGCCCGGTCGAGCACGAGGACCTCCGCGCCTCTCGCCCCGGACTGCCCGATCCCGCGGAGAACCGCGCCAACCTGCGACGCTTCGAACAGGTCGTCCGCGAGGTCGCCGCCGAGACGGGTTCGCCTTTCGTCGTGGGTGAGTGGAAGAAGTCAGCCGGCATTCCGCTCGCCACCGGCACCGACAACGGCATCCACCTCGGAGACCGCGGCTACCGCGCGCTGGCCGAAGGATTCGCCGCGCAGCTGGGATGGAAGGTCGACCGCGAGGGCTGGGACACCGCGGACGCCGCCGAAGAGCGCCTGCACGAGGCCGTGCTGCGCAAGAACTCCCTGTTCTTCCATCGCTCCCGTCCCGCCAACTACACCTACATCTTCGGCTTCCGTAAGCGCGAACAGGGACAGAACGCCGTCGAGATCCCGAAGTTCGACCCGCTCATCGACCAGGCCGAGGCGGACATCCGCGCGATCACGCTCGGCCAGGCGCCGAAGTTCGTCAGCCCGCCCAAGGAGACGCCCAAGGTCACGGCCATCACCCCGTTGCCCACGCCGGACTTCCAGGTCTCCAAAGGACTCAAACTCAGCCTTTTCGCCGAGAATCCCCTGCTCGAGAAGCCCGTGCACATGAACTGGGATTCCTCCGGCCGGCTCTGGGTCGCGACCTCGAACACCTACCCGCAGGTCAGCCCCGAAGACCTCGCCGCGCACCTGAGCGGAGGCTCCGCCGCGCACGGTCCCTCGACGGGCGACGACAAGCTCATCCTCATCGAGGACAATGACCGCGACGGCGTGGCGGACGTCTCGCGCGTCGTCGCCGACGGCCTCCTCATCCCTTCCGGCGTGGCGCCCGACAACTTCGGCGGCGCCTACGTCGGCGCCAGCACGGAGCTGCTCCACCTCGGCAAGCCCAGCAAGGACGGCCTGCTCAGCGAACGCCGCATCGTCCTGAGCGGCTTCGGCACCGAGGACACGCACCACATCATCCACACCCTGCACTGGGGCTTGGACGGCCGCCTGTACTTCCATCAGACGATCTACATCCACTCCCACGTCGAGACCCCGTGGGGCGTCGTGCGCGCGAACTCCGGCGTCGCCTTCGCCTACGACCCCGCGAGGGAGCGCCTGGAGGTCTATTCCAAGGGCCTAGTCAACGCCTGGGGCCAGCAGGAGGACCTCGCCGGCCAGACCTTCCTAACCTCCGGTGCCGACGGAACCGGCGTCCACTGGGCCTTCCCGGGCGCGACGTTCCCGCCCTCCGAAGGCGCGCGACGCCTGGTGGGCAGCATCAGCCCCGGCTCCTACCCGAAGTTCTGCGGACTCGAGATCGTCAACAGCCCCGTCTTCGGCGCCGACTGGCAGGGCAACGCCATCACGAACGACTTCCGCGCGCACCGCATCGTGCGCTTCGGCTTCACCGACTTCTCCGTGGGCGACAACTCCCTCTCCGGATACGAGACCAAGCAGCTCGACGACCTGGTGCGCACGAGCGACGTGGCCTTCCGTCCGATCGCGCTCAAGATGGGCCCGGACGGCGCACTCTACGTGGGCGACTGGACCAACCCGATCATCAACCACGGCGAGGTCGATTTCCGCGACCCGCGGCGCGACAAATATCGCGGACGCATCTGGCGGATCATCCCCGAAGGAGCGAAGGGCCTCGACTGGAAGCCCGTCCTCGGACGCGACCTACCCGCCCTCCTCGCCGCCCTGCTCTCCCTGAACCGCTGGGAGTTCGAGCAGGCGCGTCGCGAACTGGCCAAGGTCCCCGTGGACGCGCTCAAGCCCGCCCTCCTCGCCTGGGCGACCGACGACGCGAAGCGCCGGCACGCCGCCTGGCTGCTGAGCGGCCGGTCGCCCGACGCCGGCCTGCTCGAGTCCCTGCTCAGCAGCTCCGACCCCGCCAGCGTCCAGGTGGGGCTCCGCGAACTCGGCAAGGCGCCCGAGGCCGCGGCATCCCGCCTCGCCTCCTTCCTCTCCCACAGGAACGCCCGCGTCCGCGTCGAGGCCGTCCGAGCCCTCTCGCGCGTCCGCACCCCGGAAAGCGCCGAGGCGGCCATCCGCGCCGTGACCCGCCCCGAGGACTCCTTCCTTGATTTCTCGGCCTGGCTGACCGTCAACGAGCTCGCCGCCGTGTGGCTCGCCGACGCCACCGCGAAGGGCATCGAAGGCAAGGAGCCGCTCCTCGAGCGCGTCGTCGCGGTCTCCGACCCGACGGTCACCGCGCCCTACGTGCAGAAGCTCTTCGCCGGACGGAACATCGACCGGGACGGCACCGGGCCCTGGATCGAGCTGTTCGGCAAGGCCGGCGCCGCCCGCGAAGTCGACGCGCTCCGCGACTTGCTCTTCGGAGAGAAGATGCACTCCGCCGAGGCGCGCCGCCGCGCCGCCGCCGCGCTCGTCGAGGCCGCACGCAATCGCAACCTGCGTCCATCCGGCGACCTTTCCGCGGTCGGTCAGGTCATGAATTCCGGAGACCGGGAGCTGCTCCTGCTCGCCGTACGTCTCATCGGACAGTGGAAGCAGGCCAAGTTCCTCCCCGACCTCGGAGCCCTCGCGGGCCGTGAGGACGATGGCGTGGTCCGTGAAGCCGCCTTCGACGCGATCCGCACCGTCGGCACGCCCGCCTGCCTTCCGATCATCCGCTCGCTGGCCTCCGAGGAACGCCCCATCGCCGTGCGACGCGGCGCGCTGGTCAGCCAGGCGGTGCACGCCCCCGGCGAGGCGCTCAAGAACCTGCCCGGCGTGTTCAAGCTGACGCCCGACGAGAACCAGGCCGCCCAGCTCTGGCGCCAGATGTTCACCCATGCGCCGTTCGCCCAGCGCATCGCCAAGGACTTCCCCAAGGGTCTATCCGTCGAGACCTACCGGGCCGCGCTCCAGGCCGCTTCCGGACTCGGCCGCAGCGGCCAGCCGATCGTCAAGGCCGTCCAGCCTCTGGTCGGGGCGAAGAGTTCCGGCCAGAATCAGGCCGAGGAGATCGCCGCCATGGTGCAGCGGATCAAGCTCGGAGCCGACCCCGCGGACGGCGAACTGATCTACCGCCGCGCAGGATGCTCCGTCTGCCACGCCATCGGTGGAGCCGGCGGCAAGCTCGGGCCCGACATGAGCAGCCTGGGCGCCAGCGCGCCGCTTGACTACATCATCGAGAGCCTGCTCAACCCCGCCGCCAAGGTGAAGGAGGGCTACCATGCCTTCTCCTTCAGCATGAAGGACGGCTCGCAGATGGTCGGCATCCCGGCCCGCGAAAGCGCCACTGAGATCTTCATCCGACCGGGACCGGGCGTGGAACTGCCCGTGCTGAAGTCCGCCGTCGTGCGTCGCGAGAACGTCGGCAGCATCATGCCCGCTGGACTGATCGACGGACTCAATGGCACGCAGAAGCGCAACCTCATCGCCTTCCTCAGCGAGATCGGCAAGCCCGGTCCGTTCGACGCCAGCAAGGCCGACGTCGCCCGACTCTGGCTCTTCCTCGACCAGCCCCCCGGCGCGCTCGCCAAGTCCGGCGCCGCCACGCCCGTCCCTTCGCTGATCAGCGGACGGGTGCCCAAGGACTTCAACCCCGGGCGCATCTACGCCTCGGCCCGCTTCACCAATGCGCGTCCGACCGCGGCGCCCCTCCAGCTCACCGGCATCAAGGCCGCCTGGCTCGGTGACAGGCCCCTGCGTATCAGGGACGGCAAGGTCGCGGAGTCCATTCCGGCCGGGGAGCATGTGCTCACGGTCGAACCCGACCCGAACGCGCCGTTCTTCCGCGCCCAGTGCGACGACGTGACCTTCCTTGGGGACTGAGCCTCGCCCTGCTCCTGCTCGCGGGCTGCGCGTCGGACCCTTCCGGACTGCGGAAGGAGGCCGTTGCGCTCCGTGCCGAAGGACGCATCGCGGAGGCCACCGCCGCATACGGTCGCCTGATCGCTTCGCTGGAAGGCGAGGATTGCGATTCGCGGACGGCACGTGCCGACGCCTTCCGGGAGCTGGGGGGCATGCACGCGAGCTTCGGCGAGCCAGAGGTCGCCGAGCGCTCCTATCGCAAGGCCCTCGAGATCGCCGAGGCTTCGCCGAGACTGTCCTCGGCTTCCATCATCAACCTGCACTCCCAGCTCGCGGCGCTGAGTTATCGCGCTGGGAGGAACGATGAGGCCGTCGCGCGCTACGAGACCTTGCTGGAACTCGAGAAGAGCGCCCTCGGTGAAGATCACCAGGACGTGCTTTCCACCCTGGGCATTCTCTCGGGATTGCTGATGAAATGCGACCGGTCCGACCGGGCGGAACCCCTCCTAAGGCGGCAGCTTGCGCTGACCGAGCGCATTCACGGCCCGTCCAAGCGTGAATCAGCCACGGCCTTGGACCGGCTGGCCGAAGCCCTCGCAAGACTGGGAAAGACGTCGGAAGCGGCCGCTTTGCGGGCCAAAGCGGCTGAAATCCGCAAGAAACTCTGCGACGAGTGCTGAAATCGCTGTCAAGGGTTCCGAGGCCGACCCCTTGACGGACAGCCCCGGCGGGGCAGACCGCTGGGGTGTCATCCGACCGGACTGCGAATCGAATACGTTTGCCCAGTCAACCCGCCCAGACTCCCTCGCTTGCCGTGGCCCGCATCTCCCGACGCTCCATCGATGAGCTGCGCCAGCGAGCCGACATCGTCTCCCTGGCGGGCGACTACACGCAGATGAAGCAGCGTGGGCGCGACTGGTGGGGCCTCAGCCCTTTCAAGTCGGAGAAGAGCCCGTCGTTCAAAGTCAACCCCGACACCGGACTCTGGTACTGCTTCAGCACGCAGCAGGGCGGCGACGCCTTCAAGCTGGTCATGAACCGCGAAGGATTGGACTTCCCCGAGGCGGTTGAGCGCGTGGCGACTCGGTTCGGCTTCCAACTGGAATACGAGTCCGCCGGCGGTGCGGGCGAGGAACGCTCCTTCCGCGGCCAGCTGCTGGAGATCCACGGCCTCGTCGCGGACTACTGGCGCCGCTGCTTCCTCGAGGATCCCGCGCACGGCGAGTGGATCCGTGACTACTGGACCGCGCGCCGAAAGTTCAGCATGGAGGTGGCCGACGACTTCGGCATCGGCCTCGCGCCCGTCGATGACTCGCGCCTCGTCGCCGGACTGCTCAAGAAAGGCTTTCCCAAGGAGGCGATCGCCCAGACCGGGCTGTTCTTCGGGACGGACCGCATCCCCGACCCCTCCCGCTGGCGCTGCCGCTTCCGCGGCCGGCTCACCATCCCCATCCGCGACATCCAGGGCCGCGTGATCGCGTTCACCGCGCGCCAGCTGGAAATCACGCCGGAGGACGACCCGTCGCGCGAGGCCAAGTACGTGAATTCGCCCGAGACCGAGCTGTTCAAGAAATCACGCACGGTCTTCAACCTCGACCGCGCCCGCGCCAACCGCAAGGAGGGCGACCCCTTCCTGCTCGTGGAAGGCCAGCTGGACGCCATCCGCTGCCACTCGGCCGGCATTCCCGGCGCCATCGCAGCCCAAGGCACGGCGGTCACCGAGGAACACCTGCAGCAGCTTCATCGGTTCTCGAACCGCCTCACGGTGTTCTTGGATTCCGATGACGCCGGCAAGAAGGCCGCCATGCGACTACTGCCCCTCGGCCTTCGCCAAGGACTCGACATCCGCTTCCTCAGCCTGCCGGACGGCAAGGACCCTGACGAATACTTCGCCACGCACGACGCCTCCGCATGGCCGGCCCTCGAGCGGACGTCCCGGAGCGCCATGCAATACTGCGTGCAGTCGCTCATCCCGCCCGGATCCGTCTCCCTGCCCCTCGCCAGCCGCCTCTCGCTCCTCGAGGACCTCTTCCCGATTGTAGCTGAATCCGGAGCGGAGGAGGTCGTCAGCGAGGCCCTCAACGAGGCCGCCCGGCACGCCGGCATCGGCATCCGCGAGATGCATCTCGCCTTCGAGCGCTTCCGCATCGCCCGGCTGGCCCAGCGCCCGGCCGACCAGCTCAAGACCGGGGCGGAACCTCAGCCCGCGGAGGTTGTCAAGGGGGGGGGCTTGACAACCCCTGAAGAGGAACTGACATTGCTCATCCTGCGACATGAAGCCTATTTCCCACCCGTTGCCCAGTCCCTGCCGCTGGAATGGATCGATCCGGATGCGCGCGGAGGCCTCCTCCTGATGGCCCTGCTCAACGAGGCCGTCAACGGCCAGACGGAAGATCTCAAGGCCTCCCTCGCGGGTCTCGATGAAACAATGCGTACGGAGGCCGCCCGGATCGCCGCCTCCGGATTCACCGACAGCGGCAGGCCGGACGACGTGCTGGCCTCGGCCAATGCCATCCTGAAGGCCTTCCATCAGCGACATGTCCGGGGCCGGCTCCGGACCATCGCCGCCCGCATCGCGGCACTCCGACCCGAGGACGAAGAGGGCCTGCGCGCCCTGCAGACGGAGAAGATCGCCCTGCGCAAGGCCGGAGCCTCGCCGCCCACCCTCACCCTACCCTACTGATTTTCTCCATGCCATCGAAGCCCAGCAAGAAACCGACAAACAAGACCAAGGCCAAACCCGCCAAGGCCGTCAAGAAGTCCGAGGCCAAGCCCAAGCCGTCCGCGCCCGCCAAGCCCGTCGCCACGAAGGCGGTCCACGCCCCCGGGCCGGCGCCGGCGACCAAGGTCGCACCAGTCGTCAAGGCCCCGGCCCCCAGCAACAAGGTCATCCCCATCCGCCCGGCGGCCAAGTCCGCGATCGTCATGAAGCCGGCCGCTGCGGCGCCCAAGCCCGCGACCCCGGCCATCAAGCCCGCACCGGGCAAGACGCCGGGCTCCAAGCCGGCGAACCAGCCCGTCGTCAGCCGTGACGTCAACGAGAAGGTCCAGGTCCTGGTCAGCATGTCCAAGACGAACGGTTACGTCACCGTCCAGAACATCAATGAGATCATCCCTGACAGCGCCACCGACCCGGAGCTGATCGAGAACATCATGAACATCCTCGACAACCTGGAGATCAAGCTACTGGACGAGGACGAGGTCGAGACCTACCAGCGCAAGCTCGAGGACTCCGAGGAGGAAGCGTCACGCACCATGCCCGCCGACGCCCCCTACGACCCCTTCAACGTCTACCTCAAGCAGATGGGCCATAAGCCGCTGCTCACCCGCGAACAGGAGGTCGAGATCTCCAAGCGCATCGAGGACGCCGAGCTGCGCGCCCAGGACCACCTCTTCTCCTGCTGGCTCACCCTGCCCTACCAGCTAGACCTTGCACTCAAGGTGCTCCGCAAGGAGGAGCGCTTCGACCGCGTCGTCATCGACAAGAAGGTCGAGTCCCGGGACACATACTACAAGATGCTCCCCAAGGCCACCGAGGAATGCTCCAAGCTCCGCGACCGGCTCGAGAAGTCCTGGAAGAAGTACGACGAGGAGAAGGATGCCGCCAAGCGGGAGAAGGCCCGCCAA
The DNA here is from genome assembly GCA_016871415.1 of Verrucomicrobiota bacterium. GTDB lineage: Bacteria > Verrucomicrobiota > Verrucomicrobiia > Opitutales > UBA953 > UBA953. The sequence continues at coordinate 24,227 of VHDL01000013.1, forward strand.
ACCTACCAGAAGCTGGAGCGCACGGCCAAGGAGGGCTGCAAAGACATCCTGCGTAAATTCTGCTTCAAGATGAAGCTCTTCGAGGAATGGCTGGAACAGCCCGACGTGAAAAGCGACATCGAGGACGCCCGCCGCCTCGTGGAACCCGTCCAGGTCATGCGCGGTCCGGTCCGCGCCAAGCGCGGACATACGCCGGAGCTCAACGCCTCACGCGCCCGCGAAATCGAGGAGCAGCGCCGCCTCCGCCCCGACGAGCTGCTGGCCCTCTCCCGCAACGTGCGCAAGCACCTCGAGGAGGCCCAGAAGGCCAAGACCGAGATGGTCGAGCACAACCTCCGCCTCGTCATCTCCATCGCCAAGAAGTACCAGAACCGCGGCCTGCTGTTCACCGACCTCATTCAGGAGGGCAACATGGGCCTGGTGAAGGCGGTCGAGAAGTTCGAGTACCGTCGCGGCTACAAGTTCTCTACCTACGCCACCTGGTGGATCCGGCAGGCCATCACGCGTTCCATCGCCGACCAGGCCCGCACGATCCGCATCCCGGTCCACATGATTGAGACGCTCAACAAGGTCATGCAGGTCCAAAAGCAGCTGACTCAGGAACTGGGCCACGAGCCGACCGCCGAGGAGGTCGCCGACGAGATGAACATGGCCATCGAACGCGTCCAGCAGATCATGAAGATGGCCCAGCAGCCGATCTCCCTGCAGTCGCCCGTGGGCGACGGCGAGGACACCTCCCTCGGTGACTTCATCGAGGACAAGTCGGCCGAGAACCCCTCCGACACCGCCTCGACGCGCCTGCTCCGCGAGAAGATCGACTTCGTGCTCCGCTCGCTGGCCGAACGCGAGAAGGAGGTCCTCATCCTCCGCTTCGGATTGCTCGACGGCGTGCAGCGCACGCTCGAGGAGGTCGGCCGTCACTTCAAGGTGACGCGCGAACGCATCCGCCAGATTGAGGCCAAGGCGCTCCGCAAGATGCGCCATCCGACGCGCATGCGCCAGTTGCAGGGTATGTTCGAGGGCGAGCTGGACACGTCCGGCCCAGGCTTCGACCACTTCGTCTCGGAGGACGACCGCGGCGACCAGTCGCCGGGCGTGCTCACCGGCGGACAGCAGCCCGGAGGCAACCTCGCGGCGTTCATCAACAAGCCGCCGCAAGAACCCGGCCCGCGTCCGTGAGGATCGCGGCGCTGCTGGGAGCGGCGCTGCTCGCCGGGTGCGCGGCACGCACGGCGCCCTCGCCGACGGCGGCGACCGCCGAGCCGACGCCCCCGCCTTTCACCCGCTTGCCCGGTTCTCCGACTAATGCGCGGGTGGGCTTCGTGGAACCCGTGAGGGACGGAGCCTCCCGTTGCACGGTTGCCCTGACGCCCGGAACCGCTCTCAGGACGGGCGAGCTGCTGGTGAGCCGGGACCGCTCGCTGCGGGCGACGGCGCTGATCGAGATCGAACAGATCCTAGGACGCTCGGCGCTGGCCCGCATCCGGCGCGGGCGACCGGGGCCCAAGGACGAGGCTGTGCGGCCCGCCAGCGAACTGCTGCAACTGACGGACGCCCTGCCCCCCGCTCCCGGCACTTGACCATCGGCACGGGCGCACCCACGTTCGCTCCATGCTTCAGGCCGGAATCGTCGGGCTGCCCAATGTGGGCAAGTCCACCCTCTTCAACGCGCTCACCCGCTCCCGCAAGGCCGAGGCGGCCAACTACCCGTTCTGCACAATCGAACCCAACGTCGGGGTGGTCGAGGTGCCGGACGTGCGGCTCAGGGAGCTGCAACCCATCGCCGGCACCAAGGTGGTGATCCCCGCCGCGATCGAGTTCGTCGACATCGCCGGCCTCGTCGCGGGCGCCTCCAAGGGCGAAGGTCTCGGCAACAAGTTCCTCGCCAACATCCGCGAGGTCGACGCGGTGGTGCACGTCGTGCGCTGCTTCGACAACGACGACATCGTGCACAACATGGGCAAGGTCGACCCGGTGCGTGACATCGGCGTCATCGAGACCGAGCTCATCCTCGCCGACATCCAGTCGGCCGAGCAGCAGCTCGACCGCAACCAGAAGAAGCTCAAGTCGCAGGACAAGGAGGCCGCGGCCAACGTGGACCTGCTCACCCGCCTGATCGCCCACCTCAACGAAGGTCGCCCCGCCTCCTCGCTCACGGTCAAGGACGACGAGCGGCCCCGCCAGAAGACCTTCGGTCTGCTGTCCAGCAAGTCCGTGCTCTACGCCTGCAACGTCGCCGAGTCCGACCTCGCCGACCCTTCCGCTAACCGCCACGTCGCCGCCGTCCGCTCCCACGTGGCGAATCTCCATGGCACCGGGACGGTCGTCATCTGCGCTCAGGTCGAGGCTGAGCTCTGCGACCTGCCGGCCGAGGAGGCTTCCGAATACCTGACCTCCCTGGGGGTGAAGGACTCCGGCGTGTCCGACCTCATCCGCGGCGCCTACCACCTGCTCGGCCTCGCCACCTACTTCACGGCGGGCGAGAAAGAGGTCCGCGCCTGGACGTTCCGCCAGGGCATGACCGCGCCGCAATGCGCGGGGGTCATCCACACCGACTTCGAGAAAGGCTTCATCAAGGCCGAGGTGGTCTCCTACGACGACCTCGTCCGGCTGGGATCGGTCGCAGCCGCAAGGGACGCCGGCAAGTACCGCCTGGAAGGCAAGGATTACCTTTTCCAGGACGGGGATGTAGCCCTTTTCAGGTTCACTAACTGAGCCGGTAAGAGTCCGTTCGCCTTGCAAAAGGCAAGCTCCCCGCAACCTTAGGAAATGGTGCCTGTCCTAACCCTCATGAGGTCATTCATTCTATTGGCCCTGCTCATGGCGGGGACCACACACGCGGCCGAACGGCCCAATATCGTGCTCGTCATCGGCGAGGACATGGGACCCGACACGGGAGCTTATGGATGTAAGGAAGCCATCACCCAGAACATGGATCGCCTCGCACGGGAGGGTGCCCTCTTCACCCGGGCCTTCACGCATGCGGGCGTCTGCGCTCCCAGCCGGAGCGGCATGGTCACGGGACAGTATCCGCTCAAGTACGGGGGCCAGAACATGCGTTCCGTGGTCATCGACCCTCCCAGGCCGTTTACAGAGAAACTCCGCTCAGCGGGCTACCATGTGATGTGGCCGGGCAAGACCGACTTCCAAGGCGTCCCCGAGAAAGACCTGGCCGACGACCGGAAGAACTGGGTCAACCCCTCGAACCGGGCCGCCGGCCCCCTGACCGCCAAGCCTAAGCAGCCCTTCTTCGCCTACTTCAACGACACGGTCAGCCACGAAAGCCAAGTGCGGGCCTCAGACGCCGAGCACGCGCGGAACACCGCCGCGCTCAAGCCGTCTGACCGCCGCGACCCCGCCAAGGTCGAACTCCCGCCCTTCTACCCGGACACCCCGGCCGTCCGCCGCGAGGTCGCCCATTACCATGAACTGGTGACCGCGGTGGATTACTCCTTGGGCCGGGTCCTCGACTGGCTGAAGGCCCACGACCTTGAGAAAAACACGGTCGTGATCCTCACCGGCGACCATGGTCGCGGCATGCCGCGCTTCAAGCGTTCGCCCAAGGACACCGGAACCCGCGTCCCCCTCATCGTGCGCTGGCCGGGCGTTATCCCCGCCGGCTCGGTGCGGGAGGATTTCGCCAGCTGGATCGACTTCGCCCCGACGGCCCTGACCCTCGCCGGCGTGCCGGTGCCCGCAGAGTACGACGGGCGCTGCTTCCTGCCGACCCCGGTGAGGGAGGCAAGGTACGTCTACTCCTTCCGGGATTACATGGATGAAAGTTTTGACCACGTCCGTTCGGTACGCGACGCCCGTTTCCGCTACGTGCGCAATCTCGCCCCTGGCGTCGACGAGGCCGGCAAGGTCGCCTATCAGGAAGTCGGACAGACGATGAAAGAGCTTCGCCGTATGCAGTCCGAAGAGAAACTCACGCCGGTCCAGGCGCGCTATTTCGCCACCGACCGGCCCAATGAGCAGCTCTTCGACACCCTCGCCGACCCGTGGGAGACGAAGGACCTCGCCGGCGATTCGGCGCATGCGGGCAAGCTCGCCGAACTGCGCGCCGAATGCGACCGCTGGATCGCCCACTGCGGCCCCAAGGGCGAGCTGAGCGTCTCCGAACTGGTCGCCAAGGGCGTGATCAAACCGCGTGACCCCGGCTATGAGAAACGCGCCAAGACCGGCAAGGTCGAGGGTGCGCCTCGCAAGAATTCCCAAAAATGACTGCACCCGTGAAACCCTCTCTGCTCACCCTCAGCGCCGCCGCGCTGCTCTGCGCCTGCAAGCCTGAACCCAGGGTCGTGCGTTACGAGGCCGCGCCCGAGGCGACGGCGACCGCTGAGACGGCCGCTCCCGCGGCCCAGTCGCCCGCCCCCGCCGCGCCCACCTTGCAGGCTCCGGCTTCGATGAAAGCGGAGGCCGCGGGTTTCAGTGCGCCCAAGTGGGCTGCCCTGCCCGCCGGCTGGTCGGTCGGGCCTGAGAACGCCATGCGCAAAGGAACCTTCATCGTGCCCGGTCCGGACGGCTCCAAGGCCGAGCTCGCGGTCACCGTCTTTCCGGGCAGCGTCGGCGGTCTGACCGCCAACGTGAACCGTTGGCGCGGCCAAATCGGCCTGCCCCCGGCGGACGAGGCCTCCATCCGGGCCTCCGCCCAGGAGGCCAAGGTCGGACCTGACTCCGGCATGCGCTTCATCATGAAGTCCGGTGACGGAGCCAAGGCGACCGACGCCGTCATGGTCCCCAAGGGCGGCTCGACTTGGTTCCTCAAACTTAGCGGCGACACCAAGGCCGTCGAGTCCGCGGGCGCCGCCTTCGTGAAGTTCATCGCCGACTCCCAGCTGCCATGAACGACCGACCCCATACGTTGAGTGCGCGCCTCCTCGACATCCTGGCCTCGCTTAGGCTCACGGTCGCGCTCCTGCTCCTCTCAATGTTGCTCGTGCTGCTGGGTACCCTCGAGCAAGTGCATTGGGGGGTGTGGCACGTGGCCGATGAATACTTCGAGTCCTGGGTCACCTTTTACCCCATCGACCCCACCGCCGCCGCCCGTTTGCCTCTTCCGGGAGGTTTCCTACTCGGTGCGCTGCTGCTGGCCAACCTGAGCCTCGCCCACTTCCGCCACTTCCGGAGCGGCTGGAAACATCTCGGAGTCGCCATGACGCACGGAGGTCTCCTGCTACTCCTCGCCGGCGGCTTCGTGACCGCGGTTTACCAAGAGGAGTCCGCAATGATCATCCCCGAAGGCGAATCCCGCGACTACTCCGAGGCATTCCGCGAATACGAGGTCGCCTTCGTCGAGAAACGCAAGGGTGCCAAGGACGCCGTCATCGCCATCCCGGACGGAATCCTCCGTCGGACGCTCGGCTCAGCGGAGAAGGACATGTCTCGCGAAATCACCCTTGAGGGCACGCCGTTCACCCTCTTCGTCGCGGAATACCTTCCCAACGCCCGGCTTCGTGCCGCGTCGCAGCAGCAGGAAGGACGCCCGGCCAAGACCTCGCACGGTCTGGGCAAGCAGTTCGACCTCAACTACGTGCCCCTCGAGGAGAGCTACGATGACAAAAACCCCAACATGCCCCTAGCAATCGTGGAAGTGCGCGAAGGCGGCAAGGCGGTCGCGGGCTTCCTGCTCGGCGCCGGCCTGACCGAAAGCTTCCCCCCGCAGTCCTTTGACCATGAGGAACGCACGTTCGAGCTCGGCCTCCGGCGCACCCGCAGCTACCATCCGTTCACGGTCAGCCTGCAGAAGTTCACCCACGAAAAGTATCCCGGAACCGAGACACCGAAGCGGTTCGCGAGCGACGTCACGGTCAGGGAGGCCGGCGGCTCCGAATTCTCCTACCACATCTCGATGAACGATCCGCTGCGTCACGCCGGTCTGACGTTCTTCCAGTCTAGCTTCGGACGCACCAAGGACGGCGTCGACCAGACGGTGCTCCAGGTGGTCCGCAACCCGGGCGCCTGGATTCCCTACGTCTCCGTCGGAATCATGTCCCTCGGCCTGCTCTACCAGTTCGGCTGGTCGCTGTTCGTTTTCCTCCTGAACCGCGGCAAGCGCGCCGCCACAGCCGCGGCCGCATTGTGCCTGGCGGTCGGCTCGCTCGACGCCGCGCCGGTCGACACCGCCAAGCTGGGCGAAATACCCGTCCAGAGCGGGGGACGCGTGGTACCCTGGGAGACGCTGGCCAGCGGTTCGCTCCTGCAGATGCGCTCCCGCCGCGAAATCCGCCTCAGCGCGACCGAAGCCGCCGCCTTCGGCAAGAAGCCTTCTGCCTGGACCGCCGAAGAGAAGGGGGCCATCGCCAAGGAACTGCCCGGTGTGGACGCCAAGGTCCAGGAATCCCTCGAGAGGCGGCCGGTCAGCGTCCGGGGAAGCTCGGTGGCAGCGGTCGACTGGCTCATCGAGGTCGCCTTCCGTCCCCACGTGGCGCGACAGCTGCCCACCTTCCGCATCGAGCACCCCGTCGTGCTCAAGATCGTCGGGCGTGACGCCGAGAAGGGCCTGGTCGCCTCCTGGGACGACATCCTGAGGAACAGCGAGCGGCTCACCGCCGCCGCCGCCAAGGCCCGGCAACGCGCCGCGGCCGACCGTGACGCCGAGGACCGGGCCCTAGTCCAGCTCGAGACGGCCGCACGCCAGTACGCGGCGCTCAGCATGACCTTCGCTCCGGGCGACCTGCCTCCGGACATCCTGCCTCAGCGCGAATACGACGCCTGGGTCTCCTCCCTCTCCCGCGCCTTGTCCGAAATGAACGCGAGTAAGGACAATGGAGGGAGTCCGACCGCCTTCGATCCCAAGCTGCAGGAGACCGTCAAGAGCTTTGTCGAGCGCTACCAAGAGTTCGCCGCGCAGGGCGTCATCGGCATCGTGCCTCCCAAGGACACCGCCGCAGACACGCGCTGGGACAATCTCGGCGCCTCCCTGCTGGCCGTCGTCCAGAACCGTGAGAAGCACCGTGCCGGACTCGGTCCCGACGGCGTGCTCACCCGCTACGCGGCCTTCGCGGACGGCTGGCGCGACGGCAACGACGACCTCTGCGCCACCCAGGTCTCCGCCCTCTCCGCCTCGCTCCGCGGTCCTTGGTCGGAGAAAGTCGACGCTGAGGCGACATTCGGACGTCTCCAGCCCTTCTACTGGATGCTGATTGCCTACTTCATCGTCGGCGCGCTGGTCACCGCCCATTGGCTGACCGGCAGGGACCGCCTGCGCGCGTGGGCCACTGCCGCCGGCTGGCTGCTCTTTATCCTGCACACGGGCACTCTGCTCTACCGCATGTGGCTCCACGGTCGTCCGCCCGTGACCAACCTCTACTCCTCCGCGATCTTCGTCGCCTGGGGAGCGGTGCTGCTCGGCCTGATGATCGAACGCGTCTGGCGCAACGGCATCGGAACCTGCGCCGCGGCCGTCAGCGGGTTCCTCTCGCTCATCGTCGCTCACAACCTCGGCCTCTCCGGCGAGGACAACCTTGAGAGCGTGCGCGCGGTCCTGGATTCGAACTTCTGGCTCTCGACGCACGTGACCATCGTCACGCTGGGCTATTCCGCGACCTTTGTCGCCGGCCTACTCGGAGCCCTGCACCTCGTCCTGCGCGCCCTCCAGCCCGGCTACGCCGCCGGAGACGCCGTGGCCCGATCGGCCTATGGCATCCTCGCCTTCGCCACGTTGGCAAGCTTCGTCGGCACCATGCTCGGCGGCATCTGGGCCGACCAGAGCTGGGGTCGCTTCTGGGGCTGGGACCCCAAGGAGAACGGCGCCATCCTCATCGTACTCTGGTGCGCGGTCTGCCTGCATGCCCGCTGGGGCGGACTGGTCCGCCGGGAAGGCCTCATGCAGCTGCTGGTGCTCGGCAACATCGTCACGGCCTGGTCCTGGTTCGGCACCAACCTGCTCGGGGTCGGTTTGCACAGCTACGGTTTCACGGAACAGGGCGCCTTCTGGCTCTACGTCGTATTCATCCCCTCGCAGCTCCTGCTCGCCGCCTTTGGCTGGCTCCCGGCGCGCAACCGGCAGCTGCCCGCATGAACGCGGGTCGGCACGACTTATGGTTCTGCGTGAAGTCACGTCCGCGCCAGGAATCCGTCGCCGCCCGCAACCTCACCTCCCTCGGAGGCGTCGAAGTGCTCATGCCCAGGGTGCGCCGTCGCCGGCTGGGCCATGACGGACCAAAGCACGTGGTGGAACCCCTCTTTCCGGGATACCTTTTCGCCCGCTACGAGCCCGAGGAATCCCACGGACCCGTGCGCGGCACGAGGGGCGTGCTCCACGTGGTCAGCAAAGCCGGCAAGGCCGTGGAGGTGGAGGATTCGGTCATCGCCGAGCTACGGAATCTGGGGCCGGACGCCACGCTCACGCTAGAAGATCCTCTGCCCGAGATCGGAGGGCGCGTGCGCATCATCCGCGGCGTATTCGAAGGGGGTGAAGGCGAGGTGCTTCGCCTCGCCTCGCCACAACGTCGCATCGCCATCCTCATGGCCCTGCTCGGCTCCGATCAGCCCGTCGAACTCTCCCTCGACGACGTCGAATCTCTCACGGACGAAACCTGATCTCCCGCCCTGCCCCCGCCCCTGTCCCTGCCCCTGTCCCTTATCCATGATCCTCGACCGACTCTCAGGGTCCGCGGCCCACGAATCCCTGCATCCCCTCTTCCCCAAGGCCTTCGCCTATCTGCGCGCGTTCGACACGTCGACGGCGGACGGAAAGTATGAGCTGCAGGGACAGGATCTGGTCGCAATCGTCCAGCGGTAAGCGACGGCACCGTCGGCCGACAAGCCTTGGGAGGCCCATCGGACCTACGGCGACATCCAGGCCGTGTATGAAGGCCTTGAGCTGTGCGGCCATGCCGACCGACGCACCCTCACGGTGACCAGACCTTACGACGCCGACAAGGACGTCGAGAAATACGCCGCCCCGACCGGACCTTCGGCGCTCCTGACCCTCGGCCGGGTCAACTTCGCGGTGTTCCACCCTCAGGACGGCCACCAGCCCGGCGTGCAGATCGACGCCCCGGCCGAGATCCTGAAGGTGGTCATCAAGTTCCGGCTGAAGGTGTCATGAAGAAGCAGACCATCCTTCCATCCGCAGAGTCTGATCTCACGATTTTTAAGGATTTCTGGGAGCGCGCGATTGCTTACCAGAAACTCAACTCCTTGCCCTGTTGGTATGATTTCCCGGAAAAAACCATCGTTGAAGAGATTCGGGATGGCCGACATTTCACAATTCACGAAGATGGCGCAATGCTAGGATACGTCTCGATTTCGTTTACGGATCCCGAAATCTGGGAAGAGCTCGAAGATGATCGCGCCATCTTTCTTCACAGGATGTGCGTTAATCCTGCGATGAAAGGCAACCAACTGGCGGCCATCACGCTAAAATGGGCACTGAAGTATTCCACGGGGATGAAAAGAGACTTCGTGCGCATCGACACTTGGGCTTCGAACAACAGGCTTATAGAGTACTACTTGCGCTGCGGCTTCGTGGCCTTCGGGAAAAAGCGCCCGTCAAATCCCGAAAAACTTCCTCCCCACTACAGCAATATCGAATTGATGCTTTTTCAGAATTCCTGTGCCTAACCCCATGCGACTCCTCCCCGGCCTGCTCCTCGCCCTCACCTGCGCCCTCGGTTCCGCCCAGGACGTCACCCGCGTCGCCGACGTCATCTACGCCAAGCACGACGGCGTGGCGCTGACGATGGACGTCTTCACGCCGGCGAAGCCCAACGGCGCGGCGGTCATCAAGATCATCAGCGGCGGATGGAACTCCAGCCACCGCGGCATCTCAGACGGCGGATGGCCAGCCCGCGGCTACACGACCTTCGTCGTGGTGCACGGGACCCAGCCCCGTTTCAACGTCGGTGAAATCGTGGTCGACCTGAAGCGGGCGGTGCGATTCATCCGGTCCAACGCCGCCAAGTTCGGCGTCGACCCGGACAGGATCGGAGTCACCGGCGGCAGCGCTGGCGGACACCTCAGCCTCATGCTCGCCACGCGCGCCGACGGCGGTAACGCGAAGTCGCCCGACCCGGTCGACCGCGTCAGCAGCGCCGTCAATGCGGTCGCCTGCTTCTACCCTCCAACGGACTTCCTCAACTGGGAGAAGGAAGGCGACAGCCGGCAGGGGGTCGGACCGCTGACCACCCGCGCCCCCGCCTTCGGGGCCCTCGTGACCACGCCCGAGGACCGTGAGAAAGCGGGACGCGACCTCTCACCCATCTACCACGTGAGCGCCAAGACCCCGCCGGTCTACATCGTCCAAGGGGACGCCGACCGACTCGTTCCCGACAGCCAGGCAACCCGCTTCCAGAGCGCGGCCGTCAAGGCCGGCGCGAAGTGCGAAGTGCTCATCCGCAAGGGCGCCGCTCACGGCGGCTGGGCCGAACAGGGCGCGGCCGACACCGACCGCATGGCCGAATGGTTCGATCTTCACCTACTCGGCAAGCAACCGGCCCAGCCCTTCGGATTTGGGGTCTCCTCGCTGCCCAGCACGCCACTGTTCAAGAAGGCCGCCAAGGGCAAATAATCTGGCGGGCGACGCCTTCCGCCCTATCCAAGAAGCATGGAAAGCCGCTGCCGCCTCATCCTGGCCTTGGACGTTGAGACCAAGGAGGAGGCCGTCGCCCTCGCACGACCGCTGGTGGGCAGCCTCGGCTGGGTGAAGCTCGGCCTACAGTTGTTCACTAAGCACGGCCCTGGCATCGTGGACGAGTTCCACGGCATGGGCTTCAAGGTGTTCCTCGACCTCAAGCTGCACGACATCCCCAACACCGTTGCTTCAGCGATCAAGAGCCTCAAGGGCCGTCCCTGCTCCCTGCTCACCCTGCACGCCGGGGGCGGACCCGAGATGATTGCCCGGGCAACCGAAGCGGCGCGCACCTCCCTGCCAGAATGCCGACTTCTTTCCGTGACCGTGCTCACCTCCATGGACCAAGCCCAGCTTGCCGCGGTCGGCATCGAGCGTCCGGCGGAGGAACAGGTCCGGCTGCTGGGCCGCATGGCCGTGGCGGCCGGCTCCCACGGCCTGGTCTGCTCACCGCTAGAACTCGCGATCCTCCGCACGGCCCTCGGCACGGGGCCCGACCTCGTCACGCCCGGCATCCGCTACCCCGACGCCAAGGGAGACGACCAGAGCCGCGTCATGACTCCCGCCGACGCCGCGTCCGCCGGCGCGAGCTTCATCGTGGTGGGACGCCCCATCCTCAAGGCGACGGATCCGGCCGCCATGGCGCAACGCATCCGCAAGGAAATCGGCGAGTCCCGGTGAGCGACGGGCGAGACATCCTCGTACTGCTGGCCGCCGGGTCGGCCCGTCGCATGCAGTCCGCCGTGGACGACAAGATCCTCGCGCCGCTCTGCGGCTCCCCGGTCTTCATCCATTGCCTGCGGGCCTTCTCCGCGACCGGGCTTTTCGGCCGCGCCGTCATCACCTACCGCGACGAGGCCCAGCTTGCGCGGGTCAAATCACTATTGGCCTCGGAAAACATCGGGCTGCGCATCGACTTCATCCAAGGCGGCGACTCCCGCCAGGATTCGGTGCTGGCCGCCCTGTCCGCTTGTGAATCGCACGATGGCCTCGTGCACATCCACGACGCTGCGCGCCCCCTCATCACGGAGGCCGCCATTCGCAAAGTCAGGGCCAAGGCCTCCGAAACCGGCGCGGCCATCCTCGCCGGACGGGCGGCCGACACGGTCAAGATTGCTAAGGCGGATTCGGCCTCGGTGGCCGCCTCGCCCGACCGCGCGCTGGTCTGGACCGCCGAGACCCCGCAGGTCTTCCGCACGGCCGACATCCTGCGCGCCTACCGCAAGGTCAACGAATCCGGCCGCAAGGTGACCGACGACAGCTCGGCGCTTGAGACGGTTGGCATCGAGGTCGCTCTCGTCGAGAACCCTGACGCGAACCTCAAGCTGACCCGCCCGGCCGACTTCGCGCTCGCGGAAGCCGTGCTCAGGTCGCGCGCTCAGTAACCGGCTTGCCGCAAAGCCGTGTCGAGCTTCACCTGGAAGTCGGCAACGTCAGTCTGGGAGGGACGGTAGCCGGGCGAAGGGGGATTGAATCCGAGCTGACCCATCTGGTCGAGATACCAGGTACCGACGGAACCGTCGCTGAACTTGACCGATCCGCTGACCATCGCCCCGGGAGCCATCACGGTGTCGATGCTGATAGACACGCCGGACTGGGACTGAGGCGCAGGTTCGGCCTGCGTGGTATCGGCGGGGGCGGCGGCCTCGGCCGTCTCGGCCTGAGGCTCGTCGGCCTTCTTGGGCTCCGCCTTCTCGACAAGACTGAGGTTCAGGTCATCGACCAGCAGCCGGACGTCCATGTAAGTCAGGTGCACGTCGAATTCAGAGGCCAGTCGCGCCTGAATCTGGGAGAGCGTCGCCCCCTCGGCCACCCAGGATGATACCTTGCCCGTCTGCTGGCTGCTGAGCTTGGTCATACCCGCAAAGTGTGAGGTTCCCAGCGGTTTTTCAAGCACCCGCTCTAAACGGCTGGAAAACGGGCCCGAGGCCTGCAAGTTGAACCCATGTCCACCGAGCCACTTTGGAAAAAGTGCGGCGAATACGCCGACATCGTCTATGAGAAGGCCGACGGCATCGCCCGCGTGACCATCAACCGGCCGACCCGCCGCAACGCCTTCACGCCGGACACCGTGGCCGAGATGATTGCCGCCTTCTCGGACGCCCGGGATGACGTAAAGATCGGCGTGGTGCTGCTGCGCGGCGCCAACCCCCAGCACGACGGCAAGACGGCCTTCTGCGCCGGCGGGGACCAGAAGATCCGTGGCGATCGCAAGGGTGGCTACGTCGGCAAGGACGGTGTCCCGCGCCTCAACGTGCTCGACCTGCAACGGCTCATCCGGACGATGCCCAAGGTGGTCATCGCCCTGGTCTCAGGGTTCGCCATCGGGGGCGGACACGTGCTGCACGTGGTGTGCGACCTCACCATCGCCGCCGAGGACGCGGTCTTTGGTCAGACCGGGCCGCGCGTGGGCAGCTTCGACGGGGGCTTCGGTGCCTCCTACCTGGCACGCATCGTGGGTCAGAAGAAGGCCCGTGAAATCTGGTACCTCTGCCGCCAGTATGATGCGAAACAGGCTCTGGAGATGGGCTTGGTCAACGCCGTGGTGGCGGTGAAGGACCTCGACGCCGAGGGGGTGCGCTGGGCGCAGGAGGTCCTGGAGAAGAGCCCGCTCGCCATCCGCTGCCTCAAGTCGGCGTTCAACGCCGAGCTCGACGGACAGGCCGGCATCCAGGAACTGTCGGGCAACGCGACGCTGCTCTACTACCTCACCGAACAGGGAGACGAAGGGCGCGCCGCATGGAACGAGCGTCGCAAGCCCGACTACAGGAAATTCCCCTGGCTGCCCTGAGCGATGCGGGTCACGGAGACCGCCGCCGACCTGCTCCGCGCGACGTTGTCCGAAGGCGACGTGGCGATCGACGGTACGGCTGGCCGAGGAAGGGACTCGCTGCTGCTGGCAGGTCTGGTGGGGGCGGGCGGGCGGGTGCACGCCTTCGACGTGCAGGCCGAGGCCATTGATTCGACACGCGCCCTGCTCGCCCAAGCCAGGCTGCTCGATCGCTGCACGCTGCATCGACGCTGCCACGCCGAAATGGCCTCGGCCGTGCCGGCCTGCGACCATGGCCGGGTCGGCGCCGCGATCTTCAATCTGGGCTACCTCCCCGGGGGTGATCCCACCGTGAAGACCTGCACCGAAACGACCTTGAGGGCGCTTGAGGCCGCCGTGGGGACGCTCAGGCCGGGCGGCAGGCTCATCTGCGTCTGCTACACCGGACATCCGGGCGGAGAGGATGAGGCCGGGTCGGTGCACGCTTGGATGAGGGCCAAGGCCCGGGAGGGACTGGAGCTGACCGTCGAAGGACGCGAACCGGGCACGGGCAGACCTTGGCTCGCCTGCCTCACCCGCGGCTATGTTTGATTCCGGGCATGAACCCCGCTTGATGAAATGATGAACCGCCCAAGACGCATCGCCGTGACAGGAGCCGAAGGCTTTGTCGGGCGGACGTTGTGCTCCCACTTGCGTGAGTCGGGACACGAAATCGTGCGTCTGCGCTCACGCACCTCGGGCCCCGGCGGCTACGACATCCGAACCGGCCGCATCGACAAGGAGGCGCTGCGCGGTTGCGAAGCGGCGGTCCATCTCGCCGGAGCGCCCATCGCCCGACGCTGGAATGAAAAGGGCGTCCTAGACATCATAGAGAGCAGAGTGGCCTCGACCGATCTGATCGCCCACGCCCTCGCCGAACTACGGACCGGCGGCGGACCCTCCGTGTTCATCTGCATGTCGGGCATCAACCGGTATGGCACCCGGCGGGAGGGAATCCTGACCGAGTCGTCAGATACGCGGGAGGACGGTTTCCTGTCAAAGGTCACTTCCGCCTGGGAGGAGGCCGCCGGCCCGGCGGTCAAGGCGGGGATCCGCACCGTCTTCCTTCGCACCGGCATGGTGCTGGGGGCTTCAGGCGGCCCCCTTCAACTCATGCTGCCGGCCTTCCGGCTCGGATTGGGCGGCCCGATCGCCGGAGGGTCGCAGGCCGTCAGTTGGATTACGGTCGATGACCTGGCCCGGCTCATCCTCTGGAGCCTAGACCGCGGCGATGTGTGCGGTCCGGTCAATGCGACCGCCCCGGGTTATCTGACGCAGCGCGAGTTTGCCCATGCGCTCGGCAAGGCCCTCCGCCGGCCGGCCTTCCTGCCTCTTCCGCGCTGGGCGCTGGCTCCTCTGGGCGGCTTCGCCAAGGAGACGATCCTCTCTGACCTGAGGGTCCGGCCTGAGAAAGCCCTCGCGGCGGGCTTCACGTTCCGCTGGCCCCGGATCGATGAAGCGTTCAAGGTTTGCCTGCACGGCTGATTTTGGATTGATGGGAATGGCGCCGACAAGGATTGTCTGACTCATGTCCCGCGCACTCCTGGCCCTCATTGCGTTCCTCGCCATCGGCTGTGATGACACGGGTCGGACCGGCGCCGCCTCGCTCGACGTCGAGGATCCAGACTTCAAGCAGGGCCAGATCTTCCACAAGCAGGGCGAGACGCGACGGGCGCTGGAATGCTTCCTGAAGGTCATCGACAGCCGCAAGAACGCCGCGGAATCCCACCTCGAGGCCGCCCGCATGTACCTCGACCTCGGCGACCCGCTGCCGGCCATCTACCACTTCAACCAGTACGTCCGACTCAAGCCCGGCTCGCAGCAGGCGCCGATGGTGAAGCAGATGATCCGCACCGCGGAAAAGCAGTACATGAAGCAGCTCCCGGGGCAGCCCATGGAACCCGACGCCGCGGGCAGCGTGGACCTCAACGGCCGCCTGCGGGCCCTCCAGATGGAAAATGACCGCCTGAAGAAGGAACTTTCAGAATACACCAGGCTGCGCCCCTCCGACCCCGCAACCTCCGCTCCTCAGCCCACCGCCCCGACCGCGGCGGGCTCGGGCCGGACCTACACGGTCGTCGCCGGTGACAACCCCACGCGCATCTCGATGAAGATGTACGGCAACGGTTCCCGTGCCAATGACATCATCAAGGCCAACCGCGACAAGGTGCCCAATCCTCAGGCGCTGAAGCCTGGCATGGTGCTGGTCATCCCGGAGTGAGCCATGCGGATCACCCGCATCCGCGCGGCTGACTTCCGCAACGTCACGTTTGCGGACGTCGACACGGACGCGCCGCGTGTCTTCCTGCTGGGGGAGAACGGACAGGGAAAGACGAACCTGCTCGAGGCCGCCGGCCTGGTCTCGGCGTTCCGGTCATTCCGCACGACGGAGATCGCTCCGCTCGTGCGCAACGGTGCCAAGGAGGCGCGCCTGCGCATCGACGTCCGGGACGACGCCGGCACGACGTCGGCGGTCGAAGTGCGTCTGGCCAAAGGCTCGCGCACGGGACAGGTCGATGGCACGCCCGTCACCTCGGTTGCCGACCATCTCGGGAGGTTTCCCACGGTCGCTTTCTGCTCCGACGACCTCCGTCTCGTACGCGGTTCACCCTCCAACCGCAGACGGTGGCTGGACGCGGCAATCGGCGGCACGGATTCGGCCTACCTCGAGGCCGTGCGCACCTACCAGAAGGGCCTGGAAGGCCGCAACGCGCTCCTGAAGAATCCGGATCCGTCGGAAGAGGAGCTGCGGGCGTTTGAATCCGCGATGCTGCCCGCGGCCCGCCTCATCATCGAATCGCGCGCGCGGCAGCTGCCCGAGATCTGCGGGACGCTTCGTGACGTGGCCGGCCGCGCCGGTTTCACCGCCGCGGCGACCGTGCGGCATCGCCCTGACACCGCGGCCGACGAGCTTGAGGGCTGCTGGAAACGGATGCGTGCGGCAGAACTCGCCGCGGGCTCCACGCTCAAGGGACCTCACCGCGACGATTTCGAAGTCCTCTTCGACGGTCACGACGCCGCGGACTACGCGAGCGAGGGACAGCAGAGGCTCATCGCCCTCGGACTCACGCTGGCGCGGGTCAGACGTGACGCCGCCCGGGCGCCCACCACCCCGGTCATCCTCGCCGATGACGTGCTGGGCGAACTGGATGACGTCCGAAGGTCGGCCTTCTGGAAGGAGATCGGAGAGGGGCATCAGGTCATCGCCACGGGCACGCGTCCGCCGCCCGGAAACGGCTGGTTGACCTACGAAGTGGCCTCCGGGGCCTATCGGAAGGGCTGATTTTGGCGTTGTTTAAGGCTCCCATGGCCTCTTGGATGGGGGGATGAAGGACTTCCTGCTCTACGCCTCCGTGGTGGCCCTCTTCGTGGTCTGCATCCTGGTGGTGCTCATCATCCTCATGCAGCGCCCGAGCGCCAACGCCGGCATGGGCGCAGCCCTGGGCGGCGGAGCGGCCGAAAGCGTCTTCGGAGGCGAATCCGCCAATGTACTCTCCAAGATGACCTCCGTGCTGACGGTCATCCTTTTCATCCTGAGTTTCGGCCTCTACCTCGGCTTCGTGGCCCGCGAAAAGAAGGCTCCTTCGGCCCTCGAAGCGGCGTCCACCGCCGCCCCGGCCGCCGCTCCTGCCGCTCCCGCTACGACCACCCCCGCCGCCGCGGCTCCCGCCGCTCCGGCGACTCCGGCCGCCCCGGCCGCACCTGCGGCCCCGGCTCCGGCCAAGAAGTGACCCGTGGGCGGAATGAGGCCGTTCAGCATCGCGCTGCGCTGGGCCCTCTGCCTCTCGCTCACGCCCCTCTTCGGTCAAGGGCGTGACGATCTACGCCTGCCGCAGCTCTCGGCAAGCGAAGCCGCGAGGACTCTGGACGACATCCGCAACTCCAGGCTAACCTCCGACGTCTGCTTCGGGTTCGAAGCCGTCCATCGTCCGCGGCGCGGCGATGCGTCCGCACCAGTCAAAGGCACGCTCTGGGCTTCCTCCCGCGGCGACGCCCACCTGCTGCGCATCGAGATGCAGGATAGCGCGAACACCCGCATCCTGGCCCGCAAGTCGTCGTCCGGAAGCGAAGTCCTCGTCCACGCCGACGGCCGTCTCACACGGCCGACGGCAGGCTCCTTCACCCCGCTTTCCGCCGGCCTTCTCGTGAGCGCCTTCGACCTGCAGCTCCCCTTCACGCACTGGAAAGGGACGAAATACATGTCGACCGAACGCGGACGCCGTCCGATGCACGTCTTCAGCGCCCGACAGGAGGGGTTCGAGAGCGAGGTGACGTTCGGCGTCGACCGCGCCTACGGAGCAATCCTCGAGGCCAAGGTGAGGTCATCCGACGGCAGGCCGCTGCGCTCACTCGCGGTCGAGGACTTCGCCAAGGCGGGGGACCAATGGGTGCTGGGAACCTGCAGCGTGCGGGATGAGGCGAGCCGCGACACCGACCTGCTCAAGTTCACCGAGGCCGCGCTCGGACTGCGCTTCGGCGACGATGTCTTCACCGAAGCCTCGCTTTCCCGGCCTGCGGAAAAACCGGCGTGCTTCAGACCGCTCTGACCATGCCGGCTTCCCTCGGAGACATCACCCGGTTCTGCGACGCCCTCACCAATCGGCGTGAGATTCCCGACTTCCCCGACGCCCACAACGGATTGCAGCACCGGGGCAAGGAACGTATCCGCAAGGTGGGTGCGGCAGTGGACGCCGGCACGGAAGTGTTTAAGGCCGCCGCCCGACGCGGAATCGACTTCCTCATCGTGCACCATGGCATGCGCTGGAAGCCCGTCTCGCCCGCCCGGGTGGTCGCTAGGTCGCGCCAGGCGGCGCTGCGCAAGCACGGGCTTTCCCTCTACTCCAGCCACCTCCCGCTCGACGCCCATCCGGTCATCGGCAATAACGCGCTCATCGCCGCCGACCTGGGACTCCGGGTGATCGACTGGTTCGTGGATTACGAGGGCCTGCCCATCGCCTGCGTCTGCCGGGGCGTCCCCCGCACGACGCTGCGTCGCCGGCTCAAGTCATCCTACCAGGACACCTTCAAGGCCATCGAATTCGGCTCCGCCAGACCCGCCCGCATCGCGATTCTCAGCGGCAGCGGACGCAGTGCCCTGCCCCTCCTCCGGGCCGCCGGTTGTGACACGCTCATCACCGGGGAACTCCGCGAAGAGCACTTCAACGAGGCCCAGGAACAGGGCTGGAATCTCTACCCCTGCGGTCATTACGCCACCGAAACGTGGGGCGTGAAGGCCCTCGCGGCCGCGGTCTCGGCCGAGTTTGGCGTGCCCTGGGAATTCGTCGGCACGGGCAACCCGCTCTGAGCGCATGGCGGCCTACCGCGGACGTCTCGCGCCTACCCCCACGGGACTGATGCACGTGGGCCATGCGCGCACCTTCGCCCTCGCGGCCCGTCGGGCGGAAGCGGCGGGAGGCGCGCTCATCATGCGCATCGAGGATCTGGACGGCTCACGCTGCCGACCTGAGTTCTCCGAAGCGGCGCTCGAAGACCTCCGTTGGCTGGGGCTCGCGTGGCAGGAAGGTCCCGACGTGGGCGGAGCGCGAGCACCCTACGTCCAATCCCAGCGCATGCCATGGTTCGCCGAGGTCTGGCGCAGGCTGCACGCGTCGGGCGCCATCTACCCGTGCGACAAATCCCGGATGGACGTAGAACGCGCGCTGTCCGCGCCGCATGCAGAGGACGACGCGGAGCCAATGTTCCCCGCGTCGCTGCGCCCTGCCTCGGATGCCGGCCGCGACGCCCTCAATCCAGGCTCGACCAACTGGAGATTCCGCGTGCCGGACGGCGGGATTATCGGGTTCATGGACGCCATCCGGGGAGCGCAACGCTTCACCGCCGGAACCGACTTCGGCGACTTCCTCATCTGGCGCAAGGACGGCATGCCGGCCTACGAACTTTCCGTGGTGGCGGACGACCACGCCATGGGCGTGACCGAGGTCGTCCGGGGCGCAGACCTCCTGCTTTCGACTGCACGACAGCTGCTGCTCTTCCAAGCCCTCGGCTGGGCTGCTCCCGCATGGGCCCACGCACCGCTCATCACGGACGCTTCAGGGAGGCGCCTTGCGAAGCGCACGGCCGGACTGTCAATCAGAGAGCTCAGAAGCAGGGGTTTCAGTCCTGAAGCGGTGCTGAACGAAGACCTGGCCCGACTGGCCGACAGGTCAGGAACCTGAATTGGTGGACGACGGAGTAGGCTTGGCACCAGGAGCCTTCGCAGGCCCTTTCTGGATCCGCTCGCGGATCGACTTGAAAGCGTTGACGAGCTTCTCATCGCCGGCCGCCTCCCGGATGGCCTGGTCGGCCCACTTCAGCGCACGCTCCTTGTTGGCGGGATCGATTCCCTGGGAGGCCAACGCCTTGTTGATCGAGGCGATACCGGGGCGGCCGCTGTGCAGCTCGTCGTAGAGCCGGCATACCTCCTCGAAATCCTTCTGCTTGATAGCCGCGTTGATCTTGGCCGTGTGTTCGGCGCGCTTCTTCCTGTCCTCCGCCGCGGCCTTGGCTTCAGCCGAGGCCTTCTCGCGTCCCTCGGGCGTGTTGACGAAGGCGGAAAGCCTGGCGAGGTAGTCCTTGGGGCCGGAGCCCGGCGAATAGCCGCTGACCCGGCCGTAGGCGTCGCCCGACTGGGCATCCATCAGCAAGACGGTGGGAAAGCCGCGGACGTCGAACTTCGCCTGGATCTCACGGTTCCTGGCCTTCACCTCGGGCGGCTGCGGCTTCTTGTTCGGGTAGTCGAGTTCGACCAGAACGTAGTTCTTGGCGAAGTCCTTGAACTCCTTGGTCGTGAAAACCTCGTCACGGAGCTTGATGCAGAAGCCGCACCAGTCACTGCCCGTGAAATCGATGAGGATGGCCTTCTTCTCCCTGACGGCCACTTTGCGCGCCTCGTCGAGATCGGTCAGCCAGCCTTCGGCGGCAGGAAGGGCGATGGCAGAGAGGACGAGAGCCGCCAGTAAAGGCAGGTGTGGGGTCATGCGATAAACCTTGCCCACATGGACCCCGGGGGCAACACCTGTGATGGCTCAGGCCCCCTTGTCCGCCTTGGCCTTGGGTTCCGGCTTCGCCTTCTCGAGTTTTCGAGCCGGGGAAATCCTTCGGGCCATCTCCAGCACGGCCTTGGACAGGTCGGCTTCACCCTCGGCCTCCAGCAAGGCCTGCTGCAGAAGCTTCCAGGTGCGATCCATGGCCTTGGGGTCGATGCGATGCGAAAGAATGGCCTTGTTGAGGGTGCTCAGGGCCAGCTGAGGAGGCTTCACGCCCTTATAGATGACGTCGATGACGGCGACGGCGGCGGGGAAGTCACGCGCCTTGATGGCCGCCGAGATCATCCGTTCTTTGGTGCGGATCCCCTCCAGCTTGGCAGCCTGCACGCGTTCCTCCTGCTTCCGCTGGGCCTGGTCCGCGGGAGTGTTCCGGAAGGCGGAAAGCTCAGCCACATAGGCCTGCGCACCCTTGCCCCCGTAGCCTGTGACGCGTCCTAACTCCTCGGAAGACTTGCCGTCGACCATCACCACGGTCGGATACGACGTCACGGCGAAGGCCGAAGCGGTTGCCTTGTTGCGGACGATCGCCTCCTCGGACAGCTTGGTCTTCCTCGGGAAACAATCTTCACAAGCACGAAGCGTTTCGCGTAACGCGGGAAACCTTACGTGTCCAGGACCTGCTTGCGCAGGGCGAAGCAGGCTGGACTCCAGTCACTGCCGGCGAACTCGATAAGGATGTCCTTGCGGTCCCTGGCGGCCTCCTTCCGCGCGGTCTCCAGATTGGTGTGCCACGTGTCCGCGGCCGGAGCCGAGGCATGCAGGCTGAGGAATGCCAGCAAAATGGAGACCGAACGAATCACTTGCCTTCCGTTTTGCGGCTGGCGGCCTGCTCGATGCGTTCGCGCATGGCCTTGAGGCGGGGAAGAAGGGGTGAATCGCCCGCTTCGACGATGATTTCGTCCGTGGCCTTGAGAAGCGCAGCGAAGTCGCCCGGTTTGCAACGGGCGATGACGCCGATCCGGTATTGGGCTAGGATGCTCAAGCGCAACTCCCCCTTGGCGCCGGACTCCTTGAGGACCTTCTCGATGGCGGCCTCGGCAGCCGCGAGGTCCTTCTTATCGACCGGACCGGCGATGGCCTCCTCCACCTTCTCCCCGAGCTCCTCGGCGCGGCTCTCGGCCTCGAGCTCGTCACGGAAGGCCTTCGCGCCCTCGGGATTGTTGCGCTTGAGCGCCTCCTTAAGCGATTCGACGTACTTGACGGGACCTCCCGGCTCATAGCCCATCTTGGCGAAAGGCTGGCCCTCCTTGTTCATCAGCAGGATGGTCGGAAACCCACGGATGGCGAACTGCTTGGCCAGCGCCTCGTTCTTCTCCTTCTGCGCCGCGGGCAGCTTCTTGGTGCGAGGGAAATCGAGCTCGACCAGCACGTAATGCTTGGACGCCTCCTTGAACTCCGGCTTGTCGAAGACCTCCTCACGGAGGCGGATGCACCAACCGCACCAGTCACTGCCGGTGAAGTCGACCAGGATGGCCTTGTTCTCCTTGGCGGCGAGCTTCTTGGCCTCATCGAGGTCAGTCAGCCAACCCTCGGCGGCGGTGAGCGAGGCTGCGGTCAGGACGAACGCCAGCAGGGTACGGAACAACGGGGTCATGATCCATAGGATGCCCCGCCCGCCCCCGGCAGGCAATATGCAAAGGGACATGTCGGTTGCAAAGGACCCCCGTCCCCGCAAGAAAAAATCATGTCCAAGAGACGCGCACTGCTGGTCGACAACGGCTCCCTGGAGCCGGCGGCCACGCTCGCGCTCCGCGATCTGGCCGAGCTGATCAACGCGGGTCGCAAGGAGAAGGTGCTGCCTGTCTCCGTCTTGCATTCGAACAAAGTCGACCCCGCCCTGCTCCGCGGCGAGCCCGCAGTCATCTTCGAGCAAGCCGTCCGACAGGCTGGGTCCGACGGCGTGGAGGAGCTGCTCGTGCTTCCCCTGTTCATCGGTCCGAGCCGCGCCGTCACGGAATTCATCCCCAAGGTCTTCGCGGAGAACGCCAAGGCCGGGATGCGGCTCAAAGTTCTCCCCACGCTGTTCGATGAGGACGGCGCTGATCTGGCGTGTATCCTCGAGGAGAATCTCAGGGCCACGGGATGGAAGAAGGGCTCCGGCACGGTGTTGCTCTGCGACCATGGTTCGCCGGTGAAAGCGGTGACGGAATGCCGGAACCGACTGGCCGAGGCCCTGCGTAAGGAGCTCAAGCTGAGTCCGAACCAGCTGATCGCCTGCTCGATGGAGCGAAGCGAGGGGGCGGAGTATGACTTCAACGAGCCCTTGCTCGAGCGCGCGATTCAGCACGCGGAGGGCGAGGCCGTGATCCTGATGATGTTCCTGCTGCCGGGGCGTCACGCAGGGCCCGACGGAGACGTGGCCGCCATCGCCAAGGAATGCGCGCCCGCCGGCGTGCGTTGGAAACTCAGCCCGCTCATCAGCTCCCACGACATGCTGGCGGCCGTCCTGGGTATGAAGCTCGACCACGTGCCACTGCCCAAGAACCAGGCCGTGATTGCCGGCTACCTGCTCGTGGGCGGCCTGCTGCTGATGCCCTGGGCGCTGCAATACGTCCTTCCGGGCTGGCTCCAGAACAAGATCTGGCGCGTGCTCATCACGCTCGCGGTCCTGATCCCAGCCTTCTTTTATTGGGCCCGCCGACCTCGGAAGGCCTGACGACGTTCAGGCCCTGGCCGCGACGCGCGCCAGCAGCCCGACGCCACGAAGGGGAGCGACCACCGCACCGATGACCGCGATGAGCGGGGTCGGGAGCGAGGAGGTGTCGAGTGAGCCGTCAGCCAATTCCCCCAGCGTTGTCAGCACGTCGGAGGAACCGGGCTGTGAGACCTTGGAGAGCAGACGCACGGGCAGGGATGCTTCGGCTCCGGCCTCCAGGATGCGACCCGCCGCACGGGGCAACGACTTGGCGCCCATGTAGAGGCAGAGGGTGGCACCCGTTCCCACATGAGCCTTCCAGTCAGGTTCAGATCCGTCGGCGCAATGTCCGGTGAGGAAGGTGACTGCCTGCGCGACGCCCCGATGCGTGAGCGGGAAGCAGGCGTCGGCCGCCGCGGCGGTGGCGGCAGTGACTCCGGGAACGACCTCGAAGGGGATGCCGAGCGCGGCGAGATGGTCCATCTCCTCGCCAAGTCGACCGAAGACGCCGGGATCACCGCCCTTGAGACGAACGATGAGACCGCCCGAAAGGGCTTCACGTGCAAGCAATGCGTTGATCTCGTCCTGCGTCATCGAGTGCCGACCGCAGCGCTTGCCGACGGCCACCAGACGGGCGTCAGATCGGGCTTCCGCGAGCAATGCGTCTCCTGGCAGCGAATCATGGATGACCGTGTCTGCCGACTGCAGGAGCTTCAGACCACGGACGGTGATGAGGTCGGCAGCCCCAGGCCCCGCCCCCACGAACACCACCCGACTGAAGTTGGAATTTACCATTTATTTAAACTTGACCTTATCTTGTAATCTTTGGTAAGGTTATCAAGTATTAAATCACCATGGATACACACGCTGCGAAGCCCCTGACCAAGAACGAACTCCTCAAGGCGGACAAACCGGACCTTTCCGGCACGATCCGGGAGACTTTGGCCAACCCCGCCGCCGACCGTTTCAGTGGCGACGACGAGCAGTTCATCAAGTTCCACGGCATCTACCAGCAGGATGACCGTGACAAGCGCAAGACGGGCAAGGTCTTCTCGGTCATGGTGCGTACGCGGCAGACGGGCGGCATCGTCCCCGCGGCCCAATACCTGGTGTATGACGACCTTTCCGGTCGGTTCGCCAACGGCACGCTGCGCATCACGTCCCGCCAGACTTTCCAGTTCCACGGCGTGGTGCAGCAGGGAATCGGTCCGCTCATCAAGTCGATCAACGACGCCCTCTCCTCCACGCTGGCGACCTGCGGCGACGTAAACCGCAACGTCACGGCTCCCTCGAATCCCCCGGTCGACGCCGTCACGCTGGCGGTCGAGGACGACGCGTTCACGCTCACCAAGGCGCTCCTGCCCCGCACGACGGCCTACCACTCAATCTGGGTGGACGGCGTGCAGGTGGACCTCGGGCTCGGCGACAAGATCGCCAAGGCTCGTGCCGTGGTCGACCAGGCCAACCCTTACCTGCCTCCGCCCGCGGACCTCGATGACAGCGGGGCCCCGGTGGATGCGCTGTACGGCAAGACCTACCTGCCCCGCAAGTTCAAGACCGGCTTCGCCATCCCGCCGAACAACGACGTGGACATCTTCACCAACGACATGGGCTTCGTCGCCATCGTCGAGGACGGCAAGCTGGTCGGCTACGACCTGCTCGTCGGCGGCGGACTCGGCACCTCGCACGGCAACAAGGCCACCTACCCGCGCCTGGCCGACATAATCGGCTTCCTCACCCGTGACCAGGTGGTCAAGGTCGGCGAGGCCGTCATCAAGATCCATCGCGACTGGGGCGACCGCACGGACCGCAAGCACGCACGCATCAAGTACGTGCTGCAGGAGAAGGGGGTCGAATGGTTCAGGGCCGAGCTCGCCAAGCACCTCGGCGCGCCGCTTCCCGCCGCCAAGCCTTTCTTCTTCAAGGGCCAGGGCGACGCGTTCGGCTGGACCAAGCAGGCCGACGGCAAGTGGTTCCTCGGACTCTTCGTCGAGACGGGCCGCGTCAAGGACGCCGGCGACTACCGCCTCAAGTCGGCCCTCCGCGTGATCGCCGAAAAGTTCGCGCCCACGTTCCGACTCACGGCCACGCAGAATTTGATTCTCTCCGACGTCAAGGACTCCGACAAGGCCGCGCTGGAACAGACCCTCCGCGACCACGGCTGCGCCCTGGTCTTCAATCCCGGACTCATCAAGGGACGCGGCATGGCCTGCCCCGCCCTGCCCACCTGCGGACTCTCCCTCGCGGAGTCGGAACGCGTCTTCCCGGCCCTGCTCGACCGCATCGAACAGGCTCAGTCCGTCGCTGGCTTCGGTGGCGAAGAGCTCGTCGTGCGCATGACGGGCTGCCCCAACGGATGCGCCCGCCCCTACAACGCCGAAATCGGTTTCGTGGGCAAGGCGCCCGGCAAATACAACCTAATGCTCGGCGGCAACCGCGAAGGCACGCGTCTCGCGCGCCTCTACCGCGAATCGGTGGCCTACGACGAGATTCCGAACGTCCTCTCGGGACTGTTCCAGCAGTACGCCAAGGAACGCCGCGCCGGCCAAGCGTTCGGCGACTGGGCTGACGGAGCGCCGATCTGGCCCGCCGCGGCGCCCCAGGCCTGATTCACCCAGAATGGCCCTGCCCGACCCATCGCAGCTCACGGAGATTGACGGACGCCTCAGTGGGCTGTCCGCCGAAGACCGTCTGCGCTGGGCCCATCAGACCTTCGGCGACCGCGCCGGCATCGGCACGAGCTTCCAGCCCGCGGGCGTGGTCATCCTCCATCTGGCCAGGACGGCCGGTCTGCCCATCAAGGCCTTCACGCTGAACACCGGCCTGCTCTTCCCCGAGACAATCGCCTTCAAGGCCGAAATCGAGCGGATCCTCGGTATCAAGGTCGACGATGTGGAGCCGGAGCAGACCGTAGAGCAGCAGGCCACCGCCCACGGCCCCGAGCTCTGGAAGCGCGATCCCGAGAAATGCTGCGAACTGCGCAAGGTCCAGCCCCTCGGCCGCCGGCTGTTCGACCTCGACCTCTGGATCTCCGGACTGCGTCGCGACCAGAGCGCCGAGCGCGCCTCCACGCCCCTGCTCAGCCTAGCGTCCCGTCCCGACGGCTCCGACGTCTGGAAGCTCAACCCCCTCGTCGACTGGGGCAAGGAACGCGTACGCGAATACCTCGCCGCCCACGGCCTGCCCCACAACCCGCTCATCGACCGCGGGTACCAATCCATCGGCTGCGCTCCCTGCACCGCACCCTCCTCCGGCGGCGACGAACGCGGCGGCCGCTGGCCTGGCTTCGACAAGCGCGAGTGCGGCCTCCACACCCGCGCCAAGAAGTAACCCTCTTCCTGTCCCTGCCCCTGTCCCTGTCCCTGTCCCTGTCCCTGTCCCTTTACACCCAATGTCCCGCACCGCACAAAACGACCACCTGACCCGCCTCGAGCAGACCTCGATGCACATCTTCCGCGAAGCCTTCGCCAACTTCCGCTCGTTGTGCATGCCGTGGTCGATGGGCAAGGACTCCAACGTCCTCATCTGGCTCGCCCGCAAGGCCTTCTGCGGCAAGATCCCCTTCCCGCTCCTGCACATCGACACGACCTACGAATTCCCGGAGATGTATGAGTTCCGGGAGAAGGCCAGGGCGATCCACGGCATCGACCTCATCGTGCGCATCAATGAGGACGCCATCCGCCGGGGCGTCGGCTACGCCACCCACGACCCGGTCACGGTCACGCACGAGCTCAAGACCGTCGCGCTCAAGCAGGCCCTGGCCGAATACAAGTGGGACGCGCTGGTGACCGGCATCCGCCGCGACGAGGACCCCACCCGCGCCAAGGAGCGCTGGTTCTCCCCCCGCACGGCCGACAGCACCTGGGACTACAAGGACCAGCCCCCCGAATTCTGGGGCCAGTTCGCCAGCGTCGCCCCCGAGGGCGGCCACATCCGCGTGCAACCCCTGCTCGAGTGGACCGAACTGGACATCTGGGAGTACATCCGCCGCGAGAACATCCCGAATCCCACCCTCTACTTCTCCCGCAACGGCAAGCGCTTCCGCTCCCTCGGCTGCCACCCAATCACGCATCCCGTGGAAAGCCCGGCCAGCAACATCGACGAGGTCATCGAGGAGCTGCGCCGCACCAAGGTGAGCGAACGCGCGGGCCGCGCCCAGGACCACGTCGGACGCAACTCCATGCAGGAGCTGCGCGCCAAGGGCTTCATGTGATTTCCGAAACCATGTCCACCTCCCCTTCCACCCTCCCCGCCGCCCCCGTGTCAGAGCAGACCGAGGACCATCGCAGGATGCACGTGGTCGTCGTCGGTCACGTCGACCACGGCAAGTCCACCTTCGTCGGGCGGCTCCTGAACGACACCGACTCGCTGCCCAACGGCAAGATGGATCAGGTCCGACGCAACTGCGCCGCCGAAGGCATGGAGTTCGAATACGCCTTCCTGCTCGACGCCCTCATCGAGGAGCAGGAGCAGAATATCACCATCGACACCACGCGCATCTTCTTCCGCACCAAGAAGCGCGCCTACGCAATCATCGACGCCCCGGGCCACAAAGAGTTCCTCAAGAACATGGTCACCGGAGCCGCCTCGGCCTCGGCTGCCCTGCTGCTCATTGACGCCCATGAGGGCGTGATGGACCAGTCCCGACGACACGCGTTCCTGCTCTCCCTGCTGGGAGTCCGTCAGCTGGTCGTGCTGGTGAACAAGATGGACCTGGTGGATCAGTCGGAGGAGACCTATCGACGTATCGTCGCTGAATACTCCGCCTTCCTGAAGTCGCTCGGTCTACAGGCCGCCCACTTCATCCCGATCGCCGCTAAGCACGGCGAGAACGTGGTCGAACGCTCGGCCAAGATGGCCTGGTGGCGCGGCCCGACGGTCACGGAGGCGCTGGACACCTTCACGCACGAGGACGACCTCACGTGCCTCCCGCTCCGCCTGCCCGTCTCCGACATCTACCGGTTCGACCACCGTCGCATCGTCGCCGGACGCGTCGAGGCCGGAGCAATCCGTCCCGGCGAGGAGCTGGTCTTCCAGCCCGGCGGACGACGCAGCGTGGCCAAGACCTTCGAGGACTGGCCCGGCCCCTCCCGAGACGTGGTCGGCACGGGCGGCTCCGCCAGCGTGACCTTGACCGAACAGATCTTCGTTGAACGCGGCCAGATCGCCTCGCACGCCACGTCTCAGCCCCGCGTCGGACGTGAGTTCCGCGCCCGCGTCTTCTGGCTGGGCAAGGAACCCCTGGTGCCCTCCAAGACCTACCGTCTGCGACTACTGACCCAGAACGTCGAGGCGGTCGTGGCGAAGATCGAGAAGGTCACCGACGCCTCAACGCTCGCCTCCGTGCCGTCCGATTCAGTGCCGCGCGACTCCATCTGCGAGATCATCGTCCGCGCCACGCGACCCATCGCCTTCGACCTGCATCACGAGTGCCCGGTGACGGGCCGCTTCGCCCTGGAGGAGGGCGGACGCATCCACGGAGGCGGCATCATCCTCGAAGCCCGCTCCGAAGGCGGCAAGGGCTCCGGCAAGGTCACCGCGGCCGAACGGACCGCACGAGCCGGACACCCGCCCGCGGTGGTCTGGTTTACGGGCCTGTCGGGCTCGGGTAAGTCGACCGTCGCCGAACTGGTCGAACGACGCCTCTTCGACGCGGGACGCAACGTCATCCGGGTCGACGGTGACGACCTGCGCGCCGGACTGAACCGCGACCTCGGATTCTCCGCCGCCGACCGTGCCGAAAGCGTACGTCGCGCCGCCGCCGTCGCGGGACTGCACGCCAACGCCGGCCAAATCGCGCTGGTCACGCTCATCGCCCCGCTGGCCGCCGACCGCGCCAAGGCACGGGCCGCCCTCGCCAACCACCCCTTCATCGAGGTCTTCGTCGACGCCCCGCTGGAAGTCTGCGAAAGGCGCGACGTGAAGGGACTCTATGCGAAGGCCCGCAAGGGCGAGATTGCCGAGTTCACCGGCATCTCATCACCCTACGAGACGCCCGAATCTCCCGAAGTCCACGTCCGCACCGATCGCAACACGACCGAACAGGCCGCGGACCAGGTCCTGCAGGCCATCGACCGCATCCTCGCCGGCAAGGGCGAAGACTGGGAAGTGTGAGCGTAGCGTAGCTTCGCAGGGCTAGAGACAGGGCTGAAGCTAGGAAACTAGTCCCAGCCTTTTTGCTTATTCCCACCCCTATCCGATAGCTAACCCTAGCCATGGCTCTATCCCTAGGTGCCCCCTTGCCCACGTGCCCGCTTGTCCCCTAAATGGGACCCATGCGCCTCACCCCTGCCGCCCTCCTGATCTTCAGCTGCCTGACCGCCTTGGCGGCCCCCCGCAAGAACGTCCTGCTCCTCGTGTCGGACGACTGCGGCGCCCGCATGGGCACCTACGGCGGCCCGGCGCTGACGCCGAACATCGACGCGCTCGCCCGCACCGGCGTCCGCTTCGACCGCGCCTACTGCCAATACGCTCTCTGCAATCCGAGTCGTACCTCCTTCCTGACGGGACTCCGTCCGGACACCACCGGGGTCTACGACAACGCGAAGGAATTCCGAAAGGTGATCCCTGACATGGTGACCATGCCTCAGCTCTTCAAGAACAACGGATACTCGGTCGCCCGCATCGGCAAGCTTTACCATTACGGCGTGCCCAAGGAGATCGGCACCGACGGCCTCGACGACCCACAGTCCTGGGAGAAGGTCTGGAACCCCCGCGGCCGCGACTGCGACGACGAAGACAAGATCTTCTCGATCGGCGTCGGTGCCGGCAGTTCCGCCGACAAAGCCAAGGGCAACATGGGGCAGATCCTCGTCGGGTCGGGCAACTACGGCGGGACGCTGAGCTGGCTCGCGGCCGACGGCACCGACGCCGAGCAGACCGACGGCAAGATCGCCGCGCAGGCCATCAGTTTCCTCCAACAGAAGCGGTCCCAGCCCTTCTTCCTGGCGGTCGGCTTCTTCCGCCCCCACACGCCCTACGTGGCTCCCAAATCCTATTTCCGGAACTACCCCAAGGATAAGGTCGAGCTCGTCCCCGACCCCTCCGCGGACCGCGCCTCGAAACCGCAGGTCGCCTTGTCCAATACGGCCGTGGCCAACTACGGCATGACCGAAGACACGCAACGCACGGCCAAGCAGGCCTACCTCGCCTCGATGACCTTCATGGACACACAGTTCGGCCTGGTGCTCGCCGAACTGAAGAGGCAGGGGCTCGACCAGAACACGGTCGTCGTCTTCATCAGCGACCACGGCTACAACCTCGGCGAACACGGACTCTGGCAGAAACGCTCCCTCTACGAGGACTCCGCCCGCGTGCCGCTCATCATCCGCGATCCGGGCAATCCCGCCAACGGGCACTCGACGAAGCGCGTGGCCGAACTCGTCGACCTCTACCCGACCGTCGCCGATCTGTGCGACCTGACCCCCGACAAACGCGCCCAAGGCAAGAGCCTGCGTCCGCTGCTCGCCAACCCTGAATCGGTGTGGAGTCACGCCGCGTACACCCAGGTCGACTTCGGCGCCATCAACGCCGGCGGCAAGAAGAAGGCCGCCACGCCGGAACGCAAGGTCGGCCGCTCGGTCCGGACCGAACGCTACCGTTATACGGAATGGAACGAAGGTCGACTCGGCGTGGAACTTTACGATCACGACGCTGACCCGAAGGAACTGAAGAACCTAGCCGCCGATCCCGCCTACGCTTCCATCGTCTCGTCGCTCAAGGCCACCCTCGCGAAGGGGACGAACTAAAACTGATGACCGAGTGGAGGTCCGCGTTGAGGCCTGAATAGAGGACTGAATGGATCCTCATTTCTGAAAACAGATAAACCTGCAAGGGCTGACGTGCGGCGAAGACAAATAAGGACAGCACGTGGTGCTGCCCCTACCTCAGTTCTCGTGCCCTCCGGCCCTCCGGCCCTCGGGTCCTCGATCTTTCAGCTATACTTCAGCTCGACCTTCTTGCCGGTGCGGATGGATTCGTAGATGCCTTCGACGATGACCATGTCGCGTCGACCGACTTCGCCGGTGCAGGTGACCTCGGTGCCGTCACGGAAAGCCTGGGCGACGCCGTCCATGTGGCGCTGCTGCTGACGGAAGATGCCGAAGTCCAGCCTACCCTTGGCGGAGGTCGAGATGTTGAGGTTGCGGTAACTGAAGACGGGGCGCTCGCCCTTGAACCAGCCCTTGGCCGCCTCGGCGTGAAAGAGGCCGCGGTTGTCATTGTAGCCCGTCCAGACGTCCGCCACGGCGCCGTTGGCGAACTCCAGACGGAACTCCATGGCCTCCTCGACCTCGGTGTAGAGCTCGGGCATCGTCTTAGGCAGTTCCTTGGCGATGACCGAGACGGGATTGGCGTCAGCCGCCATGCAGCACGCCTGGATGGAATACACGCCCATGTCGAGGAGCGCGCCGCCGCCGGCCAGCTTCTTCTCAACCCGCCAGACCTTGCGACGCAGAGTGAAGCCGTTGGCGGTGGTCATCTTCATGAAAGGACCGAACTCCTGCGACTTGGCCAGACGGACGAGTTCCTGATGATAGGGGTCGAAGTGCAGGCGGTAACCGATGGCCAGCCGCTTGCCGGCCTTCTTTCCGGCGGCGATCATCGCGTCGCAGTCGGCGACCGAGGTGGCCATGGGCTTCTCGCAGATGACGTGCTTGCCGGCGCCGAAGGCGTCGAGGACGTTCCGGGCGTGCACGCCCGGAGGCGTGACCACATAGACGATGTCGATGGCCTTGTTGGCGGCGACCTTGTCCCACTGGTCGTAGGAATAGACGCTCGCCTCGTCGAATCCGTGCAGCTTGGCGAGCTTCACGCCCTTCTCACGGGTGCCGGTGATGGCCGCCACCAGCTTCACGTTCTTGGTCTCCAGCAGCGCCGGAGAGAGCTCTCCATTCGAGTAGTTTCCCAACCCGCAGAGGGCGAGGCCCAGGGGCCTGTCGGCCGTCTCAGCGGCACGGAGGGCCGGCGCTAGCGCATGGCCGACGGCCAGGCCGCCGAGGGATCCGAGGAAGGTGCGTCGCGAGGGGCTCATGGGGTCAAGTTATGTCTACGCACGCCGCCTTCCCGGGCAAGCAGTATGGATGACGAAGGATGAGGCGTCTGCTATCAAGAGGTCACCCTTGCTCGGATTTTACATGGCGACGCGTCACCATGCCTACGCCCCCGCTGACTTGATCACTTCTCTCCCTTGAGGTAAGCCAGAAGGTCAGCCAGCTGCTGTTTGCTCAGGCCGGCTTCGAGACCGGTCGGCATGAGGGAACTGGGCAGGGACTCGAGTTTTGCCAGGTCCGAACGCAGGAGGGTCGATTCGACGCCCAAGGGCCCGCGCAAGGTGATCGAGGTCGGGGTGTCACCCACGAGGACGCCGCTCAGGACGCGTCCGTCCTTGGCTTCCGCCAGATAGGCGGTGAAGGCCGGCGCGATCTCGGCGTCCGGGTTCACGATGTGAAATAGGATGTTCTCCTTGGTCTGACGGCAGATGTCGAAAAGGTCCGGTCCCACGGCATGTCCTTCGCGTTCCAGGCGATGGCAGGATGAGCAGAGGGCCTGGAAGGAGGCACGGCCGGCGGCAGGGTCGGGCTTGAGCTCCAGAGCGCGCTTGGCCTCGGCCAAGGCCTCAGGACGGACGGATGCGGTCAGCAGACGCTCGGCCTGCGCCTTGATGGCGGGATCCTTGGAGGCCAGGATCTGACGACGACGCACCCCGGCGAGGGCGCTGGCCGGCAGGCGTTTGGCCTCCACGGCGGAAAGGACGCCCTTCACATGGAAGGGGACGCCCAGAAGTGAACCGAGCAAGGCATCACGTCGCGCCGGAGTGAACCGTGACCATCCGGCCAGCAACGCATCGGTGACGTCGGTCTTCGGGTGGCTGACGACGGCCTTGAGGGCCGCCGAGGAGAGTTCGGGAACGGACTCATCCTGCGCCAGGGCGAGCAAGGCCTCGCCGCTGCGCTCCCAAGGCAGCCGTGAGAGGAGTTTCACGGCCAGGATGCGGTGCTCAACGGACCTGGACTTATCGATGGCGACGCCCGCGGAGGAATCCAACAGAGCCCGGAAAGAACCGGGCAGGCCCGCCACATCGCGTCCTTTGGAGGACAGATACCCGGACAGGATCGCGAGACGTACCGACACAGGAGCGCGTTCGGCGACTGAGAGTTCCGAAGGAGCGCCGAGAGCTCCGGCCAGGAAGGCCAGGGTCTCGGACAGACCGGCTGCCGGTTTCACGTCGGCGGGAAGATTGACAATCATCGTCTCGAGCACCGCACGCTCACGGCCGTTCACGCCGCTCAGCACCGCGGCCCGCATCCACTTGTCCTCCGAATGGAGCAAGCCGGCCTGGGCGAGCAGGTGCGCGGCGTCAGGCGACCTGTCGTCCCCCAGGCGGACCACGCCCTCAAAGAGCTGCCGTGGAGTCTTGGCGCCGAGATGCGTCCCGAGCGGAGCCGGCGAGAGCTTCGCCGACGCGGCCGAATCGGCCCGGACGCGCCAGATGCGACCCAGGTTCTTGCCGGTCTCGAAGTCGGTGTGCTTGCGCACCTCCTCAGGCAGATAATCGGGGTGCTCGATGACCTTGCGGTACATGTCGACGACGTAGAGCGCGCCCTCCGGACCCCGGACCAGGAAGACCGGACGGAACCAGTCGTCGCGTGAGGCCAGGAATTCATACCCTGCGTACAGCGCAGAGGCGGAGAAGGTGGCTCCCTTGGGGGAAAGACGGTCGGCGTGGACCAGGTTGCCCGTCGGATCGCAGGAGAACACGGCGTCCTCACATTCCGGCGTGAGCGCCCCCCTTCCCTGCCAGACGGTCACGCCGCAGGCGGCGCTGAAGGAGCCCGCGTGGCCGTCGGCGGTGGTGATGTTCGTGCTGATCGGGAAGAGCCTGACACCGTCATGACCGCCGTTGATGCCATTGAAGGCGTTGCGTTCATTGCAGTCCTGCACGGTCTCACTGAAAGCCAGGCGGGGATTGCGACGCAGCCACTGGGAGTCGAAGACCACGTGCTGGACGGGCACGCGGTTCATGCAGATGAAACGGTTGCCGGCGGCGTCGAAGCTGATGCCGTACTGGGAGCGTCCGTCGACCGCACGCACCTCGAGCGTCTCGGGGTGGAAACGGACGTCGGAAGTCATCTTGAGGGCCAGCCGCTCAGGATGGGAAGGACAGGTAATCAGCCCGCCGCTGAGACCGGCCGCGAGGTAGATCCAGCCGTCCGGTCCCAAGGTGGGGTCATTGACCCTCAGCTGCGTGCTGCCGGTCGTGGCGAATCCGGTCAGCAGCACCTTGCGTTCATCGGCCACGCCGTCGCCGTCGATGTCCTTGAGGAAGAGGACGTCCGGAGCGCAGGTCACGATGAGCCCGCCCTTCCAAGGCAGGACGCCGTTGGGGAAGGTCAGCCCGTCCGCGAACACGGTCCGCTTGTCCATCCTTCCGTCACCGTCGGTGTCTTCCAGCAATGCGACGACCCCGACGGGCTTCTCACCTTCCTTGGGGCCGATCGGATACCCGCGGTTCTCGGCGACGAACAGCCTTCGCTCGCCGTCGAAGGCGATGGCGCAGGGCGAAACCGTGAGCGGTTCGGCGGCGACGAGCTCGACCTTCAGGCCGGGCGCGGCCTCGAAGGCCTTCAACGCGGCCTCGGGCGAGAGCGGACTCGCCACCGGAGCGGCCGCGGCCGCGAGGAGGATGGAGGTGAAAAACGTCACTTAAGCTGAGGCGGCTGGTTGCCGTAGAGCCAGGGCTTGCCAACCGGCGCCTTGGGCGGAACCGGGAGAGGCATCGGCTTGAAGCCCTTGGCGAGGGCCAGGCCGGCCTCCATCATCTGCGTGCCGGCGGTGATCTCCAGATTGCTGTAGCTCGTCAGGCGCGTCTCGTAACCGCCGCCGTTGGGCCCGAAGGCCTCCTCATCGGGGACGTAGCCCACGATGCCGTTGCAGAGTTCCACGGGGAAGGTCAGCGGGAACCCGCTGCGCTTCTTCAGCTGGAGTCCGTAGGACACGAAATATTCGGCGGGATTGGAGATGCACACCACCGGACCGACCTGGATGGCCTGCACCTCGACCTCGACCTTGGGGTGCTTGGCGATCAGGGCGTCGAGCATGAGTGTCTCCTTCGCCCAGACCCAGTCGGGATTCTTGGGCGTGTCCTTGAGGATGAGCTCACGGGCCGCGGTGACCCGTTCCGGAGCCGGCACGCGTCTGGGAATGTCCCAGACCTTGCTGGCGGCGGCGACGGGCGCGTCCTTGACCCGGACGCGTGACATGCCGAGCAGGACCTTGAGGGCTTCGGCGCCGACCCGCCCGCCGACGAACTGGTTCCAGTCATCGGCCGCAGGACTCACGGTCGGGTCGAGGTTGTCCACCTGGGTGATGTCCCCGCAGGCGCCCTGCAGGAACACGACCTTGGCGCCGGCTCCGTAGTAACCCTGGATGACCTTCTCGGTGTAACGGATCCAGCTGGCGCCGATGCCGCCCGAGGAAGTCGTCGCGTGGCAGGCGAAGTTGACCACGCAGCCTTTGAAGGCGCCCTTGAGGTCCCAGACGCCGATGACGCCGACCTCGGGGTCCACCGGATTGGCGTATTCGACGTTGTTAGGGTTGTTCTTGCCCGGATGGGAGAACGAGAGACCGTTCTTCATGCGCACGCGCCGGTTGAAACCGACGGTGGCCTCGTGTCCGGAGCCGAAGCCCGTCTGCGCGGGCTCCTTGGCGGCGTCGGCCGCCACCACCGCGGCGACCATCTCATCAAGGACGCGGGCGAGGTACTTGGCGTCGGCGGCGGAGGACTTGTTGTAGGCGAGGTCCTTCACGAGGTCGTCCGCATGGTCATATTCGCCGGGCTGCACCATGCCGACCGGTCCGGCGGAATG
>VHDL01000014.1 GCA_016871415.1 Verrucomicrobiota bacterium
AGCCCCGCCTTGGCCGCGGGGGATTCCGGTAGCGGTTCGCCTATCACGACCTGCGAGGCCGGCTGGATGCCGATGATGCGCACTTGGTCGCCGCTGCGCCGGTTGAGTTCGGCGCGGGCCGGCCGCACCTCGACGTGCCTGGGCATCGAGTTACCCGGAAGAGGCTGCAGCGTGAGGGTGGCCACCGGCTGCCCGGCCGCGTCGCGGCGGTTGCCGAGCATGACTGCCTCCTGGATCTGGTTGAAGGTCTTCACCGGCTGTCCGTCGACCTCTTGGATGACGTCGCCCGCCCGGATGCCGGCGATGAAGGCCGGGCCGGGTACGGTGCGTCCGAGTCCGAGTTCGGCCAGATGTCCGGAGGCCGTCACGACCGTCTCGGGCACGTAGCCCACGGTCGTGCTGCGCGAGCCTTCGGCGACGGGCGTGCCGGTGTACCAGAGCAAGCAGGCGAGCACGAAGGCGAAGATTACGTTGAAGACCGCCCCCATGACCGAGACGATCATCTTGTCCGCATAGGTAATCTTCGGGAGTTCCTCGGCGCCCTCCGCCACCGGACCCTCGACGCCCTCCATCTCGGCGAGCTGCGGCAGGGCCACGTAGCCCCCGAGGGGGATGAGCGAGATCCGGTAGTCGACGCCGTCCTTGCCGGTCCAGCCGACGACCTTGGGGCCGAAGCCGATTGAGAAACGTTCCACCTTCAGGCCGCGTCTGCGGGCCGCGAGGAAGTGGCCGAGCTCGTGCACGAAGATCGAGCCGCCGAAGAAGAGGGCGACGAGCGCGATGCCCCAGAGGGAACTGAGCAGGTCGTTGACGGAAAGGGTGTCCATGGATGGTCAGAGGGTGAGCTTGGCCGCATATCCCGCCGCGAGGCGACGGGCCTCGGCGTCGGCCGCCAGGGCATCTTCGAGCGAGTCTGGTTCCGCCGTCCAGCCCCTTTCCATCGTGCGGCGCACGACTTCAGCGATGCCCGTGAAGCGCAGTCCGGAGGCCATGAACGCCCCTACCGCGACCTCGTTGGCCGCATTGAACGCCGCCGGCGCGCAGGCTCCGGCGGCCGCGGCCGCGCGGGCGATGCCCAGGCAGGGGTAGCGCGCGGGGTCGGGTGGGCTCATCGTGAGCGCATGGGTCTTGGTGAGGTCGAGTCCGGGAGCGGGGCAGGGCGGACGCTGCGGCTGCAGCAGGCAGTCCTGGATGGGGAAGGCCATCGACGGCGGGGAGAGCAGGGCCTCCATGCCGCCGTCCGAAAGCGTGACCATCGCGTGGATGACGCTCTGGGGGTGAATCACCACGTCGATGCGCTCCTGCGGCAGTCCGAAAAGCCAGGTGGCCTCCACGATCTCCAGCCCCTTATTCGCCATGGTGGCCGAATCCACGGTCACCTTGGGGCCCATGCTCCAGCTGGGGTGCCGCAGCGCCTGCTCGGGCGTCACTTCCCCGAGCCGTTCCAAGGGCGTGTCGCGAAAGGCGCCGCCCGAGGCGGTCAGGACCAACCGCGAGACTTCGGCTTGCGGGCGTTTGCGCAGCAGCTGGTGCAGGGCGTTGTGCTCGCTGTCCACCGGTAGCAGCCGTGCGCCGCTCTCAGCCGCGGCCCGGGTGATGAACCGGCCAGCCATCACCAGCAGCTCCTTGCTCGCGAGGGCGACGTCCTTACCCGACCTGAGCGCGGCGAGGGTCGGAACTAGGCCCGCCGTGCCGACCACCGCGGACACGACGGTTCGCACTGCCGGCATGCAGGCGATCTCCGTGAGTCCTTCGGGTCCGGAGAGGATGGTCGTGCTCGAATCGAAGGCGCCTGAGGCGCGTGCCTCGTCCGCGGCGGTCGGATCGCCCAGTGCGATGTGACGCACGCCGAACTCCTTTGCGGGTGCCACCAACTCGCGCCAGCGGCTGAGGGAGGCCATGCCGGAGACCCGCAGGAGTCCCGGATGCGCCCTGACGACGGCCAGGGTGGTCGTGCCGATGGAGCCCGAGGCCCCGAGGATGGCGATGGGCCTTGGCTCCATTCGGCGGTGGAAGTGAGGCAAGCCCGTCGGGGCCGGGTGGCAAGCAGGTTCCTCCCCCGGTTCTCCGCTTGCGCCGCCACCTTTGTCCGGTTCCCTTATGGTCATGTCGACCCAGCCGCAAGACCTCCAGGGCCTCTCCCATCTCGGCAACACGCAGAACCGGCCCCAGCAGACGCTGGAGACGTTTCCGAACCGCAACGCGGGCCGCAATTACATCGTCGAGCTGAGCACCGAGGAGTTCACCTGCCTCTGCCCCGCCACCGGCCAGCCTGACTTCGCCCGGATCACCATCCGCTACGTGCCCGGTCCGCGCATCGTGGAGTCGAAGTCCCTCAAGCTCTATTTCTGGACCTATCGCCAGCAGGGGGTCTTCCACGAGCACCTCACCAATCGCATCCTGGACGACCTGGTCGCGGCGCTTGATCCCGTCTGGTGCGAGGTGACGGGAGCCTTCGGCGTGCGCGGCGGCATCGGCATCACCGTGCGCGCCGAGCACGGTCGCAAGCCCCAGTGAGGAAGCGGCGCCCCCAGCCTCAGCGAGGTGAGGGCGCGGAATGGCCCGGGCGGGCCGCCGTCGAGGACTTTCTGGCGAGGCAGCGGGAGGCCCGGAGGCTCTCTACGCGCACCTGCGCGACCTACGGCCGGTCGCTCAAGGGTTTCGCGCGATGGAAGGATTCCGACGGCGGGTGGGACGGCGACTGGTCGCGGCTCACGCCGCGCGACCTCCGCGACTTCGTCATCGAGCGTCAGTCGACCCATGAACGTCGTTCGGTCCACAACCAGATCTCGGCCGTGCGCGCCTTCCTGTCCGACCTGCGCGAACGCGGAGGCATCGACGCCACTCCGGCGGCCGGGCTCGTGCTGCCCAAGCTGCCGAAGGCCCTGCCCAAGTTCCTCACGGAGACGCAGGCCGAGCTGCTGCTGGAGACCTCGACCGATCCGGCCACGCCCGCCGCCGCCCTCGAGGCCGCTCGGGACCAGGCGATCCTCGAGATGCTCTACGGAGCCGGTCTGCGCGTGTCGGAACTCTGCGGGCTGCGGGGCGGAGACGTCGACCTATCCACCGGCGTCGTGCGCGTCACGGGCAAGGGCTCCAAGGAGCGCGACGTGCCTGCCGGCGAGGCCGCCATGCGGGCGTTGCGCGGCTACTGGGCGATGCGCGGAACTCCCGCACGGGGTGAGCCCGCCTTCCTGGCCGCCCGCGGAGGCGCGCTGCACGCCCGTGCCGTGCAGCTCATGCTCAAGCGTCGCCTCGCCCTCGCGGGCCTGCCCGCCGACCTCACCCCACACAAGCTCAGGCATTCCTGCGCGACGCATCTCCTTTCCGGAGGCGCCGACCTGAGGCTCGTGCAGGAGCAGCTCGGTCACGCCTCGCTCTCGACGACGCAGATTTACACCCACCTCACCGTCCAGCGGCTGAGGGAAGTGCGCCGCAAGGCCCATCCTCGGGCCTAAAAGGCCTCGCCTCCCCGGGCGCCCTTCGCAATCTCCGTCGCGTGCACGCAGAAGCCGCGCCAGCGAAGCTCAACCTGTCGCTCGCTATCGTCGGGCGCCGGGCGGACGGCTATCATGACCTGGTCAGCGTGGTCGTCCCCCTGGAGCTCGCCGATGAGCTGACGTTTGAACCCGCCGCGGAGTGGGCGCTTGCGTGCGACGACTCTTCCATCCCTCTCGACGCCTCCAATCTGGTGCTCAAGGCCGCCGAAGCCTACGCGCGGAGTCGTCCGGAGATTCCGCGCGGCCGTTTCCGTCTCACGAAGCGCATTCCGAACGGCGCTGGTCTGGGCGGAGGCAGCTCGGATGCGGCTGCGGCGCTGAGGCTGCTGGACCGCGCCTCGGGCGATCCGAGGGGACCAGAATTCCTGGAATCCGTCGCGTTCGAGGTCGGCTCGGACTGCGCTTTCTTCGTCCGCGGACTGCCCGCCGTGATGCGGGGCAGGGGAGAGAGGCTCGAGGCGCTGCCTGCGTCTGTTTGCCGTGCTTTGGCGGGAAGGAGCGTCATCGTCATCAAGCCTCCTTTCGGCGTGCCCACGCCCGAGGCTTATGCGTTGTTCGTCCGGCATGGCGTGCTGCGTCCGCCCGCGCAGGCCGAGTCCCTGCTGGAGGGCTGGATGGCCAGGCCCGAGACCGACCCCTCCCTGCTGGGCAATGACCTGGAGTCACCCGTGTTCCGCAAGTACCTCGCCCTGCCTGTCGGCCTCGAGGCCGCGGGTGCGGCCGTCGGCCGGAGCTTCCGCATGACCGGCAGCGGAAGCGCATGCTTCTGCCTCGTGCTGGGCCGCCCTGACTTCGACGCCTTGCGGTCGGTTCTTCAGCGTTGTTGGGGTTCGGGCTTCTGGGCGGTCGAAACGAGGATCGTAGCCTAGTTTCTGCTTTACTGCGTCGCAGGCACCCTCCTTGATTCTCCCCACCTGACACCCATGGGAAGCCTCAAGAAGAAGCGTCGTCTGAAGATGAACAAGCACAAGCGCCGCAAACGCTCGAAGAACAACCGCCACAAGAAGCGCCTTTGGGGCTGATTCAGCCCTTCTGAGAGGGTTCGCTCGGGCGGCCTATCTGGGCCGCCCGGCCCTTTTTCGGGCTTGCCCACCCCTCGGCCGGGAACCATTCCTCAACCTTCCAAACCGTCACGAGCCATGCCCCGCGAAACCGTCATCATCGAGTGCACCGAAGCCCGCAAGGAGGGCAAGCGCCCCTCCCGTTACATGACCACCCGAAACAAGAAGCTTTCGCAGGAGAAGGTCCAGAAGCTCAAGTACAACCCCTCCCTGCGCCGCCACACGCTGCACAAGGAGATCAAGGGCTGAGTTTCGGGCCCTCGTTCGGATAGGCCGGCGGTCCTTCGGGACGCCGGCCTTTTCTTTGCCGTCAGGAAGCCTGCCGTCCGTCCCTGCGTTCCTGTCTCCAGCGGGCGCGGTGGTTGCGGGTCCAGTCGATCAGGGCCCGCTCAAAGCCGATGTCATGTCCGGCCTTTTCGGATTCGATCCATTTGTGGCGGAGGATTTCCTCCCGTTCAGCGAGGAACTCCGCATAGAGGGACGACTTGGAGGCGAACTCGGACTCCCCTCCGCCGATGGCCGGCTGATGGCTCATTGATATTATATTGCGTCATCCCGCCCATGGAGGCAAGCCGACGTTGCGGGGCCTTCATCCGGCCGTCGCATTGAGCTTGCGAAGCAGGGCGAGGGCGACCGACCTGAAGACCCGGGCCGCGTTCCCGTCCGGATGGCTGATGACCACCGGAATCCCATGGTCGCCGCCCATCCTCACCGCGGGGTCCAGCGGCACTTCGCCGAGCAGTTCGGTGTCCAGCGCCTCCGCGACCTTGAGGCCCCCGCCCTGTCCGAAGACGTGCTGCCGCCCGCCGTCCGCCGTCTCCAGGTAGCTCATGTTTTCGGCCACGCCCAGCACGGGGACGTTGACCTTGCCGAACATCGCCGCCCCGCGGAGGGCCACCGTGACCGCCGCCGTCTGGGGGGTGGTCACCACCACGGCTCCGGAGAGGGCCATGGTCTGGACGATGGAAAGCTGGGCGTCACCGGTGCCCGGCGGCAGGTCGATTAGGAGTACATCCAGTTCGCCCCAGCGCACGTTGGTGGCGAACTGCGAAATCGTCTTCATGACCATCGGTCCACGCCAGATGACGGGAGCTGACTCGTCCACCAGCAGTCCCATCGAGATGACCTTCACGCCGAAGTTGTCGGGAGGCAGCAGCACCTCCCCTTCGATCATGGGGCGGCCGGCCACGCCCATCATCAGGGGCACCGAGGGGCCGTAGATGTCGCAGTCCATCAGGCCGACCCTGCCCGGGCGTCCCGCCTCGGTCAGGGAGCGGGCCAGCGCGCAGGCCAGGTTCACGGCGAAGGTGGATTTGCCGACCCCGCCCTTGCCGCTGGCGACGGCCACGATGTGCCTGACCGAGCCGACGCCCGCGTCGGCCGGCGCCTTGGCCGCCGGCGCCGCAGGGCCCGTCTTGGGAACCGTGACCGTGATGGCAATCTCGGGGTTCCGGACTCCGAGGGCCCCGAGGGCCCCCTCGATGTCCGCGTAGAGCTTCCTGGGCACCTCCGGGTCGGCGGTGGTGACGGCCAGCCCCACCGAGACCTTGCCATCGGGCGACACATCCAAGCCCTTGACCAGTCCGAACGTCACGATGTCGCGGCTGTATCCCGGGTAGCGGACGCCCGCCAGGGCCTTGCGCACGGAATCCGGATCGATTGGCATGAGCGGGATTGAAGTCCCGCCCTCCGTCGGGTCAAACTGCTATCTTTCCTTTCGCCCCAAGCATGCGCCTCCTCCTCGCCGCCTTCATCCCCTTCCTCGCCCTCGCCCAGGGTAACGTCGTCGTGACCGACGCCGTCGATGCCGAACTACAGCGCGGACAGGTCTCCGTCTCGGTGGTGTGCGACGACCGTTCCCTCGGAGACCTCGTGCAGTTCGCGCTCTCGCTCCACGGAGCCGTCCGCCTGCAGCCCAACGGGGCGGCGCGCGTCGTGATTAGCCGGCAGGGTGTGTCGGCCACCGTCGCCTGCGATGTCGCCCGCTTCGCCTTCCAGAAGGAGGTGCGCGGGCGTGACGAGGAGGAGCTGGCGCTGCTCGCCGCCGATGCGGTGATTGCGGGCGTGGGCCGCGCCCTCCGCCTCCGCCCTCTCTACGCCGGCACCAAGGTGGCGTTCACCTCCCGCGGCACCGGCCACGACGAGATCTGCAAGACCACGCTCGTGCGCGCCCGCACGCTGCGCCTCACCTCCTACCGCAACACCTCCATCGCGCCCCGTTGGAGCCATGACGGGACGCGCATCAACTTCATCGCCTCCCTCGACGGCTTCCCGGGTCTTTACACCACCAACGGCGTTGGAGCGCCGCGGGCCCTCCTGACCGGCGTGCGCGGCGCGATTGGCGCCGCCAGCTCGGGTCCGGACGGACGTCTCGTCTTCGTGTCCTCCAACAAGGGCACGATGGACGTCTACGTCGCGGACGCCAATGCCAAGGGCGCGCGACGCGTCATCACCGCGTCCGGGTCCCAGACCGTCAACGCCGACCCCGCCTGGTCTCCGGACGGCGCGCGCCTCGCGCTCACCAGCGGACCCACCGGCAGGCCAGGCATCTACCTCGCCTCCTCGGCCGGCGGCGCCACCTCGCGGCTTTCCACGGGTTATTCCTACGCCACCGAGCCGCGTTGGAATCCCGTCGAGAATAAGCTCGTCTTCACTTTCCAGTCCGGCCGGCTCGGGCTCGCCGTGGCGGACCTCGCGGCCGGCACCGTCCAAGAGGTTCCGGCCGCCAGCGCGTTCGACCTCTCCCATGCCTCTTGGTGCGCGGATGGGCGCCACGTGGTGGCCACGCAGGCCAGCCGCAGCAGTTCGTGGCTCGCCGTGGTCGACACCGTGACGGGCAAGGTGACCAGGCTCACGCCCTCTCAGCTCGGCGACTGCTCACAGCCCGACTGCTGGACGCGTCGCGACTGAGCCCGGTCAGGGAACCGGAGTTAGGAGCGGCGGGACCGCCGACTCGGACAGCTTGAGGTAGATCTCTCCCTTGATGATCTCCGAGGCCGGCACAGTTTCTCCGGCCGAATGTCGGCCGTGCGTCGCTTCGTCCACCAGCAGGTGGATGACGTCGGGATCCTTCTCCCGCGCCAAGGTGAGGAAGTGCCAGCGCGGGGAGCGCCGTTCGACGACGAGCTCCTTGCCTCCGACCCGCAGCTTGGCGGCGAAGAGCCGTCCTCCGGTCACCGGCTTGTCGACGACCTTGTATTTTTCGCTGAGCAGGAAGTGGTCGGCCGGAAGGGCCTCGCTCCTCAGTTCGCCTAGGATGAGGAAGGGCGAGCCCCAGGTCAGGTGCAAGGGGTCGCCGTTGACCCGCGTGGCGATCACCATGCGTGCGGCGGCATCCGCCTCGCTGAGCCGCGGCCCCTCGTCCACGACGAAGGCGCCGTCGGCCCCCGGCGTGACCTCCTTGCCACCGGAAGCCAGCACCCATGCCGCCAGGTCGGAGCCCGCCCCGGCGTTGAAGTCGCTCCACAGCTTGCGCCTAGCCTGCATGTCCCGGTTGATGCGGATGCGGTCCTGCAGCCCGCGCACCCGCGCCGCGAAATCCTTGAGATGACGCGCCCATTCGGCCGTGGAGGGGTTCGACGCGGCGAGGGAGGCGCGCGCGTCGACCCGGGTCGCGATGGCCGTCAGCTCCGCGATCTTCATCTGTCGGATGTCCGTCTTGAGCCGGTCGGATTCGGGGCTGCCCGTGAGTTCTGGGAATCCGCGCGCAAGCTCCTCCCTCAGCTCTTCGAACTTTGCGCTTTCGAGCATCGGCGAGAGGACGACGTCCAGGATTTCGGCCTGCGCCGCGGCCTTCTCGGCCACCGCCTTGGGCATCGGCGTCTTAAGCAGGATGACCTTGAGGCCTCCGTCCACCGTGGCTTTCCAGCGGGCGGCCTTTTCCGTCAACGGCGCCAGGCTGACCTGGCCCTTGGTCCGGAAGGATCGCGACGGGTCGCTTTTCAGCCGCGCGGTGATGACGCCGAGCGCGGGTGTGCCGCCGGCCGGCTTGTTGAAGGCGACGGCGTCGACCGTCTC
Organism: Verrucomicrobiota bacterium; assembly: GCA_016871415.1. Classification (GTDB taxonomy): domain Bacteria; phylum Verrucomicrobiota; class Verrucomicrobiia; order Opitutales; family UBA953; genus UBA953. The sequence continues at coordinate 8,579 of VHDL01000014.1, forward strand.
CTTAAGCTTGGCGAACTGGGTCACTTCCCGGTCGAGGCCGACCAGCTTGCCCGAGACCTTGTCGTCCTTGCCGATGATCGTCTCCGCGGCTCGGGTGAGCGGACGGTCGGCTCCGGTGCGCAGCCCGGCGTAGGCGCCGAAGGCCAGTCCTAGGGCCAGGCCGCCGATCCCGGCCCAGCGGTGCCTGGCGATGCGCACGCGGACCTTGGCCTCGTGCGCGTCGATTAACGTTTGGGCCTCCGAGCGGTCGAACTGGTCGATGGTCACCGAGTCCGCCAGTCCGTAGATAAGCAGCTTCCTGCGCTGCTCCAGGTCGACGTCCTCCCGTCCAGCAGCCGTCGGTTCGGCCTGACGGTCCCGGTTGACCTTGAGCTTGCTGCCGAAGCTGAAGTGGTTCGAGAGCGGTTCCCATTCGGTCGAGCCCGCGGGAGCGCAAAGGGTCTCGGCCGTGACGTCACCCCGGGCGATCATCGCGTCGATTTCAGCCTCGGTGTGGGGCCCCCGGGCCTGGTCGTTGATGAATAACGCGAATTGACGCATGCAGGGAGAGGACCCTTTATTAATCGTTGGGACGGCTTCCGGGCGAATCAAGCCGTATCGGGACGCTTACTCTTTGCCAAAGCCGTCCCGACCATATTAGCGTACGTTCCTCCTATGGCCGAGCAGGGCGTCAATCATTCTCAGAAGCAGGTCCAGGGTCTCGTGCTCACGCCGCAGCTCCGGCAGTCGCTCAGGATCCTGCAGGTCCCTGCGGCGGATCTGCGTCGCGAACTCGCCGAGGAGCTGGCGGCCAATCCCTTGCTCGAGGAGGTCGAGGGCGGTTCCTCCGAGCCGCTTGAACCCATCTCCGTTCCGGAGTCCGGCGAAGAGGAGGGCGACGGCGAACTGAGGCTGGGCGATGACGATTTCGACGCGCTCCGTCGGATGAAGGAAGACTGGGACGAGAGCTATTACGAGGAGATGCGCTCCCAAGGCTACTCACAGGAGGATGATGAGCGTCGCCGGTACATGTTCGAGTCCCTCACCGGCGAGACCTCCCTCGTGGAGCGTCTTTCGGAACAGGCCCGCACCGCGACCGACGACCCCGCGGTGGGCGAGGCGCTCAGGCTCCTCATCGGCACGCTTGATGAGCGCGGCTTCCTGGAGGAGGACCTTTCCTCCGTCGCGCTACGCGGCGGTCAGGCGTATGAGTCCGTCGTGGTGGCGCATGCGCTCCTGCTCGGATTCGATCCGCCCGGCGTCGGCGCCCGCGACCTGCGCGAATGCTTCCTCGCCCAGTTGCGCCAGCGCGGCCGCGGAGCCTCGCACGCCGCCCGGCTGGTCGCCGACGCGTGGGAGCCCCTCATGGCGCGCCGTCTTGACGAGTGCGGCCGCATCCTCGGTGCCGGCCCCGACGAAGTGAGGGAGGCGCTCGCCGAGCTCTCGCGGCTCGAGACCGTGCCCTCCCGCCAGTATTCCCGGGATGAGAACCGGGTCGTCGTCCCGGACGCCATCGTCACCTCCGACGGCGCGGGCGGCTGGAAGGTCGTCATGGACGACCGCCACGTCCCTCGGCTCCGTCTCGCCCCGGCCTACAAGGACATGCTGGCCGGCGCCGCGCTCGGCGACAAGGAGCGCGCCTACATCCTCGAGCGGATGAAGCAGGGCAAGTTCCTCATCGGCGCCATCGAGGAGCGGCAGCGCACGGTGGAGCGGCTGGCCCGCATCATCGTCGAACGGCAGGCGGATTTCTTCGAGCACGGGTCCTCGCGCCTTCGCCCGCTCACCATGGCGGACGTCGCCCGGGAGATGGAAGTGCATGAGACGACCGTCGGCCGCGCCGCCGCCAACAAGTGGATGCTGACGCCGCACGGGCTGAGGGAGTTCCGTTGGTTCTTCACATCGGGCGTGGCCACGGCCGACGGCGGCTCCGTCGCGCAGGAGGGCGTGCAGGAGATGATCGCCGACATCCTCGCCCGTGAGAACCCCGCCTCACCGCTCGCCGACGAGGCCATCACGGCCGAGCTTCAGCGTCGGGGTGTGCGGATCGCGCGCCGTACGGTCGCGAAGTATCGCGAGGCTCTGGGTCAGCCCGCCGCGCACCTGCGTCGCCGTCGCCTCTGAGCGCGCTCAGACACGGGACAGCAGCGCGTCCCAGCCGAAGTTCGCCATGTCGGGGAAGATGAACTGCACGCCCGTCGTCCTTCCGTCCGCCAGTCGTGCGTGACCGGCGACGGCCGGGAGTCCCGCCAGGGAGGACGGCGCGTTGAGCCCCAGCAAGCCGGTGCGCGAGGCCTCATCGGCCTCCGATTTGCGCAGGGCCGGACCGAGGGTGGAGGCCATCGCCACGAAATGATGGCGGCGGAACACGGCGCGGAAGGCTTCGGTCACGCGTCCTCGCACCACCTCGGCCCTGCGAAGCTCCTCCGGCGTGCGTCGACGGCCGGCGTCCAGCCGCTGCCAGACCACGGGGTCGTACCGGTCCTTGCGTCGGTCCAGCCAGGCGGCGTGCACGCGGGCCGCGCCCGCTGCGCCGATGACCGGCCAGGCCTCCGCCGCGCCGGCGCAAGCCATGCGCAGCAGTTCCGAGGCCGCGCGGTCCTCCTGCGCCCCCGCCCTGAGTGCGATTTCACGCGCGGCGGCCAGGCATGCGGGGTCCGCGCCCTGGCCGAGGTCGCCCGCCCAGAGGCCCGCCCCGGCCGGCGGCGATTCGCCGAGCACTGCGGCCGACACCTGACGCAGGTCCCTCGGCGTGCGCGCGATCCAGCCCTGGGCGTCATATCCCGGTGACAGCGGGAAGACTTCGCCCACCGGAGCCACGTCGGGTGAAAGGCGCAGGCCCCACGTGCCGCAATGTCCGCAGGGCACCCGGATCGAACCGGCCGTGTCCGTGGCGAGCGCGAAGGGCGCCAGCCCCCGTGCGACGGCGAAGGCCGAGCCGGAGCTCGAACCGCCGGAAAGCCGGTCCGCCAGCGCGGGATGGGGGCAGTCGCCGAAGTGGGGATTCTCGCCGGACAGCCCGAGGGCGAACTCATTCATCTGCGTCCGTCCGCATTCCACCGCGCCGGCGTCGTCACGAAACGCGGCGGGCAGGGATGAGGTGCGGAGCGCCGGCCCCAGCTCCTCGGCCAGGAACGTCGAACCCGCGCCCGTCGTGCATCCCTCGTGGAAATAGACGTCCTTCACCAGGAAGGGCACCCCGCCCAGCGCCGCTTCTCGCCGCGGCCAGGCCGCCTCGAAGCGCCGTACCAGTTCGCGCGCGTCCGGCAGGCCGCAGAGCGAGGCGCGCTGCTCCTCAGGCCCCGTCTCCGCAAGACGCAGCAGGAATTCCTCAGCCGCCATGCGTGGTCCGCGCGTGAGCGTGAATTCCCGCCAGTCCTCGACCGATGCCGGAAGGCGCATCACAGGTCCAGCGGCACGCCCGGCTCGGGGTCGTGGATCCGCGCGCCCGGCAGGGCAGCGGCGAGGGCCTCCTTCATGCAGGCACGGGCGGGCGGGTCTCCGTGCGTCAGCACCACGTCCCTGGGCGAGAGGGAGCGCGCGAAGTCCACCAGCTCATCGCGGTCGGCGTGCCCGCTCAGGTGGTAGCGCTCGACCTCCGCGCGAAGCGTGGCCTCGTGGTCGAGTCCGCGGAACTTGAATTTTCCGCCCGGGGCCATGCCGATGAGCTCGCCGCCCGGCGTGTCGGGATCGCAGTAGCCCACGAAGAGGACCGCGTTCTCCACATGGTCGAGCATGTTGGCGGCGACGCGCCAGGAGGGCGTCTTCTCGACCAGCATGCCGCTGGACAGCACGTAGACGCCCTGGTCGGGCATGTTGCGTCCGGGCTGCACATACTTGCGTGGGAGCGGCACGACGCCCAGGTCGCGCAGGACGGCGCGGTCGAACTTCACCTGCCGCGTCTTGCGCGAGGCCTCGTGCAGGTAGTCGCACAGGTCGAGACCGAGGCCCGAGCAGAACACCGGCACGTCCGCCAGCCGGCCCTCGGACGCGGCCTCCTCGAGGAAGAGCAGGATTTCCTGCATGCGCCCGAAGGCGAAGGCGGGTAGCAGCACGGAGCCTCCGCGGTCGACGACCTCGTTGATCTTGCGGAGCAGCCGGCGTTCCTCCGCGGCGCGTCCGGCCGAAGCCATCGTGGTGGTGGCCCCACGCGTGCACTCCATCACTAGGGTGTCCACCGGCTTGCGCGGGAAGTCGGCGCCTCCAATCGTCCGCTGCGGCTGGAAGTGGACGTCTCCCGTGAAGAAATGCCTACGTCGGCGGTGCTCGACGAGGCAGCCCACTGCGCCGGCCACGTGCCCGGCGAGGTGGAAGGTGAAGGCGATCTCCTCGCCGCCCCGTCCGATCGTGCGCGGGACGCCGACGGGCGCCGCCGCCAGCGCGTTTTCGACGCGCTCGACGTCCTTATCGAGGTAGAGCGGGTAGTCGGCCTGCCCCGTCTCCTCCCTCTGGCGCATCATGACGCGGACGGAGTTGCTGAGCAGGCGCCGGGCGAAGAGGGTCGAGGCGGCCGAGGCGAACACGCGCGCCGAGGGATGGGCGCGCAGGAGTAAGGGGAGCGAGCCGAGGTGGTCCAGGTGGCAGTGCGTGAGGATCACGCCGTCGAGCGGCGTCTGCACGAGGTCGAGCCGGGGCAGGGCCTTGCGCCCTTCGAGCTTGGGGTGCAGCCCGCAGTCGAACGCCACGCGCAGGCCGCCGAACTCGGCGAGCATACAGTTGGCACCAATCTCTCGGCCGGAGTTCAAGTCCGTCAGCCTCATGCGTTCAGGTGGCGGGGGAGGGAGGGGTCATCTCGAAGGGCGGGATGCGCACGAACACGCGTTCGCCGTGGCCGGTCACGCCGTGGAAGGCGCCTTCGGCGCGCACCGGGCCGGCCGAGAGGTGGTGGCTGCTGTAGGAGAACTTCTCGCCCGGTGCCAGCAGGGGTGACTTGCCGACCACGCCGTCCCCCTCCACCACCTGCACGCTCCCGTCCTCGGCACGCAGCACCCATTTCCTGCCGATGATGCGGACGGTCTCGGTGGAGAGGTTCAGGATGGTCAGGAAGTAGGCGAAGGCGTGAGGCGTTTCGTCCGCTCGGTCGGGGAGCATCTGGTGGACCACCCTGTCGACGGTGACCCTGAGGCCGGGTAGCTCCTTGCCGCTGGATTGCACTGACTTCAGCCAATCCAACCGCCCGACTTATAGGAAGCCAAAACGCCCCGGTCCTTACCTTCTTGCCCCAGGACGGGGGCCGGTTTGGATGACCCACCTCGATGTCTTCGTTCGTCGAACGCAAGCGCACCATCCGGCGCGTCCCCGGCAAGTGGGTCGCGCTGGCGGCTTACGTGCTGGCGGTGTTCGTCTCCCGCTGGGTGACTTCGGAGGATCGTCAGCCCAGGCCCGAGCTGGCTCATGCGGTCCAGGTCGAAACCTGGAAACAGGTCCCCTCGGCCGGAGCCTTGCCGGTGATCGTGGTGCCCGCCCTGCCGGATCGCGGCGAACACGCCTGGCGCCGGACCGACCTCTTCGCCCGCGCCGAACCCGGTCTCGACGAAGTCCACGTGGTCCGCTGGCCCACCGCCTGGCATCGTTCGCGCGAGTCGATGGCCGCCGACCAGGTCGCCGTCGACCTGCTCCGCGCGGTCGAGGCGCACGTCGGCGGCGGACGGTTCCACGTCGTCGGCGAGGGTATGGGGGGCGTGGTCGCGCTCGAGGTCGCTAGCCGGCATCCGGAACGCGTCGCGTCGCTGACGCTGGTCTCCGCTCCCGGCGCCCAGGAGTACACGCTCCTCGGCAACGCCGTCGCCAACAAGTTCGTCTATTTCTTCCACCACCTTCCGTTCCTGCTGCTCGACCTCGCGACGCCGCACTTCGGCCTGGCCGACCGGCTCCCGTTCAACCGGGGCTACTCCGAGGTCTTCTTCGACAGCGACCTCTCCGGCGCGAAGGCGCAGCTCCGCGCCTGGAACGGCCCTGCCCTCATCGTTCACGGCTCGTCTGACTGGATCACGCCCGTCGACGCCGCCCGCTACTCCGCCCGGCTCATGCCGCAGGCCCGGTTGCTCGAGTTCGCAGGCGGCCATGGCGAGGAGACCCGGCGCGCCGCCGCCGACCCCATCAGGGGCTTCATCGCGGACGTCGAGGCCGGCAAGGCCGCGCGGCGCGCCGCGCCCGTCCCGGCGGCCGAGCCCTATCCCGACCTCGTGGTTTCCGGCGGCGCACGCTTCTGGATCCTATTCATCATCATCATCCTCTGCACCTTCGTGGCCGAGGATCCCACCTGCCTCGCCTCCGGCCTGCTCGCCGCCGAGGGAATCATCGGCTTCTGGTGGGCGGCCCTCGCCTGCACCGTCGGGATCTTCATCGGCGACATGGTGCTCTACGCGCTGGGCCGCTGGCTTGGACGGGGCGCCCTGCGCCGCGCCCCGCTGAAGTGGATTGTCAAGGAGCACGAGATCGACCGCATGGCGGGCTGGTTCGGCTCCCCGCGGGGCATGCTCGTCATCGTCAGCTCGCGTTTCATCCCTGCCAGCCGCGTACCGACCTTCGTGACGGCGGGAATCCTGCGGCTCGGTCTGCCCCGGCTGGCGATGCTGCTCTTCGTGGCCGCCCTTGTCTGGACGCCCATGCTGATGCTGCTCGGCGGCACCCTGGGGCCTCCCTTCATGGAGCAGTTCCCGCGCTACAAGCAGTACGCGGCCTGGATTGTCCTAGGGCTCTTCGCGCTCATCTGGTTCCTCACGCACTGGATCGTGCCGGCGCTGACCTGGCGGGGACGCCGTGAGATTGTGATGAAGGTGCGCCGCATCCTCCAGCCGTCGGGCTGGAGGTCGGCCATCCTCTTCCTGCCCCTCCGAATCGGAATCGCGCTACTCAGCCTGCGGCACCGCAGCCTGACGGCCTTCGCCTCGGCCAACCCCTCCTTCGGGCGCATCGGAGGCTTCACCGGCGACGCCCGGTCGCTCCTCCTGCGCCCCTTCCAGCGCGATTCGCGCTGCTGCCCGACTCTGGCGGTCTCCTGCGAGGATTCCGCCGAGGTGCGCATGCGCGAGGCCGTGGCCTTCTCAACGGAGTACGGCTTCCCGGTTGTCTGCAAGCCGGAGGTGTCCGAGAACGGCGCCGGTCTCCGCATCGTCCGCGACGGGGTGGCGTTGGAGAGGCTGATGCGTGGCGCCGAGGAGGACCTGGTGCTGCAGCCCCTCGTCAAGGGGCGTGAGTTCGAGGTCGTCTGGCGCCGCAGCCCCTGCTGCGACGATGGGCGGATCATGGCCGTCGTCGAGAAGCGCGCAGTCACCGTGCGCGGGGACGGCGAGCAGACCCTCGAGGAGCTGATCTGGCTGGACGACCGCGCGGTCACGCGCGCCGCGCTCTACCTCCGCTGCCATTCGCGCGAGCTCACGCGGATCGTGCCTGCGGGCGAGACGGTCACGCTGAATCCGACCGGCAGCTACGGTCACGGCGCGCGCTGCGTCCACCGTCCCGACCTGCTTACGCCCGAGCTTTCGGCCGCCGTCACCGCCTTCGCCCGCCGGTTCCCGGGACTGCACTTCGCGCGCTTAGACCTCTTCTCGGCCTCGACGGAGGACTTCCGTGCGGGCCGCTTCACCTGCACGGAGGTGGGCGGCTGCTGCCAGGCCTCCAGTCTGATCCGCGACGGCTCCCTGCGCTTCACGCGCTCTTACGCGGCGGTCTGGGAACAGCTGCGCGCCTGCGTCGACGCGGGTGCGGCCAACCTGGCGCAGAAGGTGCGCCCCGTGCCGCTCGACGAACTGATGGCCCGCTGGAGCGAGGCCAACGGCCGCGCGGACCACTTCGCGGTGACGGAAAACTGAGGTTCAGCGAGCGGTGAAGGCGTGACAGAGCGCCGCCGCCGCCGCGTCGGACTCGTCCTCCGGCAGCGTGATCTCCAGGCCCAGCGTGACCGTCACCATGCGGCCCACCTGGGCCTTCGTCGCTCGTCCATGTCCGGTGACTGACTGCTTGATGCGCGCCGGGGCGTACTCGGTGACCCTGAGTCCGAGTCGGGCCACGGAGCCGAGGGCCGCTCCGCGGGAGGCGCCCATGGCCTGCGCGGTGCGGAAGTTCTGCACGTAGATCGTGCCCTCCACGGCGACATCGGTCGCGCCGTGATCCCGGGCCAGCCGTTCCGACTCCGCCGCGATCCGCCCGAGGCACTCCGCCTGGGTGATCCTGGCCGGAAGGCGGACGGTGAGGCTGGCCAGCAGGCGAGGGCGCTCGCCGCGCGCGTCGACCACCGCGAGGCCGGTCCCGCGCAAGGAAGGGTCGATGCCCAGGATGATCCCGCGGCAGCCGCGGCCGACGCCATGGTTGGCGGACGGCGCCTTGCGGGCGCGCAAGGGCGACGTCACCCGGGTGGCGCCGCCCTTGAGGCGGGCCGTCCAAAGGTCGCGGGCGGAACGGGCCATGGGCGGATGTTCATCCTCCGGCGGTCCGCCGCCACGAAAAACGACATGGGTTGCCATGCGGCGGTCCGGACATTATCTGATGGAGTCATGCGGACGGCGCTCACGGCCCTCTTCCTTCTCGCCCTGAGGCTGGGCGCCGAGCCCGCCCTCGTCAGCCGTGCCGCTCCCAAGGCCCCTCCGGTCGAGCTGAAGTCCGCCGGCCGGCTGCTCCGCACGGCGCTGCCCGAATGTTCGGGCCTGTGGGCGAGTCCGTCCATGCCCGGAGTCTTCTGGGCCGTCACCGACCACGGCCCTCGTCCCCGTCTCATCCCGGTCCGTGCGGACGGATCGTTCCCCGTGCACGACGGAACGCCATGGATGGGGTCCGAGGTCGTTGGCGCGACCCGCACGGACTGGGAGGCCGTGACGGGCGAGGCGGGCGGCCGCATGGTCGTCGCCGACGTCGGCAACAACCTTTCGCTCCGCAAGGAACTCCAGCTGTACGTGCTGCAGGAGCCGGCCCCGGGAGCCCCCGGTGTCGCCGCCCGTCGCGTCGCTTTTTCGTGGCCGGACCAGGACGTCTTTCCCGATCCGGAACTGTCGCATGATTGTGAGGCCGCTTTCATGCGCGGCGGCAAGGTCTACCTGCTGACCAAGCATCGCCGCGACACGCTCACTGACCTCTGGCGCATCGAGATTCCTGCCGAGGGCGCCAAGGCCACGCCCGTCAAGGTGGCCCGCTTCGACGCGCTCGGCATGGTCACGGACGCGTCCGTCTCGCCCGACGGCACGAAGCTCGCGGTGCTGACCTACCGGTTCGCCTGGGTGTTCGACCTGCCGCCCGAGGGCGAGGCGTTCTTCTCCGGTCGCGCGCGCGGTGCGGCGCTTTCGCCGCCGCTGCTCTCCTGGCAGCTCGAAGGCTGCGCTTGGGCAGACGCGTCCACGTTGCTCCTCGCGAGCGAGCAGGGCGACCTCTACCGCCTGCCGCTCTCATTCCTAGCCGAGGTGAAGTGAAGGAAAGCGGAAGGGCGGCCCGGGTCCGCCCCTCTCTCAGGCCGTTCCGTCTTCCTCAGAGCGCCTTGGCGGCGGCCACCACGGCCTCCTTGGTGATGCCCAGTTCTTTCATGACCACGTCGCCCGGGGCGGAGAGGCCGAAGGTGTCGGTGCCGATCGCCTTGCCCCCGAGGCCCACGTGGCGGCCCCAGGTGGAGGTCACGCCGGCCTCGACGCTCACCCGCTTGGCGCAGGAAGGAGGCAGCACTTCGTCGCGGTAGGACTTGGGCTGGCGGGCGAAGATTTCCATCGAGGGCATCGAGACCACGCGCACCCCAGCACCGAGTTCCTCGGCCGCGGCTAGCGCGTGCTGGAGCTCGCTGCCCGTGCCGATGAGCACGTGCGTGAGGGCGGCCGTCTCGCGGCGCGCCACGTAGGCGCCCTTGAGCAGGCCCTGGCGGCGTTCGGCGACCGGGATGCCGTCGAGCGACGGCACGTTCTGGCGGGAAAGGATGAGGGCCACCGGGCCGTCCCTGCGGGAGACCGCGTGGGCGAAGGCCGCGGCCGTCTCCTCGGCGTCGGCGGGCCTGACCACGTCGAGGTTCGGGATGCAGCGCAGCGCGCTGACCGTCTCGACCGGCTGGTGCGTGGGGCCGTCCTCGCCCACGCCGACCGAGTCGTGCGTGAAGATGTAGAACGTCTGCAACTTGGAGAGCGCCGCCAAGCGGATCGAGGGGCGAAGGTAGTCGGAGAAGGTCAGGAACGTGGCGCCCGAGCCCTTGAACACCCCGTGGTAGGCGATGCCGTTGAGAATCGCGCCCATGGCGTGCTCACGGATGCCGAAGTAGAGGTTGCGGCCGCCCGGCGTGGCCACGTCAAAGTCGCCCACGTCCTTGATGTAGTTCTTGGTCGAGCCATGGAGGTCGGCCGAACCGGAGAGGACCGTCGGCGCGGCCTTGGCCACGGCGTTGATGCAGGTCTCGCCGGAGACGCGGGTTGCAAGGGCGTTCTTGCCGAACTCGGGGATGGCGGCGAGGAGCGAGGCGATGTCGCCGTGCTCGCCCTTGGAGGCCTTGGCGAGGAGCGCGGCTTTGGCCGGTTGGGCCTTGGTCCAGGCCTCGAAGCCGCGCGTCCAGGCGGCGTGCTCGGCGGTCTGACGGGCCTTGCGTTCGGCGAAGAAGGCGCGTGTCTCGGCCGAGACGAAGAACTTCTCATCCGGCAGACCGAGGGCTTTGCGTGCGGCGTCGACGAACTTCACGCCGCCTTCGCCGTGGCCCTTGGAAGATCCCTGCACCTCGGGGATGCCCTTCGCGATGACGGTCTTGCAGATGATGAGCTTGGGTTTGCCGTTACGGCTGGCGCGGGCTTGGTCGAGGGCGGCCGCAACCGGGGCGACCTGATTGGCGTCCTTGATCACGATGACCTCCCAGTTCGCTGCTTCGAAGCGCTTGGCGGTATCCTCATTCTGCGTCCTCGAGGCCATCGCGTCGAGGGTGACGTCGTTGGAGTCGTAGAGCATGATGAGGTTGTCCAAGCCGAAGCGTCCGGCGAAGGAGGCGGCCTCCTGGGAGATGCCCTCCTGCAGGCAGCCGTCACCTGCGAGGCCCACCACGAGATGGTCGAAGACCTTGTGCTCAGGGGTGTTGAAGTGTGCCGCGGCCATCTTGGCGGCGACGGCCATGCCGACGATGTTGCCGGTGCCCTGACCGAGAGGGCCGGTGGTCGCCTCGACGCCGGGGGTTTCGCCGAACTCGGGGTGGCCGGGGGTCTTGGAGTGAAGCTTGCGGAAGGCCTTCACCTGATCGACGGGCAGGTCGAAGCCGGCGAGGTGCAGCCAGGAATAGAGGAACATCGAGCCGTGGCCGGCGGAAAGGACGAAGCGGTCGCGATTGATCCACTGCGGGTCGGCGGGGTCATGACGAAGGAAATGTCCGTAGAGGGCGGCGCCGATTTCGGCGGCTCCCAGGGGGAGGCCCAGGTGGCCCGAATGGCAGGCGGCCACGGCGTCCATGGACAGTCCGCGGGCCTCGTCTGCGGCGCGGGAAAGAGCGGCGGTATTGAGGGACATGACGTCTTTGGGGTATGGCCAAAACGCAGGGTATTCCAGCCTTGAATGACAGCCAAAGTGCCTGCCAGATTATCCGTATGGCAGACGAGGAGCTTGAAGAAGGGGCCCAGCTGAGGCTGGACTTCAGGAAGCTGAGGAAAATCGCCTCAGGAGAGGCCGACGTCATTCCGGCGGTCGCCCAGGACGCCGCCACGGGCGAGGTGCTCATCCTTGGCTACGTGAATGAGCTGGCGCTCGCCACCGCCCTCATGGAGCGGAAGGCGGTCTTCTGGAGCACCTCCCGCAATGAACTCTGGATCAAGGGGCTCACCTCCGGAGATTTCCTCGAGCTGATTGAGGTGCGAGTAAACTGCGAGCAGAACTCGATCCTCTACCGCGTGAGGCCGGCGGGGCAGGGCGCCTGCCACACCAAGGGCGCGGACGGCCGTTCGCGTTCGGGCTGCTACTACCGCCGGCTGCGCGCCGACGGTACGCTGGAGCCCATCTGACGCTCAACGCGAAAGCGCGGCCTTCACGAGCCGCGCGTCGGCCTCCAGTCTGATCACGACCAGTCCGCTGACTCTGCTCGTGGCGGCCGCGTCGGGCGTGGCGGCGAAGACGAACGCAGAGGAGGACGCGTCTTCCGCGGCGAGGCGTTCCAACGCCGCCTCCGCCTTGGCGCCATCACCGAAGTCCAGAGCGATCGTGGCGACAAGGCGCGTCGGAGGCCCTTCCTCGCCGACGGCCACCGTGGCGGACCTGGCCTCCCGCACGGCGTCGCTCAGCGCGACCCCCATCCAGCGTCGCCGCGCCGGGGTCTCAAGCAGTCCTGAAGCCGGCTCGAAGCGGATGAGAAGGAAGCAGTCGTCGACGCCTTTGGACTGCAGCACGGCCTCCGAAGGCAGCACCAAGGCAGGCTTACGGACCGCGTCTCCCCGGCTCCATGAATCGGTCGATTTACGGTCAGGGGTGAAGGCGAAGTCGACGCGGCCTGCACCGCTGCGGGCGGCCTCCAGGTCAGCTTGAAGCGCGCTCCGGCCCTTTTCCGGGGCATGGCGTGCTAGGGCTTCCAGCAGCAAGGTTCCCGTGCCGGTACGCGCCGCCGCTTTGGGCATGGCCATGCCGAAGGTTCCGGCCGGCCCGGCCACGTTGAGGGTGATCGGCGCCGGCCGCAGCCAGAGCCAGGCGGCCCCCGTCAAGGTCAGGCACCCGGCCATCCAGATGAAGGCCCTGCGTGGCATAAGTCCCTCAGGATGCAGGATGCACGACGGGCCTCAAGCCCGCCCCCTTCGGGCAAAAAAAAGGGGCGCCTGACGGCGCCCCGGTGAATGACTGGTGTCGGGTCTCAGTAGCCGCCACGGTCGCCGCCGAAGCCGCCACGGCGATCTCCGCCGAAGCCGCCACGACCGCCGCCGAAGCCACCGCGACGCTCGCCGCCGCCGAAGCCGCCGCGATCGCCGCCGCCGAAGCCGCCACGACGTTCACCGCCGCCGAAGCCGCCGCGACGCTCGCCACCGCCGAAGGAGGGACGCTCCTCACGGGGACGGGCCACGTTGACCTTCAGGGGACGGCCCATGAACTCCACGCCTTCAGTCTTGGCGATGGCGTCCTGTGCCTGCTGGGCGTTGCCCATCGTCACGAACGCGAAGCCACGGGGACGTCCCGTGAACTTATCCATCATCACCTCGACGGACGTAACCTCTCCCGCCTGGGAGAAGTGAGCCCGGATGTCGGCCTCGGTTGCGGCCCAAGCCAGGTTGCCTACGAACAGTTTATTTTCCATGTTTTGCTTTATTTTCTTACCTTCGCCGCATTGCCCGTTTCCGACCTTCGGATTTCGATTTGCCGTCTTTACGACCGTCAACTCACCGGATTCCTGCGGGGTCAGCTCCTTGGTTTGGTTATTTTCAGGAACTGAACCTGAATCGTCATTAGGTCGTCCCGGCTGATTTAGGCAAGTTTATTCACAATCGGGATTCCGCCCAGGAAACCCCTCCAAGCTGGGTTGCGGGCCGGCTTTGCGGGTTGACCCATCCGCAAGGTCGGCAGTCGATGGGCGCGTGATCGACCCGGCCGAAGCACTGGATGCGCTGCTCGAGGAGCTGCGTCGCCGCAAGGCCGAGGGCGAACGTCACGTCACCGTGTCGGAGGAATCGGTGCGTCTCCTGCGCTCGTTGGCCGGCCCCGCTCCGCCCGCGTCCGTCCCGAAGCCGGCCGCCGGCTCCCCGGCCGTGCCGCAACGTCCGATTGTCGCCTCTTCTCCTCCGCGTTCCCCGAGGTCGGTCGAGGCCCGCCCGGCCGTCCCGGTGGAGGCAAAGCCCGTCGCCGTCGTCTCATCCGCGGGCCCCGAGGTCGCCGACCCGCCCCAGTTCACCCTGCCCGAAGGTTCCAAAGAGCAGCGGCTGGCGTGGATACGGAAGCGCATCCTGGAGTGCCCTGAGACCGCCCGTCACCTGAAGCCCGGACTCAAGCCCGTGCTCGGCGTCGGTCCGGCTGACGCGCCCCTGGTGCTGGTCGGCGAAGCGCCCACCCTGGAGGAGGCGGAGTCCGGCGTGCCTTTCGCTGGCGATGCCGGCGCGCTGCTCCGCAAGATCCTCGCCGCGGCCGAGCTCGGGGAGAAGGACGTCTTCCTGCTGCCCGTGATGGGATGGCGGCCCGAGCCCGCGAACGCCTTCGTCAAGCGTCAGCCCAACGCGCGCGAGCTCGCCTTCAACCGTCCTTACCTGCTGGCGCAGATCCAGGCCGTCTCACCCAAGGTCGTGATGGCCCTCGGGGCGCACGCCCATGAGTCGATGCTGGGCATCAGGCAGCCCGTGCAGAAGGTGCGCGGGACCTGGCACGAGGCGGCGGGCGTACCCGTCCTGCTCGGGTTCCATCCCAACTACCTCCTACACACGCCCTCCGAATCCGCCAAGCGCACCGTCTGGACCGACTTCCTCGCCGTGCTCGAGAAGCTCGGCCGGCCCGTGAGCGAGAAGCAGCGCGGTTTCTTCACACCGCGCGGAGGCTGACTCAGTCAGCGGACCGAGTCCGTCAGCCGCGCGAGCGGGAAGACCAGCGCCTGCGAGTTGCGTCCGCTGGCCCTGAGTTCCGCCCGGCGTTCGGCCGGCAGGTCCTTGGCTGTGGCGGCCACGAAGCCGCAGGCCGACTGGAAGAACCCCTGCGTCTGCGTCGTGAGCACGATGAGCTTGCGGGCCCCGATCTCCTTGGCGCGCCGCTTGGCGAACTCGACAAGCTTCCGGCCGACGCCGCGGCCGTGGTAGAAGGGCTGCACGTAGACCGCGCCCAGCTCCATCACCTTGCCGTCACCGTAGGGTCGGAGCGCCGCGCAGCCGATGATGCTGTCGTCGATCTCGTAGACGTAGAACTGCCCGATTGTCTGCTCAATCTGCTGCCGCGTGCGGGACACCAGGGCATCCGTCCGGGCGCCGTGCTTGGCGAGGTTGTAGAGCGCCTGCGCGTCCTTCTTCTTCGCCTGACGGATGCGGTCATAGTCATTGGCGTGGATCATCGTGCCCAGCCCGACCTTGTCGAAGATCTCGGTGAGCAGGCAGCCGAAGACGCGCCCGTCGAGGATGTGCGCGCGGGGCACGTCCTCGTCGAGCGCCTTGGCCGCCTGCAGCGCCTTGCTGCGGATGCGCGGGTCGAGCTTCGCCGTCTGGTCGGCGAGCAGGCGCTTGAGGTCGTCCTCCGGGAGGTTGACCTGCACCTGCCCGTCGACCTGCAGGCCCGGGAAGGGCGTGAGGTAGATGAGTTTGGAGGCGCCGAGGGCCGCGGCCAGTTCCATGGCGAGGTGGTCGCTGTTCACGCGCAGGGACATGCCCTCGCGGTCACAGAGGATGGGCGTGACGAGCGGAAGCACGTCTTGGGAGAGCATCGACTTGAGCAGGGCCGTGTCGACCTTCTCGACCTTGCCGGTGTAGAGGTGGTCCTTGCCGCGCAGGACGCCGACCTTGGTTGAGCGCACGGCGTTGGTGATGGCGCAGAGCAGGCCGGCCTGGGAGAGGCTCTCCAGCACCGTCTGGGAGACGAGCGCGGACGCCTCGCGGGCGAGCGACATGGTCGAGGCGTCGGTGATTCCCTCGCCCTGGACGTCGGAAAGGGCGACGTTGTGCTCGCCCGCCAGGCCGACGAGCTGTTGGCCGATGCCGTGGACAATCACCACCTTGATGGACAGGCTGCGTAGCACCGCAATGTCGGTCACGATGTTGGCGAAGTTCTCGTGGGCCACGACCGAGCCGTCGACCGCGACCACGAAGACGTGGTCGCGGAACATGGGGACGTAGCGGAGGATTCCCCGCAGGTCCGTGGGCTTCATGGCGCGTTCACGCGGACTCGGCATGCCGGAACCTTATGGACTCCGCGGACGGTGGGGCAATACTGATGACGGTATGGCCAGGCGTCCGAAATCGCGTCCGCCACCGGCTCCCGCGGGCCTCGCGGAGCCGCTCGAGGCGTTCCTCGCCCATCTCGCGCTCGAGCGCGGGCTCTCCCGGCTCACGGTCTCCGCCTACGAGTCCGACCTGACGGAGTTCGCCCGTCACTGCGCCCGGGCCGGACGTTCCGCCTGGACCGAGGCCGTCCTCGCCGACCTTGAGTCCTGGGTGCGTTCGATGCACCGGCGCGGGCATGCGCCCGCCTCGCTCGCCCGCCGCCTTTCGGCCGCGCGCGCTTTCGCCGCCCACCTGGTGCGGGCGGGCCTGCGGCGCGATGACTTCACCGAGCTCGCCCGCGGGCCGCGCTTCCGCCGCCGTCTCCCCGGCCGTCTCACCGCGGAGCAGGCCGCGCGCATCATGACCGCGCCGGATGAGCGCACGCCCCAGGGGCTGCGCGACCGGGCAATGCTCGAGCTGATGTACGGCTCCGGCCTGCGCATCTCCGAACTCTGCGGCCTAGAGCTCCAGTCTGTGGACGAGGGCGAAGCGGTGGTACGCGTGCGCGGCAAGGGTTCCAAAGACCGCGTCGTACCAGTGGGCGAGGCCGCGCTGCGCGCCCTGGCGCGCTACCTCAGGGACGCGCGTCCGGCCCTGGCTCGGCCCCGCACGGGCAGCGCGCTCTTCCTCAGCGCGCGCGGCGTCGCCATCTCGCGCAAGACGTTCTGGCTAGGCGTGAGGACGGCCGCCCGGTGCGCCGGCGTCGAGGCCCCCGTCAAGCCGCACCTGCTGCGACACGCCTTCGCCACCCACCTGCTGGCGGGCGGCGCCGACCTGCGCTCGATTCAGGAGATGCTCGGGCACGCCGACATCTCGACGACGCAGATCTACGCCTCCGTCGAGCGTTCGGCGCTCACCGAATCCCACCGCCGCCATCACCCGCGCGGCAAGGGAAGCGGAAGCTGAGGCTCAGAGCAGGATCAGCGCGCCGGCCGCGAGGGTGGCGAGCGACAGCGTGGTAATCACGAACCGTGACACGGCTCCGGTCTCCAGGGGCGCGGTTTCCTCACGGTCGTCACCCGGACGCGCCACGGCCTCGCGCAGGATGCCGAAGTAGTAGTGGATGCTCACGGCCACGCCGATGAGGGCCGCGCCGAGCACCCACCACAGTCCAGCCTGCACCAGCAGGGCGAGTACGAGGAGCTTGGTCACGAAGCCGACCGAAGGGGGCACGCCCGCCAGGGAGCCGATGCCGAAGCAGAGTCCCGCCGTGAGGGAGGGCGAGCGCCGAATCAGGCCGCGCAGGGAGGTGAGCGGCCGCACATGGTCTTCGGCGGAGGGGACGCCGGCCAGGGACTGCAGGGTGAGGAATGATCCGACGACGTACGCCAGCAGGTAGTAGACCACGACCGTCTCGCTGGTGAAGCCGAAGGCCGTCGCTTCCGGCTTCGCCACCGCGACCGTGATGGCGGCCAGCAGGAAGCCCGCGTGCGAGACGCCGGAGAGCGCCAGGGCCCGCTTGATGTCCGACGTGGCGAGCGCCGCGAGGTTACCCGCGAGCAGGGTCAGGAGGGAGAGGCCGGCCAGGGCCGGAGCCAGCTTGGCCGCGAGCGACGCGAAGGGACCAGTGGCGATGAGCAGGAGCGCGAGGGCGCCCGCCGCCTTCGAGGCGGTGGCCAAGTAGGCGGTCGTGGGCGTCGGCGCGCCCTGGTAGACGTCCGGTATCCAGGAGTGGAAGGGGAAGGCGCCGAGCTTGAAGGCCGCGCCGCCGACGATCATGGCCGCGCCGGCGAGCGTCAGGACCGTGCCCTTGCCGGCTGCGAGCGCCTTCGCGATGACGGGAAAGGCGAGCGAGTCGCCGGCGCCGGGAGCTCCTAGGCTGCCGTACACGAGCACCATGCCCATGAGCAGGAAGGCCGAGCTCAGGCCGCCCGCAACCAGGAACTTCACGCCCGCCTCGAGCGAGGCCTCGCTGCGGCGGAGGTAGCCGACCAGCACGTAGAGTCCGACGGCGGCGGTCTCGAGCGAGACGAAGAACGGCACGAAGTGGTCGGACTGTACGAGGAGCATGAACGCCGCCGTGACGACGAGGAGGACGTGATGGTAGTCGGCCAGTCCGGCGCCACGGGCGGTCAGGAACCGTCCCGCCAGCAAGCTGGTGAGGAAGGCGGAGGAGAGGAAGACGAGGCGCACCCAGGGCATCGGCAGGTTGTGCCGCAGCAGTCCGCCGAAGAGCGGCTCGTCAACGGCCTGCGTCCAAGCGACTTCCGGGGTCAGCGCCATCACCGCGACGAGCAGCAGGCCCGCCCGCGCCGTGGCGGGGATCAGCCAGCGCAGTCTTTCCGGGATGACCAGCGCCTGCAGTAGGGCGAAGAGCGAGAGGCCGGCCACGCCCAGTTCGGGCAGGATGGCGGTCCAGTCGGACGTGCGCGGGGCGAGCGCTTTGAATGCGAGGTCGATTTCGGCGATGGGGCTCGTCATCGGGTGGAAGGGGTCTTGGTGGCGGGGCGGACGTACTTCACGACGTCAGCGGAGACGCGGTTGGTGCAGTCGGTTACGAGGGATGGAAGGAAGCCGAGCGTCAGCGACGTGCCCAGCAGCAGGCCAGCGGCGACGCGTGAGGGCCAGGAGAGGTCGCCGAAGGGCGCCGCGGCCGCGCGGGCGTCTAAGGCGGCGGAGGTGGGTCCGAAGAACACGGCGGCGGCCGCGCGCAGGGTGTAGACCGCGGTAATCACGACCGTGGAGGCGACGAGGGCCTGGATCCAGAGGGGCTCGGCGCGGAGGGAGAGGAAGACGCCGATTTCTCCCCAGAAGTTGGCGAAGCCGGGCAGGCCCAGCGAGGCCATCGAGGCGGCGACAAAGAACGCCGCGAGCACCGGCGCGCGTGAGGCGAGGCCGCCTATGGCCTCGAAGCGGTAGGATCCTGCGCGGATGCGTACGTCGTTGGAGAGGAGGAAGAGCGCGGCGCAGGAAAGGCCGTGCGCGGTCATCAGGAGCACCGCGGCGTCGAGCCCCGAGGAGGAGCCGCGGGCGCCCGCGACCCAGAGGCCGAGGAACACCGGCCCCATGTGGGCCACGGAGCTCCAGGAGACGAGGCGCTTGAGGTCGACCTGCGTGAGGCAGACGAAGCCGATGAGCACCACGTTACCCAGCGCGAGCCACAGCAGCCAGTCGCCCAGCGCGCCCTCAGTGATGCGCAGGGAGGTGAGGCCGAGCAGGGCCAGTCCGTAGAGGCCGAACTTCTTAAGCGCGCCCGCGTGCAGCATCGCGGCGGGTGTGGGCGCGGCCGAGTAGCCGGGCGCCGCCCAGGAATGGAAGGGGAAGAGCGAGGCGAGGGTGCCGAATCCGAAGAGCGCGAGCGCGCCGGCGCTGGTGGGTGCGCCCTTGGCGGCCAGTCCGTCGGCCACGGACTCGAAGGTCGCCTTGGTCCAGTCGAGGCCCGCCGCGTCGACGGCCATGAGGATTCCGGCGAGGGAGGCCATCGCGCCGACGGTCAGGTAGATTGCCATCTGCATGGACGCAGGTCTCCGGCCCTCGCCGCCCCAGAAGAGCGTGAGGACGAAGGTCGGGATGAGCGCGAACTCGTGGAAGAAGTAGAAGCCGACGACGTGATTGGTAGCGAAGACGCCGAGCGTGCCCCCCAGCATGAAGAGCAGTAGGCCAAGGTAGGCGTGGCGCGACTCGACGTCCTGCGTCAGGGCCTTGATGCCGGCCGCCAGCCCGACCAGCGAGGTCATCGCGAGCAGCGGGGCGCTGAAGCCGTTGAGGGCCAGTCCGACGCCCCACAGCCCGTCTGATTTGAAGGCCTCCGGAGAAATCGACAGGTCCGCCCATTCGACCAGCAGCCAAGGTGCGATGGCCGCCGGCACGGCGAAGCCGAGGAAGGCGATGAGGGCGCCGAGAGAGCGGGGCAGCCTGCGTCCGGCGATGAGCAGCAGGCCCGCCACGACAGGCGTGGCGACGACGGCCTGCAGGAGGTGGGCGGGAAGGGCTGCCATGTTCAGCGGGTGATGAGGATCCAGGCGATGAAGATGACGCCCGCCGCGGTCCAGGCGGCGTAGGCGCGGGTCTGTCCGCCGTGGAAGACGCGTCCGGCGAGGAAGCCGAGCAGGGCCGGGACACCGGCGGCGACCCAGCGCACGGCCAGCCCGTTCACTAGAAGCAGGTCGAGGAAGGCGATGAGTTCGGCGACGCGGCGCTGTACGGAGTCGACGTACCAGCGGTAGAGTCCGTCCATCCAGCGTCGTTCGAGCGCGGCGTAGAGCCCCGGAAGGCGGTCACGCAGTGCGTCGCGTCCCGGTTCAACGGCGTAGAACTTCAGGGCGAAGGCGCCGAGCGCCAGCGCCGCGAGGCCGACGAGCGTCGCCGGAGCCGTGGCGTGGAAGGCCATGGCCCGCAGCGGCTCCGCGACGCTCGCGAGGGAGGAGGCGGGGATCATCGCGGCGGCCAGGAGGCCTCCGAAGAGCGAGTAGCCGAGTCCGAGCACGATGAGCGGCAGGCTCATCGTCCACGGCGACTCATGGGCGTGCGACGCCTCCTCGGAGGCGGGCGCGCCGAGGAAGACCAGGCGGATCATGCGGGCGCTGTAGAGGCAGGTGGCGACGGCGGCCACGGAGAGCAGCGCCGCCTCGGCGGCGCGTCCGGAACGGAAGGCGGCCTCGATAATGGCGTCCTTCGAATACCAGCCGGCGAGGAAGGGCACGGCGCAGTTGGAGAGCGAGGCCGCGATGAAGGCGGCCGCGGTGACGGGCATCCTCCTCAGCAGGCCGCCCATCCTGAGCATGTCCTGCTCGTGGTGGCAGCCGTGGATCACGGAGCCGGCACCGAGGAAGAGCGTCGCCTTGAAGAAGGCGTGCATCGCCATATGCAGCAGGGCGAGCTCGGGACGGCCGAGGCCCAGGGCGCAGGCCATGATGCCGAGGTGCGCGAGGGTCGAGTACGCCAGCGACTTCTTGATGTCGGTCTGAGCCAACGCGCAGAGGCCGCCCAGCGCGGCCATACCGGCGCCGGAGACGGCGACAATCTGGAGCAGCGAGGGGTCGATCAGAAAGAAGATCCGCGCCATGAAGTACACGCCGGCGACGACCATCGTCGCGGCGTGGATGAGGGCGGAGACGGGCGTCGGGCCGGCCATGGCGTCGGTCAGCCAGACGTGCAGGGGGAACTGGGCGGACTTACCGATGAAGCCGCACGCGAGCAGGGCGCCGAGCGCGAAGGGCCAGCCGCCGGCGGGCGAGAGGGCGCGCAGTTCCTCGAACTGTAGGGTGCCGAAGCGCGAGAGGCAGAAGGCGAGTCCGAGGATGAAGCCGAGGTCGCCGACGCGGTTCACGACGAAGGCCTTGCGCGAGGCGGCCGCGGCGTAGTCGCGGTCGAAGTAGTGCGCGATCAACATGTAGGAGCTGAAGCCGACGAGTTCCCAGAAGACGAAGGTCATCAGGAGGTTGTCCGCCACGACGATGCCGAGGATGGAGAACATGAACACCGACAGTCCGGCGAAGAAGCGGCCGCGCGCGTCGTCGTCGGCCATGTAACCGACGGAGAAGAGGTGGATGAGCGCCCCGACGAAGGTGACTACGAAGAGCATCAGGCGCGCGTGGGCGTCGACGAGGTAGCCGACGCCGAGGGAGATGTCGCCCAGGCGCGCGATCTCGGCATGCCAGCGGACGTCGGCCTCGGAGGTCAGCAGGATGCGCAGGGCGAGGCCGGCCCCGATGAAGGCCGCGCCGACGGAGAGCCACGAGGCGATCGCGCCCTGCCGGCGGAGCAGGAGGGCTTGCAGCGCCGCGGCCCCGAGGGGCAGGAAGAGAATCCAGTGGACGAGGGAGGAGAGGTCGGAGGACATCTTCGGAGGATCAGGGGCGGAGGACGTCGAGACGTTCGGAGCTCACCGTGCCGCGCCGGCGGTAGAGGGCCACGATGAGGGCGAGTCCGACGGCCACCTCGGCGGCCGCGACGGTGATGACGAAGAATACGAGCACGGCACCGTCCATGGTGCGGTTGAAGCGGGAGAAGGCCACGAGGGCGAGGGTCGCGGCCGCAAGCATGAGCTCGAGGCACATGTAGACGACGAGGAGGTTGCGACGCACGAGGACGCCGGCCAGGCCCAGCGCGAACAGCAGTCCGGCCAGGATGAGATGGGGAGCGAGGGCGGTGTTTTCCATGGCTTCAGGCCTGTCCGGCGGGGGCTTCCTTGCTCAGCGAGACCACGCCTACGAGCGCGGTCAGGAGGAGGAGGCCGGCGATCTCGAGCGGCAGGAGGTACTTGGTGTAGAGGAGGCGTCCGAAGGCCTTGGCGGCGGTCGCAAACTCGGCGGGATTGTCGGTCAGTTCGGGCGGGGTCGCCCCGGCGGCCGTGCCGGGCACGGCGCCGGACCAGTGGAAGAGCCAGAGGACGCCGGCCGCCAGGAGGAAGAACACGGCCAGGCCGCCCGCCGCCTTCTTCCAGGGGTAGGCGCGGGCAGGGTCCTCGGTGTCGAGGAGCATGATGATGAAGAGGAAGAGCACCATCACGGCGCCGGCGTAGACGAGCACCTGCAGCACGCCCAGGAAGTAGGCGTCGAGGAGGAAGAAGTCCGCCGCCACCCCCACGAGGGCGAGGATCATGCCCATCGCGGAGGTGACCGCGTTGCGGCTGAGGACGAGGAGGGAGGCCGCCCCGAGCGTTAGGGCGGCGAAGAAGATGAACAGGCCGTCCGGCATGTTCGAAAAGTTAGGACGGGGGGAGGGGTTGGAAAGGAGAAAACCAGTGAAAAACGCCTTTTTCCCATGTCTTGAGATCCGCCGGCGCTCCTTCATCCCCGCCGCAAGGGCCGATGGAGTCGCATGGTGCAGGTGGCATGGGTCTCCAGCACTGCGCCCTCGTCAAAGGCCCGCCGCCAGTCAGGGAAGAAGGTGTCCGCCTCGGGCTCGAGTTCCACGTGGGTCAGGATGAGCTCGGAGCACCAAGGCAGGGCCTCGGCATACAACGCAGCTCCTCCCGCCAAGAACAATTTCCGGTCCGGAGCCACCGCCGCGGCCTCCCGCCAGTCCTTGGTCACCGTGACGCCAGGAGCGGTGAAGCCTGATCGGCTGAGCACGACCGTCGTCCTGCCAGGCAGGGGACGCCCGATGGACTCGTAGGTCTTGCGGCCCATCAGCAGCACGTGGCCCATCGTCGTCGCCTTGAAGAACGCGAAGTCCTCCGGGATGCGCCACGGCAGCCGGTTGGCTAGGCCGATGCCGCGGTTGCGCGCGACGGCGGCGATGGCGATGAGCGGACGACCGAGGTCCACGTCAGACGGCCACCGGGGCCTTGATCGCCGGATGCGGGTCGTAGCCCTCGACCGCCACGTCCTCAAACCTGAAGGCGAACAGGTTCTTCACCTCGGGGTTCAGGATCAGGCGGGGCAGGGCGCGCGTCTCACGCGAGAGCTGCAGGTCCACCTGCTCGAGGTGGTTCAGGTATACGTGGGCGTCGCCGAAGGTGTGCACGAAGTGTCCGGGCTTTAGTCCGGTGACCTGCGCGATCATGTGCGTCAGCAGTGCGTAGCTCGCGATGTTGAATGGTACGCCGAGGAAGAGGTCAGCGCTGCGCTGGTAGAGCTGGCAGCTGAGCCTACCGTCGCCGGAGACGTGGAACTGGAAGAGCGTGTGGCAGGGCGGGAGCGCGACCTGGTCGGCCTCCTTCGGGTTCCATCCGGTTACGATGAGGCGGCGGCTCGAGGGGTTGCAGCGGATCTCTTCGACGAGCCGGCGAATCTGGTCGACGCCGTCGGCGGCGCAGGAGCCGTCCGGCAGTCGCGTCGCGCCGAAGCGCCGCCACTGGTGTCCGTAGATCGGACCGAGGTCGCCCGTCTTGCGGCCGAACTTCGCGCACTGCTCCGCCGTGGCCCATTCGTTCCAGATGTTGACGCCACGCTCATTCAGCCAGGCGTTGTCGGTGCTGCCGGAGAGGAACCAGAGCAGCTCGTGCACCACGGACTTCAGGTGCACCTTCTTAGTGGTGACCAGCGGAAAGCCCTCCGCGAGGTCGAAGCGCATCTGCGCGCCGAAGACGCCCAGGGTGCCGACGCCCGTGCGGTCGAGGCGACGCTCGCCGTTCCGCCGCACGTGGCCGAGCAGTTCGAGGTACGCCTTCATGGAGGTCTGGTTATCCCCCGCGCGCCCGCCTCCGCAACACGGAAACGCCCGCGCGCCCGACCCTTTCGCCCTTGCCTCCCCGCCCTTCGGAAGGCACCCATTTCCAGCAGCCACATGAGCGAAAAGCCCGACCACAACGCCATCTCCCATGACCTCCGGGCCGTGCGTCTGGAGAAGCTCGCCCAGCTCCGGGCGGCGGGGGAGGACCCCTTTCGGGCGGAGTGGGACCAGACGCATGTCGCCGCCGACACCCCGGGGCTCCTGCCCGAGGGCGTCGAGGAGGGTCCGGAGGTCTCCGTCGCCGGCCGTATCGTGGCGCTGCGCGTCATGGGCAAGGCCAGCTTCGTCAAGGTTCTGGACCGATCCGGCGTCCAGCAGTGCTACCTCACCCGCGACGCCCTCGGCGACCGCTACGACGCCCATTTCAAGAAACTCCTCGACATGGGAGACTTCGTCGGGGTGCGTGGCCGTCTCTTCCGCACCAAGACGGGAGAGGTCACGGTGCGTGCGGCGGAGTACCGTCTGCTCGCCAAGGCCCTGCGTCCTCTGCCGGACAAGTGGGGCGGCCTAGCCGACCAGGACCAGGTCTACCGCCAGCGCTACCTCGACCTCGTCGTGAACGAGGAGTCCCGCCGTCGCCTCATGGCGCGCAGCCGCATCATCGAGTCGATCCGCCGCTTCCTCTGGAGCCGGGGCTTCCTCGAGGTCGAGACGCCCGCGCTGCACTCGGTCGCCGGCGGCGCGGCGGCCCGCCCGTTCCAGACGCACTTCAATGCGCTCGACTGCGACTTCAACCTGCGGATCGCGCTCGAGCTGCACCTGAAGCGCTGCTTGGTGGGCGGCCTAGACCGCGTGTTCGAGATTGGACGTGTCTTCCGCAATGAGGGCTATTCGCCCCGCCACAGCCCGGAGTTCACCATGCTCGAGGCCTATCAGGCCTACAGCGACTACCGCGGCATGATGGAGATCGTGCGCTCGCTGATCCAGACCGCGGCCCGCGAGGCTCTCGGCACTACCTCCATCACGCGGCAGGACGGCACGGTCATCGAGCTGGGCGGCGAATGGTGCGAGGCGAGGTACAAAGACCTCATCCTGGAGCGCACCGGCGACCCGCAGTGGTTCTCCCGCACCAAGGAGGAGAAGATCGCGGCCTGCCGCGCGCTCGGGCTCGAGGAGCCCCGCGCCGACTGGGAGGACTACGAGGTGACCAACGAGGTCTTCGGCAAGCTGATCGAGCCCACGCTCATCCAGCCGACCTTCGTCACGCACGTCCCCAGAGAGCTCTGCCCGCTCGCCAAGATTACTCGCGGCGACGAGTCGACCATCGACGTCTTCGAGCTCTGCATCAATGGTCAGGAAATCGCCCCGGCCTACTCCGAGCAGAACGACCCCAGGGTGCAGCGCGAGATGTTCCAGATCCAGGCCGGCGCCGAGCAGCACAAGGTCGACGAGGACTTCCTGCTGGCGCTCGAGCATGGCATGCCGCCCGCGGGCGGACTGGGCGTGGGCATCGACCGCTTGGCGGTGCTGCTCACGGGCGCGGCCAACATCCGCGACGTGATCTTGTTCCCCACGCTCCGGCCTTCCGCGAATCCCTGACTGCACGCCAGTGCCCTGGTTCCTCCATCTCGCGCTGAGGCAGCTGTTCCCCCCGGGACGGCGCTTTCCAGCGTTCGCCTCGGTGTCCATCCTCGGGGTGGCGCTCGGCGTGGCCTCGCTGCTGGTGGTGCAGACGGTGATGAACGGCTTCGGCGAGGAGCATCGCCTGCGCATTCGCGAGTCGTTCGGCGACTGCGTGGTCACCGCCGCCGCGCCGGTCGAACGTCCTGCTGATCTCGCCCGCGCGCTCCGGGCCGATTCAGCCGTGCGCTCGGCCGCGCCCTACGCGGAAGGGCCGGCGCTAATCCGCAACGGCGACTTCTCCGCGGTGGCCGGCGTGCGCGGCATCGACCCCTCCGACCCCGACCAGCCGGCGCGCCGTTACGTCGCCTTCGGCTCCTTCGACGACATCGACGACGGCCGCGTGGCGCTCGGCGCCGGGCTCGCCCGCTCGCTCCGCGTGCGGGTGGGCGACAAGGTCGAGCTCTGGTCGCCCGCCCTGGCGGAGCGCGCGGAGAAGGGCCGGGCGCCGCTCCCGGTTGAGCTCGAGGTCTGCGCGGTCATCCGCACGGGTTTCACGGAGGTCGACGACCGCGCGGCGCTCATCCCGCTGCGCCGCTTCGACGACCTCTGGGCGCTTGGCGGCCGCGCCCACGGGCTCACGCTGCGCCTCAAGGAGCCCGCTGAGGCCGAATCCGTCGCCGCCCGGCTCTCCGCCGCGCGTCCGGGCCTCGCCTTCATCCCCTGGCAGCACGTGAAGCGCAACTTCCTCGAGGCGATCCGCTTCGAGAAGACCATGCTCTTCTTCCTGATGTTCATCATCACGCTGGTGGCCTCGTTCTCCATCGGCAGCACGCTCTTTTCGGCTGTCATCCGCCGCGCCCGGGAGGTCGGCGTCCTCGCGACGCTGGGCGCAGGACGTGCCGAGGTGGTGCTGCTCTTCGCGCTGCAGGGGCTGCTCATCGGGATGATCGGCACGTTCGCCGGCTTCGGACTCACCTGGACGATTCTCACCTTCCGCGACGGTATCCTCGGGACGGTGAACCGGCTGTTTGGCGACGGCGACATGGTCGCCAGCGTCTATCAGTTCTCCCGGGTGCCGCTGCATTACGACGCCTCCGACTTCCTGGTCGCGGCGTTCTTCACCCTGGTCACCACGGCGGCTGCGGGGCTCGTGCCCGCGCTCTGGGCCGCTGGCCGCAAACCCTCGGAGGCCATGCGCGATGCCTGAGCCCGTGCTGCGAGCCGCCGGCCTAGCCCGGTCCTACGCCTCACCCGCGGGGCCGTTGTCCGTGCTCAACGAGGTCTCGCTGGAGGTCCGGGCGGGAGAGTCGGTTTCGGTCCGCGGTTCCTCCGGCTCGGGCAAGACCACGTTACTCCAGATCCTCGGCGGACTCGACCTGCCCGACGCCGGCAAGGTCGAGGTGCTCCTGCCCGGGCGGGGACTTTGTCCGCCCCGCATGGCGCTAGGCCGCGGCGTCGGCTTCGTCTTCCAGAACTACCAGCTGATGCCCGAGCTCTCCGCGCTCGAGAATGTCGCGCTTGCCGGGCGCATCACCGGCGTGCCTTCTGACGAGGCCGATCGCCACGCCTGCGAACTGCTCGGCCAGGTCGGTCTCGCCGCCCGGGCCGACCATCTTCCGTCGAAGCTCTCAGGCGGCGAATGCCAGCGGGTCGCGCTCGCCCGCGCGCTGGTGAACCATCCGACGGTGCTCCTGGCCGACGAGCCCACGGGCAATCTCGACGAACGTACGGCCGAGGAGGTCATGTCGCTTATGCTCGGGGTGGTCGCGACGCTCGGCACGGCGCTGGTCTTGGTCACGCACAGCCGCGAGTTTGCAGAGCGGGCTTCTCGACGCTACGTGCTCTCGGGCGGCGCGCTTTCGCCCGCATGATTTGACAGCGGTCCGTGCGGCGGGTTGTGTCGGTTAGTCATGACCCCCGCCACGACTCCCGCCCAGCTCGACACCGCCCTCCGCTGGCGCTACGCCACCAAGGCCTTCGACACCCGTTCGATTCCGGCCGACCAATGGAAGGCGCTTGAGCAGTCGCTCCAGCTGGCGCCGTCCTCCTACGGCCTACAACCCTGGAAGTTCTTCATCGTGGTCGACCCAGCGAAGCGCACGCTACTGCGGTCGCATTCCTGGGGGCAGTCCCAGGTGACCGACGCCTCGCACCTCGTGGTGTTCACGCGCCAGACTTCCGTGACCGAAGCCGACGTGCAGGTTTTCTTCGACCAGATGGTCTCCGAGCGCCGGGCCGACCCCGTCAAGCTCGAGCCCTACCGTAGGATGATGGTCGACGGTGTGGTCAAGGGCATGTCTGGGGAGCGTCAGCGTGAATGGGCTGCCCGCCAGGTCTACATCGCGCTCGGACAGTTCATGACCGCCGCAGCGGTCCTTGGCGTGGACACCTGCCCGCTGGAGGGCATTGACCCCGCCAAGTATGACGAAATCCTCGGTCTGAAGGGGACTCGTCATGAGACCATCGTGGCCTGCGCCGCCGGCTATCGTTCCGCTGAGGATAAGTACGCCCGCATGGCCAAAATCCGCCGTCCCCTCGACCAAGTCGTCGCGCGCGTCTGAGTCAGCTCCGTTCCGCCCAGCGCGTGAACTCGCCGTCGTCCGTCAGGACTGGCGGGTCGCCGTATTCTCCGGAAAGCAGGACGCGGTAGGTCTCGTCGGCGAACCTCCGGCAGTGCAGGAGCACCCGGGTCGTGTGTCCCGGAGCCCGCACCAGGCGCCCCAGCGCCTGGTTCACCTTGCGCATCCCGGGGCGCACGTAGGCGAGCGAGAAGGCGTCCTCCGCCCCGTCCGCGGCGAACATCCTGCGACGCGCCTCCTGGAGGGCGTTCACCTCCGGCAGGGCGGGGCCGACCACGACCGCCGAACGGATGCGTCCTCCGAGCATGTCGACACCTTCGCCGAGCGATCCGCCGAGGATGAGGCACAGCACCGTGAAGCGGTTAAGCGAATCCTCCACGAAGCGCGCCGTGCCGTCCGGCCCCAGTCCGCGCGGCTGGAGGGCAACGTCGACGTCGGGGTGCGCCTTGCGCAGCTCGGCCACCACGGCCTCCGCGTAGCGGTAGGAGGGGAAGAACGCAGCGACCGCGCCGTCCTCGGAGAGCCGACGCAGGCTGGCGGCGGTGAGGGCGGTCGTCGCCTCTCGCGCCTTAAGGCGCGTGTCGGCCCGGGCGTCGATTGCCACCGAATAGGCGCCTTGCCTCCACGGAGCCGCCGCGTCCACGCGCACGAGCGTGTCCGGATCCAGTCCGCAGTCGGCCGCGAGCGCGCCCTTGGGGCCTGGCGTGGCGGTCATGAGCAGTGCGTGAGCGAAGGAGCGCAGCCGTTCTCCCGTCGTGCGCGCGGCCGTGAGGCAGTCGAGGCTGAGCGTGCCGGGCTTGGGGGACCAGAGCAGCCAGCCGAGATCGGAGGACTCCAGCCGTTCGGACCAGGCGGCCATGTCCCAGACCGCCTGCCGGGCGACATCGGGCAGTCCGTCGGTGCTGAAGGGCTGTTCGGCGGCGAGCACCGCAAAGCGTTCGGTGATGGCCATCGCCTCAAGCCGATCTTCCGGCGTTGTCGCGTCGGCGGCGGGCAGGCGCCCGAGAAAGTCAGCCCACGATTGGGCAGTGGAGATCCAGCCCGACGGCGCTCGATGCGTGAGCAGAGCGTGGGCGAAGTCGGCGGCTGACTGCACCTTATCCCGAAGTGAGAGGCATTCCGCCGCGCGGTCCGGGAGGTTGTGGGCCTCGTCGACAATCAAGGCCGTGTCCGATTCGTCCCAGCCGGGCACGCTCTCGAGCGCGGCCCGGTTGCGGGGCGAGAAGACGTAGTTGTAATCGCAGATGACCACGTCGGCGTGCACCAGCATCGCCTTGGTGATGTCCCAGGGCGGCACGCCGGCGACGCGGCCCAGGTTGCGGATCTTCCGCAGGTCAGCGCCTGCGTCGAGCAGCGAGGGCGGGTCGATCTTGGCTAGCGCCCAGTTGCGGCGGATTACTTCTGGATCCTCGCTGATGCCGTCGACCTCATGCTCCGCCCGCGGCCTGAGCAGCAGGGCGCGGAGCTCTCCCGGCTTGGCCATCCGTCGCAGCTCGCGGAGCACCTGGAGCTGTCCCGTGCCCTTGCCGGTGAGGTAGAGCAGCCGGCCGGCGCGTCCGCCGCGGAGCAGCGACAGCCCGTGCCGCAGGGCTGCGGAAGTCTTGCCGAAGCCCGTGGGGGCGATGAGCAGCCGCGACGAGGATTCCAGCGCCGCGTGGTCGAGGTCCGAGCCGCAGGCCTCCCATTCTGGCCGCGGGTCGGCGAACGGCAAACGGTCGGGCAGGGCGAGGAGCCGGGCGTGGCTCGCGCGGCGGTTCTCTGCGTGGGCCGCGACTTGCTCGGCCTGGCGGAGCAGGTCGGCCTCGGCCGCCTCGGGCAGCGCAACCTTCTGCTGCGTCCCGTCCGTCGGGTCCACGAAGACCAGTTCGCCGGACACGCTCACCGCGCCCGGTTGCAGCCGGACCGCGTGGCAGTAGGCCGCCAGCTGCAGAAAGTGGTGGGGGTAGCGCTGCAGCAGCCATTCCGTGCGGCGGGGCAGGGAGCAGGTGACAGTCTTGATCTCCCGGATCTCCGTCACCCCGTTCCGATCGCGCCACTGGTCGGTACGGCCCGTGACCGCAATCTTCCAGCCCAGCGCGCTGATCTCGCAGGCCACGCCGCGTTCGAACTCCCAGCCCGCGCCCTCCTGCTCGGCCTCGATGCGCAGGGACGCGTGCCATTGCCGTCCCGCTTCCGCGCGCCAGGGTGATCCGCCCGCCCCCGCGCCGGGCCCCGGACGGAAAGTCGCGAACTCCTGCGCGCTCATCTCGACGCGCCTCGCCTGGACGTCGATGCGCATCAGGGCAGTACGTAGTGCACCTCGCCGGCCGCCCAGCGCTCGAGGTCGGCCGAGAGCGCCGCCACCGTCTCCTCGTCGGCCGTCTGCGCGTCGAGCGGGGCGGTCAGCACCGAGGCCGCGTCAGCCTGACGTCCGCCCAGGCGTGAGAACCAGTGCTCGTGCACCGGCCAGCCGCCGTCCTTGAGGATGAGCCAGAGGGCCTTGAAGTAGGCCGCGTCCGGGCGCGGCCGCGCGGCGATGGCGTCGAACGTTTCCTGCGCGATCTTCCAGCAGACCGGGGCCGATTCGGGAGGTGGAGGATTCCGGCGCAGGATGCCGGCCAGCCGGCTGGCCCGCTCGAGCGCCCGGCGGTCGCGTCCGACGCCCGTGCGGCGGCGGATCACCCGGTAGTCGCGCGC
Organism: Verrucomicrobiota bacterium; assembly: GCA_016871415.1. Lineage (GTDB taxonomy): Bacteria > Verrucomicrobiota > Verrucomicrobiia > Opitutales > UBA953 > UBA953. Next base: position 39,354 of record VHDL01000014.1, read on the forward strand.
GAAGCGCGTCCCGCCGTCCTTGGACTTCTCCAGCGTCACCTCGGCCTCGTCGAAGAGGTCGGGCGAGTCGCCCGCGCCCGCCCGTCGCCGGCGCAGCAGGCAGCGCAGGAGCCCTTCGTCGGCCTCGAGCAGCGTGAGCAGATCGTGCGACTCCCCTGACGCGTCGCGTCCGAGCACCAGGCAGCGCAGCGCGGGTCCCGACATCCGTCAGGACTTCTCTTCCTTCTTGGGCACGACCGAGCCGAAGCTCATGAGCAGTCCGAGCGCCTGGGCCACGGTGAGCTTGGTCTCGCGCACATCCTCGGGCGGCACCGCGAGGATGACGCCGGTCGTCGGGGCGGGCGCGGCGGGGATGAAGACGTTGACCACCGGCCGGCCGAGGGCTTCGGAGAAGACCGTCGGCTGCTCATGGGTGACGAAGCCGAACGTCCAGCTACCGGGACGGGGGAACTCGACCATCACCACCCGGCGGAACGTGTCCTTGTTGCGACCGCTGAGCGCGTCGACCATCTGCCGAATCGACGTGTAGAGGGAGCCGAGCCCGGGGATGCGCTCCAGCAGGCGCGTGAACCATCGCTCGAGGAGACGTCCGAAGAGGCGCTTGGAAAGCCAGCCGCCGGCGGTGAGCAGCAGGATCATCACTAGCGCGCTCACGACCATGAGGAGCACGCTGAGGCTGCCTGCGGAAAGGTCGGGCATGCTCCTTCCTGAGCTCTCGTAGACCGTGCGGATCACCTCCTTGGCGACCGCCTGGACCGGCTTGCCGATGAGATCCAGGAGGACCGACACGATGTAGAGCGTCAGGCTGACCGGCAGGAAGAGGAACAGGCCGGTCAGGAAGTTGTGGCCGGCACGGGAGGCCAGGGTGGTCTTTTCGGGCTGTTCGCTCATCTGCGTCCATCAAACCCGGCCGGACCCGGCTGGCAAGGTTGCGGATGACGTTTGCCAAGGCGGCCTCATCGCCGCAGGGTTCGCACATGCGCATACTGCTGGTCTTCCTGATGGCCCCCTTCCTTCCATCCTCAGTCTCCGGCGTCGAGGAGGCCTATCCCCGCACCGCGCCCGGCGACATCGTGCTCAAGACCCTACCGGCGGCTCGCTGGATGCGCACCGAGTCCTCGAAGGACTACTTCGCGGCGGACAACGGGCTCTTCATGCGGCTCTTCCGCTACATCGATTCCAACAAGATCCCGATGACCGCGCCAGTGGAGGCGGGCATCTCGCCGGGCACCATGGTCTTCTACATGGACGCGGCGTCGGCCAAGCGTGCCGACCTGACGGACACTTCCCAAATCAAGCTGTCCTCGGCGCCCGAACGCCGCGTGGCCGCCATCGGCATCCGCGGCTCCTACAGCCGTGACAACTACGAGGAGGCGCTCGCGGAGCTGCGCGGATGGCTCGCCAAGCGGACGGACGTGAAGGCCGCGGGGGATCCGTACGCGGTCTACTGGAACAGCCCTTTCGTGCCCTTCTTCCTCAAGCACTCCGAGGTGCACGTGCCGGTCGCGCCGACGAAGTGATCAGACCCAGCGTCGGGCGCGCCAGGCGAGCCCTTCGGCGATTTCACGCGCGAGAGCGGGGCCCTTGAAGATCAGGCCTGAGTAGACCTGCACCAGGCAGGCGCCCTCGTCCATGAAGCGTCCCGCGTCGGCCGCGCAGGTGATACCCCCGCAGCCCACCACCGGGATGCGGCCGCCCGACTCCTTCACGAGGAAGCGCACCACGCCGAGCGAGCGTTCGAGCAGCGGCGCTCCGCTGAGACCGCCGCGCGGCTCGCAGCCTTCCGTGCCCGGCGGCCGGGCGACTGTCGTGTTGGTGGCGATGATGCCAGAGAAACCCGTCTCGCCGACCACCGAGACGATGTCGCCGAGCTGGGCGGGACTGAGGTCGGGGGCCACCTTCAGCAGCAACGGTACTGGGCCTCCGGTCGCGCTTCGGTTGGCCTCAGCGACCGAGGAGAGCAGGCGCACCAGCGGTCCGCGGTCCTGCAGGGCCCGCAGGCCGGAAGTGTTGGGGCTGCTGATGTTCACCGTCACGTAGTCAGCAAGCGGAGCGAGACGGTTGAAGCACGCGAGGTAGTCCTCATGCGCGCGCTCGTTGGGCGTGTCCTTGTTGCGTCCGACGTTCACACCCAGCGGCGCCTTGCGTCTTCCGCGGGCTGGGCCCGAAGAGAGCCGCGCGTGCAGCGCGTCCATGCCCGCGTTGGGGAAGCCGTAGGCGTTGACCACTGCCCTGAGCGGGGGATAGCGGAAGACCCGCGGCTTCTCATTGCCGGGCTGGGCGCGGGGCGTGACGGTTCCGACTTCGACATGGCCGAAGCCCAATGCGGCGGCGCCGCGCCAGCCGAGGCCGTCCTTGTCGAACCCCGCGGCGAGGCCGACGTGATTGGGGAAGCGGAGTCCGAAGGCCTCGACGGGTCGTGCCCCCTTCGGCGTGAGCGCGGTCTCCAGCAGCGCCCGGAGCGGGGCGACGGCGCCCAGCAGGCCCATGCCGCGAAGGCCCACCTGGTGGGCCGTCTCGGGGTTCATCCGGTAGAGCGCGGGGGCGACCACGTTCTCGTAGAGGAAGGACATGCCGCTTGAATAGCCGTCCTTGTCGCAAAGGAAAGCGGGAAGCCCGGAGGGTGAGCCGACCCCTCTTGACTCCCGGCCGGACTTGGGCAAATCCCCTGCCATGGCCGTGACGACCTCCAAGCTGCTGGACTGTAGCATTTGTTTCAACGAAAAGGAGGGCTGCTGGTGGGTCACCGAGACCTCCGACCCCAAGCACTACGATCCGGACGGCCTGGGCATCCTCGACCCCTACCAGTTCCCCTGGATTCTCGACATGATGGACCCGCTCCGGGAGTACGGACTTTCCAACGAGATCCTCGAGGCCGCTTTCGTGCCCTTCCAGCCCGTCGAGCTGAAGAAGGACGGAACCGCCCATCTCCACCGCGTCGCGGAGCACATCCTCGACTCCGAGGAGCTGCTGTTCGCGCTGCCCAACATCAAGGATGGCGACAAGGGCGCCTACGCCGACTTCCTTGAGCACATCATGCGTCTGCGCGTGAAGCTCATCAACGACACCATCAAGCTCGAGCAGAAGCTCACCGTGGAGGACGTGGATGAGCAGCTCAGCGAGCTGCGCAACCAGGCCCTAATCGAGGGTCGCCAGATCCACCCCTTTGACGAGGTCACCGACATCCTCGAGTTCGTGCCCCATGGGCATGAGATTCCGGGCGAGGAAGATGACGACGAAAAGCCCGTGCGTCCGGCCGCCGTCGATGAGGACATCGACGATCTGCCGGAGGTGGAGGATGACAAGGCCGTCGACAAGACGGTCGGTTCGGGCCTCCGTTGGGACGAGGAGGATGAGTCGGCCGCCGAGGGCGGCGAAGAGGAGAGCGGCGGTTCGTCCTCCCGGTCCCGTCGCAAGCGCTGAGGGCGCTCAGCGCGCAGGCTCGGCCGGCTTGGCGTCCGGCAAGGGCGCCTTGCCCTGGGGCTCGAACAGCCAGAGACGCCTCGAGGGCATGTCCACGGCCACGGGGTGGCTGCGGAAGAAGTCGTTGCCGAGCAGGTTGTGCTCCTTGTCCCGCATGAACTCGACGCCCGTCAGGGGGGCGGTGCCGATGCGCAGGTCCTTGATCTCGCAGACCTCCACCCGGGAGAGGGAGGTCCCGCGCACGGTGGCGACCGGGAGGTGTCCGAGGAACTTCGTGTTCCCCTTGAAGCGCAGCGAGCAGAGGTAGGACTTCGACGCGCCCGAGTCGATGATCATGGGGATCTTCGCCCCGTCGACCATGATGTTCACCCCGCAGTGCCCGCCGCGGCTGTAGCAGGGCACCTCGTGGGCGGAGGATGTGTCCGGGATCTTGCCCAGGGTCATGACCTTGTTCGTCAGGTCCATGTAGAACGGGCGCTCGAAGAGCAGGTCGGCCCCCAACAGGCCGTGGATGTTCATGCCGTCGAGCGGCAGGATCGTCATGTGGAAGTCACGCCAGATGATGCCGCCTCCTTCGAGCGTCTCGACCAGACCGTAGGTCGACTCATTGCGACCGGAGTTGCCCATCGTCGGCAGGCTGAAGGCGGGTTCGACCTTGGCGAGCGCGGCGCCCGCCGGGGTGAGCACGCCCACACCCTGGCAGCCGGTGTCGACTCCGAAGAGCAGTTCGGTCCCGTTGACCTTGAGGCGGACGGTCGGGATGGCCCGCACGCGCAGCTGGAAGGTCGCGAGTCCGGCGGCCGGCCACTCGGACTTGGGCTTCTTGACCTGCTGTGCCGGAAGGAGGGCCGCCAGGAGCGTCAGCAGTATGGTCGGCAGGGGGCGCATCACCTCTTCGTTTACATTGGTGGCAACCGGACGGAGGTCGACTCCGACCTTCGTTTTTCGCTCAGGCCCGCCCGCGGCGACGGCGCCAGACGTAAGTGGCGGCCAGGAAAAGCCCTCCCAGCCCCGGGGCCCACTCTCCGTGCCGCACCCAGAAGGTCGGCTCCGGGCGTTTCGGCAGCCAGATCTGCGCCGCCCGCATGCCGCCACGGAAGTAGATGGTGCGTTCCTCGCCGCTCGTGAGCGGGTAGGAGCGGCCCAGCTGGTCGATCGTCCCGCTCCAGCCGGCGTTGCCGCAGCGCATGACGGGCAGCCCCGTGGCCGCGGCGATGAGCGCGGAGTGGGCCGCGTGTTGGTGGGCGCCGGCCTCCCGGCCGTACCAGGCGTCGTTGGTCACCACCGCCAGCACGTCGGCGCCGGCCAGCGCGTGGTCGCGGGCCAGGGCGGGGAACACGTCCTCGTAGCAGACCAGCGGCCCAATCGCGAAGGTGCGACCCTTCGCCGTGGTCACCGGAAGCAAAGTCGGGCCTTCGCCCCGCACGCAGTCCTCGGCGATCGGCACCACCTTGCGCAGGGGCAGGAAGTCGGCGAGCGGAACGTATTCCCCGAAGGGCACCAGGTGCCGCTTGGCGTAGGCCGGCGTGATTCCGTCGGCGGAGACCGCGACGACCGAATTGGCGTAGCCAGCCCCGCGTCGTTCGATCGCGCCGATCACCAGCGTCGCGCGGGCGACTCCGGCCGTCTCCTTGAGTAGCCTGACGTAACTGGGCTCCTCGAGCGAGAGCGGCAGCGCCGCCTCGGGCCAGAGGACCACGTCGGCCTCTCCGGGTCCAGCTGCCACGAGCGTGAGCTTGCGCACCAGTTCCACGTTCTCGCCCAGCCTGGCCGAGTCCCATTTCAGGTAGGGGTTGAAGTCCGTCTGCACGACTCCGACCCGGACTTCGTCCTTGTCCTCCCACGCGGCTCCAAGCGCGCCGGCTGAGACGAACGTCAGGAACGCGAGTCCCACCGGGACGAGGCCGAGGTAGAGTTCGGGGGTCAGTCGCGAGAGCCATCCCGCCGGCCCGGCGGGAGCGGGTCCCGCCTTGCGCAGGTCAGCCAGCCGGATTGTCCAGCGCGCCAAGCCTAGGTTGAGCAGGACGAGCGCCGCCGAGAGTCCGAACGGTCCCGCCCAGGCGCAGACCGAAAGCATCACTGGATTGCCCGTCTGTGAGGCCGCGAGCGGCAGCCAGCCGAAGCCCGTCAGCGCGACGGAGCGCGTCCATTCGAGCAGCGCCCAGCCGCCGGCCAGCCCGAGCATCGCGAGCAGGCGGGCGGGCAGTCCTGCGTCGCCGCAGGCGGGGAGGATCCAGCGCAGCAGCATCAGCCAGGTGCAGGGGAAGAGCGCGCACCATGCGGTGAGCAGCACCAGCCCCAGCGGACCCAGCGGCGGGTGCACGTGCCGCAACCAGATCAGCAGACCGACCCAGAGCGACCAGGAGCAGGCGAAGGCGGATCGTCGCCAGTCGCGCCAGTCGGGACGCGAGGCGGCGGCGAGGGCCGCCGGGACGAGCGCGATGAACCCGAGGAACGGATGTCCGAGCGGCGGGAAGGAGAGGAAGAGCAGGACGGCCGTCGCGGCGTTGCCGAGCCAGGCGCGGCGCGCGCTGGTCAGGAAGCCCGTCATTCCGAGACCGTCTCAAGTAGCTCCCAGCCCTGGTCCCGCACCAGCGACTCGGCCTTCTTCCACTTCATCTCGAGCGTCTCGGGTCCCTTGCGGATCCGGACCACCGCGTTGCGTCCGATCTTCGGGAGGACGCGGCGGAAGGGCTCCGCCTTGGCGGCGGGCGCGGCCTGGGCGGCCGGAGTGGACTCCGTGGCCGGGCCGGAGGCCGTTGCGTGTCCCTGCGCGCGCCGCATCAAGAGTTCGAGAGCCTCCATCGATGTCGCGATGCGGAAGAGCCCCGTGCAGACGTCGTTGCGCAGCTGGCGCATCAGGCGCTCGAAGGCCTTGTAGGCTTCCGACTTGTATTCGTTGAGCGGATCCTTCTGCGCGTAGCTCCGGAGGCTGACGCCGCGGCGCAGGTCCTCCATCTCCGTCAGGTGGTTCTGCCAGTTGCGGTCCACCGCGCGCAGCACGACGTGCCGCTCGAGGTAGCGCAGCATGTCGGCCGGTTCGTGCGATTCGCGGGCCGCCTGGAACTGGCGGACCTTGCCGACCGCCAGCTCGCGTGCCTGCTCCAGCGTGCGGCATACCAGCTCCCCAGGGTCCAGCCTCAGGTGGAAGGAGGTCAGGAACCAGTCGCAGAAGGCCGTGGTCTCGCGGACGTCGGGCGCGCCCCCTTCGGGGAACACGGGGCCGAGGCGGTCCTCGACCTCCTCCGACACCAGCTCCAGCACCGTGTCGCGGGCCTCGTCGGAGTGGAGCGCGCGGTTGCGCACGGAGTAGACAATCTGGCGCTGCTGGTTGAGCACGTCATCGTACTGCAGCAGGCGCTTGCGGATGGAATAGTTCTGGCCCTCGACGCGCTTCTGGGCGGTGCCGATCGAGCGGTTGAGCAGCGGGTGCTCCAGCGGCTCGCCCTCCTTGAAGGACTTCTCCAGCATCGAGGAGATGATACCGGCGTTGGAGAAGAGCCGCATCAGGTCGTCCTCAAGGGAGACCAAGAAGCGGGAACGGCCCGGGTCGCCCTGACGCGAGCATCGGCCGCGCAGCTGGCGGTCGACGCGGCGGGACTCGTGGCGCTCCGTGCCCAGCACGTAGAGTCCGCCCAGTTCGCGCACCCCTTCGCCGAGACGGATGTCGGTGCCGCGTCCGGCCATGTTGGTCGCGATGGTGACTGCGCTGCGCTGGCCGGCCAGGGTGATGATCTCGGCCTCGCGCTGGTGCTGCTTGGCGTTGAGGACGTTGTGCGAGACGCGGTTCTTGGTCAGCAGGCGGCTGAGGGCCTCGGAGGCCTCGACCGAGGCCGTCCCGACGAGCACCGGCTGGCCGCGGCGGTTGGCCTCCACGATCTCCTTCACCGCGTAGTCGAACTTCTCCCGGCGGGTCTTGAAGACGATGTCGTTCTCGTCGACGCGGACGCAGGGCCGGTGGGTCGGGATGGTGACGACCGGCAGGCGGTAGATGTCGTGGAATTCGGAGGCCTCGGTCTCAGCCGTGCCGGTCATGCCCGCCAGCTTCCGGTACATGCGGAAGTAGTTCTGGATGGTAACGGTCGCGTAGGTCTTGTTTTCGGGCTCGAGGGGCACGCCCTCCTTGGCCTCGACCGCCTGGTGCAGGCCGTCGGACCAGCGGCGGCCCTCCATGATGCGCCCGGTATTCTCGTCGACGATCTTCACCTTGCCGTCCTGGACCACGTACTGCTTGTCGACCTCGTAGAGCGTGTAGGCCTTGAGTAGCTGGCCGATGGCGTGGATCTCCTCGGAGACGCGGACGTAGGTGGCCTCGGCCTCGGCGCGGAGCTCCGCGCGACGCTCGGGCGCCAGCGCGGCGTCGCGGTCCAGCTCGACGAAGCGCGTCGGGAGGTCGGGCAGCACGAAGGCGTCGAGGTCCCCGGGGCGCAGCGCGTCACGTCCCATCTGGGTGAGGTCGGCCTCGTGGTTGCGTTCGTTGATCGAGAAGTAGAGGCGCTCCTTGAGGTGGAAGCGGCGGTCCTTCTCAATCTCCGAGGCCAGCACGCCCTCGTGACGTTCGAGCAGCTTCACCAGCCGGCCGTTCTCCTTGAGGCGGAGTAGGCCGGGGTGGCGGGGGATGCCGTGCGAGGCCAGCCAGAGCTTGTCCATCGCGTCCTGGGAGGGCTCGGCGCCTTCGGCCAGCTTTCCGAGTTCTGTGCGGAGTTCGGAGAGCAGTCGGTCGACCAGCTTCTCCTGCAGGTCCACCAGCTTGGCGACGTCGTCCCGCAGGCGGGGGTAGGGCGGCTCACGCTCCTCGGCGACCGGACCGGAGATGATCAGTGGCGTGCGGGCCTCGTCGATGAGCACGGAGTCGATCTCGTCGACGATGCAGAAGTGGTGGTCGCGCTGGACCTGCTCCTCGGCCGAGAGGGCCATGCCGTTGTCGCGCAGGTAATCGAAGCCGAACTCCGAGGCGGTGCCGTAGGTGATGTTGCATCCGTAGGCGGCCTTGCGCTCACCGCTGCCCATCTGGTTCTGGATGCAGCCGACCGTCAGTCCAAGCCATTCGAGCAGGTGCCCCATCCACTGGGAGTCGCGGCGGGCGAGGTAGTCGTTGACCGTGACGAGCTGGCAGTTGCGGCCGGAAAGGGCGTTGAGGTAGAGGGGCAGGGTGGCGACGAGGGTCTTGCCCTCGCCCGTGGCCATCTCGGCGATCTTGCCCTGGTGGAGCGCCATGCCGCCGATGAGCTGGACGTCAAAATGGACCATCTCCCAGCCCTGTTCATGCTCGCAGACGACCTTGCGGGACCCGCAGAGCCTCCGGGCGGCGTTCTTGACGGCGGCGAAGGCCTCGGGAAGCAGCGCGTCGAGGGATTCGCCCTTGGCGTGACGAGCCCGGAACTCGGCCGTCTTGGCCCGCAGGGCGTCGTCGGAGAGCCTCTGGTACTCCTCCTCGATGGCGTTGATCCGGCGCACGACCGGGGCGCAATCCCGCAGGAACTTCCGGTTATGGCTGCCGGCGAATAGCTTGAGGATGCTGAGGAACATGGTTCCGGACGCGAGCGGTCAGCAAACCCCGAACGGCCCCCCCGGGGCAAGCCTTGTCTGATGTTGTTCACGGCGGGTTTTCCGCCTTGCCGTGGGCATACGGAGGGCAAGATGGGCGCATCCCCATGGCGGAGCACGTCCTCATCCTCGGCACTGGTTGCGCCGGCCTCACCGCCGCCATCTACGCCGCCCGTGCGGGACTCGCCCCGCTCGTCCTCGAGGGCGGCCAGCCCGGCGGCCAGCTGACCACGACGTCTGAGGTCGAGAACTTCCCCGGCTTCACGCACGGCGTGGACGGCAACGAGCTCATCACGAGCATGAAGGGCCAAGCCGAACGTTTCGGCGCGCGCTTCGCGTGGGACCGCATCACCTCCGTCGACTTCTCGGGCCCGGTGAAGAAGCTCGTCGGCGGCGAGGCGACCTACGAGGCCCGGGCGGTGATCATCGCCACCGGCGCCTCTCCCCGGCTGCTGGGCATCCCGGGCGAGAAGGAATACTACGGCGGCAACGGCGTGACGACCTGCGCGACCTGCGACGGCGCCTTCTACCGCGACGTGCCCGTGGCGGTCGTGGGCGGCGGCGACTCGGCGTGCGAGGAGGCCCTCTTCCTCACGCGCTTCGCCTCCAAGGTCCTGCTTGCGCATCGCCGCGACACTTTCCGCGCTTCCGACATCATGGTGCAGCGCGTCAAGGCCCACCCGAAGATCGAGCTCGTCCTCAACGTCTCGCCGGTCTCGATCCTCGGCGACGCCAAGGTCCACACGCTCCGGGTCGTCGACAAGTCTGGCGCCACGCGCGACCTCGCCGTGAAGGGTGTGTTCGTGGCGATCGGCCACGTGCCCAACAGCGGACCTTTCACGCCGGCCCTCGAGGTCGACGAAGGCGGCTACTTCGTGGCTGGTCCCAACACCGTCTCCACCCGCGTCCCCGGCGTCTTCGTCGCGGGCGACTGCTCCGACCACGTCTACCGCCAGGCCATCACCGCGGCGGGCATGGGCTGCCGCGCCGCCATCGAGGCCGAGCGTTGGCTGGCCGGACACTGAGCGTTGCGGTGGGGACGCAGATGTAGGGACAGGGGCAGGGACAGGGAGATACGAAGGCACGGCTGACCGTAGGCGGTCAGCCGTGCCGATGAGCTTCCGCGTCTGGCGCGGTCAGTCCGTCAGGATCTCCATCGCCGACTTCTTCTGCGGGATGAAGGGGAGGACGTGCTCGGTGTAGGGCACGACGACGTCGAGAAGGTACGGGCCGTCGTGCGCGAGCATCTCGCGGATGGCCTCGCGGAGGTCCTCGCGGCACATGACCTGCCGAGCCTTGATGCCGAAGCCCTGGGCAATCTTGACGAAGTCGGGATACAGTCCCGAAGGATTGTCGGGGCTGCCGATGTTCTTGGCGTCGCCGAGGATGGTGTGTCCGCGGACGCCCGCGTAGAAGCGGTCCTCCCACTGCACGACCATGCCGAGGTGCTGGTTGTTGAGGAGGAGCACCTTGGCGTTGATCTTCTCGATCTTCATGCACGCCAGTTCCTGGATGTTCATCAGGAACGAGCCGTCGCCGTCGATGTCGATCACCTCGCGGTCAGGACGCGCGACCTTGGCGCCGATGGCGGCGGGCAGGCCGAAGCCCATCGTGCCGGCGCCGAGCGAGCTGACGAAGGCGCGGGGTTCGTCGAAGTGGTAGTACTGCGGAGCCCACATCTGGTGCTGGCCCACGCCGGTGGAGATGATCGCCTTGCCCTTGGACTCCTCGAAGAGCACCTGCACGGCCTCCTGCGGGAGGATGTGCTTGGTCTTGGAGTGGTCGTAGCTGAAGGGGAAGGGGTGCTGCTTCTTCCAGCCGTTGATGGTCGTGTACCAGGCCTTGAGGTCGGGCTTGCGGAAGCCCTTCTTGGCCAGTGCCGTCAGACGCGAGAGCGCGTAGCGGACGTCCGAGTGGATCGGGTAGTCGGCGAACTTGTTCTTGTGGTGCTCGGATCGGTCGATGTCGACGTGGACGATGGTGGCGTCCGGCGCGAACTTCTCGATGGCGCCGGTGATGCGGTCGTCGAAGCGCGCGCCGAGGGCGATGAGGAGGTCGCTCTTGCAGACGGCCCAGTTGCCGGCGACGGTGCCGTGCATGCCATACCAGTAGAGGGACTGGGGGTGGCTGGCGGGGAAGCCGCCGAGGCCCATCAGGGTGGAGGCCACGGGGATGCCGGTGGCTTCGGCGAAGGCGCGCAGCTCGCGATGGGCGTTACTGGAGAGGATGCCGCCGCCGATGTAGAGCACGGGCTGCTTGGCCTTCTCGATCAGGCGCAGGACCTGGGTGAGCTCGGCGTCAGGAGCCTTGGGCGGCACGGTGAGACCGGGGATCTCCACGTCGTCGGGCGACTTCGGGAAGACGGGCACCCACTCGTGCTGCTGGATGTCCTTGGGGATGTCGATCACGACGGGGCCGGGGCGTCCGGTGGTGGCGATCTTGAAGGCCTTGTAGATGATCGAGGGCAGCTCGTTGTAATCGAGGACGAGGAACGAGTGCTTCACGATCGGCAGGGTCATGCCGTAGAAGTCGGTCTCCTGGAAGGCGGCGCGCCCGATGAACTGCTGGTAGACCTGGCCGGTGATGCAGATCAGCGGGATGCTGTCCATGTGCGCGTCGGCAATCGCGGTCACGAGGTTGGTCGCGCCGGGCCCGGAGGTGGCCATGCAGACGCCGGGCTTGCCGGTGACGCGGGCGTAGCCTTGCGCCATGAAGGCGCCTCCCTGCTCGTGGCGGGGGAGGATGGTGCGGATCTTCTTGGAGCGGGTCAGGCCCTGGTGCAGCTCCATGGAGGCGCCGCCCGGGTAGGCGAAGATGGTGTCGACGTCGAGGTTCTCGAGGCAGCGCACCATGACGTCGCAGCCGCGCATCTTGACGCCGGTGCGGGCGGATACGGCCGCGGGGGCCTGGGCTTGGGAATGCTTGGCTGCGTGCTTCTTGCTCATGGTCAGGGTGCCCGGCCGTCGGGCCGAGGGAAGGGGGTTAGAAAAGGGCTGACCTCGGAGGGGGCAAGTGTGAACAACTCGTCAAAGCCGCCAAAACCCCCGTTTAACAGGGGTCTGACCGCCCAAGGGGCTCAGAGGTGCCTGATGCAGCGCAGTCCGGCCACAGGCAGGGGGCGCCGGATCGCCTCCTGCAGGTAGGCATGGGCCTGACGCACGGAGGTCCCGAGGTCGTGGCCCTTCGCCAGGCCTGCCGCGATGGCGGCGGAAAGCGTGCAGCCGCTGCCATGCGTGTCGACACCGTGGACGCGGACGGAATGCAGCTCGATGGCACGGCCGTCAGGCCACGCCAGCGCGTCGACCAGTGCGTCGCTCTGGCCGTGCCCGCCTTTCACGAGGAAGGGCGCGCCGAAGGCGCGCGCGAGCTCCGACGCCTCGGACGCGGCCGCCTTGCCGCCGACGGCCTTGCGGCCGAGGAGGATGGCGGCCTCGTCGAGGTTGGGCGTCACGACCGCCGCGAGCGGGATCAGCTCCTTGCGCAGCGCCTCGATCGCCTCGGGTCTCAGCAGCGTGGCCCCGCTGGTGGCGACCATGACGGGATCGACGACGACCGGGATGCCCGATGACCGGATGAAGCCGGCGACGGCCCGCACGATGGCGGCCTCCAGCAGCATGCCGGTCTTGGCCGCAGTCGGACGGAAGTGCGCCCGGACCTGTTCGCATTGCGCCATGACGAAGTCAGGCTCGACCGCCCGCACGCCCGCGACGCCCGTCGGATTCTGCGCCGTGAGGCAGGTGACCGCCGTCGTGCCGAAGACGCCGTGGGCCGCGAAGGTGAGCAGGTCCGCCTGCGCCCCCGCTCCGGCTCCGCTGTCGGAGCCCGCGATGGTCAGCGCGACGGGCGTCATGCTCTCGGACATGGCGTCATCTTTGGTCGGGCGCACGGTCTTCCGAAGCATTATTTTTACGGTGTCCCGCAACTATCCCCTTGCTCATTGCCACCGTCACATTTGTAAAAATGCCTTCCATAATGCCCACGCCTGAACTCTCAAAGGACGCCCGCCAGGGGCTGGAGCGCCTGGTGGTCGGCCGGGAGTGCAACGGGTTCGACCGTCTGACACCCGCCCGCAAGGCCCGTGCCTACGCCGAACTAGTCAAGGTTGGGCTGGTCTACGGCGTCGTCAAGGACGTCGAGGGACGTGACTGGCCCGACGTGCAGGTGACCCGCGTCACCAAGCGCGGCCGCTGGCTCGTCCGCGCGGTCGGCGACTCCGGGGTGGCGAAGGTCGGTTCGGGTCTCGGCAAGGTCTTCCTCTACCTGCTGTTCTTCCTGGCGGCCGGCCTGGCGTTCCTCGCCTGGCTGTCCACCCGGTGACGGCGGTCTGAAAAGACTGAAAAGAAGGAGGGCGCGCCTGGCGGCGCGCCCTCGTCACGTCGGGACGTCAGTCCCGGCTCACTTGCGCTTGGCGGCGCGCTTCTCCTCGATCGCGGCCTGGGCGGCGGCGAGGCGGGCGACCGGCACGCGGTAGGGCGAGCAGGAGACGTAGGACAGGCCCACGCGGTGGCAGAACTTCACGGACTCGGGCTCGCCGCCGTGTTCGCCGCAGATGCCGAGCTTGATGTCGGGACGGGTCCTGCGGCCCTTCTCGATGGCGATCTGGACGAGCTGGCCGACGCCGGTCTGGTCGAGCGTGGCGAACGGGTTCTTCTTGAAGATCTCGTTCTCAGTGTAGGCGCCGAGGAAGTTGCCCATGTCGTCGCGGCTGACGCCGAGCGCGGTCTGGGTGAGGTCGTTCGTGCCAAAGCTGAAGAACTCGGCCGTCTGGGCGATCTCGTCGGCGGTCAGGGCGCCGCGGGGCACCTCGATCATCGTGCCCACGGAGTAGGCGATCTTGACCTTCTTCTCGGCCTGCACTTCGGCGGCTACGCGGTGGATGACCTCGACCTGGAGGTCGAGCTCGCGCTTGAAGCCCACGAGCGGGACCATGACCTCGGGCTTCACCTTGATGCCCTTCTTCTGGACCGCGGCGGCGGCCTCGAAGATGGCGCGGGCCTGGGTCTCGGTGATCTCCGGGTAGGCGATGCCGAGACGGCATCCGCGGTGACCGAGCATCGGGTTGAACTCGTGCAGGGCGGCCACGCGGGCGACGACCTTCTCGGTCTTGATGCCGAGCTTCTTGGCGAGGGCGGCCTGGGCCTTGTCGTCGTGCGGCACGAACTCGTGCAGGGGCGGGTCCAGGAGGCGGATCGTGGCGGGCAGGCCGTTGAGGGCCTTGAAGATGCCAGTGAAGTCCTCGCGCTGGTAGGGGAGGATCTTCGCGAGGGCCTTCTTCCGGCCTTCGAGCGTCTCGGCGAGGATCATCTCGCGGACGGCGTCGATGCGGTCGCCTTCGAAGAACATGTGCTCGGTGCGGGTCAGGCCGATGCCCTGGGCGCCGAACGCGATGGCCTGGGCGGTCTGCTCAGGATTGTCGGCGTTGGTGCGGACGGCGAGGCGGGTGGCCTGCGAGCACCACTTCATCAGCTGGACGTAGTTCCTGTACTTCTCGGTCTTCTGGGCGCGCCTGTCGTCATTGAGCAGGCCGGCGATGATTTCCGAGGGAGCGGTCTTGATCTGGCCGGCGTAGACCGTGCCGGCCGTGCCGTCGATGGAGAGGTAGTCGCCTTCCTTGAAGGTGTAGCCGGCAATCGTGGTGGTCTTCTTGTCGTAGTCGATCTGGACGGCGGCGGCGCCGCAGACGCAGACCTTGCCCATCTGGCGGGCGACGAGCGCGGCGTGCGAGGACACGCCGCCGCGGGCGGTGAGGATGCCCTCGGCGGCGATCATGCCGCGGAGGTCTTCCGGGGAGGTCTCGACGCGGACGAGGAGGACCTTCTCGCCCTTCTCGGCGGCCACGACGGCGCGCTCAGCGTTGAAGTAAATCTTGCCGGTGGCGGCGCCGGGGCCGGCGGGGAGGCCGGTGGCGATGGCCTTGGCCTTCTTCACCTCGGCGAGGTCGAAGATCGGGGCGAGGAGCTGCTCGAGCTGGTCGGCCGGGTTGCGCAGGATCGCGGTCTCCCAGTCGATGAGCTTCTCCTTCACCATGTCGGCGGCGAACTTCAGCGCGGCGGCGGCGGTGCGCTTGCCGTTACGCGTCTGGAGCATGTACAGCTTGCCTTCCTGGATGGTGAACTCGATGTCCTGAACGTCCTTGAAGTGCCGCTCGAGGATCTGGCGGACCTTCATGAGCTGGGCGAAGCTCTGGGGCATCACGGCCTTGAGCTTGCTGACCGGCTCGGGGGTGCGGACGCCGGCGACGACGTCCTCGCCCTGGGCGTTGACGAGGAATTCGCCGTAGAACTCATCCGCGCCGTTGGCGGGATTACGGGTGAAGGCGACGCCGGAACCGGACTTATCGCCGGTGTTGCCGAACACCATGGCCTGGACGTTGACGGCGGTGCCCCACTCGGCGGGGATGTTATACTTGCGGCGGTAGACGATCGCGCGGTCGTTCATCCACGAGGAGAAGACGGCGCCGGCGGCGCCGCGCAGCTGGTCCCACGGATCGTTGGGGAAGACCTTGCCGGTGCGGGCCTTGACGAGGGCCTTGAAGCGCTTGACGAGCTCCTGCTGGTCCTCGGCGGTGAGGGCGGAGTCCTCGATGTCGGACCTATACTTCTTGTGCTTGAATTCTTCGATGACGGACTCGAACGGCTCATGGTCCTCGCCTTCGCGCTTCTGCACGCCGAGCACGACGTCGCCGTACATCTGGATGAAGCGGCGGTAGCAGTCCCAGGCGAAGCGGGGGTTGTTGGTGGCCTTCTCGAGGGCGATGACGGTCTGGTCGTTGAGGCCGAGGTTCAGGATGGTGTCCATCATGCCCGGCATCGAGTCGCGGGCGCCCGAGCGGACGGCGACGAGGAGGGGCATGCCGGAGGTGGCGCCGAACTTGGTGCCCATGATTTTCTCCATGTTGACGACACCAGCCTCCATCTGGGCCTGTAGGTTGGAGGGGTAGGTGCGCTTGTTGGCGTAGTAGTAGGTGCAGACTTCGGTCGTGATGGTGAAGCCGGGAGGCACCGGGAGGCCGATGCGGGTCATTTCGGCGAGGTTGGCTCCCTTGCCCCCGAGGAGGGCCTTCATCGAGCCGTTGCCGTCCGCCTTTCCGTCACCCCAGGTGTAGACGACTTTGGAGGTGGACTTGTTCTTCTTGGTGTTGGTCTTGGCCATGGTAAGAGGGGGTCTTGGGAGGGTCCGACCGGGGTCTCAAGGCTCGGACGTGAAGGGCAAAAGAAGGGGAAGGGGCAGGGGGGTGTCAATGGTTTGGGGTGGGGAGGGGAGAAGGGGTGGGTAGGGACAGGGGCAGGGACAGGGACAGCTCTGGAAAAATCCTACCCCGGGATCAGGTAGGGCTGACCGCCCTCGGTCAGCCGCCCATCAATGCCCCGCACCTAACGCGACTTGCCCTCCCGCCCTCGGACACGACAAGGTAGGGGCGACTTTGATGAAGCGCATTTTCGTCGAGAAGAAACCCGCCTTCCGCTCCGAAGCCGACCATCTCCTGCGTGATCTGTCGGATTCGCTCCGCCTCCCCGGCCTGAAGAGCCTCCGTATTCTCCAGCGTTACGACATCGAGGGCGCCTCCGAGGCCGCCATCCGCCAGGCGATTCCGACGGTCTTCGCCGAACCCCCTGTCGACGACGTCTTCGAGGAGTGCTTCCCCCTCGCCGCTCATGAGACGGCCTTCGCGGTCGAATACCTGCCGGGACAGTTCGACCAGCGCGCCGATTCGGCCGCGCAGTGCCTGCAGATCGTCTCCGGCGGGGATCGCCCGGTCGTCGCCGCGGCCCGCACCTTCGTGGTCAGCGGCGCCTCGCCCGAAGACCTGAAGCGCATCAAGGCCTACCTGATCAATCCGGTCGACTCCCGCGAGGCCGACCTCGCCAAGCCCGCTTCGATCCGTCGCGCCGCCCCCGCTCCCGCCGCGGTCCGTTCGATCGGCGGTTTCCTCACCAAGGACGCCGCCGCGCTCGCCGCCCTCCGCAAGGAGCTCGGCCTCGCGATGTCCGACGCCGACCTGCAGTTCTGCCAGGCCCACTTCCGCGACCAGGCCCGCCGCGAGCCGACGATCACGGAGATCAAGCTGCTCGACACTTATTGGTCCGACCACTGCCGCCACACGACCTTCCTCGCCGAGCTGAAGTCGGTCGAGTTCGCGGATTCGCCCCTGCTGGCCCCCTTCAAGGCCTCGTGGGAACGCTACCAGCAGGTGCGCCTCGGCCTCAACCGCCAGGGCAAGCCGGTCTGCCTGATGGACATCGCGACCATCGCCGGCCGCGAGCTGAAGCGCACGGGCAAGCTCGACGATATGGAAGACTCCGAGGAGGTGAACGCCGCCTCGATCGTCGTGCCGGTCGAGACCGACGGCCGCGTCCAGGAGTGGCTGGTGATGTTCAAGAACGAGACGCATAACCACCCGACGGAGATCGAGCCCTTCGGCGGCGCGGCCACCTGCCTCGGCGGCGCGATCCGCGACCCGCTTTCGGGCCGTTCCTACGTGTATCAGGCGATGCGCGTGACGGGCGCCGGCGATCCGCTCACGCCTTACGAGAAGACGCTCCCGGGCAAGCTCCCGCAGCGCAAGATCACCACCGGCGCAGCCGCCGGCTACTCTTCTTACGGCAACCAGATCGGCCTCGCGACCGGCCTGGTGTCCGAACACTACCACCCGGGCTACGTGGCCAAGCGCATGGAGATCGGCGCGGTCGTCGCCGCGGGTCCCCGTGACTGCGTGCGCCGCGAGGCGCCCTCTCCGGGCGACGTCATCGTGCTCGTCGGCGGCCGCACCGGCCGCGACGGCGTGGGCGGCGCGACGGGCTCTTCCAAGGAGCACACCGAGACCGCCCTCCAGAATTCCGCCGAGGTCCAGAAGGGCGACGCCCCGACCGAGCGCAAGCTGCAGCGTCTCTTCCGCGACGCGTCCGTCAGCCGCCTGATCAAGCGTTGCAACGACTTCGGCGCCGGCGGCGTGTCCGTCGCCATCGGCGAGCTCGCCCCTTCGCTCCACGTCCACCTCGACCGCGTGCCGCTCAAGTATGACGGCCTCGATGGTTCCGAGATCGCGCTGTCCGAATCCCAGGAGCGCATGGCCGTCGTCCTCGAGCCCAAGGACGTCCCGGCCTTCCTCGCCGCCGCCCGTCGCGAGAACCTCGAAGCGGTGCAGGTCGCCGACGTCACCGACTCCGGCCGCCTGATCATGGAATGGCGCGGCCAGCGCGTCGTCGACATCGCCCGCGACTTCCTCGACACCAACGGCGTGACGCAGTCCGCCTCGGCCAAGGTCCTCGCGCCCGACGCCGCGAAGCATCCTTTCCAGACGGCTTCCGCGCCGACGGCCGACGACCTCCTGAAGGCCGTCTCGGCCCTCCCGCACGCCGCCCAGCGCGGCCTGGTCGAGCGCTTCGACGCCTCGATCGGCGCCAATACGGTGCTCCATCCTTTCGGTGGCGCGACGCAGTCGACCCCGCCGGAAGCGATGGCCGCCAAGCTGCCGGTCCTCGGCGGCGAGACCGACGTCTGCACCATCATGGCCTACGGTTTCAATCCCGTCGTCGCCCAGTGGTCACCC